>NZ_JAFEUT010000009.1:0-1306 GCF_016900985.1 Rothia sp. ZJ1223 | reverse complement strand
TGAAGTGCCCCGGGTTTTGTTCCTAGGCATTTGCCTTGATTTCTATTCTCTCGTGATTTGGATTGCCAGTCCAAAACCCTGCTTCTACCTCTGTCGGCGTACGGTAACCGAGACTTTGGTGAAGCCGTGATTCGTTCCACCACAAGACCCACTCAAACGTCGCAATCTCAACATCAACCACGTCAGTCCACGACCGCCTATGAATAAGCTCATTTTTGTAAGAACCGTTGACGTTCTCGGCCAAAGCATTGTCGTAGGAGTCACCGACTGTCCCAGTAGAGGCAGTGATTCCATGCTCAGCAAGGCGCTCATTATAGACAATGCTCACATACTGCGAGCCGTGGTCTGAATGGTGAATCAGTCCCGTTGTTTCCTTTGCGCATACAATCGCCTGGTTGAGTGCTTGTAGTGGCAACGCTTCCGTGCGCATCGTATCTGATAATGCCCATCCGACAATTTTGCGGGAGTACACATCGGTGACAAAAGCGGTGTAGACGAACCCATTACCGGTACGGACGTAGGTAATGTCAGCCACCCATAACCGATTCGGCCCAGGGGCACGAAAATCACGGCCTACCAAGTCAGGGCGATTATCCGAGTCCTTGGACCTGCGAGTTGTCACAGGCAACCGGCCTTTACCTTTCCCACTGACTCCAGCAAGGCGCATCAGGCGAGCGGTTTGCTCACGGCCGATGTCGATTCCTTCACGGCGTAGAGCATGCCACATCTTGCGGATACCATAGACTGCGTAGTTTTCTTCATGAACCTCGGCAATACGCCTTGTCAATGCGGCGTCGCGAAGGCTGCGGGCACTTAATCCCCGGGCTTTTGACTGACGGTATCCGCGTGAGGAAATGAAGCCACCTTGCCGATTGCTCTTCAACGTCTGACAGATGAACTCGACTGTGAAACGATCCCGGTGTTCATCGATGAACTGGATCATTTCCGACGTTTGGGGTCGAGTTCTGAGGCGAAAAAAGCTGACGCGGCCTTCAACAACTCGTTAGTGTCGCGAAGCTCCTGATTCTCACGACGCAGCTTGGCCACCTCTGCAACGAGATCTTCAGGTAAAGGATCAATTGCCCTGCCTTCGCGACGGGCCGCCTGAGCCCACTGCCGGGCAGTATGCCACGAGACACCCAGTTTCGGGGCCACGATCTTGCACGCTTCCTGCATGGAGATCCCCTCCGCCAGGATGCGGTCCTCAACAAGGCGGACCACCCGATCCTTGGCATCCTGATCAAATTTCTTCGGCATGTTCCAGATTTTCCCATCTACTCAAACGGAACAAAACCTGGGACACTTC
>NZ_JAFEUT010000008.1:0-5819 GCF_016900985.1 Rothia sp. ZJ1223 | reverse complement strand
TGCGTATAGTTGTTTGAGTCGTCGTGGCGCGGTGCTGTATGAAGTGCCTAGTCGGGCGGTGGTTTTGAGAGTTTTATAGGGTGTTTCTGGTGCGTGTGTGCTTGGTTTTGTGTGGTTGCCTGTTGTGGTGGTTGCTGGGATGTGCTCATGCGTGGTTGTGATGTGGAACATGTTGTTTCGTGTTGCGGTGTGGAAATGCTTCTGGTAAGCTTGAATGGTTGCCTGCTGCGGTGGGTGGCTGAAATAAGAGAATTGACTGCCCAATGCAAGCTTCTTGCGCCGGTTGGTGTGGGGTGAGTGTTGGGGTGGTTTGTTGCTTGAGAACTCAATAGTGTGCTTTGATTTATAAAAACTTTGATTGATACCAATTTATTTATTATTTTGATAACTTTTGGTTTTCAATATGACAGTTATGATCATCTCTCGAGCACTATGTTTGTGGTGTTTGTTCCGTCATTAAGCACGGCGGGTGCTTCCGTTTTGTGGAGTATGGGATGGTTTTGTTTATTTTTGAGCTATAACAGTTATCATTCTTTTTTGTTTTTTAACGGAGAGTTTGATTCTGGCTCAGGACGAACGCTGGCGGCGTGCTTAACACATGCAAGTCGAACGATGATGCTTGGTGCTTGCACCGGGTTGATTAGTGGCGAACGGGTGAGTAATACGTGAGTAACCTGCCTTTGACTCTGGGATAAGCCTGGGAAACTGGGTCTAATACCGGATATGACTGGGAACCGCATGGTTTTTGGTGGAAAGGGTTTGTACTGGTTTTAGATGGGCTCACGGCCTATCAGCTTGTTGGTGGGGTAATGGCTCACCAAGGCGACGACGGGTAGCCGGCCTGAGAGGGTGACCGGCCACACTGGGACTGAGACACGGCCCAGACTCCTACGGGAGGCAGCAGTGGGGAATATTGCACAATGGGCGCAAGCCTGATGCAGCGACGCCGCGTGAGGGATGACGGCCTTCGGGTTGTAAACCTCTTTCAGCAGGGGAGAAGCGAAAGTGACGGTACCTGCAGAAGAAGCGCCGGCTAACTACGTGCCAGCAGCCGCGGTAATACGTAGGGCGCGAGCGTTGTCCGGAATTATTGGGCGTAAAGAGCTTGTAGGCGGTTTGTCGCGTCTGCTGTGAAAGCCCGGGGCTTAACTCCGGGTGTGCAGTGGGTACGGGCTAACTAGAGTGCAGTAGGGGAGACTGGAATTCCTGGTGTAGCGGTGGAATGCGCAGATATCAGGAGGAACACCGATGGCGAAGGCAGGTCTCTGGGCTGTAACTGACGCTGAGAAGCGAAAGCATGGGGAGCGAACAGGATTAGATACCCTGGTAGTCCATGCCGTAAACGTTGGGCACTAGGTGTGGGGGACATTCCACGTTTTCCGCGCCGTAGCTAACGCATTAAGTGCCCCGCCTGGGGAGTACGGTCGCAAGGCTAAAACTCAAAGAAATTGACGGGGGCCCGCACAAGCGGCGGAGCATGCGGATTAATTCGATGCAACGCGAAGAACCTTACCAAGGCTTGACATACGCTGGATCGCTCTAGAGATAGGGTTTCCCTTTTTGGGCTGGTGTACAGGTGGTGCATGGTTGTCGTCAGCTCGTGTCGTGAGATGTTGGGTTAAGTCCCGCAACGAGCGCAACCCTCGTTCTATGTTGCCAGCACGTGATGGTGGGGACTCATAGGAGACTGCCGGGGTCAACTCGGAGGAAGGTGGGGATGACGTCAAATCATCATGCCCCTTATGTCTTGGGCTTCACGCATGCTACAATGGCCGGTACAATGGGTTGCGATACTGTGAGGTTGAGCTAATCCCAAAAAGCCGGTCTCAGTTCGGATTGGGGTCTGCAACTCGACCCCATGAAGTCGGAGTCGCTAGTAATCGCAGATCAGCAACGCTGCGGTGAATACGTTCCCGGGCCTTGTACACACCGCCCGTCAAGTCACGAAAGTTGGTAACACCCGAAGCCGATGGCCTAACCGCTTTTTGTGGGGGGAGTCGTCGAAGGTGGGACTGGCGATTGGGACTAAGTCGTAACAAGGTAGCCGTACCGGAAGGTGCGGCTGGATCACCTCCTTTCTAAGGAGCTTCAACATTTATTGGTTGAGCCTGGTTTGTCCGCGAGTGTTGGACACTGGGTTTGCTCATGGGTGGAATATCGTCATTGTTTTTGGCATTGCTTGGTTGTGGTGTTTTCAAGGTATACTGTTGGGTTTTGAGGTAGCAAGCTTTGGTTTGTTGTCTCTGTTGTTGTGCCTGGCGCATGGTGGATATGCTGTTTTGGTGTGTTTGTTGTGTGTGTGGGTTGTTGTTTGAGAACTGTATAGTGGACGCGAGCATCTTCTGGAAACTGTGAGCGAATGGGCGCTTTTGGGTGTTTGTTTGTTCTGTTATTGTTTTCATGATTTTGTAACAACTTAGATTTTATTCTTTGATTATTTGTGTGTTTTGTAAGTTATTAAGGGCACACGGTGGATGCCTTGGCATCAGGAGCCGATGAAGGACGTGTGAATCTGCGATAAGCCTGGGGGAGCCGATAACAGGGCGTTGATTCCAGGATTTCCGAATGGGGAAACCCGGCTTGCAGTGATGTGAGTTACCGCCAGTTGAATGTATAGGCTGGTTGGGGGGAACGCGGGGAAGTGAAACATCTCAGTACCTGCTGGAAGAGAAAATAACTAATGATTCTGTGAGTAGTGGCGAGCGAAAGCGGATGAGACTAAACCTGTGGTGTGTGATAGCGGTTAGGCGTTGCATCATGGGGGTTGTGGGAGTTACCGTTCTAGTTCTAACTGGCTAGTGTAGTGATGTTGTGTTGTGTAGGGGAACGTCTTGGAATGGACGGCCGGAGAGGGTGAGAGTCCTGTACCTGAAATGTGACACGCCGCTTGTGTGACCACCCGAGTAGCACGGGGCTCGTGGAATCTCGTGTGAATCTGCCAGGACCACCTGGTAAGTCTAAATACTTCCTGATGACCGATAGCGGATAAGTACCGTGAGGGAATGGTGAAAAGTACCCCGGGAGGGGAGTGAAATAGTACCTGAAACCGTGTGCTTACAAGCCGTTGGAGCCTTTTGGGGTGACAGCGTGCCTTTTGAAGAATGAGCCTGCGAGTTAGTGTTCTGTCGCGAGGTTAACCCGTGTGGGGTAGCCGTAGCGAAAGCGAGTCTGAATAGGGCGTTTGAGTGGCAGGATCTAGACCCGAAGCGGAGTGATCTATCCATGGCCAGGTTGAAGCTACGGTAAGACGTGGTGGAGGACCGAACCCACTTCAGTTGAAAATGGAGGGGATGAGCTGTGGATAGGGGTGAAAGGCCAATCAAACTCTGTGATAGCTGGTTCTCCCCGAAATGCATTTAGGTGCAGCGTTACATGTTTCTTGCCGGAGGTAGAGCTACTGGATGGCCGATGGGCCCCACAGGGTTACTGACGTCAGCCAAACTCCGAATGCCGGTAAGTGAGAGTGTAGCAGTGAGACAGTGGGGGATAAGCTTCATTGTCGAGAGGGAAACAGCCCAGACCATCAACTAAGGTCCCTAAGCGTGTGCTAAGTGGGAAAGGATGTGGAGTTGCTTAGACAACCAGGAGGTTGGCTTAGAAGCAGCCATCCTTGAAAGAGTGCGTAATAGCTCACTGGTCAAGTGATTCCGCGCCGATAATGTAGCGGGGCTCAAGTACACCACCGAAGTTATGGCAATGTGCTTCATTTGTGGAGTGTGTTGGGTAGGGGAGCGTCGTGTATCCAGTGAAGCTGCGGTGTGAACTAGTGGTGGAGGGTATGCGAGTGAGAATGCAGGCATGAGTAGCGAATCACGGGTGGGAAACCCGTGCGCCGGATGATCAAGGGTTCCAGGGTCAAGCTAATCTGCCCTGGGTTAGTCGGGGCCTAAGGCGAGGCCGACAGGCGTAGTCGATGGATAACGGGTTGATATTCCCGTACCGACGAAGGACCGTCCATACTAAGACTGTGATGCTAACTATGCGATGTGGTTTGTAACTGCACTGGTTTTATGATTGGTGTGGAGCTTACTGCGGGTTGTAGGATCCGAGCAGTGGCGGTAAGCGTATTAACAGGTGTGACGCAGGAAGGTAGCCAAGCCACGCGATGGTTGTCGTGGTCTAAGCATGTAGGGTATCGGTTTGTTAAATGCGGCCGTGTTTGCCTGAGGTGTGATGGGACCCCGTTTGTGGGGGATTTGGTGATCCTATGCTGTCGAGAAAAGCATCGGCGTGAGGTTCTAGTTGCCCGTACCCTAAACCGACACAGGTGATCAGGTAGAGAATACTAAGGCGATCGAGAGAATCATGGTTAAGGAACTCGGCAAAATGCCCCCGTAACTTCGGGAGAAGGGGGACCTTGAGCGTGAACTGCCCTTGCGGTGGGGAGCGTGTATGGGTCGCAGAGACCAGGGGGAAGCGACTGTTTATCAAAAACACAGGTCCGTGCGAAGTCGTAAGACGATGTATACGGACTGACTCCTGCCCGGTGCTGGAAGGTTAAGAGGATTGGTTAGATCTTTGTGGTCGAAGCTGAGAATTTAAGCCCCAGTAAACGGCGGTGGTAACTATAACCATCCTAAGGTAGCGAAATTCCTTGTCGGGTAAGTTCCGACCTGCACGAATGGAGTAACGACTTCCCTACTGTCTCAACCATGAACTCGGCGAAATTGCAGTACGAGTAAAGATGCTCGTTACGCGCAGCAGGACGGAAAGACCCCGTGACCTTTACTATAGTTTGGTATTGGTGTTTGGTGTGGCTTGTGTAGGATAGGTGGGAGACTGTGAAGCATGGACGCTAGTTTGTGTGGAGTCGTTGTTGAAATACCACTCTGGTCATTCTGGATATCTAACTTCGGGCCATGATCTGGTTCAGGGACAGTGCCTGATGGGTAGTTTAACTGGGGCGGTTGCCTCCTAAAGAGTAACGGAGGCGCCCAAAGGTTCCCTCAGCCTGGTTGGCAATCAGGTGTTGAGTGTAAGTGCACAAGGGAGCTTGACTGTGAGACTGGCAGGTCGAGCAGGGACGAAAGTCGGGACTAGTGATCCGGCGGTTCATTGTGGAATGGCCGTCGCTCAACGGATAAAAGGTACCTCGGGGATAACAGGCTGATCTTGCCCAAGAGTCCATATCGACGGCATGGTTTGGCACCTCGATGTCGGCTCGTCGCATCCTGGGGCTGGAGTTGGTCCCAAGGGTTGGGCTGTTCGCCCATTAAAGCGGTACGCGAGCTGGGTTCAGAACGTCGTGAGACAGTTCGGTCCCTATCCGCTGCGTGCGTTGGAAATTTGAGAAAGGCTGTCCTTAGTACGAGAGGACCGGGACGGACGAACCTCTGGTATGTCAGTTGTACCGCCAGGTGCATGGCTGATTGGCTACGTTCGGGAGGGATAACCGCTGAAAGCATCTAAGTGGGAAGCCTGTTTTGAGATGAGATTTCCTTGCACTTTTTGTGTGTGAGACTCCCTATAGATGATGGGGTTGATAGGCCAGGTATGGAAGCGCCGACTGAAGAGGTGTGGAGTTGACTGGTACTAATAGGTCGAAGGCTTACTGTTTATCACTTTTTGTGGTGGCATGAGTATGTGAGTATTGTTTTTGTTGTTGACGTGTCCACTGTATGGTTTTTGGGTAATAACCCCGGCGTGTGCCCCTCCTCTTGTTTGTTTGTTGGTGGGGTGTGTGTTGTTTGGTTTTCCGTGGTTTTGGCGAGAGTAAAATACCTGGTTCCATTCCGAACCCAGTAGTTAAGGCTTTTTGCGCTGATGGTACTGCACTTGTTAGGGTGTGGGAGAGTAGGTCACCGCGGGTTTTTTGTTTG
>NZ_JAFEUT010000007.1:0-65703 GCF_016900985.1 Rothia sp. ZJ1223 | reverse complement strand
CAACAAACCATAGACGCAGATTACTTACACACCTGTCATTAGAACAAACACCCAAGCCACAACCACTTTAAGGAAAAGAAAACTTTTTCAAAAAAGTTCCAGAACCAGAGTATTGACACTAACCAAAGACAAATTTTAGTGGTGCAAAGCATTAGCTTGGCTCACATATAAGGCTTTTGAATCCAGCCAGTGTGACACGAGGTATAGAGAGCCGACTATCCCCTATACCTACCGCCTACACTGCATCGGTGGATATGTATAAGGTCTGTCTGTTAGGGAACGGAGTAGTCGCACAAACTTAAGCTTTCTTCTGCACGCCCCAAGACCTTCTAAAGGCGCTACGGCTATCAAGGTCATAGAAGGAGGAAAGGGATACAGATAGTAAACGCTAAGGATTCAGAGCGCAGAAGATTGTGGTGCGTCAACGTGTAGGGATCTTAAAAGAAGAAAGACTCGCGCCGGGGGGAACCACAACCACCGACGCGAGCCAGTCTAAGTCGAACCGCTTGAGTAAATATTTTAGAACCACACTCAACATACGATTCGTGTCTCGCACACACCCTTACGGGTGCAAATTTAGTTGACAACAAAACTACTATAACCCGATGTATAGAACGTTTGCAACCCCGGAACACAATATTTTCTAAAACCATCTGACGTATGTGATTGGCAAACCCGTGGAACCCAGATGAACTGACACAAAAACGCCTTGCTAGATGTTACCGACCGGTATCTTTACCTGGAGCATAAGCGCCTCTCACCCAGTAAATACCTAGTAACTAGCTGATTGGCAAAGAAGATCTGTAAGCCCCAAATACCGTTCCTGCAGGTTTATGAGTAGGCAATTTTAGGTGCCACTACGCAGCAAAACCCTGATAAGTTTTCTCAAACCTTCAAAATGCTTATAAAACCAGGGAATTTTTGCTACTGCTTGGTAACTAATTCTTGTAAGTTGATCACTTGACCCGTGCTTGCACCGATGAGTCTTAGTACGTTGAGGTGCCGCTCAGCAGAGTAATCAGCAATCGCGTCCGCCACTACAAAATACTCGATATCTCGCGCTAGAGCATCAAAACTAGTGGCGATGATGCCACCTGAAGCAAAAATCCCAACAACCGCCAACTGATTTCTTCCTAGCCGGCGAAGTTCCACATCAAGGTCAGTTGCGTAGAAAGCGCTGAGAGATCTCTTATAAACGCACGGAACGTCATCCAGAGCCTGCACCAAAGATTCGTTGACCTGCGACGCAGTGGGACCCAACCCCCACAATTTTCCACCAATGCCCCGCTGCTCAATAGCGGTGGCAGGACGCGGTGCCGAACGTACAACGGGAACGCCGTTCTGCTGCGCCCAGTCCACTACGATCTGCACAGACTTTATAAGCTCTTCTTGTAATTGTGCGGTCAAGACCTGTAAGTAGTAGGGAAGAAAATCATGAACGAGTAAGGCAACCCGAGAAGAATCAAAGCTCCAGCCTAAACCTTCACTCTCCCGGTTAAATTCGGTCAGCGAGTAGGACGCAATATTAGCGCTAAAAGTAGCCACCGCTATTACCTACCCTAGAAAAGAGCAATTTTATCGGGTGCAGGGAAGATTTGATCGAGGTGCCCCAAATCCTCGGATGAGAGTATCACCGAAGCAGTCGCAGCATTCGCCTGAACCTGCTCTACACTGGTAGCTCCAGCAATGACCGAAGCTACGGGGTGCTGTGCAGCCAACCACGCAAAAGCGATCTCAACCTCGCTCAGGTTGCGAGTGCGTGCAAACGAGGAGAACGCCTCTAACTGATCCCAATTAGCGCCTTCAAGAATTTGCGGTTTGAGACGGGTCAAGCGTCCGTCGGCAGGTGCCTGATCTTTGGTGTATTTACCGGTCAAAAGACCGTTAGCTAGGGGAAAGTAAGGCAGCATACCCAGCCCAAAGGCGCGAGCTGCGGGCATCACTTCAAGCTCTGCACGGCGATCAAGCAAGTTGTAATGGTTTTCAACAGCAATATAGCGATGCGTGCCTAGCTCACGGGCGATATACTGCGCATGAGCAATCTGCCACCCAGCATAATTGGAATTACCGATATAACGCACCTTGCCCTGCTCAATGAGAGTGTCGAGAGCTACGAGGGTCTCTTCAATAGGCGTCTTCTCATCGGGGGTGTGATGAAAGTACAAATCGATATGGTCCGTGCCCAATCGGGTCAGGGATGCCTCAACCGCCCGCATGATGTAGCGGCGAGAACCGCGCACCCCGTAGTCAGCGCCGTTAGTGCCCTTCATGTCCATACCGAACTTTGTCACGAGAACAATGTCATCACGTACTGATGAATCCAAAGTCTTCAAAGCCTGACCAAACATGGTTTCGGAGACACCGGGCTCGGCACCGTAGATATCAGCAACATCGAAAAGAGTAATGCCAGCATCCACCGCAGCAGCAATCACTGTATTCGTTGCCTCTTGGGTCTCCGTCGCCGTGCCCGCGCGTCCGAGATTATTGCACCCCAAACCCACCGACGAAACAATAAGACCTGATGTACCCAGCTGACGATATTCCATAACACCCTCCAACAGCTTGTTTTTTCTAGGCTCTCACAACTACTAACAGTTTCTCTAGACACTACGAAAAATGACGTCGTAGGCGTTAAAGACGCAAGGCTCCTCTCACCGAAGATCGGCGAAAGAAGCCCTCAGTCTAGTGAACCTTAGTGACCCATGCCAGCAGGTACTGCGCCCTCGGGCTTACCGCGCCAAGCGGTGCTTGGGTCTAGGCGGTAAGTGTAGGAGCGTCCTACGCGCGGACCGCGTAGCAGTACCCCGCGTTCTACGAAACGACTAATCGCCCGTGAGACCGACTCACGGGAACGGTGCATTTCCTCCGCTATCTCTGTAGTGTTCACATGCAGATAGTTCTCAAAGTCGAGCCGCCCTAGTAGCTTTACGAAAATCCTGTAGTCCCCATCAGCCCAATCCGCGTTAGCTATCGCATCAAATTAGGTAACCATTCCCATGAAAACCCCCTCGATTCCAAGCTTTCGATTCTGAGCGCGGGACGGCTACGAGGTCGTACACTCCGCCGGTTTCGGTGTCGACGTAAGCCTTGATTTTTCTTTCTTGCATTCGTCCCGCTCCTAAATTCTCGTGTGACAGTACAATCACATCACGTGATTCTAGGGCCACACGGGAATTAGCGAAAGTCCAGTATTTGCAAGGGTTCTGGGCGTACTCTCTTCTTAAGAAAGCAGGCGCGTTTTTGGGTCTGTATCTCACAGCTTTTCATGGTCATTTCAGCACTCATTTTCACCGGCTTATTTTGTTCGCTCACCTGACTTAAAAACCTAAGCTGCTCACTTCAATAACTCCTCCGTCCCCAACCCGCGCAGGCGGATTAGCTGGGGCTTGCCGGAGCCAGTCGAGGAGCACAGACCCCCACCTGCCCGCGGAGCAGGCACAGAAAAGCCACCTTGCTAGGAGCATGCAAGGTGGCTTTTAGTGGCTGGCTATTCGCCAGTAATGACACGCAGGTTTCTCTCTCGTATTTCGCGTTCGAGCTATTCGCGTCCCTCGGGCTTACCCGAAGGAACAAAGAAAGCAACCACCACAGCAGCTAACGACATAAACGCCGCCACCAGCAGAGCAAAGTGAACACCTGCCGCGTGCGCCTCGGGCGAATCGCCACCGAAGTTAGCAATACCAATGCCCATGAGGGTCACGAATAGAGCCGTTGCCGCTGCACCAGCAACCTGCTGAATTGCGGTCAATGCCGAGCTACCAAAGGAGTACAAAGCAGTATCGAGGCTGCCCAAGCCAATAGTCATCATGGGGGTGTTGATAAAAGGCAACGAGATACTCAAGAGGACGTGCGAAGCAACAATGAACCACAGCGGAGTATTAACACCGAAAGTAGACATCATCCAAATAGCGCCACTGAGCGCGATCGCGCCGGGCAGCACCAAGGCGCGAGCGCCGAACTTATCAACCAGACCACCGACGAAGGGGCTCAACACTGCCATAACGATACCGCCAGGAAGCAACAGCAGACCGGTCGTCAGCGCGTCCACGCCCAAAGCATTAGCCGTGTACAGGGGAATCAAAATAGCAGTACCCAACATGACGCCCATGCCCACCGAGCTCATAATGACAGTGAGAACGAAGGGGCGTGCCTTGAAAACGCGCAGATCCATGAAGGGGGACGCGCCTTCAAGCTGCTTTTGGCGCAGGATAAACCAGACCAACGAAGCAACAGCAATAGCCACCACGGGCCAAGGGCTCACCGGCAGCCCTCCGCCGCCGTGACCAGCACCGCCACCGAAGGAACTCAGGCCTAAGACCAGACCACCGAAACCAACGGTTGAAAGAACAACCGACAAGATATCAAGTTTCTGGGCTTCGCCAGTAGGCGCAGTATTAGGTGCCAGACGCAAACCAATCAGCAGGGCGATAATTCCGATGGGCAGAATCGCCCAAAAGAGAAAACGCCAAGATGCAACTGACAAAATCAGACCCGATACGGTGGGCCCCATCGCGGGAGCCGCCGAGATGACCATACCGATAATGCCCATTGCTTTACCGCGCATATGAAGGGGAACCAGACGCAACATAGTGGTCATCAACAGGGGCATCATGACACCGGTGCCAGCTGCCTGCAGGACGCGTCCGATCAGCAGAAAAGCGAAGGTCGGAGCGAGCGCAGCTGCCACAGTGCCCACCGTGAAGAGCAACATTGCGCCCACAAAAACCTGGCGAATGCTAAAACGCGAAAGAATGAAACCCGCAGCGGGGGTCACCACTGCCATGGTCAGCATGAAAGCAGTGGAAGACCATTGACCCAGGGATGCTGAGACGTTGAGGTCTTCCATGATGGAGGGTAGGGCAACACCCAACAGGGTTTCATTGAGAATTAAGACAAAAGCCGCCACCACCATGACGGCAAGAAGCAAGAAATCTGCCTGCGGTAACTTAGCGGCAGGAGATGCGCCGTGGGAGTGGTCGTGTGGCTCAATCACAGGCAATGAGCCGGTAGGCGAAACTATAGGCGTAGTGCCTGTGGGCAGATTACTATTATTATTTCTCTGATTCGAAGAGGGGTTTTTAGTCATAAGGCACAAGCCTACGCCCCAAAGCCAGTAGCTCGTAAGCATATGGTCGCTAGGCGTTGGTCACAGGTACGCGGGCGAGCAAAGACTTTCACCGGCAAGTATCTCCGCCACCTTCCACGCACTGATTCAAGCGTCGGGGTTTCGTGGGTGGTGAACAAGCCCGAACGCACGTAACCTCCACCACCTTTAGCCCCTACACTAAGAACATGACTAAGAAATCAGGACTAGACCTCGAATACATCGACCCCAATACTGCCGCCGGTGACGACTTCTTCCGTCACCTCAACGGTGCATGGATTGACACCTACGAAATCCCCGCCGACCGATCCAAAGACGGTGGGATTTACTTCCTGCGCGATGACGCTGAAAAGAACGTACGCACCATCGTAGAAAAAATTGCCGACGAAAACCCCGAATCACACATCGGCGCCCTCTACAACGCCTTCATGGACACCGAAAAGATTGAAGCGGACGGCGTCACCCCGCTCCAGCGCGAAATCACCCCCGTCTTCGAAGCACAAACCCACGACCAGCTCATCAAAGTACTCGCTGAAGGCGACAAAGCCGGTATTGGCACCCTCTTTGGCTGGTACACCTCCATCGACGCGAAAAACCCCGGCCACTACACCGTCTACATGAGCCAGTCAGGTCTGGGACTGCCCGACGAATCCTACTACCGCGAAGACAAGTTCGCAGAGGTTCGCGAAGCCTACATAGAACACATTGAACGCATGTTCACCCTCACCGGCGCGTCCGCACCACTGGGTCTCACCCCAAATATGGCGGCGCAAATCATCATGGCGCACGAAACCGAAATTGCCTCGCACCACTGGGACAACGTGCGCAACCGCGACGCCGATAAACGCTACAACCCGGTAGCAGCCGCCGACCTCAACGAAAAATTCCCCGGCTTCGACTTCGAAGCCTACATCGAGGGAATCGGCTCATCCGTTGAAGAATTTGGCACTGTCGTTCTCTCACAACCCTCCTTCTTCGAAGAAGCCGCAAAAATGTGGACCAGCGTACCGCTGATGACCTGGAAACTCTGGTTTATCTGGCGCATGATCAGCGCCCGCGCGTCCCTCCTCAACGAAGAAATGGTCGAAACTAACTTCGACTTCTACGGACGCACCCTCTCAGGCGCCCAAGAAGTACGCGAACGCTGGAAGCGTGGTATCTCCCTGCTTGAAAGTTACATCGCCGACCAAGTAGGCAAAGAATACGTCGCCGTGCATTTTCCGCCCACTCATAAAGCCAAGATGCTGGAACTCGTTGACAACCTCATCGAAGCCTACCGAGAATCAATCACCACCCTCGAGTGGATGACCGACGAGACCCGCGCCCGCGCCCTTGAGAAACTAGACCAGTTCGTCACCAAAATCGGCTACCCCGACAAATGGCGCGACTACTCAGACCTAGAACTGGCACCCGGTGATCTCTTCGAATCAGTACGCCGCGCCATCTTGCACGAACACAACTTCATGCTGGCACGCATCGGCAAACCCGTTGATAAAACCGAGTGGCTCATGAGCCCGCAGACCGTTAACGCCTACTATATGCCGCCCGCCAACGAAATCGTCTTTCCCGCAGCGATTCTTCAGCCGCCCTACTTCGACCCCGAAGCTGACGACGCCGTCAACTACGGCGGCATCGGCGCGATCATCGGTCACGAAATCGGGCACGGCTTCGATGACCAGGGCTCAAAATACGACGGCACCGGCGCACTCAATAACTGGTGGACCGAAACCGACCGCGAAGAATTCACCAAACGAACCGCGTCCCTCGTTGACCAGTACAACGGCTACACCCCGACCGGTCTTGACCCCGAGAAGTTCACCGTCAACGGCGAACTAACCCTAGGCGAAAACATCGGTGACCTCGGCGGTCTCTCCATCGCCTTGAAGGCCTACAAAATCGCCCTCGCTCAACAGGGCATTAACTCCCTGGCGGATGCTCCCGTCATCGACGGCTACACCGGCGTGCAGCGCGTACTCATGTCATGGGGTATCGGTTGGCGAACCAAAGCCCGCCAGCAGTACGAAGAAATGATGATCTCCGTAGACCCGCACTCCCCCAGTGAGTTCCGCGTTAACGGTATTGTGCGCAACCTAGACGAGTTCTATGAGGCATTCAATGTGACACCGGAACACAAGCTCTACCTTGCCCCCGAGCAGCGTGTAGCAATCTGGTAAACCCATGACGTAAGTACACTTCACCTACACATCAGACCCTTACTTAAGCACAGTAAGGGTCTGATTTTTTGTGCTCACCGGCTGCATCTTCACGCCACCTCAGCACTGGGCAAGTTAGCGCTGAGCTAAGTATTTAGACTGAAAACGCCGAAATCTGTACACCCTCTACCTCAAGTGCCGCGCGCACCGCGCGGGCAATACCAACAGCGCCGGCAGTATCACCGTGTACGCACACGCTGTGAGCGTCCAAAGCGATTTCAGTACCGTCAGCGGCAATCACTTTCTTCTCTAACGCCATTTTCACCACGCGAGCTGCCACCTGAACAGGATCATGGATTACCGCGTCAGCTTCACGGCGCGATACCAAAGTACCCTGCGAGGTGTAGCCGCGGTCTGCGAAAGCCTCGTAAAAAACCTCAACGCCAGCTTTCTGAGATTTTTCTACCACCACGCTACCGGGCAGACACAAGAGTGAGAGATTGGTACCAGACGCACGGTTAAGCTCAGCGATAGCGGTAGCAACGGCTTGGGCTTGTGCCTCATGGTGAACGATAGTGTTGTACAAACCGCCGTGAGGTTTGACGTAGGAGACTTTGCCCCCGGCGAGCGCAGCGACAGCTTGCAAGGCACCAATCTGGTAGATGACCGCGTCCGTCAGTTCGGTGGGGGTCATATCGATGAAACGCCGACCAAAACCGGGCAGGTCAGGGTAGGCGACGTGGGCACCGATAGTCACATTGTTTGCAACAGCAGCGGTGCAGGTGGTTCGCATCACGGAAGGGTCACCCGCGTGATAACCGCAGGCAATGTTGGCGGAAGAGACGATGCGCATCATCGCCGCATCGTCGCCCATGTTCCAAGAACCGAAAGACTCACCGGAGTCTGAATTGAGGTCAATATGCACGATAGGTGCTCTTTTCTACTGGGAGGTGCGCCGAGGCTGCCGGTAAATACATATTTTGGTTAAAAAAATACTCAATTGACGTTTCGGCTACGATATATCTGTATCTATTGTTGCGTGAAGCAGGGCACACCTGTCAAGATTGTTGAACAATCTTAAGTGTGCGGTTTCACCCGCACCCATTCACACCAAGGTAGGGTACATGACGCGCATCAAACGGTTTTCACTCAACTACGCGCTGGTTGATTGCAACTCTTTGCAACACGCCCTCAGCGTACACGCCCACCTCACCGAGCATCCTACCCCCGGGCAGATTGAGCTGATCCCGGCGGCACAAACTGTACTGGTTCACTTTGCCACCCCGCAGCAGACTGAATCATTCATTACCTCATTTACCGTGCCCGAACACAGCGAAACCACAGGAACGCAGACGACCACGCGCATCATTGAAACCGTCTATACCGGCGAGGACCTCAATGATGTTGCCAACGCTACCGGTCTCAGCGTTGAAGAAGTCATCACAAAGCACAGCAGCGCCAGCTGGCAGGTAGCTTTTGCGGGTTTCGCTCCCGGCTTCTTCTACCTGCACGCACCCGACAACACTATGGACGTACCCAGACGAGCCACCCCGCGCACCTCCGTTCCAGCAGGTTCAGTAGGACTTGCCGGGCAACTTTCCGGGATTTACCCGCGTTCATCCCCAGGTGGCTGGCAGCTGATCGGGCATACCAACGCCCCCCTGTGGGATCTCACCCAGAACCCACCCGCCCTCTTAGAGCCGGGCAACACAGTGCAATTCAAGCCTGTGCGGGAGCTCGTGGAGATTCCCGCGTCCGCAAGCGTTAATCCCCCACAACCCCCTGAAAAAGGTGTTGCCCGCCTTGATGCTCCCGGTCTTCAGACGGTGTATCAAGACGGCGGACGCGACGGCTTGAGCCACTGGGGAGTCTCACCTTCTGGGTTTGCTGACATTGCTGCCGCCCACGAAGCGAACCGCCTAGTAGGTAACGCTGTGACGGTTACTCTTCTTGAAAACTTAGGCGGCGGACTGAAACTAACCGCCACCGACGATATCGTGCTCGCGGTGACCGGCGCACAGGTATCAGCAACAGTAACCTCCCCCGATGAGGCTAACGATAAAACACCCCGAACAGTTCGGCTATACAAAGCCTTCGCCCTCAAACCCAGCGAAACCCTGCAACTGGGCCCCACCACCGGTGGGCTACGCACCTACCTGGCACTGCGCGGTGGCTTTGAAGCACCGGTTGAAGCAGGCAGCACCTCACGAGACACCCTCTCTGGTCTAGGAGCACCACCGCTAACCACCGGGCAAACCCTCTACACCGCCAACCTGCCAGCAAGTGCCGTAGCGGTAGGCGCGCGTCCACTCGATGTGCCCAGCGAAAGCATCACCCTGCGCGTCACTGCCGGACCACGCGATGACTGGTTCACCACCGAATCGCTAGAGAAATTTACCGCAACCAGCTGGCAGGTGAGCGACTCCAGTGACCGCATCGGTGTGAGGCTTACCCCCGAAAATCCGCGGGATTCTACAACGCCGGTCTTGCAACGCTCCCGTGAAGGCGAGCTGCCCAGCGAAGGCATGGTCACCGGCGCCATCCAGGTGCCACCCAACGGTGAACCGGTTATTTTTCTCAGCGACAGACCGGTCACCGGCGGCTACCCCGTAATCGCCAGCGTACACCCAGCCGACCTGCGGCTACTTGCCCAAGCACCACCGACAACCCGCGTCACTTTCACTTTCATCGACCCCGCCAACTAAGGAACCCTCATGCGTAAAATTCTCATTGCCAACCGCGGCGAAATCGCCGTTCGCATCATCAATGCCTGCGCCGATGCAGGTTTTACCAGCATTGCCATCTACGCCGACGCTGATGCCCACGCCCTGCACACTGTCTTAGCAGACGAAGCCCACGCCCTTGAAGGCAGTTCACCGGCAGAGACCTACCTCAACATCGAGAAAGTGCTTGAAATCGCCAAAAAATCAGGTGCCACCGATGTACACCCCGGCTACGGCTTTTTGGCAGAAAACGCCGATTTTGCCCGCGCTGTTATAGATGCCGGTCTCACCTGGATTGGTCCCTCACCAGAGACCATCACCGCCCTGGGCGACAAGGTAGCAGCACGCGACATTGCAATGGCAGTAGACGCTCCACTGGCTCCTGGCACCGACGGACCGGTGGCGGACGCAGCAGAAGCCCGCGCCTTCGCTGAAGAACACGGTCTACCTGTAGTTATCAAAGCCGCCCACGGTGGCGGCGGACGTGGCATGCGAGTAGTACGCTCCCTAGATGAAATTGAGGACGCCTTCGACTCGGCATCACGCGAAGCCATCGGTGCCTTCGGCAACGGCGACTGCTTCGTAGAGCGCTTCTTAGACACCCCTCGCCATGTCGAAGCCCAGGTAGCGGCGGACGTCCACGGCAACGCCGTCGTCATCGGCACCCGCGACTGTTCCCTGCAACGACGACACCAAAAACTGGTCGAGGAAGCCCCCGCGCCCTTTTTAAGCTCGACGCAAGAAGAGCAGATTGTGCGCGCGTCCGCCAATATTTTCAAGCGAGCCGGGTACGTGGGCGTGGGCACCACCGAATTTTTGGTCGCCGTTGATGGCGCTATCTCCTTTCTCGAAGTAAACACCCGTATTCAGGTAGAGCACCCCATCACCGAAGAAGTCACCGGCGTTGATCTGGTGCAGCTGCAATTCGCCCTCGCCGCCGGTGAGCCGCTGCCCTTCACCCAGATGCCAGAACCGCGCGGACATGCCTTTGAATTCCGCATTAACGCTGAAGACCCAGCACGAGGTTTTCTACCCGCTGCCGGCGAAATCACCTCCATCAGTGTGCCTACAGGTCCCGGCATTCGCTGGGATTCAGGGGTACGTGCGGGTACCGTGAGCTCAGGCGACTTTGACTCCCTGCTCGCCAAACTGATCGTGAGTGCCCCGACGCGCCAGCAAGCGATTCGACGCGCACGACAGGCCCTGCGACAGCTAGAAATTCAGGGCATTTCAACCGTCATAGACTTTCACCGCCGAGTCATGGAACACCCTGACTTCACCTCAAACGACGGGTTAAAGGTGTACACCACCTGGATCGAAAACGAACTGGGCGACGACCTGCTACCCGATGAAAACTACCGCGGCGGGCTGCTACCCGTAGGTGCCACGAGCTTTCCGGGCACCGGCGTCACCCGCTTCAACCTCGAAGTGAACGGGGTATCTACCCAAGTAGGAATTCCAGATTCTATCTTCGCTTCTTTCGGCAATAGTGCAGGCGCTGGCAATGCTGGCGGGGAGGTGGCAGACGCGCGCGCACCCGAGGTCACCTCACCCATGAGCGGCAATCTACTGCGCTTTGAGGTTGCCGTTGGTGACAGTGTTGAAACCGGTCAGCAGGTTGCCGTACTTGAAGCCATGAAAACCGAGGTACCCGTCACCGCAGACGTTAGCGGCGTAGTATCTGCCCTGCCGGTAGAACCCGGGACGCGCGTCAACGCCGGGCAAGTATTGGTTCAGTTCTAGGAGTTGACGAAAAAACACGGGATTACGGTGAAAGCAGTATCTCTACGGCTGGTACTTTCGCCGTAGTCCCGTACTTTCTCGGTGAATCTTTAAATACACCGACTAAAGTGATGCACTGTGAACTTTTCTTCCCCAACCACAAACGCCCCCATGCTACTGAGCGAGTTGGTGGACGCGTCCACCCCAACCAACCACACCCACGCACCCGTATGGGCGGCGCAGGTATTGCGGGAAGCCATGATTCAGGGTGTGCTAGCGCCGGGAGCAAAGCTGGGCGAAGTGCAGCTGACCGAGCAGCTGGGCATCTCGCGTAATACCCTACGCCAGGCGTTTACCGCGCTAGAAGCCGAACACCTGGTGACGCGCGTACCCAACCGCGGGGTGTTTGTGGTGGTTCCCGATGCCCAGCAAATTCAGGAACTTTTTACCCTGCGCCTAGCACTTGAGGGGGCAGCTATTGATCTGGCACCCACCAGGGAGCATACGAAACTGCGCGCTATCATCACAGAATCTGCTGCCCACCGCGAGCGAAAATCAGCGGCGGGCATGGCGGCAGCCAACCAAAATTTTCACCGCGGACTCGTGGCGCTGGCGGGTAGCCCCAGATTGGACGCACTCATGGCACACGCACTAGCCGAAATGCGCCTACTCTTTCACTCCATGACAACCGTGCCGGATTTTCATGCACCCTTCATCGACAAGAACGCCCACCTACTGCAACTGATAGAAAACGGACAGAAACCCCAGGCACGGGACTACCTGCACGGGTACCTTGAAGAATCAGCAGCCTACTTTGCGGGCAGGGTCTAAAGCAGGGGATAGCGCGAGCAGATGCAAGGGAGAGAGGGCTGACATTACGTCCGCCCGTTACTGCGGTGGCAGTGCCCCCAGCAACCGGCGATTCTCCCTTTAACGCACGATTCACCTCTGCAGAAGAGGTGAATTATGCAATAAAAGGTGAATTACGGATGCGACCAATCTGCCAGCTCGGGAAAGACCGCGTTCGCTACGCTCACACTCTCCCACGCTGGGCCGCTGACGCTGTGCCCAGCGCTAGCAACCAATTTTTGCTTCCTCACTCACTCGGAAAAGACCGCGTTCGCTACGCTCACACTCTCCCACGCTGGGCCGCTGACGCTGTGCCCAGCGCTAGCAACCAATTTTTGCTTCCTCACTCACTCGGAAAATTGGTTGCTAGCCTTGCCATAGCTTCGCAATGCCACCCAAAGAGTTCCAACCCAAGTAGATGGTCAGCAACCAGGACGCCCAACCCACAACCAACAGCCACACCGGGTACTTATACCCCGCCAGCAAGGTCTTCGCACGGAAAGTCGCCACAAACAAGAGCACACCGAAACCAACCGGCAGAATCAGACCGTTCACCGCGCCCGCCACAATCAGCAGCGTCGCAGGAGCCTTACCCAGCGACATAAAAACAACGGTCGAAACTACAATGAAGCCGATGGTCAAACCGTTCTTCACACCCACCGAAGTGCGAGAAGTCGTCAAGAACGACACCGAAGTATATGCAGCACCAATCACAGACGAAATCGCCGCACCCCACAAAATCAGACCAAACAGACGGGTACCGATCTCACCAGCGGCAACACCAAACGCCTGACCGGCAATCGAGCTTTCCGTTGACAGTTCAATACCGGTAGCAACAACACCCAAAATCGCCAGGAACAGCAAGAAACGCATCACGCCGGTGATAATAATGCCGGTCACCGAAGACCGGGCAATATCGGTCACGGACTCAACACCCGAAACACCGGCGTCAATCATGCGGTGCGCACCCGCATAGGTAATGTAGCCACCCACGGTGCCACCCACCAGGGTCGTAATGACAGCAAAATCAACGGTCTCAGGCATGACGAAGTTACGCATCGCCTCACCCACAGGCGGGTTAGATACAACAGCAACGTAAGCAGTTGCCAGAATCATGATGATACCCAACACAACCACAACGCGGTCCAGAGCCATACCTGCCTTACGTGATACAAAAACGGCGATTGCCAAAACAGCGGTCAAGATACCACCGAGTTTCGGGTCAAGACCCAGCATGGAATCCATGCCCAAACCGCCACCGGCAACGTTGCCCACGTTAAAGACGAAACCGCCGAGGGCAACAAGCACCGCCAAAAACATGCCCAACCCAGGGAGAACGGCATTCGCCAGCTCCTGCGCTTTACGCCCCGAAACACCAATAACACGCCAAACATTCAGCTGCACCGCGATGTCGATAATGATTGACACCAGAATCGCAAACGCGAA
Organism: Rothia sp. ZJ1223; assembly: GCF_016900985.1. NCBI lineage: Bacteria > Bacillati > Actinomycetota > Actinomycetes > Micrococcales > Micrococcaceae > Rothia > Rothia sp. ZJ1223. The sequence continues at coordinate 51,706 of NZ_JAFEUT010000007.1, read as the reverse complement.
AGCGGCACCTAACTGGTAGGTAAACTGACCGGTCTGTGTAATGAAGCCCGGACCGATGGCGCTGGTTGCCATCAAAAAGAGCGAACCGATGAGCGCCGAACGGCGACCTTTCACCGATCGCTGCGGACGCGCGTCCGCAGGGTTAAAATTCTCAGCCACAATGGCTCCTAATCAGAAGAGGAAGACGCTCAAATATTGCGTGTGTCATAGATACTAGTCACAATATAGAGATTGTTGAACAATCCTGCAAGTGGGGCAGGCAAAAAGGGGCGTTCCCCACGGTCTTCCCGCGGAGAACGTCCCCTTTTTTCTGACTGCTAGATAAGGTCAAGACGCGCGGCGGCGGCTTGATGACCAGGGCGCTGACAGCAAGCGAGGTCAGCGTAAAGGCTCATGCACTGGGGGAGGTGAAGGTAGACGGGGTGTTTTCAGGGGTGCAAACTAGCCCTTTCTGGCACAGAGGAAAGCAGTGGCACCGTTTCACCACAACTTAATTGATAACGGTTCTCATTATCATGTTATTGTTGTTTGGGAATCATTTTCAAAACTTCTAGTAGAAAGCACAGCATCGCTGCCATGGCTCACCAAAACTTTAAGCGCGCGCTCTTTACCGGATCTCTTGCGCTCAGCATTGCCCTTCCGGGCATCTCAGCTCACGCACTGCCCGAGAACACCACCGTTGTTGCTGGTGTCCACACTGATGCCATTGCGATGGACCTTCAGGGTAACGCCCTTAAGGTTTTCTCTTACGCTGATTTGCCTGGCAAGATGCGCAGCAAGCTAGACCCTGCCACCACTATTTTTCATCTGCCCGATCATGAGGCAACCAGGGTAGAGGTTCCTGCTGGCTATGAGTTCATTGCCCAGCCCGGCACCCAGGTATGGTTCGCTCCGCAGACTCAGCGCGATGGGGTAATTTGGCCCGGTTGGAACACCGAAGATATCTCCCGCGGTAAGGTGAAGAATGACTCTTTGGTCATGGAACTGGTGGACGCAAAAACCCCGCAGGGTGGTTCTGTTGAGGTTTTCCAGGACAGCGCGTTTGGTGCCCCCACCCGCGTGTGGAGCAGTGACGAGGACGTTAAGAAGTACACCCAGCCCGTTGCCTCGCACGTTCACGCGAACTGGGCTTTTACCCATGCAGGCACTTATACTCTGACCTTTAAGGTCACCGGTGAAACGGTGGATGGCGCCCCCCTTGAAGATACCCAGGACTTCACCTTCGTAGTGGGCGATCTGCCTGCAGATGAAGTTGCACCTGAAAAGAATGACACAGCGTCACCGTCACCCGAGGCTACCGAGCAGCCCAGCGCGTCCGCGCCCACTGCCACCCCGGTAAAGGAATCACCTACGACCCAGCCCAGCACGCCAGCACCTCCGCACGAGAGCGTTCAGCCTACTAAGGACGAGAGCGCGACCTCCCCCGCACCGACCTTCGCTGAGTTGGCAGAATCTGCTCCGGCCGATAATAAGGCAGAGAACCATGACGGGCATTATCACGCGCCTGAACAACCCGCAGCAGAAGCCGGTAAGACAGACGAGCAGAACACACCCCAGCAAGCCCCTGCCCCCACTGCACCAGCAAACCCTGCACCTGCTTCTCAGAACAATTCACGCAGCGGTGCTCAGCAATCAGCCCCACAGAGCGCACCAAAGCCCGCCGCTGAAAAGTGCATGGCAACTGAAGTCGTTGTAGAAAAGGCTCCCGAGCAAAAGACTACTGCTGACCGTGCCGCGTCATCTCAGGACGCAACCATCAAGACCACCGGCAATAAGGCAACAACCGGTGCCCACATTTTCACCATCAATAACTCATCGCGTGAACAGCTCACCGAAGGTCACTTCGATTTCGGGGCGGTTCTCAACGGTAAGCAGCTCAGCGCGTCCATCAAGGACGATCGCACCAGCCCCGCTCGTTGGGTTGCTCCGCGCTCTGTAGAGTTTGTGCTCTCAGAATCTGCGAAGAAGAAGATGCCCGCTGGTATGGAGAATATTGCGCCTGCCGGTAGCGACGTTTACCTCATCGGCAGCACTCAGGAGGCTGGCGTGCCGTGGCTGGGTTGGAATACCCAGGATTCAGCCCTGTCGCAGAATGTGAAGGGTGATGCCACGCTGAAACTCGACTCGGTGACCGGCCCCGGCAAGCTATCGGTGTTCCTCACCGGCAACTTCGGTTCGGCGGGTCAGACCGTGTTCAACGCTCCTGGCGATACCTTCAAGGTGCCTTTAAACACCCACCAGCACGGTAACTGGGTTTTCTCAGCGCCGGGTGTTTACACCGCTACCGTTTCGTGGCATGCCACCCTCAAGGATGGCACCCCCACCAGTACATCAGCAGAGCTTCGCTTTGTGGTGGGCGATGTAACCGTACCTCCGGCGACACCTGCTGAGCAGTCAGAAGCTCAGAATACTGAGAAAGCTAAAACTGAGTCAAAGAACGAGAGCGCACCCCAGGGTTCCGAGCAGAAAGCTACCGCGCAGGGTTCAGTTGATACTGCAACCGGCATCGTCACCAAGCCCGACGGCTCCAAAGTGAAAATTGTCGGTAAAACCTCATCAGGCGCTGATTGCACCCTCTCCGACAACGAGTTGAAACAGGCTCAGGAGGCTTCAGCCCAGGGCAAGCTCGCCTACACCGGTTTCAGTAGCGCTCAGCTTGCCGGTTTTGGTGTACTCACTCTGTTAGCCGGCATCGGCACCTTGCTGCTGGCGCGTCGTGCTCAGCGTAAGAATGCGTAAGACAAAACTTCTTGCTCTAGCAGCTAGCTGCCTTTTCGCGCTCACCGCGTGCACAGCCCCTTCATCGGGCGGTGCAGGCGGTGAGCAACTGAAGGTTGTTACCACCACCCCCATTCTTGCCGACTTCGCCGCTCGTGTTGGTGGGGATTATGCGCAGGTCAGTTCTTTGGTGCCCAACGGGGCTGACCCGCACTCCTACGAACCGACCCTGCGCGATGTGCGTGATATAGCCTACGCTGATGTTGCGTTCACTAACGGGTTACTTCTTGAGCAGCAAAAGATGTTGAAGACCGTCAGCGCGAACTTGCCGCAGGACGCAACCTCCGTGGCTGTTGCCGAAGGCATCGAAACCTACGGCGGCAAACTGCAACCCATCGTTGAAGATGCGTCGCTCGATTCAGTGTGGCTGGGGTTGCGCGTTGAAGCTGGTAACGCAGACACCTCAGGTGAGCACACCGCGACTTTTAGCGCGTCCAACCCGCAAGGCCCCGGCAGGCTGGCAGCTTTCATCACGCAAACTTTTGGTGCTGTTGAGGTCGTTGCAGATTCTGAGCAAGGACGCGCTCAGGTGGGTTCAACCCAGCTACCCCTGAATGCCCACACTCACCTTTCGTGGGCTTTCACTGCCAGCGGTCACTATACCCTGGAAGTTTCTGCCAGCAGTAGCGACCCCTCCCTGGGCGAAGTGCCCACCCACACCCTGCACTTTGTAGTGGGTGAAGACCCCACTGCTGTCGCGCAGCAGATGGGCACCGACACTCACATTCTTGATGGGGGGCATGCTGATCTCACCGCGCAACTTGACCAAGGGCGCATGATGATTCGCACCGACCACGACGGAGAGGTTCACTACCACGAGCTAGAAAAAACCCTTGTGGTCGTGCCCTCCAAAACTCTGCAGGAACTACCCGCCAGTGCCCAGTACCGTTTTCTGGGCAGAGGCGGGGAGCAAATGTACCTGCTGGCTCAGGCGGTAGCGGGCAAGCATGTTCACGGTGAAATCGACCCGCACATCTGGCATTCAGTGCCCAACGCTAAGGCAAGCGTCGAGCTCATGCGAGACACCCTCGCTACCGCTAACCCCAAGCACGCCAGTGCCTACAACGCCAACGCGTCCGCTCTACTGGCAGAGCTGGATCAGCTCAACCGGGATCTCATCGACGCCTATGCGAGCCTTCCAGATTCTCGCAAAAACCTGATTACAACGCATGACGGTTACCGCTATCTCGCAAGCACTTACGGCCTGGAAACCGCCGGGTTTGTGACCCCGGCACCGGGCAGTGAACCCAGTATTCAACAGCGCAACAGACTGCGACGAACCATTGAGGACCTCAACATTTCAGCCCTCTACATAAACAGGGGCGAGATGGAGAAAACCTCAATTCTTGCCCAAGTCGCTGAAGACTCCGGGGTTCGCCTGTGCCAGCTCTACGCCGACAGCCTTGATTCAAACGCACCCCATTACATCGACATGATGCGCTCCAACGCGCAGACCATTACAGAATGTTCAGGAAACTAGATATGACCGAGAAACTACCCTACGTTCGTTCCCTCACCGTGGCGGCTCTTGTCACCGGCATGTGTATGCCCCTTGCCGCCCATGCCGACGATGCAACCGCAGCCCCCGATGCTAGCGCGTCCGCCGAGGTGAAAAGCGCACAAGAAAAAGCGCTGGAACAAAAGATTTCCTCCGATGAGCCCATTGCCAGCGGTCGAGTCAGCATCGACGCTGGGCACGTTGATATGGGGCCCAAGTTCATTGACGGAAACTGGCAGCTCATGGTACATGATGACTCCACTGCCAACCCCGTGTGGCGCATGATGGAAGACGTGGTGCTGGTAGGTAAGGACGCCGCAAAGCTACCGGTACCCGATGATGAGCGCTACTCCTTTGTAGATGCTGCTCCGGGTAGTGATGTGTACGTGATTCCGCAGACCGAAGCTGAGGGCGTTGTCTGGCCCGGCTGGAACACCCAGGACCCTGCGGTTGTTGAGGCACTAGGACGCGGAGTGACCCTCACCCTCGACCGTGTTGAGGGCCCCGGTCAGCTCACCGTTTACCTTGAGAACGGTAACTTCTCAGCGCCCCAGGTGCTCTGGAACTCCAACACCCCCGAATCCCAAGATATCTGGGTTGAACCCAACACCCACACCCACGCCAACTGGGTGTTCACCGCCCCCGGTGCCTACTTCGTGACAGTAACGGCACACGCTACTCTCGCTGACGGCAGCGAGGTTGCCAACACCCAGCGCATCCAGTTCGCTATCGGTAGCCAGACCAACCCCGAGGACGTCTTCGCGCAAGCTGACCAGCTAGAACCCCTCACCGCAGATTCCGCCGAAGCAGCAAATGATTCAGCGAGCACGCCCGATGCTGCTGTACCCGCCGCTGACAGCTCTGACAGTGCAGAGGCAGTCAGCGAAGAGCGCACCGGCATTAGCCCTGCTCTGATTGCGGGCATTGTGGCCGTGCTGGCTGTGATTGGTGGCGGTGTAGCCTTGATGATGCGTAAGTCAGCCGCCGACCAGCGCCGTGCCCAGGAGCAAATCAAGTGAGTGAAACACCGGTTATTTCGCTGGTGAATATGGGGGCTGGCTACGGCAAACGCACCATTCTCAGCGAGGTGAATCTCACCGTTGAACGAGGGGAGTTCGTGGGGCTGATCGGTGCTAACGGCGCGGGTAAAACCACCCTGCTGCGGTCTTTGCTGGGATTAGTACCCGGTGCTACCGGTGAGATTCGCATTTTGGGGAGCACCCCCGCCTCAGCACGCACCCGCATTGGTTACGTGCCGCAGAAGCACCAGTTTCAGTGGGATTTTCCCATCACCGTCAAAGACGCGGTGATGACCGGTCGCAGTGCCCACCTGGGGTTGTTCAAGCGTCCGAGTAGCGATGACTGGGTAGCTGTTTTCTCGGCAATCAAACGAGCAGGCATCGACCACCTATCCCAGCGCATCATCGGTGAGCTCTCAGGCGGTCAACGTCAGCGCGTGCTGTTGGCGCGTGCCCTGGCAGCCGCACCCGAGCTTCTGCTGCTCGATGAGCCCTTTACCGGAGTGGACGCTCCCACCCAAGACATGCTCAACGTCCTCTACCGGGAGTTAGCCGCTGAGGGGCTCACCATCGTCATGTCTACCCATGATATGCTCTCGGCACGCGAAGCCTGCACCCGCTTGGTCGGTGTGCGCGAAACTCTAGCACTCGATGCCACGGCGCGGAGCCTAAGTGTTCAAGAACTTCACCACTGGCTCACCGGCAGAAGCGAGCAAACCCCGACTCTTCACCAGAAAGGTACAGCATGATTACGCCTTTTGAATTTGTGGGAGATTTGCTCAACCCCAATCTCTCTTTTCTTGCCAAGGCCCTCGCTGCCGTTGTGATCTCGTCCATCGTGACGGGTTTGGTGGGCTGCTACGTGGTTATGCGCGGCATGGTGTTTATTGGGGACGCGGTGGCGCACTCTGTCTTTCCGGGGCTAGCTATCGCTTTCGTCATGGGCACTAACCTCATGCTGGGCGGACTGATAGCGGGCGTCATCACCGCTATTTTGGTGGCTATTTTCAGCCAGAATCAGAAGCTCAAAGAAGACTCCGTCATTGGTATTTTCTTTGCGGGTTCTTTTGCCCTAGGCATTGTGATTATCTCGCTGCAACCGGGCTACTCGGGGTCGGTGCAGGACTTCCTCTTTGGCTCTATTGTGGGTGTATCAACCTCAGACATTACCCAGGCGGCACTCATCGCCACCGGCATCATGGCAACCCTGGCAGTATTCCACTCCCGCTTTGTCACCGTCAGCCTTGATAAAGAAAGCGCCCGCGCTATGGGGTTGCCCGTGCTGCTACTTGATGTAGTGCTCTATGTACTCGTGACTATCAGCGTGGTTATTTCGCTACAAACCCTGGGCAACGTACTGGTTCTGGCACTCATCGTTGTGCCCGCCTCCGCCGCGCGTCTTGCCTGCACCAAACTCAGCCACATGATGGTCTTCTCCCCCGCCTTCGGCATCATCTGCTCCACTGTGGGTCTCTACCTTTCGTGGTCCTTCAACCTACCGGTCGGCGGCACCATCGTGCTCACCATGATCGCCGGGTTTATGGCAACCGCAGCAGGTGCGCGCGTCCTGCGCTAAATAAACTTCAGGTACTCACCCAGTGACGAAAAAGAGGACGTTTCATCACATGTTTTACGCGATGAAACGTCCTCTCTCTGTATGAATTAGGTACCGCAGAAGCTCCTAAAAAAGCGGGCGCTTGGCTCTGCTTTTTCAAGATCGGCGACCAGTTGGGCGTGAGCCCCGGTGAGGTCTTGCTGTAGGACGCGCGTATAAGGTGCGCGTACTGCGGCCAGTAACTGCTCCACAGGTTCTGAGTTACCTGCTTCTACCGCGCGCAGGGTCTCTTCAAGAACCAGATTGCGAGGCATATACACCGGATTGCTAGCGTGCATGAGGTCGTGGGCACGCGCGTCCGACGTTTTTGTTTCTACACGCAACTCAGTGAGCTCTTTCTGCCAGGCTGTTACCGAAAGGTCTGAGGGGTGCTCCGCGAAAGGGTTTTCGCCATCGGTCAAAGACCTGAAGAAACCGGTGAAATCTAGGCTAAAGCGTTCCATGAGATCAAGGGTTCCTTCGATGAAAGCCGCGATCTCATCGAATAGATAGGCAGGTGCATCCGGCCCCATATCAAGACCCAGCTTCGCGGCAAAAGCCAGAGTGTGAGCGTGAGCGTAGGCGTCCTCAAATTCATCAAGAACCCGCTTCGCCCGCTCAATAGCACGATTGGGGCCATTGGGGTCAATCAGATCAAGCAGGGTTTCAGCGAAACGCGCCAGATTCCAGTGAGTAATACCGGGCTGATTGCGGTACTTGTAGCGCCCCTGCTGGTCGATAGAAGAGTAAACAGCGTCGCGGGAAAACCCATCGATAAAAGCGCAGGGGCCAAAGTCGATAGACTGCCCAGAAATGCTGACGTTATCAGTATTCAGAACCCCGTGTACGAACCCCAAACCCATCCAGTGAGCAACCAGTTTCGCTTGTTCTTCGACCACCTGTCGCAACAGGGTCAGGGCATTCTCAGGTGCTTCACCCACCGCCAGGTGTGGGTAGTGGCGATGCAGGGCGTACTCCACTAATCGGTTGCGGGTTTCGGTATCACAGTTGTACTGGGCAAACTGAAAAGTACCCACGCGCAGGTGACTGGACGATACACGCACCACAATGCCCGCAGGCTCAGGCAGGGGTGAGCGGCGGCGGATTTTCTCACCGGTTTCAATCACGGCGAGCGCCCGCGAGGTCGGCACTCCCAAAGCGTGCAGGGATTCACCAATCACAACCTCACGCCAGACCGCCGAAAGAGGTGCTTTACCGTCAGAACCCGGACGTGAGAAGGGGGTGAGACCGCTACCTTTGAGGTGAATATCAACGCGGTTTTGTTTTTCCCTTTCGCCGGGTGCGGACGCGCGACTCAGCTCCCCTACTAGGTGCGCGCGTCCGTCACCCAGTACCGGGGAGAGCTGGCCAAACTGAAAACCTGAGTAGGCAAGAGCGTGGGGTGTGGGGTTTTCAGCTGAGGTGCCGGTCAGCCACGCCATGCCCTCAGTGGCTAACCAGTCGGAGTCTAGACCCAGTTCTTGCGCTAGGTCATCATTGACCCAGGTGACGCGGGAACCCTCAGGAATATCCGGGGTAGCCTGCACCGCCAACTGCGGAAAGGACTGGACGTAGGTGTTCTCAAGCGTGGGCGTCATAGCTTCAGTCTATCGGGGAGGGCAAGGGCGCCCTCGTGCGCTTAGCCTACTCGCGCGTCCTTACCCCGCCTCAAAATGCCACGAGGGAGGTGTATTTGACCCCTGTCATGGCACTTTCGGGCGGAGTAAACGTTTCAAGAGCAAGGCGTTCCCTCTGCACTGCACCTAGTCTTCGTCGAGCTGAGTGTCCAGGCGAGCGCGGTCGTCCTCGCGTCGTTTTTTATAGCTGTACAGCGTAAGGGCACTGCCGATAGTCGCAAAGCCAATCATCATCAAATAACCAGGCAAACCCCACAACCCCAGCACTGTGAAACTACGAAAAATGGCACCCGACACCCAGGCTAAAGCCAGCAGGAACATCAGTAAATACTCGCCTGAAGAACTATTGACACGGGGTACAGGAGCTCGCTCACGCAACCAAGACTCACCAATTGAGTGTGTAAGCCCTATCAGTGCCATAGGCAAAGCGGAAAGCAACGAATACAGTCCCGGTAAAACCCATGCCAGTATTACGCTCACTACCGAAACACCAAAGGTCAGCCATGTATAAGAAATAGCTATCGACCGATACAGCACCTCCCGCTCAAACTCGTCATCCATTGACGTGTCATAGCGTTCAAGTATTTTGTCGTTGTAGCTCATGGTTAGTCCTGTTCTTCGTCGAAAACTTCTTCCACCGTCTTGCCGAGGACTCTGCAAATGGAGAGCGCTAGGTAGACCGAGGGCGCGTAGTTTCCTTTTTCGATATTGGCGATTGTCTGGCGTGAAACACCAGCTTGCTCGGCAAGTTCTGCCTGTGACAGTTCGTTCCAGCGTCTAAACTTTCGCACCATGTTGGTGCTGCCGTCCTGCGTTGTCATAGATGTTCTTTCGGTCGAGATCTCTCTTAAAATGTAAATTATTCTTTACAAAATAACAAGGTTTATTTTCTGCCACTGCCTCTCTTGTTCCTGACCGGACCAGCTCCATGTTTGATTAACTGCGACACCATAAAATTTCCCCATTTCGTCATAGAAGTCAGCGCGGGGCGAACGCGCCCCACACTGGCACCGTACACACATCAAAGGTGACAGGATGGAAAGTGAACTGTTTATTCACCAACGAAAGGGTTCATCATGGCTGATCTAACCGGCAAGAAAGTTCTAGCGCTGGCATCACAGGGGTTGGAACAGATTGAGCTCACCTCACCCCGCGAAGCACTCGAAGGTGCAGGTGCAACCGTGACCCTCGCGTCCCCCGACGGCAAAGAATTCCAGGGTATGGAAGGTGACTGGGAAAAGAAGGATTTCTTCACCCCCGAGCTCAAGGTCTCTGAAGCAAAAGCTGAAGACTACGACGCGCTGCTGCTTCCCGGTGGTACTTTGAATGCTGATGCAATGCGTTTGAACAAGGACGCGCGTGCGCTGGTTCGCGCTTTCTTGGATGCTGAAAAGCCTGTTGCTGCGATCTGCCACGCACCGTGGTTGCTGATTGATTCCGGTGTTGTTGAGGGTCGTACCTTGACCTCTTATGAGTCGATTGCTCCGGATTTAAAGAACGCTGGCGCGAACTGGGTTGATCAGGAAGTTGCAATCGACGGTACTTTGGTGACCAGTCGTAACCCCAGTGATCTTGAGGCGTTCAACGCTGCAATCATTGAGAAGTTGGCGTAAAGTTTTGCGAAGTAGGCGAGAGTGCAATTTAAGACCGTTTTTCGCGAAAACATGTCTTAAATTGCGCTCTCGGCAGTTTTTGTGTGAGGAGTTAATGATGATTTTTATTGTTGTGAAGTACCAGATTAAAGACGGCAAGCGTGAAGAGTTTTTGGAGGCTACCCGCGAGTTTACTGAGGCTACTCGTGCGGAGCCGGGCAACAAGTGGTTTGAGTGGTCGCTGAGCGTTGAGAACCCTAATGAGGTTGTTCTTGTTGAGGCCTTTAATGATGATGCGGGTGAGGCACACGTGAACTCGGAGCATTTTACTAAGGGTCTTGAGGCTATGAAGCCGTGGTTGGCGGAGACTCCGAAGATTGTTTCTCGTACTATTGATAGCGATGACTGGGGTGAGATGGGTGAGCTAAAAATCGGTTAGTGCGTAGCACCCACCGATTTTTAGCGAACCAGAAAGCCCTGGGCACCCAAGCTGAACCTACAGGCACTCATATAGATTTAGCAGTGAAAAAATGCTGAGTAAGCTCTCGCAAGGTAAAGATTTCGGGTGATTTTGGTCGCCCAGAGTGCGGTATTTTCGCTTTAAGGCGGTGTAGTTGGGAGCCAGCCTCTCTTACCTGTGACTCAGCGTCCTGAGTTCGCCCCTCACCGGTTGCGCGCGTCCGCCCTTAATTTTGGGGTATTTTAGGCGACTTAACTGTTTTTGCCTGGGGGTATCTGCGGTTATGAGCGGGGGTGGGGGATTTTCGTTTACTAGAATGGGTGTGTTGCACCTTGTGTGTTGTCCCTAATTCTGGAGATTCTTTTATGACTTTTGCCCCGTCTGAGCTTGAGAGCTTTGACCATTCTGCTGAGCATCATGAGGCTGATCATGCGTCGGTGTCATTGGCTGTTTCTACGGTGATTTTGGCGTTGCGGCGTAGTGAGGGTGAGTCGCATCAGTCGTTGTGGTTGCCTTTGGTGCGTCGTTTGCGTCAGCCGTATAAGGGTCAGTGGGCTCTTCCGGGTGGTCCGTTGCCAGGTGATCAGTCGTTGGAGCAGGCTGCTGGTTCTACGTTGAAGCGTGCGACGGGGCTTGTGCCGGGGTATCTTGAGCAGCTGTACGCATTTGGTGATGTGCAGCGCACCCCTGATTATCGTCGGATGCGTGAGGGTGCGGTGGAGCCGCAGGTTGATCCTGAGCGTGTGGTGTCGGTGGTGTATTGGGCGTCGATTCCTGCCACTGACGTATCGCATACTCGTGTGCATGAGAACATCAAGTGGTTTAAGGCTGATGATTTGCCGACGCTGGCTTTTGACCATAATGAGATTGTTGAGTACGCGCTGTACCGCTTGCAGAATAAGGTGGAGTATTCACGCATCGCTCACTCGTTCCTGGGCGAGGAGTTCACTCTAGCGCAGTTGCGTGAGGTGTATGAGGCGATTTTGGGACGCACGCTTGATCCGGCGAATTTCCGCCGTCAGATTGCGGCGTCTAAGTCTATTATCGATACCGGACGTAGGGTTGAAGGCACCCGCCACCGCCCGCCGCGTCTGTACCGTTATGATGATTCGCGGGCTTTCGCTGATCAGGGTCCACTTGGTATGTACCGTGCTACTCACGGGCAAGATGTTGCCCAGCACAAATTTTAAGGATTGTTCGATGCATTTTTCACGTCTTTTGGCTCTTAGCGCGGTGAGTGTTGCTGCTTTGGTAGGATGCTCAAGCGCCGCAAATAACGCTGGTGATTCTATGGCGGTAGCGACTGAAACAGCACCTGCATCTCAACAGGTTGTTACGCCGAAGCCACCGGAGTTTCCCGATGGCACTATGGGTACTGTGGTTGAGGTGCGAAACGGTAACACCCTTGTTTTGAATATTGAGGGTAAAGACCGCGAGGTACGCCTTATTAATGTCTTGGCGCCTCACGAACGTAGCGCTGATATTTCTGGTAGCTGTCTGGTGAATGAAGCTACTGATTTTACGCGCGGTCTTTTACCTGTTGGTACTGAGGTGACCTTGAACTTTGATCCGGCGGCTTTGGGTACTTCTGGTTACCTTGAGGCGGCTGTGTATAAGGGTGAAGAGTTTGTGAATCGCACCGTTGTGGCTGAAGGTTTTGGTGCTGCTACCTATCTTTCTTTCTCTGATAAGTTTTATCAGGAAATTTCGGAGGCGCAGTTGGCTGCTGTTGAGGCGGGTAAGGGTGTTTACTCGCCCGATACTGAGTGCTCGATTCAGCATATGCTGAACAGTGAAATTTCGGCGGTTCAGGGTGCTGGTTCGCTGAGTGAAGACGATGCAAAGATTGTGTACCGCGAGGCTTCTGATTTTTACAATGATTTGCAGCGTACCGCCACTAACCCGGCATCGTGGGCAGGTTCTATTACTACCCTGGAGCCTACTCACCTGAAGATGACCGATTTATTAGAGGCTTTGGGCGGCAACTACTATGATCAGAATGGCGTGAAGGCTGCTGATAAGGAGAGAGCTTCTGCTGCTCCCGTTCGCCCCGGTCAGGAGCCCGAAGTGGTACAGCCATCTTATGACCCCTCGATTGGAGTTGAGCCGGAGCCAACGAGAGAACCCGCATTGACTGATGAAGAACTAGCTGAGGCAGGCTTAACACCTGTAGAAGAAGGTTAGTAAAGATTCCCCAAACCGCTAAAGGTTGACAGCCCGCGTCCGCGCATTCCCCTGTAGAGGGAATAGCGCGAACGCGGGCATTTGTTTTCCATGAAAGAGGACGCATGAGAGGTTTGAGCACGGCTAGCAAGGGTAAGTGACACCTCATATGACAAAGTGACACACCATGTGACAAAAGAGTGTCACATGGTGTGTCACGTTGTAACTTTGATGTCACTTCGTTATTTCTGTACACACGAAAGCACCCGCGTCCCCCCTCTTTAGTGGAAAAGGTGAGGACGCGGGTGCGCGCTATTAACTCATAAAAGCTAGAGACTGAAGGCTTAGGCTTCAGGGATAACCAGACCCTTGGTCTGTGATACTGCGCGGTCGAAGCGTGCTGCTACGTCTTCCCAGTTCACGATGTTCCAGAATGCCTTGACGTAGTCGCCCTTAACGTTCTGGTAGTCCAGGTAGAAAGCGTGCTCCCACATATCCAGCTGCAGAACGGGAATCAATGCAACGGAGATGTTGCCCTGCTGATCGTAAAGCTGCTCGATGATAAGGCGCTTGCCGACGGTGTCCCATGCCAGGATTGCCCAGCCAGAACCCTGAATGGTGGTTGCTACGTTCTCAAAGTGAGCGCGGAAAGAGTCGAATGAACCGAAGTTATCATCGATCGCTGCTGCGAGCTCACCGGTGGGCTTGTCGCCACCCTCGGGTGAGAGGTTCTTCCAGAAGATGGAGTGGTTGGTGTGGCCACCGAGGTTGAAGGCCAGATCCTTGGAGAGCTTGCCGATGTTGGCGAAGTCGCCCTTTTCGCGTGCTTCTTCCATCTTCTCAAGAGCAGTGTTCGCGCCGCCTACGTAGGTTGCGTGGTGCTTTGAGTGGTGCAGTTCCATGATGCGCGCAGAAATGTGCGGTTCAAGTGCTGCGTAATCGTAGTCGAGGTCAGGCAAAACGTACTTCTCAGCCATGAGGAGTTCCTTTCAGTAGAAAACAAGTTCATTGTCGAGCCTACACCTTTTCACCTGCTATGTCGCGGTGTGAGTCACAAATATTTGCCGTTAGCTAACTGAAAATTCACTGGATGCACCCGCGCCTCAGTGGCAGTTCCAGCATCGCCAAAATGTGAAGAACTGCCTACAAGAAGTACATAACTCTTCAACTAGCAAAAGGCGCACCCCGATGAGCAATCAAAACCCCGGCCCCCCAGTGAAAGCCACCTGCAGCAACAATCCCGAAACTGGGCTCTCCAACGGGGTAACCCCTGTGAAAGTAAGGGCGGTGCTGTTGAGGTTCTTGAGCCGCGCGAGGTTCCCCTGCCGCCGGTAGCACACTCGATATCATTGCCGATGAACTGATGAACTGATGAACTCCACCTATGCAGACGGCGGTGTCTTCCCGCAATTCGGTGAGTTCCCCGCCCAACCAGCCGGACGAGCTGAGAGCACCGTCCACCTCGCGGCACCGAGCTAAACACCTTGCCCTCATTAACGTCGGTCGTCTCACCCGAGGCGACCGACATTTTAAATTCTTTACAATGCTGCGATTTCAGCGATGTCAGCCGGTGCTGTACGGCAGCAACCACCAATGACGCGCGCACCTGCCGCCTGCCACCACTCAGTGTTAAGGGCAAGATTGGCGGTGCTGTCTTTGAGCGCCCAGGTTTTGGTGACGGGGTCGTATTCTTCACCGGAGTTGGGGTAAGTTATCAACGGCTTAGTAGTGAGCGCAGAAAGCGCACGCAGCGCCGGTTCTACGTTTTCTTGGGCGGTGCAATTGAGCCCCACCGCAACGACCTGCGGCGACGCATCCAGCACCGGCAGCAGCTCACTTAGGGCAGTACCGTCACACAGATGGTGGGAATCTTTTAATGAAAGTGATACCCAGGCTTCACTCTCGCTAAATTCTTGAGCGAGAAGATCAACGAGCGCACGCACTTCATCACCGTTGGGCATAGTTTCAAGAGCAAAAACATCAGCCCCCGCTTCATCGACAAGTTGCATGCGCTGGCGGTGGAAGTCTTTAAACTCTGTCAGAGTCAGTGAGTAGTTACCGGTATATTCACTACCGTCTGCCAGGTAGGCACCGTAGGGTCCGATGCTGGCGGCAACAACAAGCAAACGTGCGTCCTGATGGTTTTCTTCTGCATATTCATGACGTGTTTTGACGGCAATATTAACTGCCTTCTTAACAAGCTGTACACTTTCAGCTTCGGTTAAACCGCTTTCAACGAACGCTGGTACATTTGCTTGGTACGTATTGGTTGTTGCAATGTGGGCGCCTGCTTCAAAGTAGCTGCGATGTACCTCGGCTATAGCCTGCGGGTGGTCAATCAGCGCCGTTGCAGACCATAGTTGGTTGGCAGTATCAACGCCGAGCTTTTCGAGTTCAGTTGCCATCGCACCATCAGCAACTACGAGCGGGTCAGTGGCTAACAGTTGGCTGAAACGGTGAGTGGTCATAAGAGAGAGACTTCCTTACGTGCTGATCTCTGGCGGGTGCGCCGGGGGTTATTTTTTACCTTATCCGACACCGCATTTATTTTAAGGGCGTTCACGTATGCCTGGTTCACAGAGCGAAACAAAGTCTTCTTCAACGCATCATCTTGAGCGTAAGATGAGCAGCCGCCACATGATCATGCTGTCTTTGGGCGGCGTGATTGGCACCGGTCTCTTTTTGAGTTCGGGGTACACCATCAATCAGGCAGGGCCTTTTGGTACGGTACTTGCCTACGGCATGGGCGCAATCATCGTATACCTGGTGATGATGTGTCTGGGTGAGCTGTCGGTAGCTATGCCGTGGACGGGTTCTTTTCACGTCTACGCCACCCAGTTTTTGGGACCGGGCACCGGGTTTACCGTGGCGATTTTGTACTGGCTAACGTGGACGATTGCGTTAGGTTCTGAATTCACGGCCTCGGGCATCATTATGCAGCAGTGGTTTCCTGACACCCCCGTGTGGGTGTGGAGCGCTCTGTTCATCGTTATTATTTTTGCCCTCAATGCGGTGAGCGTAAAGATTTTCGCTGAAACGGAATCATGGCTGGCACTCATTAAAGTAGTTGCGATTATCGCCTTTATTGTGCTGGGTGCCCTGACGATGTTCGGTGCGATCCCCCTGCAGTCGGGCGAACCTGCACCCGGCTTCACCCACCTTTTTGAAGATGGACTTTTCCCCAACGGTTTTGGCGCGGTCTTCACGGTGATGTTGGCAGTCAACTTCGCTTTCTCAGGCACCGAACTCATTGGCATCGCAGCCGGTGAAGCTGAGAACCCCGAAGAAACCGTACCGCGTGCAATTCGCAGCACCCTCTGGCGTCTCGCCGTCTTCTTCATCGGTGCCATCATCGTTATGGCGTCCTTGATTCCCTATAAGGAAGCAGGAGTGGACGCCTCCCCCTTCGTTCTCCTCTTCGAGAAAATCGGCATTCCCTTCGCCGCCGACATCATGAACTTCGTGGTGCTCACCGCCATTTTGTCAGCCGCAAACTCTGGGCTCTACGCGTCCACACGTATGCTCTGGTCACTGTCGAACGAAGGGATGATTCCCCAGCGCATCTCGCGCGTCAATAAAGCTGGCGTGCCTTTCTTGGCGATGTGCATTTGCATGGTCGGTGGTCTGTTCTCGCTACTGTCAAGCTTCATTGCAGCAGACACCGTTTACATGGTGCTGGTGTCTATTTCTGGTCTCGCAGTGGTACTGGTGTGGGTGTCCATTGCCGCCTGCCACATCGTTTTCCGCAAGCGCTACCTAGCAGAGGGCAAGAAACTTGAAGACCTCAAATACCGCGCCCCCGGCTACCCCTACCTCTCGTGGGTAACCCTAGTTGTTTGCGCGCTCTCGTGCGTCCTCATCGTCTTCGACCCCAACCAGCGTCCGGCACTGTTCTACACCGTGCCGTTCATTGCCCTGTGCTACCTGGCGCACCGCGTCACGAGTAAGCGCAAGAAGCACCTGTAAAAGCACCGAGTACAGACGAGAGTACCGTCTGAGAGAGCAGTTCATTGGTCGCCCTCAGACGGTACTTTTTGTCTCTCTCACTGTGAACCTGTGCATTAAGGGAAAAAGTTATCCACAGGTGTGTAAAACTCTGTGAATAATTCGAACACCTGTACGCGTGCCCGCCACCACTACGCCCCAGAACCTGTCATGACGGGGTTCGCTTGCCTCAATAGACCAGGCTACGCGCCTGTAATCACAGCGGTGTAGTTATCCACGCTGTGGAAAAAATCTGTGGAAAGTTTCGTTTTTACCCAGTTTCTGGAACCAAAAAGACGGTGTGCATCCACATTTATCCACCGGAGCACTCAAAAATGCAGAGTTTAAGTGGAAAATGTTCACAGAGTTATCCACAGATAGTGGAAAACTTGGCTCCGGATACAGAAGGACGCGCCCACCCCCGCGAGATGGATGTATCCGTTGCCCCCTAAGCCCCTGCAATATCGGGGCTTTTAGTGTCTCTATGACCCTGGGGGCTATCCGGTTTTTTATGCACAGCTATGTAATCACAGCAGTGTAGTTATCCACGCTGTGGAAAACTCTTGTGGAAAACTTCGCATAGTCTCACCCGTTGCCCCGGTCAGTTTCGCCAAAGCTGCGTCATAGTCGTAGGATGCGGCAAGCGTCCGAGCCTCTTCAAGAGCGAGCGCTGAGGGGTCTTGGGTTTCGGTAACGGTAGGTGCCGGGGCATTACCGACAGACTGCCCGGCGCTACCGCAACCGGTGAGGGCAAGAGCGCCCAATAGAAAGAGGGTGGCGGGAGGCGTGAACATATTTCATGCGTGGGACTCGCTGTGCTTCTCAAGAACTGCTAAGAGAGTTCTTTCAGCATACACAAACACCGGCAGCTACCCCTGTATCACTCGGTGTGACCGTCCTCTGCCCAGGTGACCACAATAAACGTGGTCACCTGGGCAGAAGGTGGTCACACCCGCCTCCTTCGCGCTGTATTAGCTACCTTCCTGCACCAGCCCGCCTAGCTGAAGCAAGCTGAGGGTAAACCTCGGCGCGTCCGGACGGAGCAGCGGGGTTGGGATAACCGGGTTCAGGTAATAAAAATCCCCCGGTTCATACAACCGGGGGATTTTTATGGCGTTAGGTTTAATCTTCGATGACTGATTTTTTCACGGTAATAATCTCGCTGGGTTTGCCACCTAATACTGCCTCACCAATTTTTGCGAGCTGGGTTGCCTGGCGCTTGTTGATGCGGTTAAAAATTTGGCGGCGCACTTCTTCAACGTGACCGGGCGCAGCTTCCTGTACTTTCTGCAGACCTGCAGGGTGCAGCTCGCAGATGCTGACGCGGCGATCTTTTGACCAAACGGTGCGGCTGACGTAGTCCTGCTTTTCCAAGCGGGTCACTACACGAGAAAGACGCGGCAGCAGAGTGTTGGTCTGGTGCGCCAACTCAGTCATAGTCAGCCGGTGCTCAGGCGCTTCAGAGAGCATGGCAAGCACCATGTACTCCACGAAACTCAAATCAGCATCTCGTTCAAGCTGTGCTTCAAGAGAACCGGGCAGGTTGAAGATGACCGAGCTCAAAAAAAGCCATGCGTCGCGCTCGTCATCATTCAGCCAGGGGGTTTCTTGCTTTGAGCTCACGAGTTATGCTCCATTTCCACAGGTGTAAGACGCTTATCTACGATGTACTGCGACTGGGGCGTGTGCCCCCACAGTGGCATACAGGTTTCTTTCAATTAAAACATGAGCAAACTTGTTGGACGCTCCTAAGACCCTGAAAATCAGTGAGTAGTGGCTCTCAAAGCACCACGAAAACCCACGATGCCGCGCTTTTTCAGGGAACAAAGGGCAAAAACGGGGTACAGCGGGTGAGCCTGCGCCACCGTAAAATAACGGTTTCCCCGCCGACCAGAACCAAGCTGCTGATAAACTAAGGTGCTTAGGTGTGCCGGGAAGTCTGGTCGGCACCTGCGCGCGGCGCAGGTTTTATTTTCAATGACCACTTCTATGTGAGGAACATATGGCTTCTGATAACACTGTTTTGACGCGTGGGACGTACAAAGAGTCCCAGCGCGTCAGCGAGATTCTGCGCAAGGAGTCTGTGGGTGGCATTATCTTGCTCATAGCTACCATCGCAGCACTTGTTTTTGCGAACTCCCCCGCTGCTGATACCTATTTTGGTATTCGTGATTCGTACATCGGACGCGATATCGGCGATTTTCATCTGAAACTTTCGATTGGTCACTGGGCTGCTGATGGTCTGTTGGCTGTTTTCTTCTTCTTGGTTGGTCTTGAGTTGAAGAAAGAGTTTGTGATGGGTGCGCTGCGTAACCCCAGTACCGCTCTGGTACCTATGGTTGCGGCAGCCGGTGGCGTTTTGATGCCTTCGCTGATTTACTTCTTTATTAATATGTCGGGTTCTGCTGAGGCTCGCGGTGGTTGGGCTATTCCCGCGGCAACTGATATTGCTTTCGCGGTGGCGGTGCTTGCTGTTATTGGTTCGCACCTGCCGGCTGCTCTGCGTATTTTCTTGCTGACCCTGGCTGTGGTTGATGACCTCATTGCTATTACCATCATCGCTCTTTTCTACACCTCAGAGTTGAAGGTTCACTACCTGCTGTGGGCTATCATCCCTATCATTCTGTACGCGGTGATTGCTCGTTTCTCTGAGCGTCTCTTCCACCTTAAGCCGATTGCTGCTTGGTTAGTTCTGATGCCTATTGGCTTCATTGTGTGGGCACTGTTCTTGAACTCAGGTATTCACGCAACCATTGCGGGCGTTATTCTGGCTTTCACCGTTCCCGTACGTATGAACAAGCGTTCTAAGTCGGCGCATGCTGAACACGGTCTTGCCGAGGTCATGGAACACAATATTCGCCCCTTCTCGGCTGGTTTCTGCGTTCCCGTGTTTGCGTTCTTCTCAGCGGGCGTTGCTCTCGGTGGCTGGGAAGGCTTCACTTCATCTCTGACCAAGCCCATCGCCTACGGCATCATTTTGGCTTTGGTCTTCGGTAAGATGCTGGGCATTTTCAGCTCTACCTGGCTGGTCACCCGTTTCAGGGGAGCCAACCTTGACCCCGACATCAAGTGGGTCGATATCTTGGGTGTAGCAACCCTTGCCGGTATTGGTTTCACCGTTTCACTGCTGGTTGCGGAGCTCTCCTTCGGTTTGGGTTCTGACTACAACGATGACGCCAAGGTCGCTATTCTCACCGGTTCTGTGACCGCAGCCGTCCTGGGTTCCATCATCTTGGGTCTGCGTAATAAGCACTACAAGAATATTGCGCTGAAAGAAGCTGTGGATGCCGATGAAGACGGCATTCCCGACGTCTTTAGCGATAACGGTTCAGGTATCGGTGGCGGTTCAAAGCGCGCCTAATCGCCGGGTATGTTCAATGCAGAAAAGTACCGCCGTACAGCGAAAAAATAATCGCTGTACGGCGGTACTTTTTACTTTGGAGGTAGGTTTTCTACCGTCAAGGAAAAACCCTAAGCTGCTGCAATACCTGCGGGCTTGTGACCGCGGTTTTCCCTAAAGTTTTCGAGGGCGGCGAGTGCCTTAGTTTCGTAACCAAAGATAGTCATAACAATCAGGTGAACACGCGCCTGTGTGAGGGTGTACACCGTCCACGGCAGGCTCGGTTCGTACTCGTGAATGGCGATAATGACGCGGTTTTCACCGAGGACGCGCCTGAAGGCAAGGCGGGCACGACTACCTTCGGCGGTGCGCGCGAAGAGACCGCCGCTGATAAGGTATACCACCGCGTCCTCACTGGAACGCTGCGGTGAGTGCTGCAGGATCAAAATCGGTTCTTTGAGCAGGGGCAGGAAAATTTCTGTACGGTTATCGGTGATGCGGGTGCCGACCACCTTGAAGCTAGCGCGTGAGAGCCACTTGAGGTAGTAAGAAGCGGTGTCTTGCACTGACCAGCTCGCCGGAATGGTGACGCGCTGAATCGACTTCACGTCGTTCTTGGGGTTTTCCACATCGGATTTGAAGGGGATGCGCAGACGCGGCAGGCTGTAGCCGGTAGAGTCCTGACCCTCGGTTGCCAGGCGCACGCTTTCCTTGAACCCGGTGGGGGCGTTGGTGATCCCCTCGACGGTGTGTTCGGGGGTAATAACCAGGTCGTGTACGAGGCTGTCGAGTAACGGCCCCACCATTTCGATGGGTTTGCCACTGATGAGGGCTACCCAGAGTTTAAACGCCCATACGGGAATAATAGGCAGATCAACCATAGGTAGTTTTTTGCCCAGCACCTCAGCGGTCTGTTCGAAGAGTTCGCGGTAGGTTATCTCTTCGGGCCCGCCAATGTCGATGGAACACTGCCCCAGGTCTTCGCGTTCGATGGCAGCAAGCAAACCCTCTATAAGATCGCGCAGCGCTACCGGGTGGGTGCGGTTATACGCCCATGAGGGCAGCACCAGACCGGGCAGGCGTTCTACCAGAGACTGCAGAATCGGGAATGATGAACCCTTGGGACCCACAATCAACCCGGCACGTAGCGTCGTTACGGGTACGCCGTGGGAGCTAAGGATCTTCTCGCACTCCAGGCGGCTTGCTAGGTGACGAGAAAGTTTTTCGTTCTCAGGTACGATGCCGCTGAGGTAAACAATGCGCTTCACGCCGTTGTTCGCTGCGGCGCGGGCGAAGTTATCTGCCAACAACGCGTCCATATCTTCAAAACTTGCCTGAGTCAGTTTTGCCGGTGGCTGCATGGAATGCACCAGGTAAACCGCCAGGTCAATATCTTTCATGACGCGTTCGTTATCTTCGGGCGCGAAAAGATCAGCCGCCACCCAGGTAACGTTCTTCTCGTTTTCTTTGTTCTCGGTACTGCGGGAAACCACGATGATTTCGTGGTTCTTCTTGAGTTCTTTAAGCAGGTTTCTACCGATGTAACCGGAGGCACCCGTGAGCAAGATTTTCATATTGTACAGCCTTATTGCAGTGCAGGTGCAGTCTATGGGTAGTCTGCTTAGTTTCAAGACTAATTAAGCGCAGTTGCGCTATGGTTTTATACAAAACTACAACACAACTGCGCTCTCGTATACATACAACTTAGTTGTAGCGACATGAGCCAGAGCGAGTATACGGGAGCTGCTTTCTAGCCTGAGATTTTTATTTCCTCGCTCACGCAGAGAACTCCCAGCTAGCTTATTTTTTCTCCACTAGTTTATTTGCGGCAGCCGCCATGGCTCCGAACTTACGCAGAGTCTCGGGCATATCGTCCTTTTCGGTGATAACTTCAATAAAGACCATCTTATTCTTCTCTACCTGAGCTGTAGCGCAGGCATCGAGTAGCTCATTGACGGTGGATGCGCGTAGCACAACGGCGGTCTCGTCGGTGGCACCGAAAGCAGCAGGGATTTTTTGCCAGTCCATGGGAGCGATGTCGTTATAGACAAGCTTTTTACCGTGTATAGCGCGTTCGATGGTGTAGCCATCATTGTTGATGAGGAAAATAACGGGGTTGAGACCATGGCGCACAATAGTGGCGAGTTCTTGGATGGTGAGCTGAGCTGAACCGTCTCCGATGAAGAGCACACCACGAGAGCCACGGTCAGCGATAGTGGCACCCAACAGTGCAGGCAAAGTGTAACCAATGGAGCCCCACAGGGGTGCGCCAATAAAACGGGCATCTTTAGGGAATCCTCGCGACGCCATACCGAAAAACGAGGTGCCCATTTCAACCACAACGGTATTGAGTTCATCGAGGTTAGAAGCCACGACGTCCCAGAGTTGCTGTTGAGTCAGGGCATCATCGGAAGGTTCGGGGTGTACAAGGTCACTGACGAAGGGGGTGTAGTCCATGGGCTTGGCACCCACCTCTAGGGCAACCTCAGCCAGAATATCTAGCGCATCCGCTAGGGCGAGGGGCGCGAAGGTGTCTCGACCAATAGTTGCTGATTCTGCGCCTAGGTTAATTGCTTTGTGCATATCAACCTTGTGTGAGAAACCTACGGTGTTGGTGTCAGTAAATGCAACAGCCGAAAGAATAATTGCCTCAGCATCTTCAATGACAGTGCGAGTTTCATCGGCAGTCAAAGTACCCAAGTAGATACCAGCGAACTGGGTGTTGTTCTCGTCAATGAGAGCCTTTGCGCCCATCAGGGTGCAGTAGGGAAAGTCGGTGGTTTCAATGAGTTTTTGCAGGTCGTCGGTTGCCTGAAGACGGGCGGTCATGTAATCCACCAGTACGGAGGTCTTTTTACCGCGCAAAAACTCGGTAGCAGCCTCCCTAAAAGAGGTTTTCGCGACTTCAGTTGAGATCTGCAGCTTCACCTCAAGCGGAGCAGCAGGAGGGTTGATTTCTGCACTGGCAACATCGGCGGGCAGCATCAGATAACCGGGTTTGCTGTGTACAACGGCGTCGCGGAGTACGCGGTCGATGTCGAAGGCTGCGGTTGCGGGTTGCAAAATAGCGGTGGCGGCATTGACCTCATCTGCCATACGAATGAAGTGTTTGAAGTCGCCGTCGCCTAGGGTGTGGTGTACACGCAGGTGAGAGTTCTGGGCAGCAGTTGAAGGCGCACCAACAATGTGAATGACGGGCACGTTTTCTGCATACGAGCCAGCGGTGGCGTTAATAGAGGAAAGTTCGCCCACACCATAAGTGGTTACTAGGGCGCCGAGACCGCGCACGCGCGCATAACCATCTGCTGCGTACCCTGCATTGAGCTCGTTCATGTTGCCCACCCACTCTAGTTTTTCGTGGTCGAGTACGTCATCGAGGAAACCGAGGTTGAAGTCGCCAGGCACACCGAAGATATCAGTCACACCAAGTTCAGCGAGTCGGTCTAGCAGATAGTTTGCCACCTTGTAGCTCATCAGGATTCTCCTTAGGTGAGGAAATAAAGAATTAGTCGCTAACCTCAAAGGAGTGTCAGCATAAGTCACATCACATCTTACGGCACGAACACCCCTTGAAGTGAGGCGCATCATATTGAATGTTAAATACTCGTTTCGTAGCCCCTCTAAAATTGCGCGCAGTCCCTCAGCGGTGCACAATGAAAAGTGCTATATATTGCCCTCGGGGCTCTTCATTCGGGTAGCGCACACACTAAACACGCACCCACTCTTTCTTCGCAACGACGCGCTACTTACCTCTTTCTTCTGACTGCAGTACCGGTAAGTGGTGCATTTTGCAGATCTGGAGCACATACATGGACGCTTTTCTAAGCGCTATTGAGCGGTTGAACTCTGTCACCGCTCCAGCTTCTGATGTCATTTTGGACATCAACAACTTCATTTGGGGCAAGGGCTTCTTCTTTATTCTGACGGCCATTGCCCTCATCATTACTTTCTGGACGCGTGGCATCCAGTTCCGCGGTATCACCGAAATGTTCCGCACACTGAAAGACCCGGCAGGTACCGAGTACGACGGCAAAAAGAGCATCTCAGCTTTCCGCGCGTTTACTGTTTCTGCGGCATCCCGTGTGGGTACCGGCAATATTGCCGGTGTTGCACTGGCGATCACTATGGGTGGCCCCGGCGCTGTTTTCTGGATGTGGGTTATCGCGTCCATCGGCGCTGCGAGCGCTTTCGCTGAGTCCTTGCTGGGTCAGCTCTACAAGGAGCGCGGCAAGGATTCCTACATTGGTGGCCCCGCTTACTACATGAAGCGTGGTCTGAAGGCTAAGTGGCTGGGCTTCATCTTTGTTGCTTTCATCGTGGTCACCTATGCGTTTGTTTTTGTTGCTGTGCAGACCAACTCAATTGTTGATGCTGTGTCAACCTCTTTTGCCATTGACGTGACCGGCACTAACAATATGGGCTTCCGTATCATGATTGGTCTGGTCATTATGGCTGTTTCAGCTGCGATTATCTTCGGTGGCATCCGCGCGATTTCATCTGTTACTGAGATCCTCGTGCCAGTGATGGCTGTTCTTTACGTTGGCTTGGGCGTTCTGGTTATTGCACTGAACCTGGGTGAGATCCCCGGTATTCTCGCCATGATTTTTGAGGGTGCCTTTGGTCTGCGTGAGTTCGGTGTGGGCGGTCTGATGGGTGCGCTGGTCATTGGTATGCGCCGCGGTCTGTTGTCGAATGAGGCTGGTATGGGTACTGCGCCTAACGCTGGTGCTACCGCTGTGGTTTCGCACCCCGCCAAGCAGGGTTTTGTTCAGGCATTGGGTGTTTACTTTGATACCTTGCTGATCTGCTCCATCACCGCTTTCATTGTTCTGCTTTCAAACCCCTCTTACGGTGAGGACGTTCAGGGTGCTGCTCTGACTCAGACCGCTTTGGCGGGCGAACTGGGCAACTGGGCAATTCACTTCTTGTCAGTAGCAATTACCCTCTTCGCTTTTTCATCGATTATCGGTAACTACTACTATGGCGAGTCGAACATCCGCTTCGTCACCGAGAACAAGGGCCCGATGGCTGTTTTCCGCATCATCGTTCTGCTCTTCGTCTTCTTCGGCGCTATTGCGTCACTGGATCTGCTGTGGAACACTGCTGACCTGCTGAACGCTGGTATGGTCATCACCAACCTCGTTGCAGTTCTGATTCTGATGCCGCAGGTTTCAAAGGTTCTGAAGAACTACGAAGCTCAGCGTGCCGCCGGCAAAGAGCCGGTCTTCCACAAGAATGACCTGCCCGAAGCTGACCTGGCTGCTTGGGACGGCACTGACGAAATCGCGTCCGCCGAGTTCTGGGAGACCCGCGCGATGCCCGTGGTGAAGCTGAAGGAAGCCCGCCGCAAGTAAGGCTCGCCCTTACTCTCTAACTCCCACAAAAGCGTCCTTCTCACGGAACTGGTTTACTGCGCTGTGAAAAGGACGCTTTTGCGTACCCGAAGGTACTTCATACGGCGGGCGCGCATAAACATTCACCGGGGCGTTCTGCACATACTCCAGTGAATGCTTGAATCACTCTCAGCACAAGGACGCGCCGACCCGCCTCATGGGGTACTTGTAATCCACCTGCCGATGACCTCGGCGCGTTATCGTTGTTACTGGGACCACTCTGAGCGATAGTTTTGAAGATAGGAAAACCCTCGTGGCATCACGCTTTAAAAAGACGGCAACCGCTGCCGCCTCTACCCTGACCCTACTTGTTTTGCCTCTTGCTACCCCGGCGCATGCCGAGGGTACCAGTGAGTTGCAGATTCTGAATATTAACGACTTCCACGGTCGTATCAACAACAGTATTGGCATGGGTCTTGCTACAACTGTTCAGCAGCAACGAGCCGAAAACCCCAACTCCCTGCTGCTCTCAGCGGGCGACAACGTGGGCGCGTCCCTCTTTGTATCAAGCATCAGCGATGACGAGGCAACCCTGGACTACCTCAACGCCCTGGGTTTGCAGGCATCAGCGGTAGGCAACCACGAGTTCGACCGCGGTTTGGCTGATTTAATTAACCGCATTGCCCCCAAATCTAATTTTTCACAACTGGGCGCAAACGTCGTTGATACTGTCACTAACAAACCTGCCCTTGACCCTTACGTCGTTCTGACCGCTCCCGATGGCACCAAGGTTGCGGTCATCGGCGCGGTAACTGTTGAGACCCCTCAGCTGACCGATCCCTCAGCGCTAGGCTCTGTACGTTTTGAGAACCCCGTGGACGCGGTGAACAAGTACGCAGCGCAACTCTCAGACGGTGATGAGGCAAACGGTGAAGCTGACATCGTAATCGCTGAATACCACGAGGGTGTAGACACCGCTAACCCTAATGCTGATGCGATTGTGTCGCAGACCAGCGCCGATGTTGATGCGATTTTCACCGGTCACACCCACGCCGAGTACGTTCTTGAAGGCAAGATTCCCGGCAGTGCTAAGACCCGCCCTGTAGTGCAGACCGGCAACTACGGCGATAACCTGGGTAAGGTAGTGCTGACCCTCGATGAGAACAAGAACGTTATCAGCCACACCGCTGAACTGGTGGGGCGTGCTAAGGCTCCCAGCGACGAAGTTGTAGCTGCTGACCCCGTGCTCACTCGCGTCCAAGAAATCCTGACGAAGGCTAATGACTACGCTACCGAGGTGGGTCAGCGGAAACTCGCTACCCTCGAAGCTCCTATCACCACCGGTTGGGACGCCGGCAAGGCTGAGAACCGCGGCGGTTTTGATCAGCGTGACCGCGAATCAACCATGGGTCACCTGATTGCAGATATGTACCTGTCAGCGGCTAATTCCACCGGTCGCACCCCCGCCGATATTGGCATCGTAAACCCCGGCGGTCTACGCGATGAGTTCCCCGGCGGTCTGCGCTCCTCCCTGGAGACTCCGCTGACCGACATCACCTTGGCTCAGGCTGTAGGTGTGACCCCGTTTGCGAATAACCTGTGGACCACCGAACTCACCGGCGCCCAGCTTAAGCAGGTGCTTGAAGAGCAGTGGCAGACCACCGACGCCGAGCGAACCAGCCCCGCATCACGCAGCTACCTGCAGCTGGGTTTCTCCAACAATCTGACCTACACTTTCACCGGCGAGCGCGGTGAGGCTGGCTTAGCAACCGCTGACCGGAATATCGCTGAAATTTTCGTCAACGGTAAGAAGGTCGCTGATGATCAGAAGATTACCGTTGCTATCCCCTCCTTCTTGTTGGGCGGTGGCGATAACTTCCGTACCCTGGCGCAGGGCACTAACTCTCGTGATACCGCGCTGGTTGATTCTGATGCTTTCCAGACCTACTTGAGCGAGCAGAAAAATGTTGCTCCGCGCTTCAACAAGCAGGCTGTTAAGGTTTCAGGTGTTGCTGAGTCTTACGACGTGGCGGGTAACCTGACCTTTACCGCCTCTGAGTTGAATGTTGCTTCTTTCGGTGCTCCCACTGTTGAGAACCTCATGGTTTCGGTCGATGGTGTTGAGCTGGGCACTGTTGCTGTCACCGACGGTACAGCAGCTATCAACCTGCCCCTGGCGGGTAAGGTTACTGCCGGTGAGCGCCTTGTCACCCTCAAAGACGCGGCAACCGGCACGACCGCCAACATCAGCGTTCTATTCACTGGCGAGGTCGCACCTCAGCCCAGCGATGACGAATCAAAGAAGCCTGCTGTTCCCGCACCGGTTGATAGCCCCGACGCTACCCCCAGCCCTGAGGTAACCAAGCCGGCAGATGAAGCCAAGTCAGATGATAAGAAGTCAGACGAGGCGAAGACTGATGCTTCACCGAGCCCCTCTACAGCTGCTGTGAACACCTCGCAGAACTCAGGTTCGCAGGGTTCAACCGCACAGACCCAGCAGACTCAAAAGCCCCTAGCGAACACTGGTTTCGGTGCTCTGCCGCTAGCAATGGTGGGTGTAGCCCTGGTGGTTGTAGGCGGTGTGCTGATGGCACGTCGTAAGACGCTGTAACCCTCAGGTGAAATGACAGTGGCAGGGCGCACGCGCGTCCTGCCATTTTTGCACCCTACACCTATGCCTTATGCCACTCTCAGTAGGCTTACTGCTAGGTTAGAAACTAAGTAATGGGGCGGTTGCCCGCCCCACCTGCGCCGGTAGAAGGCGCTAGGTTTTAGAGCAAGGAGCTTTTCTCGTGGGATCATTCAAACACACCACTGTTATTGCCAGACCGGTGCAGGAGGTCATCGACTGGCACCTGCGACCCGGTGCGCTAACGCGCGCCACCCCTCACTGGGCAGGTTCTGTTGAGCTTGATAAGGGCGTCGAAAAGGGTATGCAGGCACGGTTGAAGGTGGCAGTACCCGCCACTAAGGGTCTGATGACCCGCAATTGGACGGCGCTCATCACCGAGGTCACTGACCGTTCCTTTACCGACACCGCACTCGAAGCACCCGTCGCGCAATGGCAGCACACGCACGACTTCTTAGAAACCGCTAACCAGACGGTGGTACGCGATAGCATCGAGTTCACGCTGACACCGAAGGACGCGGTGAAAGAACGCGCCGTAGCTAAGAACTCCGGTGCTTTGGAGTTTGCGGGCAACGCACTCACCGGCATTGAGGCTATCTCAGATAAGGTAGCCGAGCGTTTCTTTGAGAAGGTTTTTCAGGCTCGTGGTGCGCGCATTGAAGCTGATCTAGAGTTTCAGGAACGCTACGCCGATGTAGCCCCACAAACCATTGTGATTGCGGGAGCCTCAGGCATGGTCGGGCGTCAGGTTTCGGCACTGTTGACCACCGGCGGTCACACGGTACGCACCCTGGTGCGTCGCGCCCCTCAAGCTGAGGGTGAGTACCGCTGGGATCCAGACGCTGGTGAAATCGATGAAAGCGTTTTTGAGGGTGCGGACGCGGTAATTCACCTGGGCGGTGCCTCTATTAATACGCGTTTCACTGAGAAGAACAAGAAGAAAATCCTCGAATCCCGGGTGAAATCCACCGCTTTGCTGGCGCGCACCCTGGCGCGTTTGGCGGGCGAGAATAAGGGCCCAGCAACCCTGGTGGTTGCTTCAGCAATCGGTATTTACGGTGCCGACAGGGCAGGTGAGATTCTGAGTGAAGATTCTACTGCCGGTCGAGATTTCTTAGCTGAGGTATGCGCCCGCTGGGAGCAAGCAGCTGACCCGGCACGCGAGGCAGGTCTGCGCGTCGTCCACGTTCGTACCAGCATTGTACTCACCCCCTTAGGCGGTGCCCTACGCCTGCAACTGCCCCTGTTTTTGACCGGCACCGGCGGCACGGTGGGCAAGGGAGAAAACATCCAGTCGTGGATTTCCCTCGACGATATCGCCGGCATTTACGTACACTCTGTACTGCGTGAGAACGTTGAGGGCGCTATCAACGCGGTAGCGCCCGAACCCGTGGCTAATAAGAAGCTGGCGACAACCGTAGGTAAGGTGCTCAAGCGTCCTGCCGTGATGCGCGCACCGCGCCTAACCTCAGATGCACTGCTGGGCAAAGAAGGCACCGACCAGCTGGTACTTGCCGATCAGAATGTCTCCAATGACAAGCTCACTGGCACCGGTTACGTCTACTTTCACGACACCCTACGCCGGGCTCTTGAAAGCGAACTGGGCTAGCCCCACCCCCTCCCGCCGAGTTCCTGTTTTAAATCAGGATTTCGACAACACATCTCGGCGGGAGGTTTTGTATATATCTAGCGCTTCTTGACGTGATGCTTTGAGATCCACCAGCGGTACTGGGTAGTCAGGGGCAGAAAATCCGAAGCCCTTGGGGTGTTCGGTGTGCAGCGTCCGCGCGTCAGCACCCACCAGTTCAGGTACCCATCGCTTGATATAAAGGGCGGACGCGTCAAACTTTTTGCCCTGTAAGAGCGGGTTGAAAATGCGGAAGTAGGGGGCGGCGTCCGCACCGCACCCGGCAACCCACTGCCAGTTGCAAGGGTTAGAGGCGGTATCGGCATCGACCAAGGTATCCCAGAACCAGCGTTCGCCCTCGCGCCAGTTAATGAGCAGGTTCTTAGTGAGATATGAGGCGACGACCATGCGCACGCGGTTGTGCATGTGCCCGGTTTCCCAGAGCTCGCGCATGCCTGCATCAACGAGAGGGACGCCGGTGAGCCCTTTCTGCCAGGCGGTGAGTTCTTGCGGCGCTTGGTTACCGGTGAGCCAAGGGAAGCTCTGCCATTCGCTGCGGAACTCGGTGTTGTGCAGGTTGGGATTGTGAAAGGTGAGGTGCCAGCAGAATTCCCGCCAACCGATCTCGCTAGCAAAACTGGCGGTGTTTGCCGTAGGTTCTTGGGCGGTGTGCAGGGCGTGCAGTACGTAACGGGGGCTGATTTCGCCAAAGCGCAGGTGGGGCGAGAGGTTGCTGGTGGCTTTCTGACTGGGGCGGTCGCGACCTTCATCGTATCTATGCACGGTGGATTCAACGAAGGTGCGGCAAGTCTTGAGGGCGCTGGTTTCGCCGGGTGTCCAGCGTTCTTTCAGCCCGACAGTCCAGTCGGGGCGGGTGGGTAGCAGTGTCAGACCATCGATGGTGGTAAGCCCCGGTAGGTTCGAGGCTACGCTTTCAGGCAGGACGCTTGCCGCGAGATGTTCTTCGCCCAAAGGGTGCGGTGCCGGTAGCGGCGCGGGGAAGTCTTGCGCTGAAAGCGCCTTCCAGAAGGGCGTAAAGACTTTGTAGAAATCGCCGGATGCCGGTTTCACAACCCAGGGTTCGTGCAGTAAGAACCCAGTGTAGCTGTGCGCTTCGATGGTGTGGGCGTGTGCCCAGTCTTTGAGGGCGGTATCGACGGTGCGCTCGGGCAGGGCGTAGCGGCGGCTGTAGTGCAGGTGGGTTGCCCCGATATGGCTTGCGAGGGCGGGCACAGTGTCTAAAGTTTTCCCGCGCAGGATCACCAGGTTGATGCCCAGTTCTTTAAGTGCCTGTGAGTGACTGGTTAGGGAGTGGTGCAGCCACCATTTTACGGCACGGCCCAGGGGTCTTACTTCCTCGGATTCTTCATCGAGCACGTAGGCAGCGTACACGCGTCCGCCTGTTTGACGTGCCGCAGCCACCGCGGCGTGCAGGGCTTCGTGGTCGTACACGCGCAGGTCATCTCTGAAAAGAACAAGGTGGGTAGTCATGGTTCAAGTGTAGTAGGCGGCTCGGGCGGCGGGTGTGAAACGCTTGCGGATTGAAATGCATCATTATGACGGACGTGCGTTCGCACCTCACACCTTTAACACAACGGATGACTGCACCATCTGGGCGAATGAGTACACGATTTAGTGCATATGCTGCAAAAAGTGTTGCAAGAGCACGAAAAAACCGCTCTGCCCAGAACGTTTGTCCTAGTCAGAGCGGGTTTTTACTCGGTGCGCAAGGGGGGACTTGAACCCCCACGATCTTGCGATCACTGGCACCTGAAGCCAGCGCGTCTGCCAATTCCGCCACTTGCGCAAGTGGCTGAGTGTTGATTTCTCAACAAGCAACGAAGACTACTATACACATTTTCGTACCAACCCCACAAATTGAACTTTATGGAATGCACCACAGAAACCGGTTCGATGGGGACAATTTGGCTATATCACCTAAAATAGAAGTACACGCAGTATGAGCGTAGCACCACTGTCGGCTTTCATGTGAGCCTTCTTAACCTGGTTTATAGAGGAACAACTCAGGTTTTCCTCATCTTGGGTTCATG
This sequence comes from Rothia sp. ZJ1223, assembly GCF_016900985.1. Taxonomy (NCBI): domain Bacteria; kingdom Bacillati; phylum Actinomycetota; class Actinomycetes; order Micrococcales; family Micrococcaceae; genus Rothia; species Rothia sp. ZJ1223. The sequence goes on along the minus strand of NZ_JAFEUT010000007.1, from coordinate 20,001 downwards.
TAAAGCCGGTAGTCTGGTTCACTCGCACAAAAGATGTGCCGGTCAGCGAAGGAGGCGTCATGGGTTTCATCAATAAAATCGAACAGGGTTTAGAGAAAGCTGTGCGCTCCACTTTCAGCAAAGGCGGTCAGTTTGAGCCTGTAGATATCGCCAACCGCGTCCGCACAGAGATGGATAACCGCGCTTACGCTATTCCCTCAGGACGCACGATTGCACCCAATGTTTTTACCATTGAGTTCGCTGCCGACGATTTTCACCGTGTGCAGGATTGGGGTGCTCCACTTGCTGAAGAGCTGTGCGATGTAGCAATCCGCCATGCGCGTGCCCAAGCGTATTCTTTGCGTGGCTCAGTGCGCGTGACCTTCGTTGTCGGTGATGATTTAGAGCCTGGCGACTTTGTAGTGAACTCATCGCAAGAGAAAATCGCTGCCCCCCATCAAGAAACGAGTGCAGCTGCCACCGGCGCCTTTCACCGGCAGGCACGCACACCGAGCGCACCTTCGCAGAATGCTCGCGGTGAAGCTTCGTTGCCTAGCCGCATTATCAAGCCAGCGGCACCCCATACGTCGCCAGCATACGGCGGACGCGCTGAACCCCACCGCGCAGCCCCTAGTTTCACTCCGCCCAAGCCAGCTGTTCAGGTAGTTCTTGATATCAACGGCGAGCTGTACTCCATTAATTCTTTCCCCGTTGTTTTGGGTCGCGGACGCACCGCTGATATCACCGTTGAAGATGCCGGTGTTTCGCGTCGCCACCTAGAAATTGATGAGCGCGACGGCACCTATATTGCCAGCGACTTAGGGTCTACCAACGGTAGCCAGCTTGACGGTGCGCCACTTATAGGTCGCCGCGAGATCAGCAACGGCTCTGTCATTTCGATGGGGCGTGCCCGCATTATTTTTCGTCTGATGGTTCCGAGGAGCTAACACTATGGCATCTGAAATTACCGTCACTTTGTTGCGCTTCGCATTTTTAGCTTTGCTGTGGCTTTTTGTCTTTATGGTGCTCGCGGCTGCCCGCCGCGATCTCGGTATTGGTCGCAACTTGCGTGCCGCACGGACGCCCGAGGTAGCTCCCAGCGCCAGCGTAGCACCTGCGTCCGACCCTACGCCGGTTGCACCGCCACCTGCCCGCGCTACCCAGCTCACTATCATTGATGGTGCCCAGGCTGGCGCCGTGATGCGATTGGGGGACTCACCCATTACTATTGGTCGCGCCGACGATATTAAAGTGGCACTGCAAGATGATTACGCGTCGGGTCATCACGCGCGTCTTTTCCCGCAGGGTTCGCGCTGGTTCCTTGAAGATTTGGGGTCAACCAATGGCACTTTTGTGGGCGACACCCGCCTGACGCGAGCAACCGCCATTGATATTGGCACCGACTTCCGCGTTGGTCACACGACGATGCGGTTGAAGGCATAAGACTCTATGAATATTGCCTTTCGATTCGCGGCACGCTCAGATGTGGGTATGGTGCGCTCCAAAAACGATGACTCTGCGTACGCTGGTCACTACCTAGCTGTCGTTGCTGATGGCATGGGTGGTCACGTGGGCGGTGACGTCGCGTCAGCCACCACTGTTCTTGATCTTACCCCGCTTGATCGCACCGGTTATTCGGGGTCTGCCGGCATCTATCTGGCTGATGAGATTCAAACAGCCAATATGATTATGAATGAGCTGGTAAGCCTCAACCCTGCCCTCGGTGGTATGGGTACCACCTGCACGGCTCTACTGATTGATGGCGGACGCATTGAGTTAGCTCATATTGGTGATTCTCGCGCGTACCGTCTGCGCGATGGCAACTTTGAGCAGATTACTACCGATCACACTTTTGTGCAGCGCCTACTCAGCGAGGGGCGCATCACCCGCGAAGAAGCAGAAAATCACCCCCACAAAAACGTGATTATGCGCGTTTTGGGTGACGTGGATGCTTCCCCCGAGCTTGAACTTCAAACCTTGGACGCGCAGGTTGGCGAAAAGTGGCTTCTTAGCTCAGACGGTCTTGATAACTGCGTCAGCTTAGAAGAAATTGAGGCGGTACTGCGTTCTACCGGTGACCTCAAGCAGATTGTCGACACTCTCACTGACCTCACCCTTCAGCGCGGAGCGCCCGATAATGTCACTCTGGTGGCGTTGCAGGTGATTGCTGAGGATACGCTGTCGCAGGCAATTACTGCCCCACAGCCTATTATTCCTGTTCGGAAATATGACGATTCGGGAACACATGTGGGTGTTCACCCTGTTCCTGCTGAAGATATCATCGATGTCGATGCCGCAGAACAGGCGCCCGAAGACCACCACAAAATTCCCTGGCGACGACGCCTGCCCAGTGATGCCAAACTACGCAACGCCCTGCGCCACGGAAAATGGCGTGGCGAGTCTTTCTCTGACGGCGTGCTGAACGTGATGACCCAAACCGCGGGCGTTGATGAACGCCCGGTCAACGCAGAGGAATCATCGGCGTCCGTCCTGCGCACCGAGCTGAAAGAACGCCCGCACCAGCTGGTGGGGTCTGCGGCTAACGCCACCCAGACCGGGAAGATTCCCGCGGTTGCTGAACGTACTGTGCAGCAGCGCGCCACTCTGGCGCAGACTGCGACTCTCCAGTCGCAGGAAAAGACCGCTGAGCTACCCGAGGATTTTCGCGCTCTGCTTGAGGGTGAAGACAATGAAGATCCTCGCCCTCGCTGGGCGGTGCGAATTTTCGCCGCCATATTGACCTTGGCGGTGCTGGCAGCAACCGTTTGGAGCGGTCTGAGCTGGATCTCAAACCGCTATTATGTAGGCGTCAACAACAATAAGGTTGCTATTTACAGCGGCGTCCCCCAGTCGGTGGGTCCCATTCATCTGTACGAGCTGCTCGATGAAACTTCTATTGAGGTAGATACTCTGCCGGAGTACTCGCAGTCGCTACTGCACAACACCATTACGGCTACTGACCGTCAGGACGCCGAGCGTATTGTTGATAACCTCAATCAGCAGGTCATCCGTCGCGCGCCTACCCCTGGCACCGTTACCACCGTGACGCCTGAACCCAGCGCGTCCGCACCAAGCGAACCTAAGGCACCTGAAACTCAGACTACCGATGCAGGGGTTCGGTCCGAGACAACGCAGGGAGGTCAGTAATGTCTACACAAGCAGTACCGCGTAGTCGCGCTATCACCGGGTTTGTGCTGAGCGCTTTTGCTGTTGCTTTGTGCCCGCTGGCGATGTGGCTTATTGATGCTGAGCTGATTGCTGCCGGTGATACCCGCTGGCGCACGGCTACCATCACCCTGGCGGTGGGCACCCACGTTATCTATCTTGTTTCTTTCTTCCGCGCGCGTTACGCTGATCCGCTCATTTTGCCCCTCGTGGTGGCATTGAACAGCGTTGGATTGGCAATGATTTATCGCATTGATTTGACTACCAGTGCGGACGCGGGTGAGTCGCAGGTGATGTGGACGGGTGTGGCGATGGGCGCTGCAATGCTTGTGCTAGTGGCTTTGAAAAACCACAGGGTTCTGCGTAAGGTCACGTATATTTCTTTAGCGGTATCTATTGTGCTGCTCTTACTTCCGCTTATTCCCCGCCTTGGTCTTGAAATTAATGGTGCGCGCATCTGGGTGAGCGTGGCGGGTAGAACTTTCCAGCCCGGTGAGATTGCCAAGATCACCCTGGCTATATTCTTTGCTGGCTATCTTTCGACGCACCGTGATTTGATTCTGCTTGCTGGTAAGCGAGTTGGTCCCGTCCATCTGCCCCGTTTCAAAGATTTGGCACCTATGTTCATCGCGTGGCTGGTGAGCATCGGTGTTCTGGTGTTCCAGCGCGATCTTGGCTCGGCAATTCTCTTCTTCGGCTTGTTCATGGCGATGCTGTTCCTGGCAACCGGGCAGATTACCTGGATTGCTCTGGGTTTGTTGTTCGTTGCTGCCGGCGGTTTTCTCGCCTACAACTTCATCTCCCACGTGCATTACCGCATCTCGTCGTGGATTCACGCTTTTGACCCCGAGGTCTATAACCAGCCGGTGGGTGGCTCTGGGCAGATTGTGCAGGGTGTTTTTGGTCTTGCCTCTGGCGGTCTATTCGGACGCGGCTGGGGCAGCGGACGTCCTGACCTGGTTGCCTACTCCAATTCAGACATGATTGTTACCGCCCTCGGTGAAGAACTGGGTCTTCTGGGGCTGGGCGCGATTTTGATGGTCTTCCTCCTGCTGGTATCAAGGGGTTTCCGCGCGGCACTCGGTGTACGCGATGCTTTCGGCAAGCTTCTGGCGGCTGGGCTTTCAGCTGTTATTGTTCTTCAGCTCTTCGTCGTTATCGGCGGGGTTACCCGTCTTATTCCGCTGACCGGTTTGACGACCCCTTTCATGTCGGCAGGCGGTTCTTCTCTTCTTGCCAACTGGGTGATTGCGGCTTTATTGATTGCTATTTCGCACTCGGCGAGGGCACCGCAAGTGGTTGATGCTTTCTCAGATCAGGACGCTGTGGCGGGCTCCATTGCCGCCTCCGAAGGTCATGAGGGAGCAACTTCTGTGATTTCTAGAATTTCAGACGAACAGGCAAACGCTGCAGGAGGTGGCAGATAAATGAATAAGGCTATTCGCAGACTCTGGATTGTGTCTGCCTGCGTCTTTGCCCTCCTGCTGGGAGCGCTTACTTACATTCAGTTTTTTGAGTCAAAGAACCTCATGGCGAATCAGTGGAACAGTCGCCAGCTCTACGATTCCTACGGGGCACAGCGCGGTTCTATTGTGGTCGGCGGCGTTGAGATCGCTTCTTCGGTGCCTTCTGATGATGGTTATAACTACCAGCGAGTGTATGCCCAGCCAGAAATGTATGCGAGTCTTACCGGCTACTTCTCTTCTGTGTACGGCACCACCGGCATTGAGTCTGCCATGGATAAAGAGCTTTCAGGCACCGCTGATGAGCAGTTCTATGATCGCATTTCGCAGATGTTCTCGGGTAGCAGTGCCCAGGGGGCAACTGTTGAGCTAACCATCGACCCTGTCTTGCAAAAAACTGCATGGAACCTTTTGCGGGGTCACAAGGGAGCCATCGTGGCGCTCAACCCCAAGACCGGTGAAATCTTGGCAATGGCGTCCTCACCTTCTTACGACCCCAACGCCCTGTCTTCGCATAACAGCGCTGAAGTCATTGAAAACTATGCGGCACTGAATCAAGACCCCAGTAACCCCCTGCATAACCGCGCTATTGCCGGTAACACCTATGCACCGGGTTCCACCTTCAAAATTATTGACGCTGTGGCAGCCCTGGAATCGGGCAAGTACACGGCAGAGTCTGTGATTGATAACCCCCAGAACCTGCCCCTGCCCAACACAAATATCAGCCTGCCCAACTACGTCAACGGTCAGTGTTCAACACGCGCCCAAGCCACTATCGAGTGGGCTTTGGCGCAATCGTGTAACACCCCCTTCGCGCAGATTGCAATGGCTCTAGGGCAGGATAAGATAGCTCAGACGGCGCAGAATTTTGGGTACGGTCAAAAACTCAGCATTCCCCTTTCGGTTTCGCAGTCTGTCTTTCCCCAAAATATGTCTGATGACCAGTTGGCTTTGGCATCAATTGGTCAGTACGACGTAAAAACTACTCCTCTGCAGGTCGCTATGATGTCAGCTGCTATTGCTAATGAAGGCAAGCAGATGAAGCCCAACATGATAGCGTCTGTGAAATCTCATAATCTAAACTCACTGTATGAATTTTCCAGTGAGCAATTAAGAACTTCTACTAGCCCAGAAATTGCTGCGCAGGTTAAGGATTGGATGGTGAACGACGTGGAAAACGGCATTGCCTCGGGTGCCGCCGTCAATGGCGTTGAGGTAGCTGGTAAGACCGGTACCGCCGAGATTGGTGATACCGGCTCTAACAACGCGTGGTTCACGGGTTTTGCTCCGGCGGATGACCCTCAGATCGCTGTTGCAGTAGTTTATGAAGATGTAGATGCAGTTACTGGTGCTTCGCTCACCTCTCCGGCGGGCAAAGCTCTTTTTGAGGCGGTGTTGAACTAGTGAGACCCTCTGTTGATACGACGCTCGGTGGTCGTTACGACCTGACTGAGCGCATTGCCATTGGCGGAATGGGTGAGGTCTGGAAGGCTCGCGATAAGGTTCTTGGTCGCATTGTGGCGGTTAAGATTCTGAAAGAGGAATATACGGGTGATCCGGGTTTCCTCGAGCGTTTCCGCGCCGAAGCGCGTCACACTGCCCTGCTAAACCACCCCGGTGTAGCGAACGTCTTTGACTACGGTGAAGAGGACGGCTCTGCTTATCTGGTGATGGAGCTGGTGCCAGGTGAGCCGCTATCTAACATCATTGAGAAAGAGAAGCGTCTTGATTCAGACCGCATTCTCAATATCATTGCCCAGACTGCTCGCGCTCTGGCGGCTGCTCACGCACAGGGTCTGGTTCACCGAGATGTGAAACCAGGCAACCTCATTATCACTCCGGACGAGCGCGTTAAAGTTACTGATTTCGGTATCGCTCGTTTGGCTGATCAGGTTCCTTTGACCGCGACAGGTCAGGTGATGGGTACTGCCCAGTACCTCGCGCCCGAACAGGCGACGGGACAGCAGGCAACCGGTCACTCCGATATGTACTCTTTGGGCATTATTGGCTACGAGTGTTTGGCGGGTAAGCGTCCTTTCACCGGTGAGTCACAGATTGCTATTGCGCTGGCTCAGGTAAACGACCCGCCACCCCCGCTACCGCAGGATGTTCCGGCGCCCGCTGCTGCGCTCATTATGTGCCTGCTGTCCAAGGATCCCCAGCAGCGTCCTGAGACTGCTACTGCTTTGGCTTCTGCGGTGGATGCGATTCGCCGCCGCGATGTACCGGCAGCCATTAAAGCTGTGCCTTCCTTGGTAGCTTTCTTGCCGCAGGGTGCTGAGACAAGCGCTACCGAGGTAATGCCACCGGCAACTAAGGTTGCGCCTACTGCGCGTTTTGGTTCCGGTGCTCGTTTTGCACCGAAGCCGACCACTGCGGCACTGCCCGAGGTGGGCGTATCCGGTTCAGCTGCTGCGCCTGCGGCATCTGCACCTCGACCCGCGCCGGTCAAAAAGTCTTCACTCTGGGGTTGGGTATCGCTGTTCTTGGCGGTCATTTTGTTGGGTCTATTGGGTGGGTTCTTCTTGCTCAATAACAAGGATGATGATTCATCGCCCGCGCAGAGTTCAAGCACAGCCCCGACCCCGTCGGGCACCGTCTCAACGGTAAGCTCAGCACCTGCAACTGAAGAACCAGCTCCCAACCAAAACGAGGCGCAGCGAGTTTCAATCCGCAGTAGTGACTACACCGGTAGGGCACTTGATGATGTCATCAATGACCTCACGGCGCTAGGTTTTTCAACCAAAACCGAGGGAATCGTTTCAGATGAGGAGAATGACACCGTCCTCTCTATCTCCCCGACGGGTTCACTCAAGTCGGGCTCAACGATTACCGTTACCTACTCCACCGACCCTGAAAGCGTCGTGCTGCCCAACGACCTTGAGGGACGTAACGCTGATGAGGTCATTAGCGAAATTACAGACATGGGCATTAACGTCCAGTTGCATATGCGGCAGACAAACAGTGCAGACCCTAACACTGTGCTTCGCACCTCGCCTTCTTCAGGCTCACGCGTTGAAATTGGTAGTAGTGTAGATGTTTACGTGGCGCAGACACCTGCAACTGCTTCGGCATCTGCGACTCCCAGTGCGCCTGCAGCTCCTGCTGGAACCAAAAACTCCGGTGCAGCAGCAGACCCTAGTGCTTCAGCGAACGCCCCTGGGAGCGTTGCGACTGAGCCTTCTTCAGCCCCTTCAGAGAACAACGGATAAAGCATGGAACTGAATATTCCCGACACTGTTGACCAGCGTTATAGCGTTGGTGAGGTTATTGGTAGCGGCGCTATGGCTACTGTGTATGCGGCTACCGATAATCGGTTGGGCCGCCAGGTGGCGTTGAAGGTTTTACGCCCAGAGATTGCCCGTGATGAGGCTGCGCGTGTGCGTTTTACCCGTGAGGGTGAATCAGTTGCCTCACTGAATCATGCTGGCATCGTGGCTGTCTACGATACTGGTTCTGTTTCTGTTGAAGATTCAGGTGAGCAGGTTGAGGTTCCTTACCTGGTCATGGAGCTGGTACACGGTAAGTCTTTGCGCGATGTTTTACGCGGTGGAGGAGTCTCTGTTGCGGATGCCGCTGTTTACGGTGTGCAGTTGATGGATGCCCTAGATTGTTCCCACAGTGCCGGGGTGATTCACCGCGATGTGAAGCCCGGTAATTTGATGGTGCTTGAGGCAAGCGATGATGATCGCAAGCAGGGCATTCCCGGTCGTATTAAGGTTATGGACTTCGGTATCGCTCGCGCGGCGATGGAGGGTGAGCCACTGACTCAGGCAAATATGGTGCTGGGCACCCCTCGCTATATCTCACCGGAGCACGCTAGTGGCGCTGCTGTTGACGAGCGAAGCGATGTTTATTCTGCTGCCGTGGTGCTGTACGAGATGGTTGCTGGGCGCGCACCGTTTACCGGTGATGTTGCCAGTGATTTGTTGTCTAAGCATTTAAGCGAGGATCCGAAGGCTCCGAGTTTCTACGCTAAGCGTGAGGTTCCCGTTGAGCTAGATCGCGTCATTTTGAAGGCTTTGAGTAAGGATCCCGCGAGCCGTTATCAGAGCGCTGCGGAGTTCCGCAATGCTTTGGTGCATGCTACGCATTCTTTGTTGCCCACGTCTATTCTTGAAAATCTTGATAACGCTCCGGCAACAACCGCTTTTACTCCTGTTGAGACTCCTATACCTACCAGCCAGCCGGGTGCCGGTGTTGCTGGCGCTGCCGGTATCGGCGCTGCTATGGGTGCCGGGGCGGTAGCTGCTTCCAGCGCTGCAACCCCTGCTAGCGCGTCCTCAGCTACTCCTCCCACCGGCGAGGTAGCAGGTTTAGGCGGTATCTTCACGGACGCGCAGGATGAGTACTCCCGCGAAGAAGTATTGGAGTACGGACGCGATGAGGAGCTGCTGCGCAAGAGCCGCCGCAGGCGCGCGTGGGGCAGGTTCCTCTCTGGTCTGATTATTTTCTTGCTGGCCGCTTCGTGTATTGGCATTGTGTTGTACTATAACAACAAGCTGAACGAGGTTCCCACCGTTGCTGTTCCTTCGGTGACCGGGCAGATGCAGGCGGAGGCTGAGAATACTCTGCGTAATGCTGGTTTGCAGGTGGAGCACATCGAGGATTTCTCGGATAACGTTCCCAGAGGTCAGGCAATCGGCACTGTCCCCGTGGTGGGTACCGCTGTTGATGAAAACTCTATGGTGACTTTGAAAGTTTCAAAGGGTAACGAGCAGATTAAGGTTCCCGGTGATTTGGCGGGTCAGTCTGAGGCTTATGTTCGTGAGGCTTTGACTAAGGCTAACCTTGTTCCCGGTAGGGTTTCGACGGTAAATGACCCCACTATTCCTGCTGGTTTGGTGGTGGCTGTTGAGCCGGGTGAGGGTGAGTCTGTGAAGGCTGAGTCCACCGTGAACATTGTGCTGTCAACCGGTAAGGTTGAGGTTCCTGATTTGGTGGGTCTGACTCGCGATCAGGCGATTGCTGCCTTGACTGGTCCTGATACTCTGCTGAGCACCAATATTGAGAATGTGCAGACAACCTCGGCACCGGCTGGTACCGTGATGTCGCAGAGCGCGGCACCGGGTACGTCCATTGAGCAGGGTTCCACGGTGACTATTCGTATTGCGAATGCTCCTACTCCTACCGCAACTGCGGCACCGGCTACGCCCAGCGCACCGGCGGCTTCTAATGCTCCGAGTGCAGCACCTAGCGCACCGGCTAATCCTAATGCGCCGGCAGGCAATGCGCCTCCGGCTCCGAGCGCGACTGCTTCAGCTGCTAATCGTGCGCCTGCTGCGCCCAGCACGGCGGCAACCGGTGGCGCTAACCGCTAGGTTGGTTCTCTAAGAGTGAGTAAAAGCCCTGCACTGTTTACAGTGCAGGGCTTTTTAGTATCTGGCTTTGCTGTGGGAGCGTGTTTATTCGCTGACTAGGGGTGAGAGTGCGGACGCGCGTTCGGCGACCCCGGCAATGCCACCTACTTCTTCGAGCCAGTTACCGAGCATGAGGTAGCCGCCTTCTGTGAGTACTGATTCGGGGTGGAACTGTACTCCGTGCAGGGGCGCTTCGGTGTGGGCTAGACCCATGATGATTCCGTTGTCGGTGCGAGAGGTGACGCGCAGTTCTGCTGGCACCGTTTCGGGTTCGACGGCAAGGGAGTGGTAGCGGGTAGCGGTGAAGGGTGAGGGTAGGTTTTTGAAGACTGAGTCGCCTTCGTGTACCAGCGATGAGGTTTTGCCGTGCATGAGTTCGGGCGCGTGTGAGACGGTAGCGCCGAAGGCTTCAGCTATTGCCTGGTGACCCAGGCAGACCCCGAGAAGGGGTTTGCGCGCGTCCTTAGCCCAGCGAATCACGTCGATGATGACGCCAGCATCGGCGGGGGCACCGGGGCCGGGTGATACGAGTACGCCGTCGTGGTTCTCGGCAAGAGCAATAGCCTCTTCAACGCTGATTTCGTCGTTGCGTACAACCGTTGTTTCGGCGCCCAGTTGCTGGATGTAGCCCACTAGGGTGAACACAAAGCTGTCGTAGTTATCGATGACAAGAATTTTGGTCATAAGGTCATACCCTGCTATTCGATGGTTGAGGTTTCAGTAAAGGGGCTGTACTCAGCGAGCACAGGAAAGACGTATTCCATGAGTATGAAAACTGCGGTGAGAATCAGAAGTAGCGCCAGAATGATGCGTACTGTCAGAGGTCCGGGAAGGTGGCGAAAAATCCATCCGTACATGCTTTAGCTTCCTTCCACAGTTGATGCGATGTCTTGGGGTGCGCCAGCGGCAAGAGGCTGCCAGCCGTCAAAGCTGGCATGAACAATATAACGTTCGGTGTCTCCGTAGCGCGGGTGGCAGGTGGTGAGGGTCAGGGTGCGCTCGGTGGCTTCAGCGCCGGGTTCGTTGGGTACGGGTGCGATAACCTCTACCTGATGGGGTAGCACAATGTGAGACTGATAGACGGTGTAGGTGTAGTAGCCGTCGATAGTCTGAACGTAGATTTTGTCGCCGTTTTGCAGCTTGTCGATGCGGTCAAGCACCGCTCCGTTAGTTTGGCGGTGACCTGCGAGCGCTAAGTTCCCGACTTCGCCCGGCTGTGCTGTGCCTTCGTAGTGACCGAGTCCTAGGGTGTCGAGGACGTCGTTACCGGTGCCTTCGGCGATGGGTCGCTGGTAGCTTTCACCCAGTCGCGGTATGTAGATGACTCCGTAGGCTTGACCGTAAGCATCCGCACCTGTTGCCACCGGGGGGTTGGTGGGGTCAAAGTTTACGGTATCGGTGCTGGCGGGGTCTGCACTGTTCGCGTTGTCGGTGGAGGTACCGCCGTCCTCGACCTGCCCCGATGCGTCGGAGAGTGCGGACGCTGCCGCCTGCTTAAATTTCTGGGTGAGGGAGGAGACCGCGTCCTGCTGGGCACTGTTGGCGGCGATATTCGTCCACCACAACTGCCAGGCAACAAAGAGAAGCAGTATGAAACCGAGGGTGAGCAGCAGCTCTCCAATGATCTGCACAGCCCATTGCCCTGCGGTGCGAGCAGGGGCAGCCCGGTGAAAGCCGGAGCGCCCTGTTGCTGCTGTATTCATTGCTCCCTTTCGGTTGCGCATTGGTAGCTTCTAGTAACAACGATATAATTGTGTACTGAATTAGTTTTATTTCATTGTAAACCGTACAGTTGTGCGGCACTGGAGGTACCGTGGCATCAGGTAGCAAGAAGGCAGCAGAGAGCGGCATGGACGAAGAGGTTCAGTTGCGCCGTGTGGCACGCGAGATGAGCCAGGATCAGTTCGCCTCACCCACTCCCCTGTGGTACCGCGTCATCATGTTTGGCTTGATGATTATCGGTGTTTTGTGGATTATGACCTATTACATTAGTCAGACTCTTTACCCCATTGCATCTATTGGTGCGTGGAACCTTGTGGTGGGTGTGGGTTTGATGATGATTGGTCTGATTATGACAACTAGGTGGCGTTAGTTAGGTGAGCGGCAAAGGTTTCGCGGGTTCTGATATTCACCCCGAGCTGCCCGAGCAGCCTTCTGATGGTTTTAAGCCGGATGTAACGAACCCGGCGAATTTGGCGCCGGTTGATCCTACGGAGAAACGCGAAGAGCGCGAAGATATTAAAGCGGCGATTCTTGAGACTAAGTTGCGCCGTTGGGCGTTGCTGGCTTTTATTGTGATGCCCGCCCTTTATGTCATTTGGCAGCAGTTTTTCGCTTAGGCTGTAGCTAGCCCCGTCCTTATACGGTGTATAAAAACTGCCCGCTACCAGAAGGTGGCGGGCAGTTTCACTCGCACATCCACTCACAGAAGTCTCTCTCTGCTGGTGAATCCATCCCCTCGCGTGAGGGGAAACTTTTTTATGCCTCGGGTGCGGTGAATTCGAGGTCGAGTTCGATGAGAACCTTGTCTGAGACCATGACGCCACCGGTTTCAACGGCTGCGTTCCAGGTGATACCGAAGTCTTTGCGGGAGATGGTGGTTGATACGGACGCGCCGGTGCGGGTGGTGCCGAAGGCGTCTACCGCTACGCCGCCGAACTCGCCGGTCAGGGTGACGGGGCGGGTCTCACCGCGAATGGTCAGGTTGCCTTCAACGGTGATGTCTTCACCGTTGATCTCAACGGAGCGTGAGGTGAAGGTCATGGTGGGGTAGTTTTCAGCGTCGAAGAAGTCTGCTGATTTGAGGTGACCGTCGCGGGCTTCGTTCTCGGTGTTGATGGAAGCGATCTGGAGGGTCGCTTCAACGGTTGAGTCTAAGATGTTCTCAGCTACGTTGAACTGCGCGTCGATCTGGTCGAAGCTGCCGCGTACCTTTGAGATGCCTGCGTGACGTACAACGAAGCCTACGTGTGAGTGTGCTGCGTCGATTGCCCAGGTGCCTGCGGTGAGTTCTGCCATGATGCCCCCCTTGGTTGAAGCTGTTTTACCTACAAGAATTACTTTACGAGTAAAGTTTATACGAGGCAAACTTTCCTTGTAAAGTTTCTTCATTAAGGGGCACCAAGAGGTCAGATGTGCGTCATTTTCAGGCTAAAAATGACGCGCACCTGACCTATCGCGGTGTATTGCGAGAACCTAGCGCTTCAACGACGCACCGTTGGACGCGATGACCTGCTTGTACCAGTCAAAGGACTTTTTCTTGTAGCGCTGCAAGCTACCCGAACCGTCGTCATGACGATCCACATAGATAAAGCCGTAGCGCTTAGACATCTGTGCGGTAGATGCCGAGACCAGGTCAATGCAACCCCAGCTCGTGTAGCCCAGCAGCTGCACGCCGTCCTCAATAGCCTCAGCCACCTGCACCAGATGGTCATTCAGGTAGTCAATACGGTAATCGTCCTCAACCGTGCCGTTCACCAGCTCGTCTTTAGCGCCCAAACCGTTCTCTACGATAAAGAGCGGCACCTGCCAGCGATCCCAATACTCATTGAGAATGTAGCGCAGACCCACCGGGTCAATCTGCCAGCCCCATTCTGAGGCTTCCAAGGTGGGGTTCGGGATTCCGCCAATGATGTTGCCCTTACCGCTTTCCTTCTCGGTGGCAGACTCACACACCGACATGTAGTAAGAGAACGAGACAAAATCAACGGTGTGCTTCAGATCTTCACGGTCAGCATCGGTTATTTCAAGCTTGACACCCAGCTCGCGCAGCTTACGCCTGAAATAGCCGGGGTACTCACCGCGCACATGCACATCGCCAAAGGTGAAATCGTCATGGGAGGCAATCAGCGCCGCCATAGCGTCATCAGGGTGAGGGGTCAGCGGGTAACGCGGAACCGCCAAAATCATGCAACCCACCTTGCTCTCGGGGTCAATTTCGTGGGCAATCCTGGTCGCCCGACCAGACGCCACCAGCTCATGGTGAATTGCCTGGTACAGGTTCTGCGCCCCGATTTCTTCGGGTATTCCCTCAATGCCCGAGAACATTGGAAAGTGCAGCACCGAGTTAATCTCGTTGAAGGTCAGCCAGTAGCGCACGCGTCCCTTGAAGTGCTCCATGACGGTGCGGGCGTAGTTCTCAAAGAAGCCGATGACCTTGCGGTTGGTGAAGCCACCATATTCACGCATAATGTGCAGCGGGGTTTCATAGTGGCTGAGAGTCACCAGCGGCTCAATGCCTTGAGAGCGCATGTAGTCGATGACGCGGTCATAGAACTCTAGCCCCTCCCGGTTGGGTTCAGCCTCATCCCCGCGCGGGAAGATGCGGCTCCACGCGAAAGAAATACGGAAGGTGGTAAAACCCATCTCTGCCAGCAGATCGATGTCTTCTTCGTAGCGGTGGTAAAAATCAATGCCTTTGAGCTTGAGATTATCTTCGGTGGGGCCGTCCGTGGCAGGGCGGGTGACGCCACCGGGCAGAATATCCTGCACGCTCAGACCTTTCCCGCCCTCATTGTAGGCGCCCTCAATCTGGTTAGCGGCGGTCGCTCCGCCCCACAAAAATCCTTCGGGGAACATATTCTCTTCTTTCTCTCCTTTTAACACAAAAGACCTGAGCCACACAGAACGTGAATCTCAGGTCTAGCCCCTAGCACATCAGCAGCAGGTCAGCTGTTCATACCGGTGAAGGGTAACGATCCATTTCTGAGTCTAGACCTCATACTGTGAGCGGTACAATTAGTTTCACCCTTGTTAATAAATATGCCCCTCCCCCAGCGCTTCGTAGATTCGCTGGGTCACGCGCTCCATCACAGACGAGGTGATCTTCCAGTGCTGCCAATACAGCGGAATCTCCACGGGCGCGTCGGCGAGTTTCACCCAGCGTCCTGCCGCGAGCGCGTCCGCGCACTGAACGTAGGGCACGATTCCCCAACCGATGCCGGTATCAACAGCGCGTACGTAATCCGGCGATGAGGGTACATAGACGCTGGGGGCGTCCTGCAGGTTTTTGCCCAGCTTGAACTTTGCGGCGATAAGTTGGCGGCCGCGTTGCTGACCGAAATCCTTGTGGTCGTATTCGATGACGGGTGCGGACGCGAGTTGTTCGGCGGTGAGGTTGCGGGGAAGATCAGGAAAGAAGTCTTGGGCAAATTCGGCGGATGCGACGGGCCAGTAGCTGCCGATGCCCAGTTTTTCGACGGAGCAGCCTGCGATGGCTTCTGGTTCTGAGGTGACAGCTGCCATGACCTCGCCGGAGCGTAGCAGGGCTGATGAGTGGTATTCGCCTTCGCGGCGCAGGTCGCAGTAGATGTGGTCTTCACGGGCGAGGACGCGCACGGCATCCAGTAGCCAGGTGGAGAGCGAGTCGCTGTTGATTGCTATTGCCACTGTTTGCCCGGAGCGGTCGCCGTCGAGTTCGCGGGCGAGTTCGTCGTGGAGGTACTGGCTTTGCCGTGCCACGCGGAGCACGAGTGTGCCGGGTTCTGTGGGTTCTACGGGGTTGGTGCGTTTGATGAGGACGCGCCCGGCTGACTGTTCCATGGCTTTGATGCGTTGGGAGACAGCTGAGGCGCTAATCATGAGTACGTCGGCGGCAGCTTCGAAGGTTCCGTAATCAACGACGGTGGCGAAAGTGGTGAGCTGGTCTGCGGTAAAACGGGTCATAAGAATATCTTACGCACCGTGAGAATCCTTAGATTGTCTAATTAGACCTAAGACCGTATTGTTTCTCGGGTGACTAGCGCAGAAATCTTCTCTCATTACCTTTTAGGGGTTACGACCCTGCTGACGCTGATTGTGGCTATTGGCGCGCAGAACGCCTATGTGTTGCGTCAGGCGATTCTGGGTAAGTTCGTTGTGCCCATTGTGCTCTTTTGCATCGTTTCGGATATTTTGTTGGTGGGCTTGGGAGTCTTTGGTTTCGGCATCATTGTTGAAAGCGCCCCCTGGCTGTTGGAGATTCTGCGCTGGGGTGGCGGTGCTTTCTTGCTTTGGTATGGTTTTTCAGCTGCCCGGCGCAGCCTGAAGCCTTCTGCCTTGAAGGTGGACGCCTCGACTCAGGGCCCGCAGACCTTGCAGCGGGCACTGGTGCTGGCGGCGGCGATGACTTATTTGAATCCTCACACCTATATCGACACTGTGGTTCTGTTGGGGGCGCTGGCGAACCAGCAGGGCGATGAGGGGCGCTGGTACTACTATGCAGGGTGCGCCACCGGTAGCGTTCTCTGGTTTATAGCCCTCGGGTTTGGTGCGCGTTTTCTGCGTCCTGTCTTTGCCAATCCTAAGGCGTGGCGGGTGCTCGATGGGCTGATTGCCCTGCTCATGTTCTTCCTCGCCTACAAGGTTATGTTTGGTATGCATTAGCCAACCGATCCGCAGACGCCCTCAAAAGCCATCACGAATCCAAATTCAAAGGCGGTTCCTGAGAAGCGGTACTTCTCAAGTAGCTCAGGGGCGCAGTTGTTGGAGCCTATGCCGGTTTGTTTGTAGTCAGTGGTGAGTGCTGTTGCTCCGGCTTGTTGTAGCCGGTCAATCAACTCGAAGTAGTCCTCGAAAATCTCCAGGCCCGTTGCCTATGGCGTGGCTGTATCCCAGGTACTGACCGTTGAGCCACACGTAAAAACAGGAATCAACGCTTCAAAGTTCAGGTTGACCCGCGGGGCGTCCTGCAGAGGGGCGTAGGTGAAGTCTCGCAGGTAGGCACCGGCAGGGTTGTTGTGGGGTACGAAGGGCGGGTCAATCGCATGGGGGTAGTTGACGTTGGTGTACTGGTGGGTGTCCATAACCGTGGTTTTGCCAGACGCTCGGTACAGGAAGGGCGTCGAGCCCATCCACCGGGTAGTCATCCGCGAAGAACCCTTCGGGTACGTCATAGATGCTGGCGAAGTATGCGAAATTCCAGTTTCCACTGAGCAGACTCAACCGGTCTGATGCCTCGCGGTTGTGTGCTAGGGCACCCATGGTACGGGGACGTGGGCACAAAGTAGGAGCGCACGGGCAGGGTATTTTCGTGCAACACCTTGAGGTTTGGTAGTGCTGTGGAACAATCACGAGGTTCTTCCTTCTCTGCGAATCAGGCTGTAGTTGCAGATTCTTTACTGAGCTTATCGGGTGCCCATTCCTCTCGGTGGTAACCGCTGGTTAGCCTTGGTTTATGCCTCTTGCGGCGCTGATAGTTCTCGGGCGCGCGTCCGCTTGGTCAAATGTGGCAGTTCTTATGAGCTTTTGTAGCGGTTCTAGGTGCTAGGACGCGTGAGACCAGATACCATTTATAGGGAAAGACCGCCGCTATGCGGCACTTGCGACAAGGAAAGAGCGTCAGCAATTGGCGCTCAAAATTTTTATAGGAGTACATATGGAACTCGACGTCACTATTGAAATCAACCGTGGCTCACGCGTTAAGTACGAAATTGACCATGAGACCGGTCGCCTGCGCCTGGATCGCGTGCTGTTCACCTCAATGCAGTACCCCACCGCTTACGGTTACTTTGAAAACACCCTGGGCGAAGATGGCGACCCCTTGGACGCGATGGTCATCCTTGATGTTGATGTTGTGCCCGGTGTTTTGGTTGAGTCACGCCCCATCGCTGTTTTCCGCATGACCGACGAAGCCGGTGGCGATGACAAGGTTCTGTGTGTTCCCTCAGATAAGCGTTACAACCACATCCAGTCCATCGACGATGTATCTGACCAGCTCAAGGCTGAGATCCAGCACTTCTTCGAGCGTTACAAGGATCTGGAGCCCGGCAAGTGGGTTAAGGGTGAAGGCTGGGAGAACAAGGACTTCGCTGAGAAGCTCGTTGTTGAGGCTCAGGAACGTTTCAAGGCTTCGCACTACGGTTCAGCTGCTGAAGCTAAAGCAGACGAAACCCACTAAGCTGTAGAAAGCTTTGGGGCTTTGACGCTTTATTGAAGCTCAAGGGGGGGGTCACCGATGTACACCGGTGCCCCCCCTTTAAGCAGACCATTCACCTTTATATGCATGATTCACCTCTGACCCGGGGGTGAATCATGCATTTAAAGGAGAATGATGACGCTTGCCCCAATCTGTTTACCTCACACCGAACTCACCATTGCTGTATAAAATCGGGCAGTTATTCCACTGCCCTACATCGGAGGGTAAAAACTCGACGAGATTCGCGGTATCTACCGGGTGCCCAGCCGCCCTGTCATCGTAGGAATGGAGGTAATTGATACAAATGTTCCACCCCGCATCAGCCAGTGTCTTCACAGCTGCGTAGCCGGTGCTGTTGCTTCGTACTGCACCGGTCACCAGAGCTACTGCACTCATGGCTTATCTCCTTTTAGGGAAGTGCCGATAAAGCGCGCAAAACCGCCCAAAAGCATCTGGGCAACCTCCCGGTCACGGGCATAGACGCCCAGCTCAGCGTCCGGGGCGATGTCCTGCGGTCCAATGATTCCCGAAGACATCTCAAGGCTGCTACCTTCGTCCTCTTCGTCAAAGGTAAAACTCAGCCCGTCTACGAAAGCGCCACCCAGAGCGTTTTCAACAGGTTGCAGAGCAATCACGTCACCGGGGACATAGTGGACGGTCTCGGCAAGGGGCACCAGCTCATTCTCTGCATTCTCTTCAACGAGCAACTCTTCGGTGAGCTCGACGTGCGCCTCGTGGGAGCTACGCAACTCTAAGGGCCACCACAGGTGCATGTATTCAGCAAAAGCCTGCCACAACTCCCCCGATGGCAGCTCAGAGATGATATACAGATCAGTCCTGACCTCTTGCGCCGAGGGCACCTCTGTGGTTTGGATTTCTTCAATGTGATGCGAGAACAGTGAACTCATATCTTCAGCTTAACCCGCTGGAAGTCTTTAGCGTATCCCTTGTCTTAGTTCTGGGGTACGGGTGGGCCCATGAGTAGCAGGGCAACATAAACGACCACAATGACGCCCAGCAAAACGGCTGTAGCCAGCAGGGGTTTACGCAGTACCCACGCCTGCACCTTCTCGATGAAGCCTCGGGGCGTTTCACCACCGGGTGCCAGACGCCAACTGCCGGTGAGCAACCCAAGCTTTTTTAGGTAGATTTCGTAGGGGACGGTGGCGAAGGGGATAACCGAGAGCAAAATGCCGGTAATACCTACAGAGGTTTTCCATTGCTGGTTAACCCATACGAAGAGGGTCACTGCCACGTAGCTGAGGAATACAAAGCCGTGCAAGCCACCAGCTGTAGAAACGAAGTCTGCTACCCCGGTTGCTCGGCTTATTATTGCGGCAATTAACCCTGCCCAGGTGATTGCCTCTGCGGTGGCGAAAATACTAAAGAGTGTGCGTGGGGTGAGATTCATAAGAGTGGATTCCATCTGTATCTATGTCTGTGTGTACAGGGTGAGGTTTCCACTCTACCGCTTTTACTTTACTGTTGCGTGATGAGGATGCGGACGCGGGTTCTTCAGTTGCTCATAGTAAGTGGGGATCTTCTTCCAGGGTATAAAGAGGGCATCTATACCTGCCATTATGAAGAAGTAAATGTCCCCGATAATAAAACCACTAATCAGACATACAAAGAACAGGGAGATACTCACTAGGAGATGGGGGCTTCTCGTTCTGAGTAGCCGTAGGGAACAAAGCGGGAGCGCACTCCCTGCTATCCCACTATAGCTACAGCCCATATATTGCCCGTGAGCATCGTAAAAATACTGAACTTAAACCCAAAGCTCTGAATCGAGGTTTATGCACGCTATGACAGAGACAACAGTTATAGTTATGGCAGCAAGTAAACAGGTGACAGTGTCTTTCATAGTAGGCTCTCCACATCTTTGTAGGGGCTTTACTGCATCTTATGATCCTGAATTTTACTGCACGGGGGGTGGTGCAAGCAGTTAGGGATTTGTTACTAGGTTCTTAAACGAGAAAAAGTCCCTACCGTCAAACGATAAAGACTAAATCCCAAACAAAAAACCCGCGGTGACCTACTCTCCCACACCCTAACAAGTGCAGTACCATCAGCGCAAAAAGCCTTAACTACTGGGTTCGGAATGGAACCAGGTATTTTACTCTCGCCAAAACCACGGAAA
>NZ_JAFEUT010000006.1:0-188223 GCF_016900985.1 Rothia sp. ZJ1223 | reverse complement strand
CACAACAGGCAACCACACAAAACCAAGCACACACGCACCAGAAACACCCTATAAAACTCTCAAAACCACCGCCCGACTAGGCACTTCATACAGCACCGCGCCACGACGACTCAAACAACTATACGCACCCAAAACACACCCCCGCAACCAACAAACCATAGACGCAGATTACTTACACACCTGTCATTAGAACAAACACCCAAGCCACAACCACTTTAAGGAAAAGAAAACTTTTTCAAAAAAGTTCCAGAACCAGAGTATTGACACTAACCAAAAACAAATTTTAGTGGTGCAGGTTATAGGCTTGCCTCACTTGCCGACAAAAAGAGCTGGTGGGCTCACCCCCTCGAGGTAAGCCCACCAGCTCTCAATCTATTTACTTGCTCTGCGCGCGACGACGGGAAACCTCATAGAGGCTAATACCCACTGCCATCGAAGCATTCAAAGACTCCATCGCTGAGTCGATTGGAATCGAAACAATCTGATCGCAGTTCTCGGTCACCAGACGGGAAAGTCCCTTACCCTCAGAACCCACCACAATCATCAGCGGCTCAGACGCCAATTCAAGCTGCGGCAAATCAATATCGCCACCACCGTCAAGACCAACAACAAAGATGCCTGAATCTTTAGCCTGCTGAATCACGCGAGTCAGGTTAGTTGCCTTTGCCACGGGAATACGCGCTGCAGCACCGGAAGAAGTCTTCCACGCTGAAGCGGTAACACCCGCTGAACGACGCTCAGGAACAATCACGCCATCACCACTAAAAGCTGAAACGCTACGGATAATAGCGCCCAGGTTACGAGGGTCAGTAATGCCATCAAGGGCAACAAACAGCGGCGGAGTTTCCATCTGGCGGTTATGCCAACGATCCATGACATCGAGAACCAAGTTGCCAGCGTCCGGGTACTTGTACGGAGGAATCTGCAAAGCAACGCCCTGGTGTACAGCACCTTCAGTCAAACGTTCAAGCTCACCACGAGAGATTTCGAGCATGGGCAGACCAGACTTGTTAGCCTCGGTCATGATGTCGCGGACGCGATCATCAACCTCAATACGGCTCATCACAAACAGGTGCTTAGCGGGAATACCAGTCTGCAAAGCCTCAAGCACCGAGTTACGACCGGTAACCAGCTCTTCAGAGGTACGCTTACCACCAAGACGAGGACGGCTGGTGCGCTGAGTACCAGTTGCCTTACGACGCTCAGCAGCCTGCTTCATCTTATGCGCCTTATGGTAGACGCGGTCCTCAGCTTTGGGAGTGGGTCCCTTACCCTCTAGAGACTTACGACCGTGACCACCGGTGCCCTTAGTAGGACCCTTCTTTTTGGTGGTCGCACCGGGGCGATTACCAGCTTTAGCCATCTATAAAACCTTTACTTTCCTAGCCCAACGCAGCGTCTAAGGCTGTGTGGACCCCTTGATACAGATAAATCTGTATCCATACTACGCACACGAACCCTAAGAAACCGACCAAGTAGAGCCAGTTGCGGAGTCCTTAACCGTCACACCCGCAGCAGCCAGCGAGTCGCGAATCTGATCAGCGCGTGCCCAATCTTTCTCAGCGCGGGCAGTCGCACGCGCTTCAATCAAAGACCGCACCAGAGAATCGAGGGCAGCGTGCTCAGCATTTGATGCGTTGCCTCCACCAATATTCATCAGCGGCAACAAGCCTAAGACCTTCACCATCGCGTATACCTGCGAGGCTATCTCAGCTACATCGCCACTTTTTGCAAGCAAGGAGTTACCGGCGCGAACAGATTCGTGAAGTACCGCCAGTGCCTGGGGAATGTTTAGATCATCGTCCATTGCATCGGCAAAAGCAACAGGTACCTGCGCATCCGGACGGTGGAACTCGACGGTAGCCGCTACAAACGCTTCAATGCGCTCCACCGACTTGGTAGCTTCAGCCAAAGAGGTGGGACTGTAATCCAGAACCGAACGGTAATGTGCCTGCCCCAGGTAGTAGCGCACCGCCAGAGAACGCGCCTCCTCAAGCATTTGAGACGGGGAAACAGTATTGCCAATTGACTTGGACATCTTTTCGCCCTCGAAAGTCACTAAGCCATTGTGCAACCAAAAGTTAGCGAACCCGTAGCCAGCGGCGGTGGACTGCGCCATCTCGTTTTCGTGGTGCGGGAAGCGAAGGTCAAGACCTCCACCGTGAATATCAAACGTTTCACCCAGGTACTTGCCCGCCATCGCCGAGCATTCCAGGTGCCAACCGGGGCGACCGCGCCCCCAAGGAGAATCCCACGAAGCGGTCAGAGGCTCCCCCTCTTTGTAGCCCTTCCACAGGGCAAAGTCGCGGGGATCGCGCTTACCACGGGGGTCAGCATCGGGGGCCTCCTGCATATCATCAACCCTCTGGTGAGTCAGCGAGCCGTACTCGTTCCAGGAACGAACATCAAAGTAAACATCACCAGAATCATCGAGCGCAGGATAAGCATGACCTCGGTCGATGAGACGCTGAATCAGAGCGAACATCTCGGGAATATGACCGGTTGCTCGCGGCTCATAAGTGGGCGGTTCGATAGCTAGTGCCTCGTAAGCACCCGCAAAAACCTTTTCAAAACGGTAGGCAAGTGCCCACCACTCTTCGTTGGGGTGTTCCCCCTCATAACCGGACTGCTTGGACGCTGCCGAATTGACCAGAATCTTATCGTCAATATCGGTCACGTTACGAACCGTAGTGACCTTGAAACCCCGGTAGTTCAACCAGCGCGATAGCTGATCAAAAACCAAACCGGAGCGCACATGCCCAATGTGGGGTGCGCCCTGAACCGTTGCACCGCAGTAGTACAGCCGTGCCTCACCGGGGTGAACCGGGGCAAAATCGCGAACAGAAGCTGTCTTGGAGTCATAAAAACGTAGAGTCACAACCTCAAGTTTACGCGGGTCTGCGAGCAATACGCATCTTTAGATGACGTTCATATGACGCTGTGTACACACGCAGTGATAGCTCACTATCTGCTAGGGACAGTGCGCGCTTACAAGAGCTGCTTACAAGTCTAAATTTTTTCGATAGACCAGCGCCGTTGCAATCGCTGCCACACCTTCACCTCGCCCGGTGAGTCCCAACCCATCAGTGGTGGTCGCGGTAACAGTGACAGGGGCAACCGCAGCCTCGCTCAGCACACGGTTAGCTTCTTCACGGCGCGGTGAGAACTTCGGCTTGTTGCCCACCAGCTGCACAGCAATATTGCCAATTTCGAAGCCGGCAGCACGCACAATCTCTGCCGCCTCTGAAAGAATACGGACGCCAGAAGCCCCCGCCATATCGGGACGATCCACTCCAAAATTTGAGCCCAAATCGCCAGTTCCAGAAGCAGAAAAGAGAGCATCCGCTGCGGCGTGAGCCACGACGTCCCCATCAGAGTGCCCCGACAGCCCGGTATGCCCCTGCCATTCAAGACCAGCTATCCACAGCGGCGTTGTTTCATCAGCATCAAAAGCATGAACGTCAGTGGCGATTCCTACCAGAGGTAACAGCATGATAATCCTTTACAGATAGTTATCTTCTTGCAGGACGCGCGCCAGCGCTAAATCCAGCGGAGTTGTAATTTTGAAAGCATGCGGGTGACCGGCAACCGCGAGCACCGGAATGTTCAGGGTTTCAGCCAACATCGCATCATCTGTAATAGCCTCAGCCGTTACAGGGTCAAGATTTTTAACCTCTCGATGAGCCTGCCGCAAAGTAGCAAGATCAAAGCCCTGAGGGGTTTGTACAGCCCGCAGCTGCGATCGTGCAGGAGTTCCGGTTACCAGCCCAGATGCGTCCACCGTTTTAATAGTATCGACCACCGTAAGCGCAGGAATTACCGCTTGCTGACCAGCTGCAAGAGCTCGGATAACAGCATGGAACACCTGCGGCGGAGTAAAGCAACGGGCTGCATCATGTACTAGGACGCCAGTGATAGGAGCATCATCGAACCCTGCTTGCACTGGTGCGTCCTCAAGGGCAACCAAAGCAGAAGTCACCGACTCAGCACGGGTGTTCCCGCCCTCAACCGCGAGCGCACCAAAACGCGCGCAAATATCACGCATCTGAGTATCGCCCACCGGCACGGTAACTACCAGACGCGTAGCAACACCAGATGTCACCGCACCTTCAAGTGCCCACTCCAGCAGGGTTTTACCCGCTATCTCAACTAGAGCTTTAGGAACTCCCATACCTAAACGGGAACCAGACCCTGCTGCGGCAATAACAACGGCGAATACCGGTCTCTGCAAGGAGCCAGTATTCGCCGTTTCAAAAATCTTTGTTTCACTCACATGTGGAGCATACAGGATTTAGACGTCTTCGAGAATCTTATCGAGTTCTGCTTCAGCAGCCTCTTCTTCGATGTCTTTAGCCAACGCCACTTCTGAGGAAAGAATCTGACGAGCCTTCGCCAGCATGCGCTTCTCGCCTGCCGACAGACCGCGGTCGTTCTCGCGTCGCCACAAATCACGTACCACTTCAGCAACCTTCAGTACATCACCTGATGCCAGCTTTTCAACGTTAGCCTTGTAACGGCGAGACCAGTTAGCTGCCTCTTCGGTGTCTACAGCCTGCAGAACATCAATGACTTCTTGCAGTCCTGTTTCATCGACAACGTCGCGCATACCGACCATGTCCACGTTCTCAGCGGGTACCTCAATCACGAGATCGCCCTGAGCGACCTTAAGTTTCAGGTACATTTTTTCTTCGCCGCGGATAGTGCGCATCTTGATTTCTTCGATGGTAGCAGCACCGTGGTGAGGATATACGACTGTTTCGCCAACCTCAAAAAGCATATGGATAAACCCCTTTCAGCCTACCCATTCTAACACGACCGCCCCACCCCCACTCGGGGGAGCCCCAACGTACCTGTGGAAGCCTCTAGTAACACATCGTTGAGAAGGGGACGTTTTGTCAATAAAACCGGTAGAATTGTGAAAGACACATAACCCATGCTTGTCTTTGGCGCGCTCTGCACCCCAGATTTGATACCTCAGCAGTATCTTAAGGAGCACCAAAGATGTTTGCTTCACACCATATTCTTGAGGAGTACACACCGTGAAGAACGCTGCTTCAAAGACCGTCAGGCGCGCAGGCGCAACCGTTGCCCTTGCAGGGGCTCTTCTGGCAACCACCGGCTGCGGTTACATTTACGAACAGCCCACCACATTCATGTATGACGCCAGCGATGGAGTCTCATTCACCATGTTCCCCAAGGGGCAGCGCGTTGATGTTCGCAACATCATGGTCATTTCAGCAGGTAAGGATCAGCCCGGACGCGTTCTAGGCACCGTTTACAACCTGGGGGAAGAAGACCAGACTGTCTCATTTAAGATGGGCGATCAGAGCTTCGATGTTAAGGTGCCTGCAGGTCAGCACGTTATTCTCGATGACGATGCCAACGAAATCGTTGTAGATAATGTCAGCGTTCACCCCGGTGAAATGATCCAGGGTTCTCAGGCGGTGATCGGTGAAACCACCGAGGCATTCAACATGCCCATTCTCGATGGAACCCTCGAAGAGTACGAGCCCTACATTCCCAACGCTGCGTCCTCTACTACCGAGGGTCAGTTCGAGTCAGAGCCCAACACTAAAGAAGACGCTGCTGTTGCACCCGCAACTGCGTCCCCTCGTTCATAGGGTCTCAGCAACTCAGAAATTTTATACAAACGGGAGCACCAGTAATGTGGTGCTCCCGTTTTTGTGCCAATTTTAGAAAATCATGTGCAGCGCAACCACCTCCTTGGGGCTAGACCGAACCCCGGCTGACATGAAACGATGAAACAATAGTATTCATTCGCTCTTGCTCAAGGAAGTGCATCATGAACGATTCGGTACAAACCCCGCTCAATATTGACCCTGACTGGTGGCGTCAAGCTGTGGTCTACCAGATTTACCCCCGCTCATTTTCCGATCAGGACGGCAACGGCATCGGGGATCTGGTGGGTATCACCTTGAAGGTTCCCTATCTTAAAGAACTGGGAGTAGATGCCGCTTGGCTCTCACCTTTCTACCCTTCAGCCCTTGCCGATGGCGGCTACGATGTTGCTGATTACCGCGATGTAGACCCCAAAATCGGCACCCTTGAAGACTTCGATGTTATGGCGAAAACCTTGCACGATGCAGGTATCAAGCTGATTGTCGATATCGTTCCCAACCATTCTTCTGACCGTCACGAATGGTTTATTGAAGCGCTAAATTCACCCAAGGGGTCAGCGGCACGTGATCGCTATATCTTCCGCGACGGCACCGGAACCAACGGTGAGAACCCACCCACCGACTGGGTGTCAGTTTTCGGCGGACGCGCCTGGGAACCGGTAGGCGACGGACAATGGTACCTGCACATCTTCGCGCCCGAACAGCCCGATCTCAACTGGGAAAACTCCGAGGTACACGAAGACTTTAAAAAGACACTACGCTTCTGGTCTGACCGCGGAGTCGATGGTTTCCGCGTCGATGTTGCCCACGGAATGGCGAAAGACCTTACCGAACCGCTACCCAGTGAAGCGCAACTGCAGGAAATCCCCAAAGAGGGAAACCACCCTATCTGGGACCGCGACGAGGTACACAATATTTTCGAAGAGTGGCGCGAAGTGCTCAACGAATATGACCCACCCCGCACCGCCGTTGCCGAAGCATGGGTAGAAACCCACCGACGTCCGGCTTACGCCCGTTCAACCGGTCTGGGGCAAGCATTTAACTTCGATTTGCTCTCTTCACGCTTCAACGCTCAGGAGTTCCGCAATATTGTTGCCCTCAACCTAGAACTTGCCAAGAAGTCTGGCTCATCTAGCACCTGGGTACTGTCCAACCACGACGTAGTGCGCCATGCCACCCGCTACGGTTTGCCCATTGACGCTGAGAAAACCAATGAGCAGGTAGGACGCGAATGGCTACTCGCCGGCGGACCAGAGGATCAGCTCGATCGGGAACTGGGCGCGCGACGTGCCCGCGCTGCAACTCTCTTTGAGCTGGCGCTGCCGGGCTCAGCCTACCTCTACCAGGGCGAAGAACTTGGCTTACACGAGGTCGCTGATATCAGCGATGACCAGCGCCAAGACCCCACCTTCTTCCGCTCCCCCGGCATCAATATTGGTCGTGACGGTTGTCGCGTCCCGCTGCCCTGGGAGGCACTCGGTGATGCGTTCGGCTTTAGTGATGCAAAACCCCACCTGCCGCAGCCCCACTGGTTTGCCCAGTACGCAGCTGATATTCAGGACGCCGACCCCACCTCAACCCTGAACCTCTACCGCGCAGCTTTGCGCCTGCGCACAGAACTTCAGACCGATGAAGAACTTGAGTGGCTAGAAACCGGCAATGACAAGGTGCTTGCCTTCCGCCGTCCCAACGGCTGGGTGAACATCACCAACTTCGGCAATAATCCCGTCGACCTGTCGGATGGCGACGTGCTACTCACCAGCTCACCTTTGCGCGAAGGTCAGCTGGACGGCGCGTCCACCGCATGGATGAAAAAATAAACAGTAATTTCTAGATCTGGCTTAAGCCACCTCAACGTTAAAACGCCCCGGTGCTCACCGCACTGGTTCATCAGATACGGTGAGCACCGGGGTATTACTGCGCGCTAGATACTTTTACTATGCGCGGCTAATAACAACTTTCACCGCGTCATGCTCAGCAGCATTGCTAAAGAGGTCATATGCCTCCTCAAACTGATCAAAGGTGAAGTAATGAGTAGCCATAGCCTTCGCATCGAGGCGACCAGCTTTGACCATGTTCAGCAAAATATCCACCGATGAGCAAGAAACAAGACCGGTCGCGATGCTGATATTAGAAATCCACAGTTTATTCAGGGGCAGCTCAACAGCTTTGCCGTGAACTCCAGCGTTAGCGACAGCACCGAAAGGACGCACCACGTTCAAGCATGTCTCAAAGGTTGCGGGAATACCCACCGCCTCAATGGCGACATCTACACCCAGCCCGTCGTTGGAAAGAGCCTTAATCTGTTCAACAGCGTCAGCATCTGACGCATTGACCTTATCGGTGGCGCCTAGCTCCAATGCCTTGTTCATACGGTTGTCATCCATATCAACAGTAATCACGCGTCCAGCGCCTGCCAGCTTGGCGGTCATAATTGCGCCAAGACCTACAGGACCCGCGCCAATGACTGCCACAGTATCGCCCGGTTTTGTGTTGCCGTTTTCAATACCAATCTCAAAACCGGTGGGCAAGGCGTCAGTGAGGTAAAGAACCTCATCGTCACTCAGCCCCTCGGGGACGCGGTGTACCGAGGTTTCAGCGAAGGGCACACGCACGTACTCAGCTTGGGTACCGTCAATCATGTAACCGAAAATCCAGCCGACGCCCCAGGGATTTGACTGGCAGTGAGCCGCCTGGTTCTTCTTGCAGTAGGAGCACTTGCCGCAGTTGGTCACCGCGGGAATAATAATGCGATCGCCCACCTTCAAATCGGTGACAGAAGCACCCACCTCAGTAATAGTACCCACCGCTTCGTGCCCCAGAATGCGTCCGCTCTCCACCTCAGGCACATCGCCTTTAAGAATATGCAAATCAGTACCGCAAATAGTGGTGGTATCAACGCGAGCAATAACATCAGTGGGATCAATAATCTGCGGGTCAGATACTTCTTCCCATCGACGCTGACCGGGACCGTGGTAAACAAGTGCTTTCATGAAACTGTATCTCCTCACGCCTTCTCGCACTGCTGTGTGCGATATCTGTCTGCTGTAGTGGAATAAAAAACCTTCCACCATCAGTCTACGCAGGGGGTGATATAGGGTACAAATAACCTATACGGCTTGGCATTCTCAAGGCTTAAGGTACAGAAAAACTACCGCCTCAAAGCAAAGATACCGCCTACGGTGGATCAATGAATTTCACTCTTAGACGGTACTTTTTATCACCTCAATGGCTTAGGGTTCAAATTTGTACCCCAACCCGCGCACCGTCACCACATAGCGGGGATCTGACGGGTCGGGTTCAACCTTAGAACGCAGACGCTTAATATGAACGTCAAGGGTTTTAGTATCACCCACATAATCAGTACCCCATACCCGGTCAATCAGCTGGGAACGAGTGAGCACGCGTCCTGCATTACGTAAAAGCATTTCAAGCAGTTCGAACTCTTTTAGCGGCATTGAAACAGGCTGACCCAAAACGGTCACCACGTGGCGCTCAATGTCCATGCGAACAGGTCCACTCTCAATTGCTGAATCTGCAACGTCCTCAAGATCGCCGCGGCGGCGCAACACCGCGCGGATACGAGCAATCAATTCACGCGCGGAATAAGGCTTAGTCACATAATCATCGGCGCCAAGCTCTAGACCCACAACCTTATCAATTTCTGAATCCTTAGCAGTCAGCATGATAATCGGCACCGTTGAAGTAAAGCGGATTTGTTTACAGACCTCCATGCCAGACTGCCCCGGCAACATCACATCAAGCAACACCAGATCAGCGCCGTTGCGTTCGAACTCAGTGACAGCATCAATACCGTTATCAATCACCTGCACCTCGAAGCCCTCTCGTCCTAACAAAAAGGCAAGAGGCTCACTCAACGATTCTTCGTCCTCAACTACAAGAATTCTGGTCACTGTACTTTTTCTCCTGAAGATGTAAGGTGGCTGCCTAAGATTCAGTCTATTGTAGGTCTGCAAAAACTTATAGGGTCGCTTGTTCGAGCAACTCCTGTTCGGTCTGCTCATCAACGGCAGGTAAGGTCAACGTGAAGGTTGAACCCTGGCCAGGCACCGACCACAGACTGATATCGCCGCTGTGCTGAGCCATCACATGTTTAACGATGCTCAAGCCCAGACCGGTGCCACCCGTTTGGCGCGATCGCGCCGGATCTACCCGGTAGAAGCGTTCAAAAATGCGGTCTTGCTCGTCCTCGGGGATGCCCTGCCCCTGATCCTTGACGGACACCTTGATGACGCTATCGCGGCAGCTCACGCCGATACCGACCTTCGTGTTCTCGGATGAGTAGCGGATGGCATTTTCAATAAGATTTCGCACAGCAGTGCCCAGCAGTTCTCGATCACCGTAAGCGGGACGCTCGGTACTGCCACCCACCTGCAGCTGAATATTTTTGTCTTCCGCTGTCAGTTTATTGCGATCGACCGCTTCGGCAACGATAGTGTTCATATCTACTAGCTGAGACTGGCTCACAACATCAGTTGATTGCAGACGAGATAGCTCAATAATGTCTTGAACCATGGCGCTGAGGCGCTTAGATTCTTTAAGAAGTTTCTGCGTAAAGTGGGCAACGGCTTCGGGATCATCTGCCGAGGATTCAATTGCCTCACCCATAAGACTAATAGCACCCACGGGCGTTTTAAGTTCGTGGGAAACATTCGCCACAAAGTCGCTGCGCACCGCCTGAGCACGGGCGATTTCGGTGCGGTCATCTGCCAGTACCAAAATGTATTCATCGCCCACCGGAGCAACTCGCAAATCAATCACCAACTGGTTGCGTTTACTCGGCCCCCCGCGCATGAGGTGAATTTCGCGCTCCTGAATAATACCCTTAGCGCGAACCTTATGCACCATCTTCAACAGATCATCAGAAATAAGAGTGTGCCCGCGCACCAGCCCCATCGCATAAGCACCCGGAGACGCCTGCACAACCCCATCAACCGCGTCCACCACAACGTAGGCACGACCAATCACCGCCAAGACCTCGGCGGCACCATCACTGAGCGTCGGTTCTTCAACGTCTGCCCAACCTGCTCTCTCGCGGTCACTCAAACGCACCGCCCACAGGCTCACAAAGCCAAGAACCAGCCCAATAAAACCTGAAATTACAGCAAGAAGGGTTGGATTCACCCCTCCAGCTTATGCCCTACTGTCGCTGCAACCCAAAGAAAACCCTGCCCAAAACTGCGCGGTTCAACTAACGTTCACTTTCAGACACCTTAGCGTTCACAAGAATCTGACAAACTTAGAGACGATAGCACTACATGTAGCACTGTGCCCTCTTACAGTGATGAGGGTACACAACAATGGACCGAAGAAAGGACGCTTTACGGTGCGGAAAGTCTTCCAAGCAGAACTGCAGCAGGTGGGCGAAGAGATGGTGCAAATTGCCACCCTCGTTGAAGAAGCTCTCGCGAACGCCTCACACTCCTTCTTAAATGCTGATGTTCAAGAAGCTGAAGAGGTTATTTCAAATGACGCGCGCATTGACTTCTTGCAGAATCAGCTAGACGAGCGTTCAATTGACATTCTGGCTTTGCAGAGCCCGGTTGCTTCTGACCTACGCATGATTGTTGGCGCGCTGCGCATGAGCTCTTCTCTTGAACGTATGGGTGATCTGGCTCGCCACGTTGCGCAGATTGCTCGTATGCGTTTTCCTGACCATGCGGTCCCCGCTTCCATTGAACCCGTGTTTGAAGAGATGATTGAACACGACAAGATCATCATCGCTAAGGTCATTGAGCTACTTGAAACCCGCAACCTTGAGCATGTAGACGCTATTTCCCGCTCAAAGGTACGCATCAATGAGCTACACCGCAAAGTATTCGATATTTTGGCGTCTGACGAGTGGCAGGAAACCGCCCAGGTAACCGTCGACGCCACCCTCGCTTCACGCTACCTGGAGCGTTTTGGCGACCACGGCGTTTCGGTTGCTCGCAAAGTAACCTACCTCGTCACCGGCGACTGGAATATTTCCTCTTAGCCACCTTGCGCCCGCCTACTAAAGGTTGGGGCAGAAACTATGCAGAAAGATGTAGGCAACTCCCGCGGTTGCTACTTTCTCCTGAGGGTTTCTGCCCCATTTTGTTTTAAAACAGTCGGTGTTTCATGTGGTCCTCTGCGTATTCGCCTCTAATATCCAATTGATAACGATTCTCATTATTGCCACAGGGCTCATAGCACTCCCCCGACCCCTTTCAGTCGCAGTGCTAGGCGCATTCATTATGACCGGCGCAGGCATCCCAGCCACCCACGCAACCACCGGCAAGGAAAAGCTGACCCACCCTACAACGTCCAGTTGCACATTAACTACGAAAACCAAAAATCTACCCGTTACACCGGCACAGCACTCAAGGAGCAGTGGATTCCCGCCACCACCCGCTGTACTGTGGGAGCTGCCGATACAGCAACTAACGTTTCCTACTCCAAAGACAAAAACGACCTGGGGAACGCGCACACTTCTGCCGAAATCATCAAAGCGTCAGGAACAGACCTTTCCCTCATCAAGCTCAACACACCCCACGAGCTAACCGCTTACCCCGCGTAGCCACCGACCACTCTTTCTCTAAAGGAGAGCGCGGCTTCATCTACGGTTACGGACGCGGTTTTGGCGGCGAAGAAGTAGATTGGTCTGGCAGCTACGGGTGCTAGCATCACCGCCATCCTCGCACTGGGCGCGTTAGCAGTCATCGGCGGCACCGTGCCCCTGCTACGCTCGCGCAAAACCAGCTAGCATCAAAGCGCACGTGAAGAGATAAAATCTTTCCTCACGCGCCTATGAAAAGAGCCTGCCCCACTTGAAAAATTCAGGTGGGGCAGGCTCTAGTTTTTACTCAAAAACTTCTTTACTTCTTGCCCTGGTTAGCAACAGCCTTGATAGCATCCGCTGCTGCCTCGGGGTCAAGGTACTCACCGGCAGCTACGGGCTTGAAGTTCTCATCCAGCTCGTAGTAGAGGGGAATACCGGTGGGAATATTCACGCCCACGATATCCTCATCTGAGATGCCTTCGAGGTTCTTCACCAGTGCGCGCAGTGAGTTACCGTGCGCAGCGATCAGAACGGTCTTGCCAGCTTCGAGATCAGGCTTAACGTCTGACTCCCAGTAAGGCAACATGCGCTCAAGAACGTCCTTGAGGCACTCGGTCTTAGGAGCGTTCTCAAGATCAGCGTAACGAGGATCGTTAGCCTGTGAGAACTCGTCGTTATCGTCGATGGCAGGAGGCGGCACATCGTAAGAACGACGCCAGGTCATGAACTGCTCTTCACCGTACTTCTCAAGGGTTTCAGCTTTGTCTTTGCCCTGCAAAGCACCGTAGTGACGCTCATTCAGACGCCAGTTACGCTTGACGGGAATCCACAGACGATCTGCGGCGTCCAGAGCGAGGTTAGCAGTGTTGATAGCACGACGCTGCAGTGACGTGTGAACAACGTCGGGCAGGATGCCGCGATCTTTGAGCAGCTCACCGCCGCGCTTAGCTTCAGCTTCACCCTTTTCGGTCAAGCGTACATCAACCCAACCGGTGAAAAGGTTCTTTTCGTTCCATTCTGACTGTCCGTGACGGAGCAATACCAATTTATAAGTCATGACTCTATTCTCTCACTTAAAGCCCACCTGTTGGAAGCTAAACCAACCTTAAATCCAAAGAAAAACAACATTGCGTAAGAATGGCGACTGGCTACCGACCCGCGTCCGGCTCTCAGCCTCTTGGCTCCCTCTCTCCGGGGGGTGACCACGAAAAGTAACGGTGACCGCACATTTCGTGGTCAGCACTACTTCTGGCGGTCACCTCTGACTTCTCGTGGTCACCCCTGGTGGGGCGGGCACAGAAAACCCGCCCTCCTCAAGGAGAGCGGGCATTCAGTCACGATGTCAGAAAGATATTAACGACGGCGTATCGCCACAGCAGGACGCACATCTGCCAAGAAAACACCGGCAGCAGTCACAGCAATCAACACAATAAACAGTGAGGAACGCGCACCCAAATAGACCGTATAAAGGTTAAACACGAGCGCAAGAGCACTGGCGGTAGCCACAGCTACCCAAAACCCCTTAGTGCGCTTGAAGGCAGATTCATAGGCGTAGGAGCTAGCTCGTACCGCCTCTACCAGAGCGAAAACACCCACCGCTGTAAAAACAACAGCAAGCGCAAGGTCAATACCAAAGCGGGCTATAAGAAAAAATTCAAGAGGACTCACGGGTTCTAGTCTAGCCTTTACTTCTCAAGCGCAGAAAGTGCCTGCACAAAATCTTGGTAGAGATCTTCTGCGTCCTCAATGCCCACTGACAGGCGCAGCATCGATTCGGGAATAGAAACAGGCTCAGCCCTATGACGGCGACGGCGCTCAACCAGCGACTCGACTCCACCGAGGGAGGTTGCGTGAGTCCAGAGTTTCATGGTGCGTGAGACCTCGTCGGTTTGCTCCGCTGTAGCGTCGAGAGTGACCGCTAGAATCGACCCGAAGTTTTTCATCTGGGCGGACGCACGCTCGTAACCGGGGTCGGTGGTAAGACCGGGGTAGCGCACAGCCACAACGCGAGAGTGTTCTTGAAGGCGCTTAGCGAGGTAAAGAGCTGTTTCTGATGATTGTTTGACGCGCAGACCCAGGGTGCGAATACCGCGCAGACCCAACCATGCTTCAAAGGGGCCCGCGATAGCACCGTTGGTTGTACGGTGGGCGTACATGGCGGCTCGCAACTGCTCATTCGAGGTGACGCTGATACCCAGAAGCACATCGGAATGCCCAGAAATAGCTTTGGTTGCAGAGTGCACCACCACATCAGCGCCCATCGCCAGCGGGTTCTGCCCCAGTGGGGTCGCAAAAGTGTTATCAACCGCTGAGACCACGCCCAGGCGTCGTGCCGCTGCTAAGAGCACAGGAAGGTCAGCGACCTCCATCATGGGGTTGGTGGGGCTTTCAATCCACAGCAAGACCTGAGGGGCCGCATAATTGACGGTTTCAGGGCTCAAGTTGTAACTAGCTGCAACCTCCTCAAGAGTTGCCACCGTGGCGTCCGTATCTTCAATATCAAAACGAATGACCCGGGCGATACCGCGTGCCTCCAGGGTTTTTGCCAGGGTTACCGATGCCATGTAGGCATGCGCGGGAATCAAGAGAGTAGAACCTGCGGGAACCAAATCTTGAATAGCAGCAATTGCCGCCATACCCGAGGCAAAAACCAAACCGGGCAGGGACGCGCCCTCAAGATCAGCAACAACTTCTTCTAGCCCCTCCCAGCTCTGATTCGTAAACCGTGCATAGGTATTAATGTCAGAAGGTCCCACCTGGTAGTAGGTTGAGGTCATCTCAATAGGCGGGTTTACCGGCGCGTTCTGCTCGTGAGGCGGACGTCCGCCAGCTACTACGCGGGTAAGGGGTGAAAAGTGTGCATCGTGTTCGGTCATACCTCTTATAGTAGATCTTCTCAGCGCCTCAGCCTCCTAAGCCAAGTGGCGAACTGTCTAAGTTGCGTTGGATTGGTAGTCTTATCTGTGTGAATACCAGCTTGCACTTTACGCCCGCTACCGCCCCCAACGCCCACACCTGCCCAGGGTCTTTTATTGTTTTCGAGGGCGGCGATGGCTCAGGAAAAACTACACAAATACGTCTTCTCGCTGATGCTCTGCGCCAAAAACTGAAGAAGGTTACCGTCACCCGTGAACCCGGCGGCACCAAAATTGGCGAAAAATTGCGGGCACTAGTGCTTGAACACGGCAACGGTGAAATCGACGCCCATACCGAAGCCCTTATTTTTGCCGCATCACGGGCAGCCCATGCCCACCAGCTTATTCGCCCGTGCATTGAGCGCGGTGAAGTGGTGCTGTGCGATCGCTACATTGATTCTTCTGCTGCCTACCAAGGCGCCGGGAGGGGTCTAGGAATAGACACCATCGTAGATCTCAGTCGCTGGGCAACCAACGACCTCACCCCTGACCTCACCATTGTTCTTGATGTTCCCTTAGCGGTTTCGCGCGAACGCGCCGGTGCGCGGGGGGCTGCAGATCGTATGGAATCGGAATCTGATGATTTCCATGCTGCCCTGAGCGATACCTTTATTCAGCGGGCGGCAGCTGACCCCGCTCGTTACGTGGTTATCGATGCTACCGGCACCCTGGATGATGTTCACCAGCGCGTTCTTGACGCTGTTTCTGCACCTTTAGGGTTGGGCGCATGAGTGTCTGGGAGAAGCTAGTTGGTCAAGAGGCGGTTGTTGCTCAATTACAGCGCGCCGCCCAAAAGGAGCGTCCCACCCACGCTTGGCTGTTCAGCGGGTCGGCAGGGGCAGGCCGCGATACCGCTGCCCTTGCTTTCGCAGCGGCTTTACTGTGCGATAATGAAGGCGCACGCGGTTGCGGCATCTGTAAATCCTGCCTGACGGTACTCAGCGGATCGCACGCCGATCTCACTCACTTTCGCACGCAAAATCTCACCATCAAGATTGAAGAAGCCCGCGAACTCATTACCAAGGCGCAGGACCGCCCATCGGTGGGGCGCTGGCGCGTCATGATTGTTGAAGATGCCAACCGTATGCCCGAACGTACCTCTAACGTTCTGCTCAAAGCTATCGAGGAGCCGCCTCCGCACACTATCTGGCTGCTCACCGCCCCCAGTCCCTCCGATGTTCTGGTTACTATTCGCTCCCGCTGCCGCCCGGTGACCCTGCGTATTCCACCGGTAACAGCTATCGCAGATTTGCTCACGAATTCCTACGGCGTGAACAGCGCTGAAGCCGAGGACGTCGCCCGCATCTCCCAGGGAAACATTGATACCGCCCTGCGCCTCTCTGTTAGTCACGACGCTGCGGACGCACGTGCCCGCCGGGACTTCGTTGTGCAAATTCCTCTGCGCCTACGCACTATCTCAACGGCAATGGACGCCGCCGACAAGCTGATGGAGCACGCTACCAACGAAGCAGAGGCGGACGCATCCGCCCGCAATGACGCCGAACTTTCAGCCCTGCGACAGGCACTGGGTATCGCTGAAGGCGAGCGCGTCACCCCTGCGATGCGCTCGCAGGTGCGGCAGCTGGAAGAGGACCACAAACGTCGTGCCAAGCGTATTCAAACGGATACGCTCGATCGTTTTCTGGTGGATCTGCAGACCTTCTACCGCGATGTGCTGACCCTGCAACTGGCAACCGGTTCGCAACTCGTTAACGCCCGTTTTGTCCCGCAGTTACAGCAATACGCTCAGCAGGTAGCTCCTGAACGGACCATGGCGCACCTTGAACTCGTCAGCAAAACTAGGCGGCGCATCACCACCAATGCTAGTGCCAAGCTTATGCTCGAGGCGCTCATGACAGGTCTCATGAACGTCTAGGAGCGTCTGCACCAACGGCAGAAAACAAAAACCTGTTGTCCCTTAACTCTGATACGAGCAGGGGCAACAGGTTTTGTATGTTCTTAGGGTTTACCGATGGGCGGCAATGTAAAGGTCGCCGGTGCCGGTAATCGTGGCGGTAACGGGGGCGCCCACATGCATGACCGATTCAGTACCGGTAATCTCAAAGCTCTGCCCCGCACCGGTAATAGTCACCTGACCGCCGGTGCTAATGAGGGTTGAGGTCCCCTCAAAAGTAAACTCAATCGGCGCGTCCTCACGCACCTGCACACGAGTCACGCTCAACCGCTGATCCCACATAGCGTAGGTAGCAACCCCCGGCGTAATGCGCTCAGGAGTCTGAATCTCGGGGGAACCCTGCTCCACCGCGAGAATCTTAATAAGTTCATCGGTATCAATATGTTTGGGGGTCAGACCCGCGCGCATCACATTGTCTGAAGGGTTCATCAGTTCAATCGCGGTGCCATCAAGGTAGGCGTGTACCTGACCGTCAGGGGTGAACGCTGACTCACCGGGAGCAAGCTCAATATAGTTCATTACCAAAGCCACTAGCAGACCGCGATCACCGGGATACTTACCGGCAACCATCTCCACCAGCTCAGCGGCTTTAACCAGGACGCGCTCGTCACCGGAATAGGCAGCAGCGGCAGCTACCGTTTCATCAACAGCACGTACAGTCGCGTCCTCATCTAATTGAAT
The DNA here is from genome assembly GCF_016900985.1 of Rothia sp. ZJ1223. Classification (NCBI taxonomy): domain Bacteria; kingdom Bacillati; phylum Actinomycetota; class Actinomycetes; order Micrococcales; family Micrococcaceae; genus Rothia; species Rothia sp. ZJ1223. The sequence continues at coordinate 170,529 of NZ_JAFEUT010000006.1, read as the reverse complement.
AATGGTTGTCAGCAAATCCTTAGCAGTAGGTGCCGGTAACAGCGCCTGCAACCACTCCAGGTTAAAACCGCTCGCCAGCGCGTCAAGCTGGTGAGCATCACGCACGCCGGTAAGAATCTTCACCTCAGATACCGCAATAACAGTTTCAGGCTTCGAAAAACGATCCTTATAGTTACGGTGAGGGGCGTCTAAAGCAATACCGCGGGCATTTTCGTCGGCAAAACCTTCTTCTGCCTGCTCGTCAGTAGGATGCACCTGAATTGAAAGCGGCGCATCAATAGCAAGAATCTTGAAAAGATAGGGGAAAGCGTCATTAGAGCGTTCAGCAACCAAAAAACGCTGGGGGTCTTGTTCAACAAGCTGGTCTAGCCCCTGTTCCTGACCGTCGAGTAAAGCAATAGAGGGCGCTGACGGGTGCGCGCCCACCCATACTTCAGCCTCTGGATCCTGCGTAGGAACAGGAACCCCGCGCATCTGCGCCAAGGTCGTATGAGAACCCCACGCATAGTTTTGAATTTGATTCTTTAGTTTAAACAATTCACCCATAGGGATAATCCAACCATGACTACCTTTTTCTGTGATGTTTTCTTAGGCTCCATTTTGCGTGTTTATTGCCATAATTGCGTTTTGTCGGAATGAGCAGAGCGAAGAGAGCATTAGAATTACCCTATGACTACAGTAGATTTAAATGCTTCTTTTAAGGCATACGATGTGCGTGGTATCGTCGGCGATACCATCACCGCTGAAACCGTTCGCGCAACAGGCGCTGCCTTTGTTGATGTTCTCGGTCTTGCAGGCCAGAAGGTGCTGGTGGGTGCTGATATGCGACCCTCAGGTCCGGAATTCATGGACGCGTTCGCAGAAGGTGCAACCGCTCGCGGCGCTAACGTTGTGAAAATCGGTCTCATCTCGACCGACGAACTGTACTTCGCATGCGGCGTTGAGAACGCAGCCGGTGTCACTTTCACCGCTTCTCATAACCCTGCCGAGTACAACGGCATGAAGATGGCTAAGGCTGGCGCTGTGCCGATTTCATCAGAAACCGGTCTCTTTGACGTGCGCGACTTGGCGCAGAAGTACCTCAACGACGGCGAGATTACCGCTGTTGAAACTACCGGCACCGTTTCTGAAAAAGACTTCCTGAAGTCCTACGCAGAATACCTGCGCAAGCTGGTTGATCTCTCTGGCATTCGTCCGCTCAAGGTTGTAGTGGATGCGGGTAACGGCATGGGCGGCATGACCACCCCCGCTGTTTTGGGCGACACTATTCTGCCCGGTCTACCCCTTGAGATTGTGCCCCTCTACTTTGAGCTAGACGGCACCTTTCCCAACCACCCCGCCAACCCGCTTGAGCCTGCCAACCTGGTTGATTTGCAGAAGTCAGTTGTTAAGCACGGTGCTGATATTGGCTTGGCTTTTGACGGCGACGCTGACCGCTGCTTCGTTATTGACGAAAAGGGCGAGCCTGTCACCCCCTCAGCTATTACTGCTTTGGTTGCTGAGCGTGAGCTCAAGCGTGCCCAGGCTGAAGGCAATGATGAGCCCGTTATTATTTACAACCTGATTACCTCAAAGGCTGTACCCGAACTCGTTGAGAAGCTGGGCGGACGCGCTATCAAGACCCGCGTGGGTCACTCCTTCATCAAGGCTGTTATGGCAGAAGAAAGCGGCGTTTTTGGTGGCGAGCACTCAGCGCACTACTACTTCAAGGACTTCTTCAACGCTGATACCGGCATGCTCGCTGCGATGCACGTGCTGGCAGCTCTCGGTGAGGCTGAGACCCCGCTGAGCGAGCTCGGTACTCAGTATTCCCCCTACATTTCATCGGGCGAGATCAACTCAGAAATTGAAGATAAGAAGGGTGCGGTTGACCGCATCCGCGCGCTCTACGCTGATAACACTGATGTGACCGTTGAAGATTCAGACGGCACCACCTTCTCTAACGCTGCTGAGGGCTGGTGGGCGAACCTGCGTCCGTCCAACACCGAGCCTTTCCTGCGTCTGAACCTGGAAGCTCCCGATACCGCGACCATGGAACGTGTACGCGACGAGATTCTAGCTGAGGTACGCAAGTAACACTGCGCTTTCACAGCCCAAGAGCCTGCCACTGTTTGACTGTGGCAGGCTCTTTTCGTATACCGAATGTGCCTGAAGCTAGATCAGCACATTGACCAGCGTAACCAAGCCAACCGCAATAATAACAACGCGCGGTAGGGTGGGCGGTAGGCGGCGTCCGGCCTTGGAGCCGACCAATAATCTGGATACCTCAAGTATTGACTGGTTAGTGCAGGCTATCAGTGCTTACCGGGGTGCCCTCGTTCTGGTGAGCCATGACGAAGATTTTTGCGAACGCATCGGTAGTACACGAACGCTGACGCTGGGAAGCCCCTCGTAAGAGGCAAGACTTAGCTGGCTACCTTCTCTGCGTGCAAAAGGACGCCGCCACTTCTGCATCTAGCGAAAGTAACGGCGTCCTTGGACACCTAACGCGAGGCTGCAAACTAGGCGGTACGAGCCTGGTCGTGCAGCATCCACTGGTCAGGGCCGAAGATTTCGTACTGGATCTGCTGACCCGGTACACCAGCTTCTACCAGTGCTGAGCGGGTTGCCTGCATGAAAGGCAGCGGACCGCACAGATAAACAGAAGCGTTGGAGGGAACATCGAGCTTTGAAACGTCTACGCGACCTTCAAAGTCGCCTGAGCCATCGCCCAAGAAGGAGACCAGCTTGCCGTTTTCTAGCTTCTCAACAGCGGCAGTGTACTCGTCTTTGAGGGGCCATGAGCTAGCGGTGCGATCAGCATGAACCGCCACTACCTCACGTGCAGAACCCTCAGCAGCAAGCTCAGAAACAAAAGCCAGCATGGGGGTGATACCAATACCTGCGCTGAAGAGGTAAAGCGGTGACTCGGGGTTGTCACCGAACGAACCGAGGGTAACATCGCCGTAGGGGTTAGAAATTTCTACAAGGTCACCGTTCTGCAGTTCGTGCAGAATAACGGTCATCTCGCCCTGTTCATCGAGCTTGATTGCAACGCGACGCTGATTCTTCTTAGCGGGCAGCAGGGTGAACTGGCGGGGCTGACGCAGACCGTCACGAGCCTTGGTGATGATTGAAACGTACTGACCGGCAACCGCCTCAGTCATGGGGGTTTCATCGGCAGGCTCGAAAGTCAGCACGAGAGTCTTCTCGCCGGTCTCTTCGCGGGCAACCACCTTGAAAGGGGCGAACATGACGTCGTTTGCCTGAGATGCATAGAGACCCTTTTCGAGCTTGATAAGGGCATCTGCCATCAGCCAGTACACCTCTGTCCATGCCTCAGCGACCTCGGGGGTAGCGGCATCACCCAAGTCAGCGGCAATAGCTTCAAAGAGGTACTTATAAACAGTGGGATATTCCTCTTCTTTGAGGCCCAGGGCTGCGTGCTTGTGAGCTACGCGGGAAAGAACTTCGTCGGGGTATGAGTCGGGGTTAGCGACAATCCAGGACGCGAAGACAGCGATTGACCCTGCCAGCGCCTTAGGCTGGGTACCCTCAAGCTGAGATGAGCGTGAGAACATACCGTCCATGAGATCAGGACGAGCTGCAAACATGCGCTTGTAGAACTCGGGGGTGATGTAGTTGATGCGCTCAGCGATCACGGGCAGGGTTGCCTCGATGACGGGGCGGGACTTTTCTGAAAGCACGGGGGCCTCCTTAGTGACAGTCTGTTGATAAACCACTCCCAATCTAGCATACAGAATGCGAATTTTAGGTAAATGAAAAACCCGCCACGCCCGAAAGCACAGCGGGTTCAAAAAGTTTTCAGTTTACCCAGCGAACTATAGTGGCGAAATCTCAGGCAGACGTTGGGCGAGCGGCCCCAACCCCAGCTCTATAAAGACCGGACCCATCTGACGCTGATTGGGCAGCTCCGCAATAACAATATCGTCTACAGCAGCGAAGAAAGCCTCACGGGCGCGCCCTAACACCGTTCGCAACGCACAGTTATTACGCATGGGACAGGACGTGTGGTTACTGTGCGTTTCGCACTCCACCATTGCCACATCACCCTCAGAAGCCCGCAAAACAGCGCCAATCGTCACCACTCTGCCAGAGGCAGACAGCACCACACCACCGGTGCGACCGCGAGTTGATTCGACCCAGCCCCTACTTGCCAAAAAGGCAACAGACTTAGCTACATGGTTATAGGGCGTGCCCACACCATCTGCGATAGTTTGAGTTGAAAGGCGTTCCCGCCCGTCAATACCGGCAAGAAGCAGAAGTATTCGCAATGACACGTCAGAAAAAGCAGTGAGCTTCATGCCGGATGGACCCTCCTTACAATTAAGCGTGCAGAAGCAAACCAAGCGCCGCTTCCCTACCAGTCTAAAAGACCTACCCCTAATAAGTTACTGGTCAGTCAATAAGATTACTAGCTAGAGTTGATAAAGATTACATCGACTATTAACGTTTTTACCTACGGCGCAAACGCTCAAACTATCGTCACATTCGGTCGAACGATGTAAGATTTTGAGTACACGCGCTGTAAAGATAATTTGCTGTTTCTATAACGCCAATTGTCTACTACAGGTCTTGGCGTTTTAACCCAACTAGAGACAAAGGAACATCTTTATGTCACAGCTCGACGAATCAATCAAGGAACTGCTTCAGATCGAAGGCGCAACCGGTGGCGCACTGGTTGACATCTCATCAGGTATGGCTCTTGCATCAGCAGGCAACCCCGGTTTCGACCTGACCGTTGCAGCTGCAGGTAACTCAAACGTAGTTCGTGCAAAGCTCAAGACCATGAGCGATCTCGGTCTCGATCAGAAGATCGAAGACGTGATGATTACCTTGGGTGCTCAGTACCACCTGATCAACGTTTTGAACACCACCGAGACCTCAGGTCTGTTCGTTTACCTGGTGCTCGACCGTAACACCGCTAACCTGGCGCTTGCACGTCACAAGCTGAACTCCATCGCTTCACGCATCTCACTGTAAGCGAAAAGTTCTAGCTTTTAGCTAATACTTACCTCAACAACGAGGTAGACGGGGCACTGTTCTTGAGTGAACAGTGCCCCGTCTTTTTTGTAAGCATTTTTACGATGTGCAACGCAACATTGGCAGTCTTACTCCTTTCCCGATGAAGGAACTATGCACGCCAGATGCCGGCAAACCTCTCATAGGTTTTATCTGTAAGAGGCTTTACCTGTGCAGAGAGCACAAAACCCCTCGCCCGGCAGAACGAGGGGATTCAACATGCTTTATTTTTTTAGAAGTCGTCGCCGAGGACGTCTTCCATCAAGGTATCTTCGTCAGCTTCTTTATTGCGCTGAATAGAGACCAGTGAGCCGTCGCGCATCACAGCGATGCGGTTGCAAAGCTCAACCAGCTCGCCCATTTCTGAGCCAATGATAATAATCGAGGTGCCCTTACGTGCGAGATCCTTGAGCATCTGGTAGATATCGCTACGTGCGCCCACGTCGATACCGCGGGTGGGGTGATTGAGAATCAGCAGGTCACAGTCAGTGGTCATCCAGCGGGCAAGAGCGACTTTCTGCTGGTCACCGCCGGAGAGGTTACCCACCTCTCCCTGAATGTTGGTGGTCTTAATGCGCAGCTTCTGTACCTGGTTAACAACGTCGCGCAAAGCCGATACTTCGTGCACAAAACCGGCTTCATCAACGTCGCCACCCATAAGGGTCTTAGCGATAGAACGCTCGTTAGCGATACCCAGCTCGTCATCATTGTCAGAGAGGTAACCGATGCCCTGCTTGACCGCATCCTCAGCACTATCGAGCTTAATCGCCTCGCCATCCATCTGCAGCTTGCTGTAGGTAACGTCAGATTTGACGCCCACCAGCGCACCCGCGACCTCGTTCATACCTGAACGGCGAATGCCGGTCAGACCAAAAATCTCACCGCGCCCCACAGAGAAAGAAACATCCTTCAGGGAGCCGTCCTCGCTGCTGAGGTTCTCAACCTCCAAACGGACATCTTCACCCTCATATTCTTCGGGGCGGGTTCCCATCACAATGTTACGTTCCAACATCTTGTAGACGATTTCCTCAGGACCCAAATCGCGAGGATCAAATTCAGTAGCCACCACGCCGTCACGCAAAATTGCAATGCGATCCGCCAGAGAGCGCAACTCATCAATGCGGTGGGTGATGTAGATAACCGAACGTCCCTCTTTAATGAGGCGCCGGGTAATTTCATGCAGCTGGAAAATCTCGTAATCATTGAAGGTCGCAGCAACCTCGTCCATGAGTACCAACTGAGTCTCCTCAGCCTGCATACGCACAACCTCAATCAACGCCTGCTCAGCGCGCACCAAATCGCCCATCTTAGCATCAGGGTCAATTTCAAGATTTACCCTGCCTAGCAGTTCAAGCGCGCGTTCACGCTGCTCGTCAGCGGGCTTGTTAGCGTGGAAGGACGCGCGAAAAATAGCCTGCGCTACGGTCAGCTCAGGATCAACGCTGAACTTCTGGCGAATAGAGCCAATACCAACCGCCATTGCCTCATCGGGGGTGCTCACAACATAGCCCTCACCCGCAATAGACATGGTGCCGCCATCGGGAGTGTCATAGCCACCGAGGATTGAAATAAGTGTTGACTTGCCAGCACCATTTTCACCCAGCAGACCAACGACTTCGCCGCGGGCAATATCGAGGTCTACCCCACGCAGAGCACGAGTGTGACCATGTGACTTCGTCAGCCCTTTGATGCTGAGCAGGTTATCCACTACGAATTCTCCCCTTCAGGCTCTGAAAATAAGCCCTATCGAACTACTGGCAGTCCCCCTCTAGCGCCCCAATCCATGGGGGTGACATAAAGGTTCATAGAAATTATACATTTTCCTTCTTATACTACCGACACAGCCGTACAAAGTAATTCGGGTTGGTAATAAAAGATTGAAATTATTTTCACGCACAATAAAAACGGTGGGTTCAACAGCGCACAAACGCCGTTAAACCCACCGTTTCACACGTACTCTGCGGGGGCAAAAGCAAGTGCTTAGCCTATCCCCCGCTACCTATCAGAGGGCTAGAACGCCTGCTCTAAGGCATCCACCAGAGCATCACGTTGCGCACGCACCTGAGCGGGCAAAGTATCGCCAAATTTCTCTAACCACCCATCAATACCGGGAATTTCCTGCTTCCATTCTTCGACATTTACAGCCAAAGCCGCCTGAATTTCCTCTTCAGTAATATCGAGGTTAGTTAAATCAAGATCAGCTGGGGTGGGTACAATACCAACGGCAGTTTCTTCGCCACCGGCGGTACCATCTAGGCGCTCGCAAATCCATTTAACGACGCGGGAGTTCTCACCGAAGCCGGGCCACGCGAATCCACCATCGGCGGTGCGACGGAACCAGTTGACGTAGTAAACCTTAGGCATATTTTCATGCCCGTGCTTCTCACCTAAATCAAGCCAGTGCTGGAAGTAGTCCCCGGCGTTGTAACCGATGAAGGGCAGCATTGCCATGGGGTCGCGGCGCACCACGCCCACAGCACCCTTGGCAGCTGCGGTGGTTTCTGATGAGAGAGTAACGCCCTGAAAGACACCGTGTTCCCAGTTCTTTGATTCTGAAACTAGCGGAACGGTGGTCTTGCGGCGTCCACCAAAGATAATCGCATCCAGCGGCACGCCCTCGGGTTCGTAGTACTCGGGAGCGAGCATGTCAGCCTGGTCAATGGGGGTGCAGAAACGTGAGTTGGGATGCGCAGCAGGACGCCCTGCATCGGGAGTCCAGTCATTACCACGCCAGTCAATCAGATGCTCGGGAACCTCATCGGTCTTGCCTTCCCACCACACGCTGCCATCATCAGTGAGAGCTACGTTGGTGAAAATAGTGTTGCCCTTGGCGATAGCGCGCATAGCATTGGGGTTAGTGGGCCAGCCGGTACCCGGTGCCACACCGAACAGACCAGCTTCGGGGTTCACTACGCGTGCTTGATCATTTTCATCAAAACGAATCCACGAAATGTCATCGCCCACCATCTCAGCCTTCCACCCGTCGATGGTCGGATCCATCATGGCGAAGTTGGTCTTACCGCACGCTGAGGGGAAAGCAGCAGCCACGTAGCGTACCCGCCCAGAAGGAGAGGTAACCTTGAGAATCAGCATGTGCTCAGCCATCCAGCCCTCATCATGCCCCAGAACGGACGCGATGCGCAGGGCGTAGCACTTCTTACCCAACAGAGCGTTACCGCCGTAGCCCGAACCGAAAGACCAAATCTCGCGGGTCTCCGGGAACTGCACAATGTACTTTTCGGGATTACAGGGCCAAGGAACATCCTGCTGCCCTTCTTCAAGCGGAGCGCCCACCGAGTGCAACGCTTTCACAAAGAAACCGTTAGTGGCAGTGAGCTTCTCAAGAACCTCAGTGCCAATAGTTGCCATAATGCGCATGGAGCACACTACGTATGCCGAGTCAGAAATCTCAACACCAAACTTGGGATCGCTCGCATTCAAGCTACCCATCACGAAGGGAATCACGTACATGGTGCGTCCGCGCATGGAACCCCTGTACAGACCACGCATATCTTCCTTCATCTGAGCAGGGTCACGCCAGTTATTGGTGGGACCTGCCTTCTCCGGAGTTTCAGAGCAGATAAAAGTACGTTCCTCAACACGTGCAACATCGTCAGGGTCAGAGAACGCGGCGTAAGAATTGGGGAACTCATGGTCGCTCAGGCGCACAAACGTGCCAGCTTCAACGAGCTCTCCTGCCAAGCGATCGTATTCTTCTTGGGAACCGTCCACCCAGTAAATGCGCGCAGGCTCAGTGAGCTCTGCAACCTCGCGTACCCACTGCACCAACTCTGCATGGGTGGTAGGTGCATGATCAATTGCTTCCTGTGCAACCGCTGAAAGGCTGGTTACCTGTGAGTTATCAGCCATGTAGACCGTTTCCCCTTACATATATATTTCGGAACTACTCTGTACCGAAGTATCGTGTGCTCACCTCTGCCAAACGTCTGACAGAATAAAAGCAAAAACGCGCCAGCACCCCAAATTTCAGGGCAACAGCGCGTGATCTACTTCTAACAGCAAGCAGCTCACCTCTTTGTGATGTAATCAAGATACCCAGAAACCTGCGCCATTTGCACTCATTTCGAGCATTTCCCCTCAGTTTTTACAGATTCCACCTCTCCAAAGAAAAAGTTTTCACCCAAAATTCCGCGAAATGTAGCGGATTTTTCGTTCCAACACCCCCTATGAGATGACAGTCACACCTTTTCGATTTGCGCGCACCCCAAAACCTGCGTAGAGTATTACTCGTTGCTGAGGCAGCCGAGAGGTTACCACAGAGAACATGCGCCTGTAGCTCAACGGATAGAGCATCTGACTACGGATCAGAAGGTTGGGGGTTCGAATCCCTTCGGGCGCACCACTTCAGAAGCCCTCTCACCATCTGGTGAGGGGGCTTTTTTCGTCTCACCAGTAAGAAGCCAATCAAGGTCTACCCCCGTTGCCATTGCCCACAAAATCAGGGTAGAGCGGCGGGGCTTACTTTTACCCGTCTCTGCCGAACTAATCGAGTTGCGAGATACACCAATTTTTTCTGAGAGCTGACCCTGGTCTAGCTCTGCCTCTTCGCGCGCCTGTAGCAAGCGATAGCGCAAACGACTAGCTGGAACCCTACCTGTTTCATATTGTGTTAATACCATAATCCAAGTTTAGAACACCCTTGAGGGCTTACTCAAAAAACTGTGAGAAAACATAGAACTTGTATTATTCACGCTTTAAGAGCATACTTGGAACATGACAACTCTTGAGATGGTTACAAGTGCTGAGGCAGCGGCGCGTCTGGGAGTCACCCAGCGCTACATCGCAAAGCTAGTAAAGGACGGCTCAATCACGCCTTTACACAAAAACCCCGGCCGAACCGGGGCGTATTTGTTCACCAGTGAAGAAGTTGAGCACGCCTGCGCCATGCGTGAACTGCAAGACGCGGGTAAAACAAAAGCCCACCGCACAAAGGCGGTGGGCTAGGTTGCTACTTCCAATAGGGCGGGGGCATGTATTTATGCTCTCCAAGTCTCAGAACGGCGCTCACGCCGTCCCCATCGTCTCTAATCCAGACAGTTGCGGCGTTGATGCCAGAGTTCAGAGCTTCGATAAGGTCTTGCCGTTTTGCAATGTATCGCGGTTCAAGCTCCCCAACGACTTTCCCATCTACAAGAATCTGGGCTATATCGCTACCGGCGTATTTACCACTGACCTGTTTTCGAGAGCTGAACGTACACCAGAAAACCTTAGACCGCCGCCCGGTCTTCGCAAGCACCTTACCCCGTGGTGAACTATGCACCGCTAGAAGCGGGTAAAGGTCTTGCTCTATCAGCTCCCCCTTGTATAGCAAGGGAGGTTCAACGGTTTTAGCGGCCTTTGGGCCAAACAACTTACTTAGTAATCCCATACCGCAATTAAACCACTTCAAGCCCCGTTACCACCGCTAATGGAGCGGCACACTACGAATACCCACAACTCAGTAGAAGTAAGCACAGGTTCAATTCCTGGGCGGGGCACAAGGCGAATACCGCGCCTATACAAAGCCAGAAGACTGGCAACGGTAAACCCGGCAGTAATTCTTTCTTTACGTTTCCTGAAGCCGACACACCAGCCTTGCAAGCTGGCTATGTGAACTAGGTAAACGCCCTCTAAGGGTAAGCCCACCGGGTCGTGCCGGTGGTAAATCCCTACTGATAGCAAGACCGTCTAAGGGGGGACGGGCATAAAGACGAACTAGAGCGGTTAGCTACCGCGCTAGGGGGTATATGACAGACAGCTCACCTTTTATAACCAAAAGGCAGAGGGTCTATAAGTCGTATCTGGGAGACCAAACCCAGCGCCAAAGGTCGGGAAATTCTGGGGGTGGAGCCAAAGCAAGACACGCGCCCGCCAGGGTGCCACCATTGCCCGCCCCGTGCATATCTATTCAGCTACCGAAAGAACCCAAATGCTAAGACCATACAGAGCCAAACCAGAGCAAGCCTAGAACAGTGGCTAGAAGAAAGAAGGAGAAACAGGAATGGGCGAGGTAATCCCGCTATTCGGGCAAACTGAACTACTAAAGTACAACAGGAGAAAGAGAAATGACACTCCCAAAAATCAGCCTACCCAACAACAAGCCCCCACTGTGGCTAAGAAATCAGCTGCACAGGTTGCCTACGAAATCAGAACAACCCGCCGCTGCTTTGTCTGTGGAATCCGACTGCCAGACAGCGCACACAGCAGCTACTGCACCACTCACCCCGCCGCGCTATTCCGATTCATCGAGTGCTCAGAAATTGGCTGCACTCGAGTCACTGCTCGAAGAATGTTTGGACACAATCGATGGACTTGTGCAGAGCATCAAAACCCGCGACCGCCTAGGCAAGGTCGGAATGTCGATACTGGTAAGCCAGCTCGAGACGCTAGTGGAAATCTATCGAACCGCGAAAGAGTCTTACAGATGATTGAGCAGCACAAGGCACAGGCACAGCGTAGCAGGGGCAGGTCACAGCCACCGCCGCGCCCGCCCTACAACATCGGTGGAACGATATGAGCACAACACAAGACCTTGACCGCGACCGGCGCACTCTCACATGGGCAAGCAACCGCCTAGCCGAAGGACACCGCGCCCTAGACCTGCCAGAACACGAGTTCCAAGACATACTTACCGGCTTCCTGCTAGCTACCCGCGCTTACCACCAAAGCATTAGAAACATCAACGAAAGCAACCGCCGTGACTACCAAAGAATCAATAGCCGAACTAACAAGGCTAACCACCAACCTCACCCGATCACTCAGAGCAATGAATAAGCTGGCCCGCAAACCAGACACCACCACCGCGCAACAGCTACTAGCTGTACGCTCTGAAGCCCGTAACTACGCCCTGATGCTAAAGACCGTGGCAGATAGGATTACCCGCCATATCGAACGCACCACCGCCCACACCGTGCAACACGCCCCCCCACCTGCAAGCACACCCCCACCTACGCAAATACGCACCCCCCACCACGAGAACAGGCACCCCCCGCCGTGGCTAGACGATGGGGTGGGCGTAAAACCATGGAGGCTCTGGCCGCGCTCCGTGTACTCTACGCGGGCAAGCTGGTTTGCCACATCTGCAAGCAACCCATCATCGACCACAGATACACACTTACCTGCTGCAACCAACCAAAGAGATTGCACTGGCTAACAGCAGATCACGTAATACCACGAAGCAAAGGCGGAACAGATGACCTAAGCAACCTCAGACCAGCACACCACCGCTGCAACTCTGCACGCGGTAACAAAGACATCACGCGCCGCCACATCGTAGAAGATTCAACCGGATTTTTTATCTAGGCACCCTCAGGACACCGCGCGCCCTGTTTTCTTTTTCTTCCGGTTCAAAAAAATTTCTGGCAAACCCAATCAAAATAAGGCTAAAAAATGTCAAACACCGCAAACACCCCAAACCCGTTCCTAGACATTCCCGGCTACGGGTCAGTAGGCAAACCAGCACTAGAACGCGCCGCCGAAAAGCTAGTAAAAAAGCTAGCTGAAGACCAAAAACTCAACGAGTCCCACGTTCTCACCGTGCAAATGATTCTTGACCTAGCCCGCGTTTGCGGTCTATCAGCAGACAAGGGCCGCGCGTCAGCCGTAGCCCTAGCATCACGCGAACTACGCGAAGTTTTGGCCTCCCTGCCCGGTGCAGATATGACCCTAGAAGACGAGTTCAACGAAATGATGGAAAAAGCAGGTATCGCATGATGTCCACCCCGGAATCTCTGGCACCTGAAGACCGCGCACTGTACGAGCAACTAGCACCGGCGCTACCGCGCAACACGACCATACCAGCACCGGGGGCAAAGCATGATCTAGCTGCTGTTGAATCCGTATCAAACATGCTGCAAACCCCTCTAATGCCGTGGCAAAAATGGTTTGTGCGTCTAGCTACCGAACGCGCCGTTGATAACCCCAACCGCTACCGCTACAAGTACGTTTTATGCACCGTCCCGCGACAATCTGGCAAAACGACAGCCATGCGCTGCACTCTAACCGAACGCGCGTTGAAGCACCGCAACCGCCAAGCGTTCTACACCGCACAAACCGGCAAAGACGCCTCAGAACGCTGGAAGGATTTAGTAAAAAAAGTTGAAGAATCGCCACTGAAGCGTTTTTCAAAAATCCGACTGGCAGCAGGGTCACAAGCCCTTACCTTCGTCAATGGGTCAAGCATTAGACCTTTCACACCATCTGCTGAGTCCCTGCACGGCTACACCCCGCATGATGTGATGCTAGATGAAATCTTTGTTTGGGACGCGCAAGAAGGCGCTGACCTGCTAGGCGCTATCGTCCCTGCACAGAACACCCTAGAAGATTCACAAATCTGGTTAGTATCAACGATGGGTAACGCGCACAGCGAGTTTCTCAACGAATGGTACGAAAAAGGGATAGTCGCGCTGAATGATCCTGGCAGCAACATAGCCATTATTGATTTCGGGCTACCCGAAGGGCTAGATGCTTTTGATCCTGAAAACTGGCAGTATCACCCGGCGGTTGGTCACACCATCGGCAAACAAGACATTGCCGAAGCCGTAGAAGCCCTAACCGCTGGAGAGTTCGAACGCGCATATATGAACCGCATGGTTTCAGCCGGTGAAACATTTATCCCTATGGAAGTTTGGGACGCCGCCGCAAACCCCGCACAAACACCCGTACCCTGGGGCAACATCTGTGTTGGCTACGACGTCGCCTATGGTGGCGAATCCGCCGCCGTAGTAGGAGCCTGGTACGACCAAAACGACACAATCCAGATACGCACCATACACAGCGAACACGGTTCAACGTGGCTAGCTGAATACCTGCAACACGAAATCAAACCAAAGCGCCCCCGCGCGCTAGGAGCTGACAGCGTAGGAGACACCCGCGTACTTACCGACGCGCTGAAAAATCACGGCTTTGTTGAACGCCCCCAAGAGCTTACCCCGCGTGATTACGCAAGCGCCTGCATTGCCTTCAAAACTCACCTGACCGAAAAGACCATACAACACAACGCATCTGTGAATATGCGTCACGCTGTAGAAAACGCCGTCATTAGACCACTAGGCGAAGGCTGGGCTTTTAGCGGGTCAAAATCAACCGGCCCTATCGCAGAACTAAAAGCCGCTGTAGTTGCAGTGAAGCTACTAGAGCAAACCAAAAAACGCCCCGGCTCACCAATTTTGAGATTCTAAAATGACCGAAAAATACACAGGATTCACACTAGACACGACACAAAACAGTTGCGTAATTATTTGCCTTAACCCGGCGTGCGATTGGCGCGAACTAGCCTTTAGCCGCCTTAGTGCATGGCGGGCAGCGCAAGAACACGAACGCCTTGTGCACCCCGGTCAGTTCATCGCCTCAAAGAGCTTCAGCATCAACAAAAAACGCGCCGCGCATTTTCAGGTGTAGATACCATCGTTTTAACTAAACGCATGGGCATTTTTGGAATCTTCAGCAGAAACTCACGGCTACTAGACGCCGCGATTAACGCGCCGCTACCGGCTGATACTTTCGCGCTGGCTAGCCCGTGGGCTGATAATTCCCACTTGAAAGAAGTGACCTACGCGCACCTTCACGACCTGCCCACCGAAAACGCGCCCATTACGCGCACCGACGCAATGTCTTTAGCTGCTGTGGCGAAAGCCCGCAATATCATCGCTGGCACTATCGGCAGGTTCCCAATGGTGGCAATGTCAGGGCGCGAGCCCTACGCGCAAAACCCGGCGTGGACTCAACAGATTGAGCACAACCGCCCGCGCTCACTCACAATTACATGGACGGTAGACCACCTACTTTTTTACGGGCGCGCATTTTGGGTCATCACCGACCGCTACGCCACCGGCTACCCGCGACAATTCGCATGGGTTCCCGAAGCTGAAGCCGAAGTTTCAGATACCGGCGCGCTCACCGCAGCATGGGGGCAAAAAGTCCCGCCAGATGCTTATATTCGGTTCGATGCACCAAACGAAGGGCTATTGACCTTCGGTCGCCGCGTCCTACGCAAAGCACTAGATACCGAACGCGCCGCAGAAAACGCCGCCGCAAACCCGGTTCCATCAATCGAACTGCACCAAACCAACGGTGATGATCTCTCAGATGAAGAAATCCAGAACCTACTAGATGGGTGGCGCGCGGCGCGAACTTCACGCGGGGGCGGCGTCGGTTACACAAACCCGCTGATTGATGTTCGAACGCACGGGCAAGCCGCTGAACAGCTGCTGATTGATGCACAGAATCAAGCCGCGCTAGGCATAGCCCGCGCTATGGGCTTACCCGCATGGGCTGTTGACGCTTCAGTACAAGGCGCGTCAATGAACTACAGCAACAGCGCATCACGCGGGCGTGAACTTATTGACTTCGGACTTATGCCCTACATGGCAGCAATCGCAGACCGGCTAAGTATGGACGATGTGGCCCCGCGCGGGGTGTGGGTCAAGTTTGAGACAACCGATTACCTAGACCCGCCACTAAAAGAAAAGGTGGACGCACTGAAGGTAGCGATTGACGCCGGTATTTACACCGCTGAAGAAGCACGAAGGATTATGCAGGGCATACCCCTAGAAAGCACGGTAAAAGATGGAAATCAAAACCAAAGCGACCCCGCAACTGACAGCGGGCGCGGAACTGAGCAAACGCAGGATTAGCGGCCGCATTGCAGTCTACGATGTGACCGGCTCACCGACCGGCGGCGCGGCTTCATTCGCGCCCGGGTCAATCATCGTTCCTGACCCGCCAAGCAAAGTGAAGCTGCTGGTAAATCACGATATGAACGCCCCTGTTGGCTACATGGAGTCGTACACCGAAGACGCTGAAGGCATCAAAGCAACATTCGTTGTTGCTGAGACCGAAAGCGGCGATATTGCACTAGCTGAAGCTAAGGCAAGGATTCGTGACGGGCTATCCGTGGGCGCTATGGTTCACCAGCTTGACCCCGCTGCACGCGAACGTGGCGAAAAGCGCGTTACGAACGCCGCCTTGTATGAAGTTTCGCTAGTGAGCGTACCGGCTTTTGAAAACACCTTGATTGAAACTGTTACCGCTGCACGCGGCGCAACTGAGAAAGAAGAGGACACCATGTCTGAAAACACCGCCCCTGTTGAGAAGGTAGAAGCTACCGAAGAAGCTGAAGAGCCGAAGCCCGAACAGCTTACCGAGATCATCAACGCTGGACGAATCCCCGTACCCGCTGAATCCCCCGCGCTGACCATCACCGCCGCCGCTGACCGACTGTTGCAGGCAACCAACAACGGCGAAAACGTAGGCGCGGTAATGGCAGCACTTTCGGACGTTGTACCGGCTAACGATAAGGGCGAAGCCTTCCTGAAGAAGTTCTGGATTGGTGAACTTTGGCACGCGTCAGTTGTGGAACGCCCCTTCATTGATGGCTTTGGTCCCACCGGTAAGCTCTCAGGTCTGAAGGCTTACGGTTGGCGCTGGAAGGAAACGCCGGTAGTCGGTAAGTATGCCTCAAACAAGACTGAAATTCCGTCCAACAAACTTTCAACCGAGATGGTAGAGGGCGACGCGCAGGATTTCGCAGCGGGTTGGGACGTTGCCCGCAAGTACATTGATTTGGGTGATACCGGCGCAATCTCTCAGATTTTTCAGCTTGCTGCTGATGATTACCGCCGCAAAACCGAGGAATGGTTTGCAGGGCGCATCATCGCGCAGGCTACCAATAAGACCGGCATCACTTCAGCCCTTGACGCTATGCGCCAAATTCCCCGCGAGATGAAAAAGATTGGCGCGCGCGTGTCGAAAATCAAGCTGGGCGAAGCCGTTTATGATGCGTTCCTAGATTTGCCAGATAACGCCGTCCCCTGGTGGCTGAAAGCACAGGGCGCGGTGGACTTGACCGACTCAACCGGTGTTGCTGCTGGTGTGTCTGTTGAGTATTCATCTCAGCTGGCATCTAACGAGATTATTGCCTGGGATTCGAAGGCGGCGACTTACTACGAACACGGTTCATCACCGATTCGTTTGCAGGCGCTGGACATTCCCCGTGGTGGTATTGACATCTCAGTACATGGCTACGCGGCGGAAATTGTGCATGACCCCCGCGCGATCATCAAGGCAACCGTCGCCCCCGGCGTTGGTGGCTAATGATTACCGCGCAAGAGGTAGCCGCGTGGCTAGGTTCACCCATCGCAGATGAACATCTGACACACGTTACTGAAGCCGTCAACACTTACGTGGATTCGTTGCCATCAATTGACCGCAACGAATCCAACGAGTGGGCACAAACCACCGTGCTAGGGGCGAAGATGCTAGCCGCCCGCCTGTATAAACGCCGCAACTCCCCCAACGGTGTTGAAGCGTTCAACGAGGTGGGCGCAACGTACGTTTCACGCTATGACTCAGATATAGCCCGCATGTTGCATATCGAAGCCTTCCGTAAGCCGAGGGTGGGCTAATGCCGTTCGATGAAGTCATTAAATACCTGATTGAGCGGCTAGAGGGTGACGGCATTAGGGCGCTCTCACGCGCTGAAGCTGCCCACACTCTGCCCGCTGTGATTGTCTCACCGGCAGATTTCACCTATGACCGCCTGAGTATCGAAGCGTACACAGCGGAAATAGAAATCTACATCATTGCCGCAGATTCTGGCACTGAATACCAGCCCTTGCAAGACCTGTACCCGATAGCGAAAAAGCTAGCTGAAGAGTACGGGGCCCGCGGTTTTGAAGCTCTCACCGTCACTCTGAAAAACATGGGCAACGCCGATGGATTACCCGGTCTGAAGACCACCATCAAACTAGACGTAAAGGAAACAACCGCCAATGAGTAATAAATCTATTGGTACAACCATTCTTGGACCCGGCACCCTAACTCTGGGCGCGAACACTTCGATGCACACCATGAGCAACCAGGTAACGAGCGTAAAGCTGGTGCCCAAAGTAGACCGTGAGAAGGGTCTGACTGTGCTCTCTGGGCTAAAGAAGGGTGGCGCGCGGTCTGAGTCCTGGACGCTAGAAGGAAAGTTCCTGTTTGACCTGGGAACTGCTGAAAGCACCTCTGATTACCTATTCGATAATCGAGGTCAAGATGTTCCGTTCACGTTCACCCCGGCAACCGCACGCGGTACGACCTTCACCGGTACTCTCACCGTTGAATCTGCTGAAATTGGCGGTGATGTAGACATTGACAACCTAGAGGTTGATTTCAGCTTTGAGGTTCAGGGCGACCTAACGAAGAATAAGCCCGGTGGCTAAGGGCGACGCCTTCAAAGTTGAGATTGAGGGCGGGCGCGTCCTGCGTAAAGCTCTCAAACAGGCACAGATAGACCTCAAAGAGCTATCAGCTATCAACCGCCGCGCCGCCCAAATCGTTGCCGCCCGCGCTAAACAGCTAGCGCCGGTAGGTGACAACAAAAACGGTCATATCGCCGCCACCATCCGCGCCGGGGCAACCCAGCGCGCCGGTATCGTGCGCGTGGGCAGAGCTAACCGCGCCTATGCCGGTGTAGTCCACTACGGCGACCGCAAACGCAACATCAGAAAAGTTAGACCCTTTGTAATCATTGCCGCGCAGGAAACAGAACCGCAGTGGCTAGAGCAGTATTACCGCGAGATTACAGAAATTATCGAAAGGATTGGCTAGCAATGGCTAAGTTCTCAACCCCCGTTTTATCCATCATCTTTCTGAATGATGAAGGCGAAGAAACCACCATCGAACGCATTCAGACCGTAGCGGCTGACCAGTTCGCCTTTGACATGATGCGCCGCAACATTAAGGACTTCCCGTCACAGCGAGATGCGCCTATGCTCTGGTGCTACGTGCTGGCATTTAGCGCACTGAAGCGCACCAAGCAGATTGCCCCCGCGCACACCTTCGATAAGTGGGTGGAAACGAGCCTTTTGAGCGCTGACGTTGTCCGAGAAGAGGCACCCGAAGCCCCTTTAGCGGCATAACAAGAACCTGTGTGGCGCTATCTATCGCCACTAATATTCCTTACACCGTTTTCATGGACGCCCCGCCGGAAATCATAAATGAGTACATCACCCAGCTAGAGAAGATGAGAGAAAAAAATAATGGCAGGTAAAAGCGCTGTAATGAGCGTGCGCTTCATCGCAGACGCCACCCGCTTTTCTGGCGAGCTTACTAAGGTTGAGAAGGCTATTGCGGGGGTTGAACGCGGCGTGGAAAAGCTCACCCCAGCGGCAACAGTCGCCGGTGGCGCGCTAGTTGCCTTCGGCGCCTACGCCGGTCAAGCCGCCGCTGAAGCTGAACAGAACTTTGGGGCGGTAGATACCGTTTTCAAGGGCGCAGCTGATACCGTTCATAGTTTCGCTGAAGCCGCTGCGCAATCGGTGGGCATGTCTTCTAGTTCTTATGAGTCGCTAGCGGCGTCTATCGGTGGGTCGCTCTCACGGGCGGGCTACTCACAGGACGAACTAGCTAGTAAGACTAATGACCTCATTAGCGCTGGCGCTGATCTATCTAGCGTTTTCGGTGGGGACGCCGCCGGTGCTGCTGAAGCAATGGGCGCGGCGCTGCGCGGTGAGTACGACTCGCTAGAGCAGTACGGCGTGTTCATGAGCGCCGCTGCTATTGAAGCGCGTATGGCAGCGGAAGGTACTAGCGAGCTGGAAGGTGCAGCGTATGACGCGGCTAAGCAGCAAGCAACCGTAAACGAGATTATGGCACAGGCGGGCGCGTATCAGGGAAACTTTGCCCGTGAAGCTGATACCGCCGCCGGTAGTCAACAGCGCGCCGCAGCTGAATTTCAGAACGCAGCTGCGACTCTGGGCGCTCTGTTGCTGCCCGCGATGACCGCCGGGGCGAACAAGCTAGCTGAGTTTGCCCGGTGGGCACAAGAAAACCAAGATAAGGTAGCTGCTTTAGCTATCGGTATCGGTGTTTTTGTCGGTAGCGTTTTCGCTGCTAAAGGCGCAATCATGGCGGTGCAGGGAGCCGCCACCGCCGCTAAAATCGCTACTACCGCCTGGACTGCTGCCCAGTGGGCATTTAACGCCGCAATGTCGGCTAACCCCATTGGGCTAGTCATCATTGCTATCACTGCCCTTGTAGCTGCTGTTATCTGGGCCTATAACAACGTTGACTGGTTCCGTGAAGGTGTAGACGCTGCACTGAACTGGATTAAGGACGCGTGGAGCGCCGCCGGTGAATGGATTAAAAACGCTTGGAGCGCCGCCGTTGACTGGGTTAAGAATACCTGGAACGCGGGCGTTGATTGGGTAATCCAAAAATTCACACAGATGATAGATAACGCGCTTTTCGTCGCGGAATTTATAGCAGATTCATTTTTTCAAGGTGTAGAAGCAGTTAAGGGCTACTTCGAATCTCTGTACGAACGCGTAAAAGGCATCTTCGATAGCATCGGCAACTTTGCAGGGAATATCAGGGACAAAATCGCTGGGCTGTTCGATGGTTTCAAAATGCCTTCTATGCCTGATTGGGCTAAGAAGATCATGGGCGGGTCAACCTTTGCCTTCGGTTACGAGCTAGGCGATGACGGCGTTTACTATGCACCGGGCCGTGGCGTAGATATGGAGCCACCGTTTATGCTGACCGCCGCAACGGACGGCCTAGCCCCGGTCATGCCTTCTAGGGGGTATCAGGGGCAGACTGTGATAAATAACTATCATAATTATGAATTTACCCTGTCCGACCTTAATCCAGACCCAATTGAAACAGCCCGCAAAATAAAAGACATACTACAAAAATCAAATCATCTGGTAGGGTACTGATGAAATCACATCTGTTAAACATGCTAGGTGTTGATAACTTCGTTAATGTTTCAATTGGTGGAAAAATATATAACGATAACGACATAGAAAGAATTAAAATTAATTACGGCAGTGGCTCATATGGCATAACTGCCAAAATCCCAAGCGCAATAATTAGATTGCCTGGGAAAATTTCAATGTCTTATAATTTGCCGGTAAATATTACATATAATATTTATGGTGATATTGTTCGTTTCGTTGGTCGCGTTGGCGCACAAAAATATTTAGACACGGGCGTTGGTGAAGATGTCTCTGAAATAATCGCTACCACCCACACCATTAGGCTACTTCGTGACGAAAATAAATACATCTCAGAACCGGGACACCACACCCCCGCCCATGCCATCCACTACATGTATAACCTCGCAAACACCCTCAAAGTCCCCGGAGGAAAAGGCATAATATCAGGTTCAATGTGGGACAAGGACACATTCACAGAAAGGAAAGAATACAAAGCAAAAGAAATATTAGGCCTACTTGAAAAACTAGGGGTAGCCGTAACCCACAACTATGACGGCTCTCTCAGCTACCGCCACCCTGCTGACCGCGTAGACCAAATGCGTAAAGCGCTAGAAAATGACATGCCATTACAGCGCTCAAACGCCTTATCGCCCGCAACCCATGAGCAACCAACCTCATTTGTTGATACCCGCCCCCGCCTCGTTTACCGTGTAACCGGCAGTACCCAGCAGCAAATTGCTGATTACTTTTCACGCCTTATGCGCGGTGTAGAAATACCTCTTTATACTACTGATGAAGAAATAACAGATATTCAATTTTCAGCGGATTATGGGAACTACAAATTTCCCGCTAACCGCGCTGTTTATAACGCTATCTCCACCTCATGGCAAACACCTTCAATTACCGTGGATATGCTAAGTCTACTCAACGGAAATAGCTATGCGCAGCAACTAGCAAAACAAATAGTAACAACACCTGAAGGTGGATTCATTATTTTTGGTGGCGACTGGCCTGAAGAATTGCGAGGCCCTAAAACAGTTCAAGGAATTACCGAAACAATAGACGCTACCGGCTGGAAAATTGAACTTTCTTTAGGTGACCCGCGGGCAGTTTTTGGCTGGAACCCCGAAGACCCCTATCACCTTATGCCAGAACCCCGCACCCTGACCTGGGCACAGCAAACCGGCAAGTGGGCAGAAGAAACAAAGAAATGGAGCGAAAAATAAATGGCTAATGAATCGGAGCTGAAATCAGCTGGCTTTATCCTGCCCTCTAATGACGACTGGGTAAAAGATGGTGATGATGCAATCACAGCTAACGCAAAAGCTGCCTTTGATAAAGCCGAAAGCGCCAAAAAAGAAGCAATCAGGCTTACCGAGCTAACCGATAGTGGCGGTGGAATTGCCGCCACTGCCACCGGCGTCCGCGTGCCTATGATGGCCGACTCTGGCCAGCCGCTTGCCCCTTTCGTGCAAGAAATTCTAGCCAAAATAATCGTCAAATCAGACACACCACCGACCTACCGCGAATACAAGGGCGTGCCCGTGCTTTGGCTTGATACCCGCCAGAAAGACGCATGGGCACCCACGCCACCCTACTTCTCAGAGGTCACAGGACGCGGCACTATCCCAGAAGATGAAGGCGTGACTTACCTTGTCAATAATGAGACCAAGCCCGCCGGTGAGTACCGCCTAGTCAAGGGTGAAGCCTGGGCAGTGCGCGCCGTACCTAAGATAGGCTATATCCTCACCGGCGCTACTACCTGGGAGCTTACTTATCACGGGCTGGCTAATCTTGACGCTCTGGCCGCTGAAATTCGTAAGGACTCCCCGGCCCATCACCTGGCACTGACCGGGGCCAGCCCCTACGCAGATTTGGGGGCCACCCCCGTAGAGTGGACCGCAGCGTCCACACCGGCTGTAGACGGGTGGGGTGCAAGCGGAACAGCCTTCACAACTCCAGCGAAAACCAACTTCTTTACCCACAATGCCCCGGCCTGGTCTTTCGAAGCCGTCATCGAGCCGATGGGCAAGCTGGGCACCCATGAATACGCCGGTAACGTCTTCCGCGATGACCGGTACTCTTCGACTAGCGTGACCTACCAAGCTTTTGCCACCGCATCTACCGGTGACTACCCCACCCCCGGGGCGCCCCGCTCCATTACTTCCAGCCCCGTGACGGTGACCAAGGAGCCTACCCACCTAGCCGTGGTCTTTGATGGGGTATCGCTGAAGCTTTACCTCAATGGCGCCCTGGCCGCCACCGGTGAAGGCTTTAGGCGTACTTACGCGACGACCGCTACCGTGCCCATTACCCTGGGTAGCCCTTATGTGAAAATTGGGCAGGCTGCTTTTTATCGCAAGGCTCTGACCGATACTCGCATCTTGGCTCATGCTCAGGCGGTGGCCTCAACATGATACCCCGTATCTGGCTAAAGGGCCGCTGGTCACTTGTGCGCCTCTCCTGGTGGTTAGAGGGGTCTCAGCAGTGGAAGAAAAGCCGTGCTGATAGTGAGATGCCTCTGAAAAAAGCTGTGTGGGGCGAAAAAATACGCGCCTGGGTCAAAGACCCCTCCCACGTAGTGGTCTCTGCTACAGCCCGGCCCGGTGATGATTTGAACGCGGCGCTCATGAGCCTTATGGCTGATTTACGCGCCAAAACAAAAGTGGCTAATCCTTTTGACACCCGCGCCCGCCTATACCTAGAACCAGGTATCTACCAGCTGACCCAGACCCTAGATTTACGCCAGTGGCGTGCCTCCGATAACGCCGCAATCGAAATTGTGGGGCTAGGAGCAACCCGCGAAGAAACCACCATCAAAACCACCGGAAAGACCACCTGTGTGGAACACGGCGGGGTCAGTGCGCTTTTCGCCCATCTAACCCTTGCTTCGGAAGATGCCTGGTGCGTCCACGGGTCAGGCCGTGATGGGCTAGCTGAAGAACTGATTTTCTACGACTGCCACCTATCGGCGCATGATGGCAGGCAGGCTTTTAGCCACGAGCTAGGCGATAAGCACTTGCTTTACTTTGCCGACAGCTTGATCAGCTCCGGGCAGGTCTACATGCACACCATCGCTAGGGCCGAGGCTACCGGCACGACAGCAATTTTTGATGGAACCATCGCCCCCCTTAACACTGTCGTGGATGAATCCGTGTCGCCTAATGACCTTCTGCTTATCCGGGGTGGATTTTCGACGCTCGCGCCGGTCTTTACGGTTGGTTTTCAGCGCACTGGGTCACCTGATAGAGCCATGCTCACGGTGGTGATTGACCCTGATTCGGGTCTTACTGTGTCGCCTTCTGCTCGCGTTGAATTTCGCCAACCCCAAGTTTCCTCGTTCAAAATCTTGGACGAGTCATCCCTAGCTCATTACTGGGCTAATACCTAAAGAAAAGAGAAAAGAAATGACC
Source organism: Rothia sp. ZJ1223 (assembly GCF_016900985.1). Taxonomy (NCBI): domain Bacteria; kingdom Bacillati; phylum Actinomycetota; class Actinomycetes; order Micrococcales; family Micrococcaceae; genus Rothia; species Rothia sp. ZJ1223. The sequence goes on along the minus strand of NZ_JAFEUT010000006.1, from coordinate 146,393 downwards.
ACCCTCAAGACCGGCACCGTGGTAGACGAGACCACCTGGAACTCACCCAACTTCACCCCTGAGGATTCTGTGCCCGCCGTCTTTGGCCGCCCCCGTAGCACAGGCAGAATCACTATCCACCATTGGGGAGCTGACGGCCAAGGCTTTGACGCAGTATGTAACTATCTCTCGCGCCCCGGGGGTAATAGCTCTGCCCACTTCGTAGTAGAAGCCGGGCGCGTAGCCTGCCTAGTGGAACCCAAAAACGCCGCCTGGCACTCAGGTTCTGCCGAGGGCAACGCGACTTCCATCGGTATTGAGTGCCGCCCCGAGATGAGCGAGGGCGACATTAACGAAGTTGTGGCCCTGATCGAATGGCTGGAAGACGTTTACGGCCCGCAGGAGATCTGGCTGCATCGTGAATGGTCTTCTACTGCCTGCCCTGGCCGGTATGCGAACATGCGTGACGAAATTGTCAGGTGCGTAAACGTTCTCCAGGGTACTAGTGGTGAGTCCTCCGCACCGGCCCCGGCCACTGTAGACCGCATGGCGGTTATCCGCGCAGAGCTGGCCGAGATTCGCGCGTCTGCTGCCACGATTGAGGGTCAGCTGTGACTCCGGCAGAAGCCGCTCCCCCGATAGTTAGCCCGCGCGCGCGTCAAGTGGTCTATGCCCTCTACGCCCTAGGGTCGGTGATACTAGGGGCTGTGCAGGTAGGCTATTCCGCCGGTCAGTACGAACAGCCGGTGTGGCTGACTATCGCCACCGCCGTGTGGGTTTTCCTTGGCGGCTCACAAGGGCTTTTGGCGTTGCTGAACACCGCACCCCCACTACCGGGGGAGGGGGGTGAATGATGGTGAGTGAGTACGACACGCGACAGATGAGCGTGATTCTGGTGCGCATGGAAAAGAAGCTAGATGCTCTGGAAACCCAGTTTGTCCATAAGGTTGAGCTGAGTGCTTTGCGCAAGGATGTTGAAGAGCTGCAAGAGTCTAATCGGTGGCTTCTGCGTACCGCTGTCGGTGCTTTGGCGCTGGCTATTCTTGACCCTGTATTGAGGGTGTTCGGGGGTAGTTGAGGCTGGTAACATAAAAGATGCACCCGGTGTTTGCCGGGTGCATCCATAAAAAAATAGGAGGTTTAGAAGTGGTCACAACACTTCTAAATCTAGTTCTGATTCTAGCCGCTTTGGTGGCCATTGTCGATAGTGCTTTGGGTATTGTCGAGAAGGTGCTGAAGTTGCTGGAAGATAAGGACTAGGTAAGTAAGGGGCGGGGGTAGCTCCCTCGCCCCGCACCTCCTATTTTGCATGGGTAAACACCCTCAACTCTTAATTAAGAGTTGAGGGTGTTTTAGTTTAAGGTTCGATTAAAGGTTTAACCCGCTAGGCGCTGTACCGTAGACCGCAAAGAATTATCCGGGAGCTGGACGTAAAGCCGTGTGGTGGTAGGGCTGGCGTGACCTAGAAGGGCTTGCACGGTCAGTATGTCTTTCTCTAGTGCATAGGCGCGCGTGGCGAATCTATGGCGCAGGGTATGCATTGTCCAGCCGTCAGGCATAAGCCTAGCTATCAGCTTGCCAACATAGCGGGGTGAGAGATGACCGTTGTCATCGCCAGGGAAAATGTAGCCCGGCGGGTAGGCTCTGAGTATTGCAGAAAGCCCATCTGGTAAGGGGATTATGCGGTCTTTTGCACCCTTGCCGTGTACCACTAGGCTTAGACCGTGGGGAGTTTCGGTTATATCGGATGTATGCAATACGGCGACTTCTGCCCGGCGTAGCCCTAGTTCTCCAGCGAGTCTAATCATGAGTCTTTCACGGGGGCGGGCTTTTAGTAGAGCCTCAGCTAGGACGCTATCGGGGGCGGGTTTGGGTTTGGGCTGGGCTGGCTTGATAGAGGGCAGGGCTTCTGCTGGACTGGTGTGGGTCAAGCCCTGCTTGATAGCCCATTGGTAGAACTTTCGGAATGTTGCGCGCCGTCCGCGTCTAGTCTCTGGCTTCCAGGGCTGTTCGGCAAAGTATTCTGTTAGGTCGCTAGCTGTAATCTCAAATGGCCCCGCTGGTAGGCGCTTGGCTGCGTGTTCTAGGTGTTGGCGGCGGGTATAGATGGTTGTTTCTGGGCTTCCACCTGCGCGCAGGTGGGTTAGGTAGCCGTCGATGGAGTCTTGCCAGTTTATGTTATGTGTTTCATAAGAAGTTGATTCTACAGGGTTTGGTAGTGCCCGTAGGTGGCGCATGGTTAAGCGACGAGTCGTAGCGGTGTGGGTGCAGAACAGAAGGTTGGGGGTTCGAATCCCTTCGGGCGCACGATACAAATCCTCGCTTCCGTCCGGAAGCGAGGATTTTTCCTTTAACTCTCAACCGCAGTACAGAAGCCTTCAATTTTGTCTGCGCATAGGTGGTCGCCCCACTAAAAGTTAGTGCATCACTGACCAAAACCTGATGAAACTGACCATACTTTCACCTCCAACTAAGGCAGCTTCAGTCTCTCAGCGGTCGATACCCCCTAAAATGGGTACTCGTAAGCAGTTTTGAGCGCCAGTACACCAGAAAGTTTGAGGCTTAACATGAGCGGCATTGATATCACCGTTGTTGGCGAAGACGGAACCAGTCGCCCCGTAGAGTGGGAAGATCATCAGAACCTTCTTGACGCCCTTCTTGCCAACGGGTTCCCCGTGCTAGCCACCTGCGGCGGCAACGCGTCCTGCGCAACCTGCCACGTCTTTATTGACCCCGAACACATCGACGCCAGCGGCGAGCGCACCGACGCTGAAGCTGACTTACTTTCTATGATTGACGATGTTGCCACCGAGAACTCCCGGTTGGCGTGCCAGACCGAGTTCGTCACCGAGATGGCTGGGGCAACTGTAACCCTCAAAGCAGGAATGTAATTAATGGCAGGTTTTTCATTGGGCACCTTCCGGATGCTTCACACCGCAAGGAAAGTTTCATGTTCCGCTATAGTACTCATGACGCTCTCGGCGTGTACCGGTGGGTCTGATGCGGCGCTTGATCCGCCGCGTCCTACGAATGCTCCTAGCTCTGCGGTGAGTGCATCCGGTGGGCAGCCAGCTGTTAGCTCTGCCTCAACCGCTGCAGCGAGTGAAACTGCGACGGCAAGCCCTGGTCTAGTGGCATCTGCAACGCCACGGGCTACCGCTCCGACTCCCACCGTTATAGAGCAGACGCCGGGTGCTCTACCCCCGTCAGCAACAGAGGATCCTCAGCAGCCTGCGCCTACAGGCACTGTAGTTACTGTTCCGGCACAGACCCCTGCACCGTCTGCTCAGACTGCCCTTAACAACGCCCCTGCCTGCGAATTGGGCAGTGCAGCAGTAATTTCTGCGCAGGTCAGTGGCACCGCTGCTGCCGGCTCGCAGTACATTACCCTGACTTTCACCAACACAGGGGCAACGCCCTGTTCGATTGTGGGTTACCCTGCTGTCAGCTATGTGGACGCCGGTGGTCACACCATTGGTGCTCCCGCTGCGCGAGCAGCGGAGTGGACCAGCACCGGGGTTCTGCTGACTCCCGGCGAAAGTGCCCAGGCGACCCTGCGCGAAACTCGTGCCAGCCTATTTGCTGACTCATGCCAGGCTCTTTCATCGAGCGGCTACCGAGTGCAGTTGCCGCAGACTAGCGGTACGCTCACGGTGCCCTACCCTGCTGAGGCTTGCAGTAACACCGCGGTACAGCAAATGAGCGTGGGTCAGGTAGGGGCAACTCCCTAAGCCGGTCACTGGGAGCCACATATTTTCTGTATCTGTGCGATGTTGGAGGCGTCGTAGCTATTGAGATAGCGCGGCGCATTCTATATCTGACCGCAGACGATGAAGGCCTGGGCGGGCTCCTGCACTGCCATAATAGAGGGTATGGTCAGTGCCCTTGATAATTTTTCGCCCAGTACTCGCACCTGGTTTACGGGTGCTTTTTCTGCTCCCACTGCTGCCCAGGAGGGCGCATGGAATGCTATTTCGGCAGGTAAGCACGCCCTCATTGTGGCACCCACCGGCTCGGGTAAAACGCTGGCTGCTTTTTTGTGGGCACTGGATAGGTTGTACCACGGGGGCGAGGACGCACGCGCTGAGGAGACCGAGGACGCGCGCGCCCCCGTCCATACGGGCACCAAGGTTCTCTACATTTCGCCTCTGAAGGCTCTGGGTGTCGATGTGGAACGCAATCTGCGAGCGCCGTTGATTGGTATCGCGCAGACCGCTAAGCAGTACGGGCAGGTGCCGCCGCAGGTGAGTGTGGGGGTGCGTAGCGGTGATACTCCGGCGAAAGAACGCCGGGCGTTGATTGCGCATCCGCCGGATATTTTGATTACTACCCCCGAGTCTCTTTATTTGATGCTGACCTCTAAGGCGAGGGCGACCCTCACCGGGGTTTATACGGTCATTATTGATGAGGTTCACGCGGTTGCTGGTACTAAGCGCGGGGCGCATTTGGCGGTGACCTTGGAGCGGTTGGATCAGATTCTTGAGACTCCCGCTCAGCGTATTGGGCTCTCTGCAACGGTTGAGCCGGTTGAGACAGTAGCGCGTTTTCTGGGCGGTACGGCGCCGGTTGATGTGGTGCGTCCGCCGAGTGAGAAAGAGTGGGATTTAACGGTGAGTGTGCCGGTGCCGGATATGACGGTGCTGGGCGGACCGAATGCGTACGGTGAGGGTGATAATGCTTTCACCCCAGCTCCAGTGAGTAGTAAGTTGGAGGTTCCGCGTGCGGCGCGCAATGAGGTGGAGCGCGCTATCGCCCGCGATATGGCGTTCGAGGCGTCGCCTTCTTTTACCTTCGATGACGGGGTGGTGGGTGAGGATTCTTTGGCTGATGCGGTCGAGGGTTCTCACGGGGTGGCAACCGCTCCCGGGATCACCTTGGCTGAGTCGCTGGGTATTGTTCCACCGTCAGGACGTGAAGATTCAGCCTCGGTTGCTGGCACTGCTTCGGCTGAGAAAATATCCATGCCCGCCGATGTCGCCGATGCGGTGGGTATTAGTACCCCCGCAGCTCCTTTGGCTGAACATAAGGACGCCTTTACCCCGATCAGTTTCGTTATTGAAAATATGGAGGAGGGCGAGGACGCTGCCGATGACGCCCTCACCGGTGGCACGCTTCTCGAGTCGTCGCCTGCCCTCGGTAGCGCCCCCGATACCGGTGGGTACCAGGCATCCATCTGGCCCCACGTTGAAGAACGCATTGTTGATGTGGTGGAAGCCCATCAATCAACGATTGTGTTCACCAATTCGCGCGGTTTAGCTGAAAAGCTCACCGCCCGCCTGAACGAGATTTACGCGGCGAGGGTACGCGATCGTAGCAGCATGAACGAGGAGGCGCACTCGCGCGGGGGCGAGCCGCAGTCGGTGACAGAGATTCTAGCGCAGGCGCTGGCGAAGGACTCAGTGCGGTTAGAAAACCCCGACCACGACGCTAAACTCACCCAGAAAACCGAGAATCGGGCGCGCGCGTCCGCCCCAGCAGAAAATACCGCTGCCCCGGTGCTGGCGCGTGCCCACCATGGTTCGGTGGCTAAAGACCAGCGCGAAATCATTGAAAACGCCCTGAAATCTGGCGAGCTCAAGTGCGTGGTCGCGACCAGCTCCCTAGAGCTGGGTATTGATATGGGTGCCGTTGAGGTTGTGGTGCAGGTTGAAGCGCCCTTTTCGGTGGCATCGGGTTTGCAGAGGGTGGGACGCGCCGGGCACCAGGTCGGCGAAGTGTCGAGGGGCTTTCTCTACCCCAAGCATCGCGGCGATTTGCTGAACGCTACCGTGACGGTTCGCCGCATGCTTGATGGGGCGATTGAGCCGCTGACCATTCCGGCAAATCCGCTGGATATTCTCGCCCAGCAAACGGTAGCGGCGTGCGCTTTGGGGCCCATTGATGTTGAGGCTTGGTTTGAGGCGCTGCGGAATACTGCACCTTTTGCGACCTTGCCGCGTTCGGCTTTTGAGGCGACCCTCGATTTACTGACCGGCAAGTACCCCTCCGATGAGTTCGCTGAGCTGCGTCCGCGCATCATCTGGGATCGTGATGGCGGAACCATCGAAGGCCGCAAGGGCGCCCAGCGACTGGCGGTTACCTCAGGCGGCACCATTCCAGACCGCGGTCTGTTCCCCGTGTACATTGTCGGTTCTGAAGACTCTAAAGCACCCAAGCGAGTGGGTGAGCTTGATGAAGAAATGGTCTACGAATCGCGTGCCGGTGACGTGATTGCTCTCGGTGCCTCGTCCTGGCGTATTGAAGATATCAGCCACGACCGCGTCAGCGTCACCCCCGCCCCAGGTGTACCCGGCAAGCTGCCGTTTTGGCACGGTGAGGGCGGCGGACGTCCGGTTGATCTGGGGCGAGCACTCGGCAAATTCACCCGCGAGCTCGCCACCGATCTCACTAGCAAGCCCCAGGACGCGCGCGCGAAACTGACCGCAACCGGGCTTGATACTTGGGCTGCCGACAACCTCGAAGCCTACGTACGCGCCCAGATAGAGGCTGTGGGGTCAGTGCCGAGCGATATTCAGTTCACGGTAGAGCGTTTTCGCGATGAAATCGGTGACTGGCGGTTGATTCTCCACTCACCCTTGGGCATGCCTGTACACGCTCCCTGGGCGCTGGCTGTGGGTCAGCGAGTAGAAGCCCAATACGGGGTAAATGCCTCGGCGATGGCAGCTGATGACGGCATCGTGCTACGCATACCGGCAATGGAAGCCGAACCTCCCGGTGCCGATATTTTTCTTTTTGACGCCGATGAGCTTGAGGATATCGTCATGCAAGGGGTGGGCTCTTCTGCCCTCTTTGCCTCCCGATTTAGGGAGTGTGCCGCCCGCGCTCTACTGCTACCGCGTAAAGACCCTGGTCGGCGCACACCCCTGTGGCAGCAACGTCAGCGATCAGCCCAGCTGCTCGATGTAGCACGCAAGTACCCGAGCTTTCCCATTATTTTGGAAACCGTGCGCGAATGTATGCAAGATGTGTACGACTTGCCCGCGCTCATCCAGCTACACAAAGACATTGATGCGCGCACCGTGCGTTTGGTGGAGGTCGAGACAGAATCCCCCTCCCCCTTCGCCCGTACCCTGCTCTTTGGTTACGTTGCCCAGTTCCTCTACGAGGGCGACTCCCCACTAGCAGAACGCCGTGCCGCTGCCCTATCCCTTGACCCGGCGCTGTTGACTGAACTGCTCGGACGCGATGAACTGCGCGAGCTACTCGATGCCAACGTTATTCGCTCCACCGAAGCCCGCTTGCAGCACACCGCCACCGGTTACCGTTACCGCGGGGTGGAAGGCACCGCCGACTTGCTACGCCTGTTAGGGCCGCTCACCGCAACCTCGCTGGCAGCAAGACTCAAAGATGAGGACGCGCCCGCCCTTGAGCTCCCAGAAACGGTAGGGAGCGGTGAAGAGGCAGAAGCAGATCAGCCGCTGGAAACAACAGAAAAAACAGTGTCGGTCGATACCACCCAAGCCTTCCTCGATGAACTGGTCGGTAGCAATCGCGCCCTGCGCTTTAACCTGCACGGGGTTACCCACTACGCAGCCATCGAGGACGCCTCCAGACTGCGCGACGGACTGGGTGTGCCCCTGCCCATGGGCGTACCGCTCGCCTTCCTCGAACCGGTCAAAGAACCCCTGCTTGACCTGGTCGCCCGTTACGCACGTACCCACGCGCCCTTCACCGCAGCCCAAGCCGGCGCGTCCTTAGGGCTGGGCGTTGCCATTGTCGATACCGCCCTGCGTACCCTGGCGGCAGACAGGCGCGTGCTCTCGGGGGATTTTCTACCCGATGAACTCCATGAAGAGCTCACCGCAACCCGCGCCGCCGACTCGCCAGCACCCCCAGCTCCCATCAGTAGCGCCGCCACCCAGTGGGTCGATGCCCAGGTACTACGCACCCTCCGCTCACGCTCGCTTGCTATTCTGCGCCAAGACGTAGAACCCGTCGCCCCGCATATCTACGGACGCTTCTTACCTCCCTGGCAGCACGTTGAAACCTGGAAGCTCACCGAAGCCCAACAGCCCCCCGGCACCTTTGGTACACCCGTCAGTGGCATCAAATCGTCGGTAACACAGGATCAAAGCAGCATGCTCAGCGGCTACGACGGTCTTCTCACCGTGATCGACCAGCTCGCCGGCGTCCGTCTGCCCGCCTCGGCACTCGAACCATTGGTGCTGCGCTCGCGCGTGAAAGATTACAGCCCGGCTCTGCTTGATCAAGCCATGAGTTCGGGGGATGTTCTGTGGATTGGTGATGGCGAGCTTGCCGGTAGTGACGGCTGGGTATCGTTGCATCTGAGCGAAGCATCTTCTCTTACTCTGCCCGATGAACAGGCACGCATCACGGCATTCAACGCCCTCGCCCCGCTAGATAAAGCGGTCTATGAGGTGTTGGGCTCAGGCGGTCTTTTTATTCACCAGATACAAGCCGCCCTGCAGGGCAGGCTGGGTGATAGCGCAACGGTGACACTCAAAGACATTTCAGGCTCGCTCTGGAACCTCATTTGGGCAGGTCTCATTACAAACGACACCTTCGCCCCCGTACGCGCCTTACTGAGCGGCGGCTCGACCGCTCACAAGGTTACTACCCCAGCCCCCCGTGCCCGCTCGGTGAGTATGCGCCGTGGCGCTGCCCGTCTCTCGGGTTCACGCTTTGGGGGTGCCTCCCGCTTCGGTTCTCTGGGTGAGACTCCCGTTGCCGCGCCCATTGATGCAGGACGCTGGTCACGGGTCTACGCCGAAGAACTCGATAGCACCATCGCAGCCCATGCCCGCAGTGAGCTACTCATGGACCGTTACGGTGTTCTCACCCGCGGCGCGGTAGCCCTCGAAGACGTCCCAGGTGGTTTCACCAGCATCTACCGGGTGCTCTCAGCCGCCGAAGAAAAGGGTCTTGCCCGCCGCGGTTACTTTATTGAAGGCTTGGGTGCGGCGCAGTTCTCCACCGCCAACACAGTGGATCGTCTGCGCGATTACGACAAGGATTCTGGCGACGATAGGCACACTCGCACCGTTACCTTCCTCGCCGCCACCGACCCCGCCAACCCCTACGGGGCAGCCCTGCCCTGGCCACAGGCACCGGCGCTGGACGGCGCGTCCACGCCCATTGCCGGGGCAGAAAGCCTAGAGGAAACCAGCACCGCAACCCGTCACAAACCCGGACGCAAAGCTGGCGCTGCCGTGGTGCTCGTAGACGGGGAACTCACTCTTTACGTAGAACGCGGCGGCAAAACCATGCTGATTTTCACCGAAGATACTGACCGCGTCAAAGTCGCAGCCCCGTTGATCGGTGAACTGGTGCGTCGCGGTGCCGCAGAGAAAATCATGATTGAAAAAGTCAACGGGTTCAGTGTTCTCGATACCCCCGACCCCCTGCCCGCACGCGAACAAGGGCAAGAAGCCCCCACCGAGCACCCGGTCACTACCCTGCGTGCCGGGCTTCTCGCCTCGGGATTCTACCCCACCCCCAAAGGTCTACGCATGCGTAAAGACTACTAAAGCAAGGCACTCACTAGATTTTAAAAGAATCAGCGCGACCTTAGATAGGGAAGCAAGGTCGCGCTGATGAGGGGATATATTTAATTATTTACCTACGTGTACCCAGGTACTTGAAGGCTATTGGGGATTAGCCAAGTACCGGCGCATCGGTCTCAGACTCAGTTATTGCTTGACGGAACTCACGCACCGCTCGCAACACTTGCTGAAACGAGGCAATTACAGTCATTACCGCAAAAGCCGCAATGATGTAGTACACAATAGATGTAACCATGATGGTTACCTCCTGGTATCGAATCTGGGGAAAGATTCATACAACAACAAGGGACTCTCAACATACCAGAGTGTCCCCAGGAAAGTCCACAAGACGTTTACGGATAAGACACAAACTTATATAAGTGACTTCACCTGATGCGGTTTATACAGGGCTGGTTAAGTTAAACGCTGTAATTTATGAAGAAGGAACACATGCCCGAAGGAGATACCGTCTGGCGGCAAGCCCGCAGCCTACACAAGGCACTGGCAGGACGCATCGCCCACAGCACCAGTTTTCGCTACCCGAATGTTGCCGAATATGACTTTTCCGGGCAGCGCATTCACGGTGCTTTAGCGGTCGGCAAGCACCTACTCCTGCGCATCGGCGAGCATAGCGTCCATTCCCACCTCAAGATGGACGGCATCTGGCATGTTTATGGCGTCGATGATAACGGTAACCCCGCCCGCTGGAAACGCCCCGCGCATCTGGCACGCGCCGTTGTGAACGCTAACGCCCGGCAGGACGCCAGCGGGCAGCTCGTGCAGGGCAGCACGCCCGTCTCGGCAGTGGGCTTTACCCTGGGACTCTTAGAAATCTTTCCCACTACAGAAGAAAACGACAGGCTGGGGTACTTGGGTCCGGACTTGCTGGGCGCCGACTGGAACCCTGCCCTCGCTCTAGAAAACCTCCTGGCGCAACCGGAGCGCCCCATTGGCCCGGCGCTGCTGGAGCAAAAAAACCTGCAAGGCATCGGCACCATCTTTCGCGCCGAAACCCTCTTTCTAGCAGGGGTTCACCCTATGAGTCCGGTGGGTAGCGTGCCCGATCTGCCGCGCGTCATCGAAATTGCTCACCTGCTGTTAGTAGCCAACCGCATGCGCCCCAAACGTGTCACCCGCACCGACCGTGAGCCCCTGTGGTGCTACGGACGCGGCGGGCGAGCCTGCTACCGCTGCGGTAGGCCCATTATCCGTGAAGAAATCTCAAATCTGGGCACCGGGGCTGAAAGGTTCGGGGTGGACCGCTACGTCCAAACCGAAGACACCACCTCGCGTATCAGCTACCGCTGCCCCCAGTGCCAAGTGATGTACGGGGAGCAGGTTTAGGTGGGGCGTCCGTTTCTTCCCCTGCCCCCCCTTACATTTGCCCTCTTACGGTGTGACCACGCTAGATTCACCAGTGACCGGGTTCTGCTCTAGTCACCACGTTTATTGCGGTCACTAGAGCAGAGCGTGGTCACACGGTGGGCGGACGCACGCAGACGCGGTGCTGACAGGCTAAGAGAGAAAATGTTCACTGGCTGCGTGTTCGCGCAGATACTCACGCAAATAGGGAATCGTAAAATCGAGGTAGCCGTGCCGAGGTGAGTAAATGATTTCAAACTCCATGAGACGGCGGCGGTAGGTATTAGCGTACTGGTTACTGATCTGCAATCTTTCAATGATGTCGCTGACTCTGCTGGATTCGGAGTCAACAGCCATCGCCGCCAAGAAACTCTTATCAACGTTAGAGAGCGTTGCTAGGGCAGGCTCGTGTACCAGGTGCCCCACCCGTCGAGTAGCAGCTTTCACGCCATCTACTGCCTGCTGCTTGCCAATCGATTCAGCCCCACGAGAAGCCCTCCAGCACTCGAACCCCACGCTCTGAATCAGAAACGGATACCCGCGGGTACCTTCCACTGCCGTAGCCAAGGCGTCGGGCGCAAAATCGCGTCCGTTAGCTGAGGCTGGAATAGAAAGCGCCTGCTCTATATCTTCGCTGCTGACAGTTCCTAGCTCAACACGCTCAGCTCTGCGTAGGAAGGTCAGTACCTCATCATTGAGAAGGTCACTCACAGCCTCAGGTAGACCGGCAGCGCAAAAGCCAATATTCTTACCGCGTCTAAAAGCGTGTTGTATTTCTTGGGTGAGCGGCCGCAAATCATCGACCGCGCTTCGGTGGGCTTCATCGACGGTAATGAGAACCCCAGCGCCCTGTTCTGTAAAAATATCGGTTAGTTCAAAGAGACTGGTGCGCAACCCGCTTGCTGCTTGTGGCGAGTCGTTGAGGGTAACTCCCGCCCCTACCCCTAGAACAGTGGCGCTCACCTGTTTGATAGATCGCTGAGCGGACGCGCGGTAGCGGGCAAGAGCCGAAGGGAGAATATCTTGAGTCAGCTCATCCAACAGACCTTTACGGGCGGTCAATGAAATAACCAGCCAACCGTGATGACGCGCCACATCTTCTAGGGCGTTGAGAAGGACCGTCTTACCTGAGCCCCTCGTACCGGTAATGAGCATAGCGCGCGATGGCGAGCCCACCCCATCAGCTAACCCCTCCTCGAAGTCAGCGATGATATTGTCTCTGCCCACCAACAAAGGCGGAGTTACTCCGAAGGAAGGCGTAAAAGGATTAGACATGTAAAGGTTCTTTCTTATTCTTTTTTATTTCTTCTTATTCTTTCTTATTTTTCTTATTTTGGCGAGCGCTGCTGCTCCAGAACCAGCAAGTATCGAGGACGCAACCTGCGCACCTAGTGACCGGTTCTTTTCCCCGCCCCCTGCCCTGCTCTGTCCCCTTACGGTGTGACCACGCTAGATTCACCAGTGACCGGGTTCTGCTCTAGTCACCACGTTTATTGCGGTCACTAGAGCAGAGCGTGGTCACACGGTGGGCGGACGCGCGCAGTCTCAGCGCTTGCGGCTAAACTGGTGAGCGTGTCAGCTCGACGAATAACCCGCCACGATAAAAACCCGCCCCTACCCCAGCGCGCCGGGATAGACCCGGTGGCTTTGTTGCTGCCTCATGCCGGTGAGAGCCCAGAGCAGGCAGCTGCCGCTCAACCGCCAAGGCCCACCGACACCTTTGGGGCGTCCTGCGTCTTTGACTATCTGGTTAACCGTTTTTACCCGCACGATGCCGCTATTATTCGTGCCCGTTTTAATGCCCGCGAAGTCAGGGATTCCACCGGGGCTGACATTGCGCCCGAGGCTCCGCTGGTGGGGCAGAAAATCTGGTACTACCGGGAGCTACCCACCGAGCGGGCGGTTCCTTTTGATATGCCGGTACTGTATGAAGATGAGTGGGTGCTTGCTGTTGATAAACCGCATTTTCTACCGACCACACCTAACGGTTCTTTCGTAGCGCATACGGCTCTCACCCAGTTGAGGGTGCGTGAAGAAAACCCGCTGCTCATACCCATTCACCGGCTAGATAGACCCACCGCCGGGGTGGTGCTTTTCGCGAAGACGGTGGAGGCTCGTGCGCCGTTTCAGCTGATGTTTCAAAACCGGCTGGTTAGTAAAACCTACGAGGCAGTTGCCGCGGGTCAGCCACTAGCGCCCGGAGAAAGCATCGAGCTACGCACCCGTATTGAAAAAGAGCACGGCAAGTTGCAGGTGAGTCAGACCAGCGCCCAAGAGACTGCCGCCGCGGGTCAGGTGGCTAACGCTCACTCCCGTATCGCGTGCTTGGCTACCTACGAGCTGCCCACAGGCGTCCTGCCTGCAACCTCTGCGGCGAACCCAGCGCTCCCTCTGCCCACTGGCGTCCTTAGCCACTACCTCTTGGAACCGATCACCGGCAAGACCCACCAGTTGCGAGCGCATCTGTGGGCGCTGGGCACCCCCATTGCTGGGGATGTGCTCTACCCGCAGGTGCTGCCCGTTGCCGATGATGAACCTGAGCTGCCCCTTCAGTTGCTAGCGCGCACGGTCAGTTTTACCCACCCCATCACTGGTGAGGATACACTCATTACCAACAAGAGGCAGCTTTTGCTTGCTCCTGAGAATCTTGCGACCCGTACAATACATTCTTGAGATTTTTTACCCCCCCCTTTACGTTTGAAAGAAACCCATGACCACTGATTTTTCTCAGTACTCTGATCTTGCTGCCCGCTCTGTGATGCACCATTTTGGCACCCGTGTCTTGGGTGTTCCTGGTACCTTGCTGGGTAAGGTGGTAGCCCCTGATCGTCGCTCGCGGGGTGATAAGTTTAAGCACTGGCATTACTGGTGGCAGGCGCATTTTTTGGATAACGCGGTGGACGCCGGTTTCAGGTGTTTGCGTGCTCATCAGCGTGAGGACGCGCATCAGTGGCTTCAGCGGGCGCAGGCGTTGCAGCGGGGTATTACTGCCCGCAATTTCGGCACCGTGATCAATGATTATTATGACGATATGGCGTGGCTGACCCTAGCTCTAGAGCGTATGAATCGTCTGCATCTTGCCCTGCACGGCACCGGTGATGTGAGGGCGCAGGACGCGGCGGTAACCCTGTATACTCAGCTGACGGAGGCTTGCAATGATGAGTTGGGCGGTGGCGCTTTTTGGTCTAAGGCGAGGGATTTTAAAAACACTCCGGCGACTGCGCCTATTGCCCTAGCTTTTGCCCGCGCTCACCGTTTAGAAGACGCTGCCGAACTCTTGGGGTGGTTGCGTACCCGTCTTTGGGACGCTGATGAGGGCATTTACCGTGATGGTTTGCGCATGATCGGCGGTTCGGTGGAGTCTACCCGTTTAGAGTCAGCTGCCTATTCCTATAACTCCGGGCCTGTATTGGCTGCTACTCTTGCCCTTGCCGCTCAGGTGAGTGAGCGCGTCCGCCCGGTAGAAGCCGGTGATATTGGTTCGTTGCAGGACGCGCGTGAGCACGCCCGCGCAATTGTTGAGGGTGTGGCGCGGCAATTCACACAGCCCTTTGATACCGGGGCTGAGACTGTGCAGGTACTCAAAACCTTCGGCGACGGTGACGGTGGGCTCTTTACCGGTATTCTCACCCGCTACCTGGCAGAGGCTGCTCGCTCACCCCTGGTCGATGAGCAAACCCGCACTCTGGCACGTACCCTGGTCTGTGATACCGCCCGGGTGCTGTGGATGGGCAGACGCGAATTCGACCCCAACCTCCAGGTCAATCTGGCGGGGGTGGATGTTACCGAAATCCAAGGGGAATCAGTGGCGCTCTTCTCACCCAACCCCGTTGAACACGCCTCAGACGCCCTCGTGCCCGGCGCGCGCGTTGAACTCTCACCCCAGCTACAAGCCTGGATGATTTTCGAAGCAGCAGCGACCCTGAGCTAACCTACCAACCTTCACCACGCAGTACACACTACCGAAAGTTTTTATGACGTCCTCTGCCCTCGCGCCCCTTGAACGCCAGTCCGTACCCCGTACCCTGCGCAACCCACGCCTACTCTTTATCGAGATACTGGCGGGTCTAGTCACCTCGCTAGCGCTCATTCCAGAAGCGTTAGCGTTCGCCGTCGTTGCCGGGGTTGACCCACAAGTAGGGCTCTTCACCTCCGTTATTCTGGCAATCGTCATTGCGGTGACCGGTGGTCGCCCCGCCATGATCTCAGGCGCCGCCGGATCAACCGCCCTCGTCATCGCACCCCTCGTTGCCAGCCACGGCACCGACTACCTGGTAGCAACCGTGCTGCTCGCCGGCGTCCTGCAAATCATCTTCGCAGCTGTGGGCGTCGCCAAACTTATGCGCTTTATCCCCCGGCAGGTCATGGTCGGTTTTGTGAACGCACTCGCCATTCTCATTTTCTCCTCCCAGCTGCCGCAGCTTATCGATGTTCCCTGGCTGGTCTACCCCATGGTGGCAGTGGGCGTCCTGCTTGTTTTCGGTCTGCCCAAGCTCTCCCAGGCAATCCCCGCTCCGCTCATTGTCATTGTGGTGCTCACCGTCTTCGCTGTACTCGCTGGTGCTCGGGTGCCCACCGTCGGTGACTACGGTCAGCTGCCCGAATCGCTGCCCGCCCTCTTCTTCCCCAATGTTCCCCTCGACGGTGAGACCCTGCACGTTATCGCACCCTACGCCCTGGGCATCACCTTCGTCGGTCTCGTAGAATCGCTCATGACCGCCAAACTCGTGGACGACATCACCGACACCCACTCCAACAAAACCCGTGAATCATGGGGGCTGGGCGTTGCCAACCTCGCCACCGGCTTCTTCGGCGGCATGGGTGGCTGCGCCATGATCGGCCAAACCATGATTAACGTCAACGGTGCCCGCGCCCGCACCCGCATCTCAACCTTCTTCTCGGGCTTCTTCATTCTGGTTCTCTCGCTCACCTTAGGCGATATTGTGGCAATGATCCCCATGGCAGCGCTGGTAGCAATCATGATTTTCGTATCGCTGACTACCTTCGACTGGCACTCCGTTCGCCCGGCAACGCTCAAGGTCATGCCGCGCAGTGAAACCCTGATTATGGTAATCACCGTGGTACTCACCCTGCTCACCCACAACCTCGCGCTCGGCGTGGGCGCGGGCATCCTCACTGCCATGGCTTTCTTTGCCCGCAGAGTAGCCCACTTTGTCTCCCTCGACAGGGTTCTTGCCACCAACCAGAAGAGCGTCACCTACCACGTCAACGGTGAGCTCTTCTTTGCCTCGTCCAACGACCTCTACACCCTCTTTGAATACTCAGCCGACCCTGATCGGGTCATCATTGATATGGGCGGCTCACACGTATGGGATGCCTCCACCGTCTCAACCTTGGACGCCGTTACCGCCAAATACGCCAAACTCGGCAAACAGGTAGACGTCAAGGGTCTGAATGCCCGCTCAGAAGAACTCCACGGACGCCTGACCGGCAAGGTAGGGCTGTAAGGCAAGAAAGCCGGGGACGGACGCGCCTTAGAAGAGGCGTGCGCCCTGCCCCTGGTGTACCTTATCGATAGACACAATACGCTTGATGACGCACTCAGTTGGGTTGCCCTGCAGTAATGTAGAAAGACCTAATTTTCAATAAAAACTTTGAGTTCCTTAAAAAATTATTAGGATGTGGTCACAGAAGTAATCCTTCTTCAAGTCAAGTTGGGTTCAACCCATGCTCTAGAACATTTCTAGATCCCAAATAGGAGGTTATCTACCATGAGGTTTTTCTCAAACCTTTATTATCACTTTTGTTCTCCCTTTGCCTAGCAATTCCATTACTGAGCAGCCCTGCCCACGCCCAGCTCATTGGCAGTTCTTCAGCTGTCTTGGTGCCAGTAACAGATAAAACGCTAGAGCAAGATTTAACCCAAAAAACGCTACAATCTTTAAGTAACGGAGATATTAAAACAAAAACCCAAGAGGAAAGTATTAAAACTAACGAGACCACAGTTCTTCAAGTCGGTACAGAGAAGAAATTTTACAGCGTGACCGTCCCCATCACAGGTGAGTCATCGAGTAAGCTGAGTGGTCTTACCGTTATATATGATTCAGATTTCAAGGTTCAAGACTCAATAGAGACCCTTGTTTACGAAAATACAGATTCAACCATAGCTGTTTCCTCATATAGAGATAGAATTTTACATTCAAGCGCTGCAACAGATGTAAAATTTACCGACCTTGAAAATGATTTGGAAAAGTTCATCTTAACTTGCCAGGAAAACCCCAAATCATCCCTCGAGGTTGGGGAGAGAGTTGGTTGTGTAGCGGCAACTCTCGGCGTGAGCGCAGCTGTTGCAAAGGTCATTGTAGCTATTGCTCACCACTTCACCCTGGAGAACCATGTTTAACAATACAGAAGCATCTCGGTGGGCACTAGCAGCTTTGTCGTCCTTTCTGCTTTTTATTATTTCTTTTGTGGCAGCAGTTGCAGTAATTATTTTTTCAGATTTCCAAGGAATGGCTCTGTTAGCAAATTTAATAGTTCCTGCAATATCCACCTACTTACTGGTGGATGCAGTAAGAAGCTATAGAAAATTCCTTAGCGCAAACACTTAAAAAATAAGCTATCTAACCCGTGATTAGATAGCTTATTTTTTATTAATCAATGATGCAGCAGGGGCATTTTTCACAAGCTCCCTTTCCTCGTGTTTCTAAGGCAGACTAGAAAAGGGGCTCTCCCTTGCTCGGGTACACCTTATCAATGGAGACAATGCGTTTAACCACGCGCTCGGTTGGATTGCCGTGCTTATCGGGCTTAGGCTCAAACTCAACGGTGATGTCTACGGTGTTTTGCACATCCAACGAGATGCGGGCAGCTTCGGCAAAGATAACGTCTGTAGCCGCCACGGTAGACCAGCTTTGCGCAGCATTTTTAGGTCGAAAATAGATGGTGTTATTGGAGTTCTTGTGCCCGTCGATGGTGCCGCGTAGCTGTGCCCGGTATTTACCGATCAGGTCAGCTTTCAGAGCCTCTTCTAGGCGCGCCAGACCGCGAGCGTTCAGCTTCACATCTTCGCGGACGCGGTTCTTCTGCTCGATACTGCCGCGCACCTGCCAGCCCTGGTGATGCAGTACTGCAACGGCGCGTCGTACTGCTTCGCGCACGGTAGGGGTTTCAAGGGGTTCAAGTAACTCTTCGGCATCGATGGCATCGCTGGCGGATGCGCGGCTAAAGGTGGCGAACACGGTGCGCAGTGCCTCAGATTCGATAGTGTTTTCAGCTAAATCTTCAAGGGGCAGATGCTCCTCAACACCGCCTGTGAGCTGTTGCTGCGGCAGGGGCTGCGGAGCACGAAAAACCAGGCTCAGTTGCTTGCCGGCTTCGATACCTTCCAAGAGAATCGGCTGGGTCTTGACCTTGCGTTTAGTGGCGCGTCCGTGGGCATCACGGGAATCCTCGTAGCGGTCTTCAGACATAGCATGCGAGAGCGCGCGGGCTGCCTCAGCGATGTGGGTGATGAACTTGCCCAACGCCTCGGCTTCTGCGCTATTTGCGGTGATAGTAGCGCCGCTGAGGGTGATGCGGGCAAGGGCAGTGCCCGATTCTTCGTGCGTCTGCTGTGAGTTCGTCATTTCCTTGCCCCTTTGCTGTGAACCGGTATCTATACGCTCATTCTAGTATCACAGCTCACAAGCACCAAGAAGGGGTGGTCTTTTACCCTTCCCACCTACGAACTTGTCGGAATTTATGGCATTTTGGGGCTACATACGCCATAAATTCCGACAATTTCGGTGGGTTTCAAGGGCGGAGGTTATACCTGACCGCGAGCAGTTGCAACGGCAATCAGCAGTTGCTCCTTATTCATGGCTGAACGGCCCGTCAACTTGAGTTGCTGGGCGATCTTGTACAGCTCAACGCGGGTCATGGATTGCAAAGGACGCACGGTCTCAGCGGTAGCGGGTTCAGCCGGGGCAGGATCTGCCAGACTAGATTCCGCCGGAGTGTTCTTGGTGGCAAGCTGAGGCTCCTCGGGTGCAACTGCGTCTCCCTCGACGACTTCAGACTCAGCATCAATGGCTTCAATGGGATCTGACTCAAATTTATCGGCGCCCTCAAGCTCAGCCGGTTCGAGCTTCTCCACGTCAAGAACCTCAAGCTGTTCGCCAGCCTCGGGAGCGGTCTCTACTACAGCGTCTGGTTCAGTCTCTGCGGTGAGAGTCTCAAGAGGATCAGAGACAAAATCCGCAATCTTGGTCTTGCGCGTGGGCTTAGCCGGCTTCGCAGCAGACTTCTTCTTGTCTTTCGTGGATTCTTTCTTCGAAGACTTGGCAGGCTTTTCAGATGCCTTGTTCTTTGGCTTCTTCGTCTTAGTCTTAGCGGTAGCGCTCTTGTTATCAGCCTTCTTATCACTCTTCGAGGACGCAGCAGACTTTTTCTCTGTCTTCTTTACCGGGGATTTCTTCTCAGCCTTTTTGTCAGATGCCTTTTTAAGTTCAGTCTTCTTCGACTTGCTCTTTAGAGTAGCTGTTTTATTGTCTTCTGATTTTTTCTTCTCGACCTTTTTGGTATCAGCCGCAGAAGTCTTGCTCTTACCCTTCGTGCTGGGTGCTGAACTCTTGACGGGCGCGTCCTCTTTGATGCGTCGCCATTTGCCGCCGCGTAGCTCGTACTTCTTCGCCAGCTTCTTCTCTGCTTTCTCGTAGGCGCGTTCTACGCTCTTATGCTTGGCAAGAGACTTTTCAAATGCTTTGGTGAAACGCTTCTGCGCCTTGCAACCAGATCGCTTCAGTTCCTTCGAGAAGGTGGGCTTGAGGGGTTTGTCTTTCGACACGGTGCATCACTCCTTAAGTCTTGGGTTTTGCCTCTCACTTTAGCGTGTTGAGGCTAACAGACTTGGTAAAGTGGTTCACATGTCTGACTTTACTCTGCGTGCCATGTCCGAAGCCGATGCCACTTACCTCTCACGCCTCAATTTTCTCACCGATGTTTTTGGTGATGAGAGTGCTGAGCCCTCATCGCATTTCGAAGAGGAATATAAGTTTTATGTGGGTCAGTGGACGCCTGAATCTGGCGGGTTTATTGCCTGGGACGGCATCATTCCCGCAGGTGGCGCCTGGCTCAACTGGGGCACAGATGCCCACCACGGGGCTGGTTTTGTGAAAGAGGGAATCCCCGAGGTCGCTATCGCCGTTGAGTCACGCTACCAGGGGCAGGGGCTCGCGTCCTTACTCTTTGACGCCCTCATCGACCTCGCCCGCGAGCAGGGCGCACCGGGTATTTGCCTAGCAGTTGATACTCGCAATGAGTCAGCACGCGCTATCTACGAGCACAAGGGCTTTGAATTTGCCGCAGAGGTGCCCGATTCTCACTACATTTCGATGGTCAAACACTTTTCTTAAAAGTTGAGAGTGCAATTTAGGGCAGATTTTCAACGAAAATCTGCCCTAAATTGCACTCTCGCCGCTAAGAATTAGTCATTGACGACGACAACGTCTACCTGAATGTTGCCGCGGGTCGCGTTGGAGTAGGGGCACACCTAGTGAGCGGCGTTGGCAAGTGCCTGAGCTTCGCTCTGTTCCATCTCGGGGATTACGACCTCAAGAACTACTGCTAGCGCGTAGCCCTCGCCCTCTTTGCCGAATTAAGATAGCCCCGCACGATGGAGATCAAAACCCCGATGTTCACTCCGGCGGGCACCAAGACAATAGCAAAGGCTGTACCGCCCGAGGCTGTGAAGAAACTCGATCCCAAGCGCCGCTCTCACCAATACCTGACATCTCTATCTACAGCCCGACGCTGAGGGGCTATCCACAGAGGCTTATTCATAAGGTCCCACCCACCGGCATGCCCCCCCCCCCCCGCACTACCGAAAACACCCGACCATACGAGCCCAGCGCACGCCTGAACCCGGTATGCAACACCCACCAAATCTTGATCTGAGCGATGACACGCTCCACCACCGACCGCAACCAATTAATAAGCCGGTTATCCCTCTTCACCTCAGCGCTCAGCCGCTGACCAGACTTACGCTTTGTCGGAAGTAGCTAGCCCCAGACCCACATAACCCTTATCAGCCAGAGTTGAAGAATCCAGAAACTCATCAAGTCTGTGAGCTCTGAAAGCATGAGCATCATGCCTGGCTCCAGGAAGAGGATCAGCGATGGTCAAGAGTCTACCGTCAAAAGTACAGATGACTTGGTGGTTGAAGCCGGCTCGTTTATGCTTGCCCGAGAAGTTCGTCTTACCTCATGAGCGCCAATTCCAGGTAGGAATAAGTGTTCCGTCGATGACCAAGGAGCCAGGGGTTTGCGGACTCTCTTTTAGAGGTTGAATCAGCGCGGTGAGGACCTGCTCTAGGGCTTTCTCGATAGTATTGATAGCCCGTGAGATAGTTGGTTGTGAGACGGTAAAAAGTTCTGCGAGTAGTTCTTCGGTGAGGTTGTGGCGGTGTAGAGCAGGGTGACTTTGAGGGCTTTGGTGAGGGCTGGTGGTCTTCCACCTGGTTTTGTCCAGGTGAGGTGGTGGGTGAGGGTTGTGTATAGCGTGGCGAATTACGTGGCAGTCAGCCCGGTTGGACGCTGGTGTGGCAACGGTCTTTCCGGTATGGCTTGAGGTTATTTGTAGAGATTTAACGCTCATATTTTTGCCGTGTGGTGGAGCCGTTGTCTGGTTGGTGGGTGTGGGGTGTGCTCTTACTTTTGAATAAGCCTCAGTATTGTCGGTTGAGGCTTTTATTGAGCGCTCCTAAAAGGTAAGCAGGAGCAGAGAAGGTTTCTTCATAGACATATGAACACGCCCAAACTACACCGGGTAGAATGAAACTCGTGGCTAATACCGAATTTTCAGATCCTAGTTTTTCTTTTGAACTCACTAACCGCCTCGCTGATACCTGTTCCCCGGACGCGGCACGGGTAGAAGCTAATGGCGGGCAGTTTCGTGGGCGCACCGGCGTCATCAAGACCCCGCACGGTGACATTAAAACCCCCGCTTTTACCCCGGTGGGCACCAAAGCAACCGTTAAAGCGGTGCTACCCGAGGCGATGAAAGAACTCGGCGCGCAGGCGTTGCTCTCCAATGCCTACCACCTCTATCTGCAGCCCGGACCCGGTGTGTTGGATGCCGCCGGTGGACTGGGTGCTTTTATGAACTGGGACGGCCCGACCTTCACCGATTCGGGTGGTTTTCAGGTGATGAGCCTGGGTTCTGGGTTCAAAAAGGTCATCGACATGGGCACGGTCGCTGAAGCAACCGGTGCTGACGGTCGCCCTCTGGGCGATGACGATGTAGCCGCGGGCAAGGAGCGCATGGCGCACGTTGATGACGACGGAGTGAATTTTAAATCCCACATCAACGGCGATATTCACCGCTTCACCCCCGAGGTTTCCATGCAGGTACAGCACCAGATCGGTGCGGATGTCATGTTCGCTTTTGACGAGCTGACAACCCTCTACAACTCCCGCGCCTACCAGAAGGAAGCCCTAGAACGCACCCGCCTGTGGGCTTTGCGCTGCATTGCTGAGCACCAGCGTCTGACCACCGAGCGCGTCGGCAAGCCCTACCAGGCACTCTTTGGTGTGATTCAGGGTGCCCAGTACGAAGATTTACGCCGCAAGGCATGCCAGGACTTGGGCGATATGCCCTTTGACGGTTTCGGCATCGGTGGTGCCCTTGAGAAAGAAAACTTGGGAACGATTGTGCGCTGGTGCGCCGAAGAACTGCCCGAGAACAAGCCACGCCATCTGCTGGGCATTTCAGAACCCGACGACATTTTTGTGGGCATTGAAAACGGTGTCGATACCTTCGACTGTGTTTCGCCCACCCGTGTGGCACGTAACGCTGCGGTCTACACCCCTGACGGACGCTTCAACATCAACAACGCCCGCTACAAAACAGACTTCACCCCCATTTTTGAGGGCTGCGACTGCTACACCTGCAAGCACTACACCAAGGCTTACATTCACCACCTCTTCAAGGCAGACGAGCGTCTTTCAGCGACCTTGGCATCCATTCACAACGAACGTTTCATTGTGAAGATGGTGGACGACGCGCGCATCGCCATTGATAACGGCACCTACTTTGAGTACCGCGATGAGTTCTTGGGCCGCTACTACGCTAAAAAGCAGGCACAGCTCAAAGCTCAGGAAGAAGCCGCCGCCGCAAAAGCAGCCAAAGAAGCAGAACGCATTGCCGCTGCCCAGGCTCGCTGGGAAGCAAACATGAAAGCAAAAGCTGAGGCAGAAGCCCGCCGCGCGGCAGCTCGTGCAGCTGAGGAAACTTCAGCCGCCGAAGAACCTGAGCAGCAGTAGCTCACCCACCACTTTTCTCAAGGAGAAACATGAACGACATCAGCTTCGAAAACCTCAACCCCGCTGAAACTCTCACCCTGCGCCACGAGTTCGCGGGCGCGTCCGCCGCTGACCTTTATGCAGCGTTCACAGACCCCGCTACCTTCATCAAATGGTTCGGCCCCAAAGACTGGAAAATTGTACCCAGCACCCTCACCCTTGAACCGGTGACAGGCGGACGCAAGCAGTTCATCATGAAGCACAGCGTTAATCCTAAGTATCAGGCACCTATGTACATGCGCTTTGTGGCGATGAAAGAACCTTCCCTACTCGAATACCGCGAAGCGCTGCCTACCCCCACCGGCCAGCCTAGCGAAACCCTGGTTGCCCTGCGCATCGAGTTTGAAGAGGGCACCGCCATCACCGCGGACGGCGTAGGGTCAGGCACCAGCGTCAAACTCACCACAGGGCCACTACCGGCGGCAGTCCACGAGCAGACCGCAGAATCCTGGAAGGAATCCTTCAACAAGCTGGAGAAGCTCCTCGGCTAGAGCAGGCTTCGGCTACGGAGCAGCCACATACTCACTGAGCATGCTGCGCTGCTCCTTACTCAAGCGCACCAAAGTCTGGGTAGGGGCATGAAAAAACGCGAGAGTAGTTGAGCCACTCACACAGTGCTCACCGGTCACCGCGTCAAACAGCTCATACGATACCGTAATTGTCGCCGGGCTCACCTTCACTACGCGCACCTCAACCCGCGCGTCCTCACCCCGATACGCTAACTGCGCCCGGTACTTCACCCAATTCTCAACCACCAAAGCTTGAGTACCGGGGTGCAAAGCCTCAAAAAGCGGTATCAAAGGGGACGCACCCACCGGCTCACCAGCCGACGGCGGCAACCCAAACACCGCAATACGCGCCTCCTCTAAAATGCGCATCATCGTCACATTATTCACGTGCCCATACGCATCCATGTCACCCCACCGCAGCGGAACATTCACAGTAAAAACAGTCTCAGCCATGCCCTCATCATATAACCGCCGAGATCCTGTTTTAAAACAGGATCTCAGCAATACATCAGGATCTCGATGGAGTCGCTAACTCGGAATTTTTGAGTCTATCCTTGTCGCGCCTTGAACCGCGGGTTCTTCTTATTAATCACAAACGTCTTGCCTCGACGGCGCACAATCTGCGCACCCGGAATCTTCTTCAACGACCTCAACGAATTTCTAACCTTCACTGTTCATCCTCTCCTTCTCATAACTTTCATCCAGCAAATGCTGAACAATACGCTCACCCGTCACCAGGCAAGAATCCAAAAGCTCCTGCACCTCACGCGCGTCCACGCCCTCACCCGTCACCGCAATACGCGTGGCTGGAGCGTCCGCCCATACCCCGTGCGTCTGCAACCATACCGTAGGGCCAATACCCTCAACGGCCACCTGTTCATCCAGATGCGAATCAAGCCACACGTACCCGCGGACGCGCACTGCCCCCTCAACCATGCGGGGCAGCACCTGCGCCAAAAGTTGCGCGTCAACCACAGCCGATGCCTCTGCCACAGCAGTGGCAATACCGGTGTAATCACGGTCACGCAACGACTCATTCGCGGGCACCTCTAGATACCCAGGAACAGCGCGTTTTTGTACCTCACTCAGATAATGACAGCCGCACTCACCCCCACCGTTTTGCAGATCAACAACAGCCAAGTGCGGGGCAATATGTTTCACCATCTCAAGCATCCGCTGATTATCCTGGTGGCAACCCATCGGGTGGCTTGTGAGAACAAGGGTGTCAGCGTAGGTCATCTCAGCAACCGTGAACTCACCGGGGGTACGTTCGTCAGCGCAGTCGCCACTCATGCCACGGGCATGCAGGGTTTCAGAAGACCACAAATCATCTTCAAGCTCATCAGCAACAAGAGCTGTCATAGCGCTTTCTAAAGTGACGTCTTCTCTTTCTGAAGCAACCTTTATCACGGCAGAAACAGACACCCCGGCGGGCAACATTAAAAGCGCCTGAGACACGTCCGCAGGAATGTGATTCAAAATCTTAGGCAAAGACGCGAGAGTCGAGCACGAAAGGCAGGTACCTTCCATAACCACTCGGCTCTGAGTTACAGCCCCACTAGCGTCAGTTAGGGTCATTTGAAGCTGCGTGTGGTTATCGGTTGTGGCAAGATGATCCCAGCGCAGTACAACAGGGGTCTGTTTCGCACCCGCCAACCAGTACTGGGCAGCATCGTGGCGGGCAAAAAGGCTCAAAGATGAGATGACAGTCAGGTGCATACCCTCAACCATAATTGATAACGATTCTCATTATCAAGTTAATAAAGTAAGTGGGCAATGGCCTCCGACCGGCGTAGATTCTTAATTGCCACCCCCTATAGAAAGAACTCCCATGCACCTAACTCCCCGCTCAAACAGCCAAACAGCATCGCGCGTCATCGCAGGTCAAATGCGCATTGCAGATCTCACCGACACACAGATTCAGCAGCTCTACAGCACAGCCCGCGCCCAAGGCATCAACTTTTTTGACCACGCCGACCTCTACGGCTTCAATTCAAAGGCAGCCTCTGGCGCTTACCACTACTGTGAACAGCGCTTTGGGGCAGCGCTCAATCTCAGCAACAGCGAACGCGAAGACATTATTCTGCAAACCAAAACCGGCATTGTCATTGGCGAGAAAACCTATTACGACTCCTCCTACGAGCGCATTATGGGTTCTGTTGACAGGTCGCTCAAAGCCCTCAACACTGACTACCTCGACATTCTGTTACTGCACCGCCCCGACGCTCTGATTGAGCCGAACGAGGTCGCCCGCGCTTTCGACGAGCTTGAAACCAGCGGCAAGGTACGTGCCTTTGGTGTTTCCAACTACACGCCGCGCCAGATTGAGCACCTGAAAACCTCGGTAACCCAACCCATCACCGTGAATCAGTTGCAGCTTTCGATGGTACACGCATCCATCATTACTCAGGGGCTGGCGTCAAATATTGAGAGCAGCGAGAACTCGCTGACACGCGACGGTGGCGGGGTCTTGGACTATTGCCGACGCGAGGGCATTGCTCTTCAGGCATGGTCGCCTTTCCAAGCAGGTCAGCAGCAGGGTTTGATTTTTGACCGCGACAAGCATCCTCAGCTTAAGGAAACCTTGGACGCGATAGCTCAGGAACTCAATACCACCCCCGTGGCGGTGGCAACGGCTTGGATTACCCGCCACCCTGCAAACATTCAGGTGGTTGCTGGCACCACCAACACGCAGCGACTCGAAGAAATAGCTCGCGGCGCAGAACTCACTCTTACCCGTCAGCAGTGGTATGAGCTGACAGTGGCAGCGGGGCACCTACTACCTTAGCCAGCTCGACACAGCAGGACGCTAAACAGTGATTCACCTTTCAATGCAGGATTCACCCCTGCTCGCGGGGTGAATCCTGCATTAAAAGGTGAACGGCAGCTACGGGGCACCCCAACCCTACCGAGAAATAAAGAAAACCCGCTACCTGTTGGTAGCGGGTTTTCTCAAACACACAGACATATGAACGCATTGAGATACCATGCAATTCGCACTTTCAGTATAAATGCAAACGATTCTCAATAGCAAATTAAGGGGCGTGTCGCCCCTACGAGTTACCCTTCTGTATGACCTGCTGCTTGGCGGGCTTCGGAGAAAGCCTCCTCATCAACGGTGAGCTGATGCTTGATAATCGCGAAGTACAAAATCGTCAGCAGCACAAAGTAAACCACGCCGACGGTTGCAGGCAGCACGTTGTTGTTAAGCCTAAAGAGCGCCACCCAAATTGCAAAGAGAGCAAGGATGGCGGCACCTGCGGTCAGGCGTCCGCCCCACAGGCGGAAAGCTGACGAGTTACCCTCGATGCGCTTGAACGCGATGTAGGCAAGCAGAATCAACACCCACACAGTCAGGGCGCAGACCATTACCAGGGTAATCATGACGCCAAAGGCGGCAGTGGGCAGTACTACGGCAAGAATGACTGCTAGGACGATGCCCGAGAGTGAAACCATCATGGCGCGTACTGGAATACCGGTTGAGCTGACCTGCGCTAGTGCGTGAGGTGCCATGCGATCACCCGCCATGGAGTGCATGAGGCGGGAGCTAGCGTATAGGTTAGCGTTAGCCGCTGAGAGGGCAGCTACTAGCACCACGAAGTTAGTGATTGAAGCGGCAGCGGGCACGCCCACTTCAGCAAAGACCATCACGAAAGGGCTGGTAGCGATGGTGCCATCAAGAGCAGCTGCGGTCTGCCAGGGCACCAGGGAGGCAACGATAAACATGGAGAGCACGTAGAAGGTCGCCAGACGCCACATCATTGCCTTTGCGCTGGTGCGTACTGAGCGGGCGGGGTCTTGCGCTTCTGCCGCTGAAATGGAGATCATTTCAATGCCGCCAAAGGAGAACATGACGATTGCCAGTGAGAGCCACACTGAGTCAA
Organism: Rothia sp. ZJ1223; assembly: GCF_016900985.1. Classification (NCBI taxonomy): domain Bacteria; kingdom Bacillati; phylum Actinomycetota; class Actinomycetes; order Micrococcales; family Micrococcaceae; genus Rothia; species Rothia sp. ZJ1223. Next base: position 118,854 of record NZ_JAFEUT010000006.1, on the reverse strand, counting down.
AACCGTTGGGCATGAACCCGCCATCGTTGACGAGGTTGGCAGTGCCGGTAGCTTCGTGACCGGGTACGCCGAAGAAAATGAGGCACAGACCCACCAGAATGAAAGCGACGAGGGCAAAGACCTTGACTGAAGACAGCAAGAATTCGGTGGCACCAAAGTGCTTTACCGATCGGATGTTCAGCGCAAGAATCAGCAGACCAAAGGCGACGATGCCTACCCACAGTGGTAGTTGGGGCCACCAGTAGGTGAGGTAGCTGCTCACCGCTACCAGTTCTAGACCGGTGATAATGCAGGTGGCAGTCCAGTATGCCCAGCGGGTGAGAAAGCCTGCGTAGGGGCTGAGATAGCGGGTGGCGATGGAACCAAAGCCGCCGCGCACCGGGTAGCGTACAGCCATTTCGCCGGCAGCGCCGCCAATAACGGCGGCAATCATAGAGCCAATAGCGTAGCTCAAAATAATGGCAGGGCCGGTCAGGGTAATCGCCGAGCCCGACCCCAAAAAGAGGCCGGTGCCGAGGGCTGAACCCAGCACGATCATGGTCATCTGACCGTGCGAGAGTGAACGTTTAAGGTGCGAATCAGCTGGCTGCGCTGCTGTGGATGCCATGTGTTTTTCTTTCTGATGCGTGTGAAGTGAAAAAACGGGGCCGGCGCGTGCCGACCCCGCCTGTTAAACCCTAGTGGGTGTCGTTAGCGTAAGTGCTTGCTTCTTCGAAGGCGCTCTCGTCGAGGTGATGGCGAGAGCGTACTGCGGTGAAGTAGACCACGGTGATGAGGGCAAAGAATCCAATACCGACTACGGCGGGAATTGCCATGTTGCGGGTGAAGAACATCGCAACAACGGTTGCCAGTACGCCGATGAGGGCAACGGCTGCGGACGCGCGTCCTCCCAGAACACGGAAGGGTGAGCTGTTGCCTTCTACAGCTTTGAAGCGCATGTAGGAAAGCAGGATCATGCTCCAGACCACCAGCACGCAGATGGTGACCAGTGACATCATCATGACGAAGATGTTGGCGACGTCGGTGATTGCCATGATGACGGCAACTACTGAACCCAGCATAGAAAGCGCCAGCGCAAGCACGGGAATACCGTTAGCGCTAGTTTTGGCAATGGCGCGAGGTGCCATACCGTCGCCAGCAAGCGCATGCATCTGGCGGGTTGCCGCGTAGAGGGCTGCGTTGGCGCCTGAAAGTGCCGCAGTGAGAATCACGAAGTTGGTGATGCCTGCGATGTAGGGAACGTTCAGGGCTGAGAAGACGGTGACGAAGGGTGAGGTTTCGATCTCGCCTTGCAGGTTGGCTGCGTCGCGCCAGGGCATCATGGCAACAATGATGAAGATTGCCAGCACGTAGAAGGTTGCTAGGCGGTACATCATTGCTTTGAGTGATGAGCTGACGGAGCGTACCGGGTCTTTTGCTTCTGCTGCTGAGATAGAAATCAGCTCTACGCCGCCGAAAGAGAACATGACGATTGCCAGGGACATCCAGATGGAGGAAAGCCCGTTGGGTATGAAGCCGCCGTCGTTGGTGAGGTTATCTAGACCGGTTGCCGGGGTGTTGGGCAGACCAAAAAAGAGCAGAATCAAACCGAAGATAATAAAGACGATAACGGCGGTGACTTTGATGGAGGAGAGGAAGAACTCCATGGTGCCAAAGGACTTCACAGAGGTCAGGTTCAAGCCAACAATGATCGCGCCGGAAACAACAACCCAGAGCCACAGGGGAATTTCGGGATACCAGTAACCCATGTACTTTCCAACAGCAACCAGTTCAGCACCGGTGAGCGGCACCATGGTGGTCCAGTACGCCCAGCGGGTCAGAAAGCCCGCGTAGGGGCCGAGGTAGCGTCCAGCAACCGTGCCGAAGCCTCCCTTGACGGGATAACGTACAGCCATTTCACCAGCGCAACCGGCAATGATGGCGGCAAGCACAGAACCTACTGCGTAGCTGATGATAACGGCAGGCCCCGCGATGGCAATGGCGCCACCCGAGCCCAAGAACAGACCCGTTCCAACTGCTAGACCCAGGGCGATCATCGTCATTTGCCCGTGTGAAAGCGACCGGGAGAGCCCGTTGGCCGCTACCTTCTGAGAAGACATAGATAAACCTTTATTTCTTCAGGTAAAAAGTGTGGGGTGTTTGCTAACAACGGCTAAGCATTGCCAGCAGTACAGGCAATTATGCGCCTTTAGCACCCAAAAATCACTTTGTCATCTTAGTAAGTGGTATAGGCGGCAGTTTCTTTTTTCTTGAACCACTGGATCAGCGGGTAGGTGATGGGCACGAGAACTACTTCAACCAGGCACTTGTAGGCGTACCCGACCAGCAGGTAGTTGAAGAACTGCGGCAGGGTTTCAATGCCCAAGATGGGGGCTGCAATAGAGCAGAAAATGAGAGTATCAGCTAGCTGACCGACCAGGGTTGAACCCACGAGGCGGCCGACCAAGAAGCGTCCGGCGGTGCGCTTTTTCAGTGCCACCATGACCCAGGAGTTGAGCAGCTGCCCCACCAGGTAGCCAAGCAAAGAACCGGCAACAATCAACGGCACGGGGCCGAGCACGGTTTCTAGAGCGGTCTGGTTTTCGTAAAAGTCAGCGCCGGGCAGTTTGATGGTGATCCAGAAGGTGAGCGCCGCAAAAGCTGCTGCGGAGAAAGACGCGAAGATGACGCGCCGAGCCTTGGCAAATCCATAGACCTCAGCGATGATATCGCCAACAATGTAGGCGAGCGGGTAGAGAAAGAAACCGCCGTCGGTGAGGATCGTGCCAAACGCTACGCCTTTGGTGGCGGCGATATTTGAGATGACCAAAATCACCGCTGATGCGGCGAGCAAGAGGTCGAAATAGGTGCGGGGTGGACGCGCGGTGCCGGGCAGGGTGGTGTCAGGTGAGCCAGTCATAGAGGTTTTCCTTGAAAGATGCTTGGGCACTCCCTGCGTTTAGGGAGCACCTACTACAGAGAGTGTGTACGTTGTTGCCCGTCTGCCACCCGAGCAGGTTTTATTGTAGCGGGTAAGCGCGGGTAAGACTGAAAGCTGACTGTTCGCTGTGAAACTTTGACCGCGCGCTCTGAGCGGAAAAATTTACTGACAAGTTACGGTAAAGTGTCGTCATGCCCAAAATTTCAGCAGCTTCAAACGCAGCCCAGCGCGAGAATACCCAGCGCGCCATTCTTGACTCTTTCGGTCAGCTTCTTTATTCGCACGGTCTACCCGGTCTGACGATGACGGACGTTGCTAAAAATGCGGGCATCGGCAGAACTGCTGTCTACAATTACTTTGCTGATATGGGTGAGCTACTGGTTGCCTACGCTCTCAATGAGACCGAACGTTTTCTCATTGAACTGCGCGAAAACCTTGAGGGCATTGATAACCCCATTGACAAGCTGGCGGTTTATATTCGCCTTTCGATTGAAGATATGGGTCGCCGCCATATGCCTCCAGGCCCCGCGATGCGCTCGGTGCTCTCCCCCGAATCTTTTGCCAAGCTCGGCAAGCATGTACGTGAGCTACAAATGGTACTGGCGAACATTCTCAGCGAGGCTATTGATCAGCACTATATTCCCGCCAATGACATTCAAGAGATGGCGCTTTTAGTACACGGTTCACTGGGGTCTAGCGCTGACCGCGCCGAAGACGCAGAAGACGTTGCCGAGCGTGAGCGCCACATTGCCTCGTCCATTCGTTTTATTCAGATGGGATTGGGGGCCCGTTTTGATGCCGAGGGGCATCCTGTGGCTTTACCCTTAGAAAAGGATGCCTTGGTTGCGGTGTAGGGGCGTAACTGACTGCACAACGGGGAACGGCAGATGGCGTTAGCCGAAGGTGAGCGCTCCGTAGAGCAGAACCCCGGTTACCAAGGCGATGAGTACGTTTTTGCGCCACAGGTATAAGCCGATAGTTGCTACCAGGGCAGCCGCCAGAGCCAGTGTGTTGCGGGTTTCAGTGAAGTTGCCGTGCTGAATGGAGTAGGCAACGAGAATTACCATGATTCCGCCGGGTAGCATTTTGCCGATGGCGAGCACGTAGGGGTTGGCGGCAACTGCGCGCATGCCCATCATGGGTACGAACCGCAGTCCGAAAGTGACGACAGCCGCTACCGCAATCAGAAAGCCCTGCCATAGCGAAAAGGGAAAGTGCTCTCTCTTTGGGGCAGCGCGCCTACGCTGACCTGTTCACCGCTTATGCCTCTTTTGGGAAAGTCTTTTACCCTGCGCTGATTGGTTTGCAGGTGGCGATGAGTGTGCTCTACCCCGAGGGGTAGATGGGCGCGATTATCGCTTCAGCGGCGTGATTTGTGTGGCGCTGGTGGGTAAGGGGTCTATCTCTAACTATTTCTTCGGTCTTGTTCAGAACGTTTTCTATTTTTATTTGGCATTGCAAGCGGTCTTCTTTGGTGAAGTGATGTTTGAGTTCTTCTACGTGATTACTCAGTTCTGGGGTTTATATACCTGGCGTAAGAATATGACTAAAGAACCAGAGGGGGGGACGAGGCTAAGAAGGTTCGCGCCCGCCGCGTCTTTGTGGCTGACTGGGCAGGTATTTTAGCGGTTTTGGTGGCTGGTAGCTGGGGTTACGGCATCCTGCTGACGAACATTGGTTCTAACCAGCCCTACGTTGACTCTTTCACCACCGTGATTGCGGTGATTGCCCCAGTTGCTCATGGTCTACCGCTTCCGTGAGCGGTGGCTGTTGTGGATCGTGCTGAACATCGCGCAGATTATTCTGTGGCTAACCAGTGACACTGACGGAGCTATGAACATATGTGGTCATATACTGCGCCTTTATTTTGAACTCCCTCTGCGGCTGGTACAACTGGACCAGACTCTCCAAGGTATCCGAAGTCCGTAGGGCAGGGCTGGCGGATGCGTCCATCGCAGACAGCGCGGACGCGGCTGCGAGTCGCAGGGCGTAAGTTTTGCGCACCCCTGTTGCAGATACCCACTGCGCGTTTGCACCAGGGTTTTTCGCGTGTTGCAAGAATTGTTGTAAGAGCGCTCTTTGAGGGCAAAACAAAACCCCGTTCATCTCAGTCTGACTGAGATGAACGGGGTTCATTGTTGGCGGAGGATAGGGGATTTGAACCCCTGAGGGCGTGAACCCAACACGCGTTCCAGGCGTGCGCCATAGGCCGCTAGGCGAATCCTCCAAGTGCTTACTCTCACCGGCCAAAGCCAGCAAAAAGTGAACAGGTACGAGCTTACCCTAAAACACCACCCCGTGGCAACGTGAGACCCCGCCCCAAGTGCTGCCCGCCCCAGTTTGCACCGCCTCAATCTCGCGTCCGCACACAACGTAGCAGGCACCATGAGAGCGCATTTGCCTCCACCTTGAGCTGTGGGGTAGACTCTTACCTAGCCTCTCATGTGGCGTCATCTTGGAAAACTCCCCCAGGGCCGGAAGGCAGCAAGGGTATCTGGGCTCTGACGGGTGCGTGAGAGGTCTTTTATTTTTAAGCACCCCTCATCACCGCTGTACACGCAAATGGGTGTAGGCGCAGCACTTTCGGCGTACCAGAACGCGGTCAGAGGCGGATGAGTCCCTAAAATGTCAGTCAACATCGTTAGACTTGTAGAAGCCACCCCTTTCGCCGGGTGTACAATCTCGTTAGAAACTTTGAGGGGTTAGTTGTGAGCACCGCTTTGTACCGTCGGTATCGACCCGAAACTTTTGCCGATGTCATCGGTCAAGAGCACGTCACTACCCCACTCATTACTGCCCTTGAGAAGAACCGCGTTAACCACGCCTACCTCTTCTCAGGCCCGCGCGGTTGCGGTAAAACCACCAGCGCCCGTATTCTCGCGCGCTGCCTTAACTGCGCCGAAGGCCCCACACCCGCCCCCTGCGGTGCATGTGATTCCTGCCGCGAACTCTCCCGCGACGGCGGCGGCTCTCTTGATGTGATTGAGATGGACGCCGCCTCCCACGGCGGTGTTGACCACGCCCGCGATCTGCGCGAGCGTGCGTCCTTCGCTCCGGTGCGTGACCGCTACAAAATCTTCATTATTGACGAGGCGCACATGGTCACCCGTGAGGGCTTCAACGCACTGCTGAAAATCGTTGAAGAGCCCCCGGCGCACATTAAGTTTATTTTTGCGACCACCGAGCCGAACAAGGTGCTGGGCACTATTCGTTCACGTACCCATCATTACCCCTTCCGTCTTGTACCACCCGAGACTCTGACTGCTTACCTGGGTCAGCTTGCCCAAGAAGAGGGCGTGCAGATTGCCGAGGGCGTACTACCGCTGGTGGTACGTGCCGGTGGTGGTTCGGTGCGCGATTCGCTCTCAATTCTTGACCAGTTGATTGCCGGCGCAACCGATGAAGGCGTCACCTACGATCTAGCGGTCGCACTGCTGGGCTTCACCCACGGTGAGCTGCTCGATACCGTTGTGGGTGCTTTCGCGGCGCAGAACGCTGGCGATGTTTTCGCCTCGGTTGACCGCGTCATTCAAACCGGGCAAGATCCGCGTCGTTTCATTGAAGACCTCTTGGAGCGTCTGCGCGACCTAATTATTGTCAAAGCTGTTCCGGACGCCGCCCAGCAGGTTCTGCACGGTATGTCAGCAGATCAGATTGAGCGACTCAAAGACCAGGCGCAGCAGCTGACCGGCGCTGAGCTGTCGCGAGCTGCTGACCTGACGAACGAATCACTCAACGCCATGAGCGGTGCCACCAACCCCCAGCTTCACCTTGAGCTGTTGTGCGCGCGCATCATGCTCTCCCCCGCCCAGACCGGTGGGGCACCTGCTGCTCCCGCAGCGGCTGGTGCTAGCAGCGGTAGGGTTAACGTTGGTGACCCTGTGGGTTCCGGGCGCGCCGCTGTACAAGCAGCCCTCAATGCCTCACGTCAGAAATCAGCTGCACCCGAACAGGGTAGGCAGCCGTCCCATGGCCGGCCCCAGCAACCTGCATCGAAAGGTCAGGGTGTTCATCAGAGCCCAGCACCCATCCATGCTCCTTCACCCCAGCAGCCTCAGTCATCAAACGGCGCAGGACCGCTCGCAGGTTTCCAGAGCAGCCAGCAACAGGCACAGAGCCAGGCTCGGCACCCTCAGCAAGTCCAGCCTCCGCGTCCTGCGTCCCAGAACCCTGCCCAACAAGGTGGTGCTCAGGCATACGCCCAGCAGGGTCAGAATGTTCATGCCGGTGACAACGTAGTCAATATGGTCGCGCATTCCTGGAACGAGATTATTAAGCTGGTTCCCAGCCCCGTCGCGCAGAACTTCTTTGCCCAGTGTGTACCCTCAAAATTTGAGAACAATCAGCTTTTCATTCGTGCCACCATGCCGGTGCTCCGCCGGGTCAAAGACCACATTGGGGAACTCGAACAAGCTATCTATCGAGTCGTGCAGTTGCAGACCAAGGTGCGCGGTGAGGTTGATAGGGGCGAGCAGACGCAGGGCTCTAGTACACCTGCAGAGACTCCTCGCAGCGTCCCGTCGCATGCCGGGCAGAACGCACCGCAGCAGGGCCAAAAGCGCCCGCCGTTAGCTACCGCCCAGCAAGCACCTCAGGGCAACCAGCAGAACACCGCACAGCGTCCTGAAATTCCCGTAGCAGAGGGGCCCCGCGGTGGTGAACAGGCGTGGGCGGCGCACGGTCAGCCTCGCTCGCAAGCAGAACCTCAGTGGAGCCAGGACGACTGGAACAACCCCGTTACCAGCTGGGACGTCGTAGCTGTACCCCAGGGAGATGAGAATCCCGCCATAGCACCCAGCGCACCCCTTGAAGCTGCATCAGAGACAGCGCCTAAATCACCGGCTACCGATTCTGACCAAGGCACCGCACCAGACGCTACCCCGATGCACGAGAGCTCTACCGAAGAGTCCTCGTCAGCCAGCGCTCCCAACGGGCAAAAGTACGCCCCCCAGCCCACGGTGGCGTCCCCTGCCGTACCCGAACAGTCAGAAGAAGCAGCCGAACAAACCGCCGAACAGCTCGGTGAGAGCGAAGACGAGGTCATGGAGGATTCCCACCCCGCCGCCGCTGAACCCGTAGAACCCGAGGGTAAGCCGGTAGCCGATGGCACCACAGCCACCGATACCCCTGCGCAACCCAATGAGAACGCCCACAATGAAGTGCAGGAGCAGCCTGCCGCTGGTGGTTTCCCAAAAGTCCCTGAGCAGCAGGCAGCCCACCCCGCAGCGGAGCAGCCTACCGCCGAACAGCCCTCTACTGAGCGCCCACCCCAGCAGGCGCGACCCATCGCTGAGGAATACAGCGACTACGAGGGGGGTTACTTCGATGCCCCCGTTGACGAGCCCGAATACATTGCTGGCGCTGGTTACGTCAACAATACTCAGCCCACCCCAGTAGCCACCAGGCAGACCCCCGTAGCCGAGCACTCACGTCCTGAAACTGCGGACGCGGACGCGCCCGCCGGGCCGCTTGCTGGTGGGGCAGATTCACTTGCTGCTGGACCGTTAGGTGGTAGGTCACAGGGGGCGGATCCGTTAGCGTCTGGACAGGTTGCTCCCCAAAACTCAGATGCGTCCGCACCGGGCACCGGTGTACCCAGTACCCCAGATGATTCCCCCTCCCCGAGTGCCCCCGCCAAGAAGCTCTCCTTTCGAGAACGCCACGCAGCGCAATTTGAGGCGGGCAAGCAGGCAGTAGCGCAAAGCAACGAACCGCAGCCACAGGTTGAGGATCCAGCTGAGTTTGTTCCTTCAGATGAAGATACCGCTCTTGAAGAGACGGTACTGATGGGTCAGAAAGCTATCGAGCAGATTCTTGGCGGCAGGGTGGTTGAAGAAACCAGTAACTTCTCTTAGAAACACAGCCCGCCTGGCAGCTAACAGGTACTGACCCGGCACGTTTTGCGTGCCTACTTATAGATGTGTGAAAAGGTGAGCATGTACGAAGGTGCAGTCCAGAATCTTATTGACGAGCTTGGGCGGTTGCCCGGTGTTGGCCCGAAGTCGGCGCAGCGTATCGCATTTTATATTTTGAATGCTGACCCGGCTGAGATGGCGAAGCTTTCTGGTGCGATTACGCAGGTGAAGCAGACGGTGAGTTTCTGCGAGATTTGCGGCAACGTGTCTGAGACGAAGCAGTGCGCTATTTGCCGTGATGACCGGCGCGATCCGGCGGCTTTGTGCGTGGTCGAAGAGTCGAAGGATGTTCTTGCGGTGGAGCGCACCCGCTCATTCACGGGACGCTACCATGTGCTGGGTGGGGCGATTAACCCGCTGGCTGGTGTGGGCCCTGAGCAGTTGCGTATTCGTGAGCTGGTGGCGCGTCTTTCTGATGAGCGTATTCAAGAGATTATCTTGGCGATGGACCCCAACCTTGAGGGCGAGGCGACCGCGACCTACCTCTCACGGATGCTTTCACCCATCGGTATTCGCGTTTCACGGCTGGCGTCCGGTCTGCCCGTGGGTGGCGATTTGGAGTACGCCGACGAGATTACTTTGGGGCGAGCTTTGGAGGGGCGCCGCATTATTTCTGAGGGTACCCGCTTTGAAACCAAGAACGCTGCCGAGGAGTTTGAGCAAGCAGTTGAGCAAGAAAATGCCGAGGTTGAAGCCCGCCAAGAGGCAGAACCTGTTCTTGAGCGCCCCCGCTGGAGCGGCTCGATGTTTGACGATATTGAGGACGCACCTGCCTCAGACCGCGCCGCAGTGGAGTCTGAGCAGGGCAATCTCAATGAGGTTCTGCTAGAGAACCATGTGCAGGCAGCTACCGAGGGCAGCCAGGCAGAAGATGAGCAGGAGCGTCCTGAAGTTCCCGGTGACTTGGAAGAAACGCAGCAGGCAGAACGACGCGCCGCAGCCGCTTTCGACGCCGAGCAAGCGCAGGCTAACGCCGAGCGAACCCAGCGTCAGGCGGAGTACGAGCGTCAGCTCACCGAGCTAAAAAAGACGCCCCTGCGCACTGCGGCACCGCAAATTCCGCCGATTCCCGGCAAAAAGTACGTGAACCCCTGGGAGTAAGTTTCTCCCACCAAGCAACCAACAGTAGACTGATAATCACCCACTCAAAGGAGAATCATGAAGAAGAAACTGATCATACTGGCATTCCGTATTATCCCCGCCTCCCTAGCATTCCAGATAGCTCTCTTTATCATCAAGAACAAGACTGCGCGCAATCTCGTCAAGAAGCTGTTCGGCCGTAAGATTACCCATTTCATCCCCTTTATCGGTCGCTAAATCATCGCTTAAGAGCGGGCAAGGCCTTCGGGCAGTGGGCTTTCAGCACCACGCCCGAAGGTTTTTGTTTTTAGTCAACTAGCGACACCGTGCTTGCCGGTCGTTTAGCCTACCCCGCGTCTAGATTGAAGTGACCCGCATCCCCCTTAAGGTAGGCAGGTAGCCAGATCGCCTCCCACTCGGGGGCTTCAGCATGAAGCACCGTCTCCCATCGGTCGGGGGCGATGTCGGCTAGCCAGTATGTTCCGGTCTTGTCGCGTTTGAGGTAGCCATAGTCCACCAGCTCGCGGCGCAGATAGGCAAAGTCCGACCAAAAAGCGGAGAGAATCTCGTTGACCTGTTTTTCGGTGTAGGTGCGCCCCGGTTCAAAATAGTTGACCAGGTACAACAAAACGTGCGCCCGCGCCTTACGTTTAGCGGGAAAAGCCGTCAGCGCCGCGTCCTTGAAAAAACGGGAAACCACGGTACGGTGCTCGGCCTCGGCAACCTGAACCTGCCGGGTGCGCTCTTTAAGAAGCTGCGCGCGGGCAGCGGTGTAGTTAAGCCCGCTTTCAGCCATACGCTGACGAACAAGAGTCTTGAAGCTGCGTGAAGAAGTCACGGATAACCTACCTTTGCGCATCCCAGCTCTGCGTTTTTAGGCACGGTTAACGCGCGTCCATCAGTGAAAAAGAAGTATCGCCGAAAGATTCTCTCTCCTTCGCGTGTACCCCACCGCGCTGGGTAGGTGAGGACGCTGGGCACCGGCTGTGTGCCTGCAAGTCAGTGTATCAGTATAGCGAACGTTGTCTTTACACCCGAGCGTTGCGGTTTTTGCCTACGATGTGGGCGGCAGACCAACGCCCACCATGTGAAACAGCACCGTCCCGCCGCGCACAGCCGTCATACCGCGTCATAAAGTAGTATTTGTTATCAAATGTGGCGGGCTAACCGTAACCGCATACGATGTAAACAGCCGGAAAACTAGCCGGTGCCACAACCTTTTTTACTGGAGATATCGATGAGCCTGATCGTCCAAAAGTTCGGTGGGTCTTCTGTTGCTGATGCTGACGGCATCAAGCGCGTAGCCCGTCGCATTGTGGACACCCAGCAGGCAGGCAATGATGTTGTAGTGGTTGTCTCCGCCATGGGCGATACCACTGACGAGCTGCTTGATCTTGCTGCGGAAGCCACCAATTCTGTGCCCGGCCCTTCCCGCGAACTAGATATGCTGCTGACGGCCGGTGAGCGTATTTCTATGGCGGTGCTTTCTATGACTGTGAACTCCCTGGGCGCTAAAGCTCAGTCATTCACCGGTTCGCAGGCTGGCATGATTACGGACGGCGTACACGGCTCCGCGCGTTTGGTTGAGGTAAACCCCGAGCGTATTCAGCGTTCTGTTGAAGAGGGCAACATCGCTATCGTCGCCGGGTTTCAGGGCATGAACCGTCAGACCGGTGATATCACCACTTTGGGGCGCGGCGGTTCAGATACCACCGCTGTAGCGCTGGCTGCCGCGATGAACGCTGACGTGTGCGAAATTTACTCCGATGTTGACGGTGTCTTCAGCGCTGACCCGCGCATTGTGCCTTCAGCCCGTAAACTAGATACTGTTACCAGTGAAGAGATGCTTGAGATGGCTGCCAACGGTGCGAAAATTTTGCATCTGCGCAGCGTTGAGTACGCGCGTCGATTCAATTTGAAGTTGCATGTGCGTTCGTCGTTCTCGCAGCTTGAGGGAACCATTGTGCTCCCCGATAACCCCGAAGAATTTGAGTTCGAGAACTTAAAGGAGATCCCCTTGGAGCAGCCCTTGATTTCTGGTGTTGCGCACGATCGCACCCAAGCGAAGGTCACCGTTATTGGTGTGCCCGATGTGCCCGGTTCTGCCGCGAAGGTGTTTGGTCTACTGAGCGAGGCAGATGTAAACCTCGACATGATTGTGCAGAACGTTTCAACTGATCGTCCCGATGTCACCGATATTTCTTTCACTCTCGACCAGGCGCAAGGTGGTAAGGCTGTTGAGGTGCTGACCAACCGCAAGGCTGAGCTGGGTTTTGAGGAGATTCAGTACAACGATTCCATTGGCAAGCTGTCTCTGGTGGGTGCCGGCATGAAGGCAAACCCCGGTGTTTCCTTCAAATTCTTTGATGCGCTGCGCGAGGCAGGTGTGAACGTTGAGATGATTTCTACCTCTGAGATTCGCATTTCAGTGATTACTGATATTGACAAGCTGGACGAGGCTGTTCGCGCTGTTCACTCTGCTTTCAATTTGGACGCCGAGGGTCAGGCTACTGTTTACGGTGGTACCGGCCGCTAAAGCCTAGTTTTTGTAGAGGTGCCCGCGCTCTTTCACGACTGTGAGAGAGCACGGGCGCTTTGTGTTTGTGGGGTGTATAAGGTTCTCCCCATTGTTAGTTGCCTTTCCTGCAAATAAACTGTTGAGATAACCATGCAATCAGTATGAGTTGCCTCAACGCATCCGATGTCTATTTTTGGGCTGTGCGAACTTTCGACAGGAGTCGCTACAGGGGAGCTGGTGATTCGTCATGATTAAATTCCTTGCATCACGGAGGAGGCTAAGGTTTCTCCTTTTTCTGTGCGTCCTTTGCTATCTAGCAACGGGGATCAGCGCCTTGATTACCCACACTTACGCAGATGCCTATATGGGGGCGGGCTTCCTTACGCTGCAATTCTTTGTGCTAAGCCTTGCCTTCACTATTTGCCTCATCTCGTGGCTTTTATTATTTGTCGAAGCAACCGATCGAAACGTTGAGGGATGTTCAGAAGTTTGGCAGCGGGCTGAGGTTCTTGAGGGAAAACACACCCCTTTCATGTCGTGGGCGTCTTATCGCAGAGCAGTGAACTCACGAGCCAGACTAAACTTGTACCCATGACTTCTTCTACTTTCACCGTTTTACCCCGCAAGGATTGGGAAAAGCTGGCTGCCGCTCACGAGAAGCGCGCCAGCCGCTACGCTAATCCTTACGTTGAGCGGCGTAATCGTGGGTTGAAGCATCCGGTAGAGGACTTTCTTTTCACTTATTACACGCTCAAACCTGCCCAGCTCAAGCGCTGGCATCCGGGTGCGGGTGTAGTTCTTTTGGACGCGCCAGAGTACGCGAGCCAGAAGTTTTACCGGACACTTTCGGCACCTGAGTTAGAACAGTTAGGTCTTGATACCGACAGGGCGCATAGACTCGCTAGCCACAACAGCGCGGTCACCGTTGATATTCACGCTTTCTTAGAAAAGCGCGGCACTGCTGTTGATTTCACGCGCGAGATTCTGGGCAATACCGCGGCTAAGCCCGGCTATTTTGGTTGCTTTGGTATGCACGAGTGGGCAATGGCGTATAAATCTGTTGAGAACAATATTCGCCACGACTACCTTGATTTGCGTCTGGGAGCAGAGGGCACAGATGCTGTGGTTGAAAGCCACAAGATTCGCTGTTCTCATTTTGATGCTTTCCGGTTTTTTATGCCGCAAGCGACCCCTATGAACGAGTTGCAACCTACCCGCGAGACCCAGCGCGTCCTTGAGCAGCCTGCTTGTTTGCACGCCAATATGGATGTCTACAAGTGGGCGTACAAACTTCTGCCCTTGGTCTCATCAGAGTTGCTCATGGATGCTTTCGAACTTGCTTGGCAGGTGCGAGAACTTGATATGAAAGCAGCCCCTTACGATCTTGTTGATTGGGGTTATGAGCCGGTTAAGGTTGAAACCGCCGAAGGTAAAGCAGAGTATGTAAAGATTCAGCGTCAGTTTGCGCTGCGTTCAGTTCAGATTCGTAACCGCCTCTTACAGGTGGTTGTTGATTACCCCACTTCACTCAATTTTCAGGAGAGTTATGTCTGATTCCATGACTATTGCAGAGACCGCCGTGTACTTGGGCGTCAATGAATTCAGCGTAATGAGTTGGTTCGGTGAGGACGCGCTGGCCCAGGACGAGTCGGCACCGGGCATCCGCTTCACCCGCGCGTCTGTGGAGGCACTCAAAGAAGCACTGTATGAGAGAACCAGCGCCTCTGCCGGGCTGTTGCGAGATTTTCACGCCCATCAGTCTGGTCATTAAAAAGCTGCTGCACCTCGGTGATGAGGTGCAGCAGTTTTTATATCAGCGCTGTGAAAGTTCTAAGAACTCTTACATGGTCTCGTAGCGGTAAATGAACGCTGCCATTGCCGCACGCTGGATGGAGGAGTCGGGGCGGAAGGTGCCATCAGCCCAGCCCTTTGCGATGTTCTGCTGGGAGAACCAGCTGATTTCGCGGTAGAACATGTTGCTGTCCTTGACGTCGGTGAAAGGCGGAACGTAGTCAGCTGCTACTGCGGGTTCTCCTGCATAACGGTAGAAGAAGGCTGCAATTGCTGCGCGTTCGGTTGAGGCATCGGGGCGGAAGGTGCCATCTGACCAGCCGGTGGTGATGCCCTGGGCTGCCATCCACTCAATCTCTTTGTAGAAGAGGTGGGTGGTGGGTACGTCCTTGAAGGTGGGGGTTGCCGGGGCTTCGAACTCGGGTGAGTCTGCCATGCGGTAGAAGAAGGCTGCCATCGCACCGCGTTCAATTGACTCGGTGGGGCGGAAGGTGCCATCTGACCAGCCGGTGGTGATGCCCTGGGCTGCGAGCCATTCAATTTCCTTAAAGAAGGGGTAATCTTCTGGAACGTCAATGAATCGGGGTTCGCGAGGCTCCTGGGCGAGGTTGATGCGCTCCCCCGCAAATTCAACGGTCTGGGTGGTACCTGAAATCTGCGGTGAGACTTCAAAGACTGCTACCGGGTCAATGTAGCCGCGGGCGATGTCTTCAGCAGTGACAGTATGTACCGCGGTGGTGCAGTCGTAGGATGCCTGTGCGCCCAGGTTGCGGTAACGGCAGTTGGGTGCGCTATTGGGCAGGAATCCAGCGTCGAAGTTACCGGCGGTGGGCACCACGGTTACTGCGTAGTCGTTGGGGTTAGTGACCTTGAAGCTGTAGGCGATCTTGTCACCTTCTGCGTAGGTTTCCTGAGCCGGTGAGCTCATGGTGCCGGTGACGGTCAGTTCAGGGGCGACGGGGGTCAGATAAACACGTTCGCCCTTGTGCTCAACGGTAGTGGTGCGGCTAGCATCGGTACGAGAAGTGACGGTGAAGACCATCAGCGGTTCGAAGTAGCCACGAGCGATATCTTCTTCAGTAACGGTGTGTGAGGCAGTCTTGCACTCGTACATCGCGTCAACTGCGAGGTTGCTGTAGCGGCAGTTGGGCGCGATGGGCGGGAAGAAGCCCTGCTCAAAGTTGCCCGCGCTGGGTACGACGCTGACAGATTCATTCGAGGTGTTAGCAACGGTGATGTTGTAGTTAATCTTGTCGCCCACCTTGTAGGGGGTGGTGGTCAAATCGCGCGACTGCGGACCGGTTCCTGACACAGTAACGCCAAAGACGTAAGCTGCGGGGACTTTCACCTGGAAAGTACCGCGGGACTGCTTGCCTGTGGTGCTGGTGAAGACAGCGTCCATGCTAGCGTTGCGTGCTTCCTCGCTGGCGGTCAGTTCTACGTTCACGGTGCGGGTTTCACCGGCAGGGATCGCCTCAACAGTGACTTCGTTGGCGGTGAAGCCCTTGGAATCGTGAATGGTGACCTTGCCGCTGAGAGGGGTGTCTTCTTGGTTGGTGATGGTAACGGGAACGCTGGTGGTTTCGCCCGCTACTGCCTTAGTTTCATCAACGCTCACTGGCGCGCAAACGTAGTTCAGCCAGGCTTCATCGAAGGAGCCAAAGCGCATGTCATTCTTGTAGCTCGCCTCGTAGAAAACACCGAATGTGCCGTCTGAGAGGGCGGTTGCGGTGGAGTAAGCGCCGAAGCCGTCCTTGAACTGGCGGACGCTCGGCCAGGTTTCGCCGTCATCACACGAAACGCGAGCGCTCAGGTTAACGCGGGCGCTATTAGCGTTGTTGTTGGAGTTGGTGAATATCAGCTTCTTCGCATCAGCTGAGCCTTCGGGTGCGTCCGGGAACATGCGGGTGATTGAAGCGTTGTTCTTGGGGTCAGGTAGCGCGGTGTCAATTACGGTTTCGCCCCAGGTCTCACCGCTGTCATTGCTGATGATAACCTTGCGGTAGCCGGAGCCGTCAAAGTCGCGGGAGTTGAGCATGATGCGTCCGTCAGACAGCTCAACAATCTTGTTTTCGTCCATGCCGATGCCTGCGAAGCCACCGCGCTTCCAGGTGACACCGTGGTCATCGGAGTAGACGGTGTAGGCGCGGGTCTTTTCGCTACCATCGGGCATTTTGACCATGCCGGTGAACTGTTGCATGAGGCGACCCTTGTGCTCACCGTACTTGAGCTGAATACCCTCACCGGAGGTAGCGAAGGTTGAGCGGATATCACCCACTGCGGGCGCGCCTTCACCGTTGCCGGGCTTGACGATAGAGGTGATGTCGCGGGGCTCTGACCAGGTAACGCCCTGATCTGATGATTCAACCACAACCGCTGCCATGACGTTGGGGTTCTTACTAATGTCATTACCGTACTGGCTACCCCAGAAGCCCTGGTTCTTGCAGTACACGAAGAAGGCAAAAACCTTACCGCTTTCATGGTCTACAACGAATGAGGGGTCTGAGTAACCGTACTTCTGGGTGCCATCAGTACCGAGGTTGCCCTTGGCGATGAAGGTTGTTTCGCCCCAGGTCTGACCGTTATCAATGGAGCGACGCATGACGATGGAGTTGGGGTTGGGAGCATCTGCTGCGTTTGTCGGACGCCCGTCCCAGGCGGCAAGTACTACACCGTTACCGAGGTCTGCCAGCGCAGGAATTCGGTAGTTTGAAGAATCGCCGATCAGTTTTTCGGCGATGTTCTGCTCGGTGTATGTTCCGGGGTCGCCTGTGGCGGGGAGGATGGGGGCGGGTGTTGCCCCTGCAATACCTACACCGGTAAATAAGATGGTTGCGGCGAAAGGAAGAGCGGCAAACTTTCTGACATTTTTCACGAGTACGCACCTTTGCGACATGAGGGGTAAATACATATGGGCTGGACGTAACAAGACGTCCTACCTCCCAAGATAACGTAGTTCACATCACTTTCCCAGACCTCGGCAGATATTTCGCTCACCCTTTAAACAATAGGTACGGAAGGGAGCAGACCGCCCAGTCTGCCTCCCACCTCTTGTATGGAAGTCTAGAGAATTGTCACCGCGTCCCGGTATTTTCTGCGGCGCTTAAACTTTCTGATCTTCATGCCAACGAAGACGGCGGTGGCAACCAGAGCGATGAGGGCGATCAGCGGCAGGAAGATAGCAGCCAGCGAAAGGGCGATAGCACCGGCATCCTCACCGGTTGAGAACACGGGGACAGCGAACCCAGCGGACACCGCGTTGAGCAGGGGGCGCAAGCAAAGGCACATACGCATTCAGCCCAGCCGAAGCAGCAAGTCCCGTTCCTATCAGAAACTCCATGGTTTTATAGTACGCGATAGGAGCACAAGCACCCTTTGTACACCCACCTGCGAACCGCCCGGCACATATGGTTACCACCCCTAGCTTTTAAGTTAAGATGTAACTGGTCAATTGTTACCTTTTACGCACATCTAGGAGTGCCCACACTATGGCCCGTATTGTTGTTGACGTTATGCTCAAGCCCGAGATTCTTGACCCCCAAGGTAAGGCTATTGCTAACGAACTGCCCCGCATTGGTCTGAAGAATTTCACTGATGTTCGTCAGGGTAAGCGTTTTGAACTCACCGTTGAGGGTGAGGTAACTGAAGAGCTGTTGGCGCAGGCTCGTGAAGCTGCTACCGAGTTGCTGTCTAACCCCGTTATCGAGGACGTCGTCAACGTTGAAGCGCTGGAGGACTAAGTAATGGCTGAGTCTTTGGCTCCTACCGAAGTTCCCTTGGTGGGCGATTTTTCTACCGCACCGACCAATAGCGCGCTGGCTGATGTGCGCGTGGGTGTTATTACCTTCCCTGGCACTTTGGATGACCGCGACGCTGTGCGGGCGGTTACTCTTGCTGGTGGCACTGCCGTACCGCTGTGGTACAACGATACCGATTTGCAGAATGTAGATGCAGTTGTTGTGCCCGGCGGTTTTTCGTATGGTGATTACCTGCGTGCCGGTGCTATTGCGGCAAAGGCTCCGATGATGGAGAAGGTTGCTAAGGCTGCTTCTGCCTCTGGCACTTCTGGTTCATCGCCGCTGCCGGTGCTGGGTATTTGCAATGGTTTTCAGATTCTGACAGAGACCCACCTGTTGCCCGGTTCGATGATTAAGAACGATCACCGCAAGTTCATTTGCCGCGATCAGGTTCTTCGCATCGACAACAATGAGACTTTCTGGACTTCTGATTTTGAAAAAGGTCAGCAGATCGTTGTTCCGTTGAAGAATCAGGACGGTCAATACGTTGCGGACGCGCACACCTTAGAGGCTCTTGAAGCTGAAGGACGCGTGGTGTTCCGCTACGTTGGTGTGAACCCCAACGGTTCTCGCAATGACATCGCCGGTATCACCAATGAGCGCGGCAACGTGGTTGGCTTGATGCCCCACCCCGAGCACGCAGTTGAGCCCGGTTTCGGCCCTGATTCTTCTGGTTTCGGTGATGTTGCCCTGCGCGGTGGCGCTGATGGTCTGGGTGTTTTCACTTCTGTTCTCAACCAGCTGGTTTCTGCCCGCTAAGCTCTAGTTTCAAGGAAATTTATACTCTTATGAGCGAAAAGCAGTTTAATCTGGATACCGTCAAGAATGCGGCGGCTACCCCCGACGCCGAGCTGCCTTGGGCTGAGCTCGGTCTCAAAGAAAACGAGTTTGAAGACGTCAAGAAGATTCTGGGACGTCGCCCCACTGCCGCTGAGTTGGCGATGTATTCGGTGATGTGGTCTGAGCATTGCTCCTACAAGTCATCGAAGGTTCACCTGAAACAGTTTGGCGCTAAGGTCACCGATGAGATGAAGAAAGATCTCATGGTAGGCATTGGTGAGAACGCCGGTGTGACCAACATTGGTAACGGTTGGGCTGTTACTTTCAAGATCGAGTCGCACAACCACCCCTCCTACGTTGAGCCCTACCAGGGTGCTGCAACCGGTGTTGGCGGTATTGTGCGTGACATTATTTCGATGGGTGCGCGCCCGGTTGCTGTCATGGATCCCCTGCGTTTCGGCGCCATCGACCACGAAGATACCGCGCGCGTCCTACCCGGCGTTGTCTCGGGTGTGGGCGGCTACGGCAATTCACTGGGTCTGCCCAATATCGGCGGCGAAGTTGAATTCGACGAGTGCTACCAGGCAAACCCCCTGGTTAACGCGCTGGCTGTTGGCATCATGCGTCACGAAGACATTCGCCTGGCAAACGCTTCTGGTGTTGGCAACAAGGTTGTTCTCTTCGGTGCCCGCACCGGTGGCGACGGCATCGGTGGCGCGTCCGTTCTGGCATCAGAGTCATTCGATGACACCAAGCCTTCTAAGCGTCCCGCTGTTCAGGTGGGCGACCCCTTCGCTGAGAAGGTACTGATTGAGTGCTGTCTGGAGCTCTTTAAGAACTCCATTGTTGAAGGTATTCAGGATCTCGGCGCTGCCGGTATCTCCTGTGCAACCTCCGAGTTGGCGTCCAACGGTGACGGCGGCATGCACGTCGATCTGACCAAGGTACTCTTGCGCGACCCCACCCTGACTCCCGGCGAGATTCTCATGTCAGAATCCCAGGAGCGTATGATGGCTGTTGTCACTCCCGAGAACCTCTCACGCTTTGAAGGCATCATGGAGAAGTGGGACGTCGAGTACTCCGTACTGGGCGAAGTCACCGGCTCGGGTCGCCTGACCATCGAGTGGGACGGCGAAATCATCGTCGACGTTGACCCCAAGACCGTTGCCCACGACGGCCCCACCTATGAGCGTCCTTACGCCCGCCCAAAGTGGCAGGACGAGCTGCAGGCGAACCACTTCACCGGTTCGGAGGCGGACGCGCAGCGCCCCACCTCGGGAGGTGCCCTGGGCAATGCTGTACTGGAACTCATGGCAGGGCCCAATCTCTGCTCAAAGTCATGGATTACCAACCAGTACGACCGCTACGTGCAGGGCAACACCGCTCTGGCAATGCCCGATGATTCTGGTGTCATTCGCGTGGATGAAGAGACCGGTTTGGGTGTTGCACTGGCAACCGACTCAAACCCCCGCTTCACCAAGCTCGATCCCTATGAGGGCGCACGCGCGTCCTTGGCTGAGGCGTACCGCAACGTAGCAACCGTTGGCGCACGCCCCGTTGCTGTGTCTGACTGCCTGAACTTCGGCTCCCCCGAGGATCCCGATGTGATGTGGCAGTTCGCTGAAGCTGTGCGCGGTTTGGCAGACGGTTGTATGGAACTGGGTGTTCCCGTTACCGGCGGTAACGTTTCTCTTTACAACCAGACCGGCGAGCGCGCCATCAACCCCACCCCCGTGGTGGCGATGATGGGCGTGATGGACGATGTCACCCGCCGTACCCCCTCAGGCTGGTCTGATACTGAAGACGGTCAGGCTATTTACCTGCTGGGCACTACCCGCGACGAGCTGGACGGTTCGGAATGGGCACGTTTGAAGGGTCACTTGGGCGGTCAGCCTCCCAAGGTTGATTTGGCGTTGGAGCGCACCTTGGGCGATATGCTGGTGAATATGTCACGCGATGGCATGATTGACGCTGCGCATGACGTTGCTACTGGTGGTTTGGCTGCTACTTTGGTGGAGTCGTGCCTGCGTTTTGGCACCGGTGCCCGTATTGGTTTGGGGGAGGTCGCTCAGCGTGACGGTGTAGATATCTTCACTCTGCTCTTCTCAGAGTCTCTGGGACGTGTGGTTGTTTCTGTTCCTCGTTCTGAGGAAGTTCGTTTCAACGACATGTGTACCGCACGTAACTTCCCCACCGCTCGCATTGGTGTGGTTGATTCAGCATCAAATGCTTTGGAAGTTCAGGGCGAATTCTCTCTGAGCATCGAGCAGATGCGCGAAGCACATGAGGGCACCATGGCACGCTACTTCGGTGAGGTAGCGCAGGGCTAAGCCTCCCATCTCTTGCGAGAGGACACGTGTGCATCATAATCGGCATGATTTTGACGCACACGTGTCCTCTCGCGGTTGAGGGTTTGTTGCACCGGGGGCGTAGTGGTCTGCCGGCTAATCTCGTTCCTGGGAATGGTGACGGGCTACGGTGAGCGCTCTAAAATCTTCATAAGACACCCATTGCCACGGATGCGAAACACGCAAGGACGCCTCCGGCAGGTAAACTGGGCAACATGTAGGCAGGTTCTACGCGGCAGTTGTAAAGACACTTTTCGTTCAAAGGCAGGGCGCACATTCGATGGTAGCTACACACCGGGCAACAGATACGGAACTCGCTACCACCGGGCTTTCTGGTGACCAGGTGCAAGAACTTACCCGCGAGGGTAAGACGAACACAGTTGATACCAGTACCTCGCGCCCTGTGAGCGCGATTGCGCGTACCCACCTCTTTACTCTTTTTAATCTTGTGCTGGGGCTGTGCGGTCTTGCCGTTATTCTCTTGGGCAGATGGCTCGATATGCTCTTTCTGCTTGCGGCGGTCACCAACGTGGTGGTGGGTTTCGTTCAGGAATACTCAGCGAAGAAGAAGCTGGACGCGATTGCCCTTTTGCGCCGCGACCCGGCAACGGTGGTGCGTGATGGGGCGGTTCAGCAGGTTGCTCTGAATGAGCTGGTGCTCCACGATGTTGTGGTGCTTAAGCGCGGGGATCAGGTGCCGGCGGATGCGCGCGTCCTCACCTCTGACGGGTTAGATCTTGATGAATCGATGTTGACCGGTGAGAATGACCCGGTAGCTAAGAAGCCTGGTGATACGGTGCTGTCTGCGTCCTCAGTGGTTCATGGTACCGGTAGGGTGCAGATTTTTGCGGTGGGCAGTGAGTCCCACGCTAACAAGCTAGCGCATGAGGCACGTCAGTTCTCGCAGATTAGCTCTGAGTTGCGTGCCGGTATGGAGCGCGTGGTCAAGTGGATTACGTTCGCGCTGATTCCCATTATTGCCATTGTGGTTAACGGTCAGATGGTTGCCGCCGGTGGCTGGCAGTATGCTCTTGACAGCGGTGCGTGGCAGGACACCACCATTGTTGCTGTTTCGTCGATTGCCTCTATGATTCCGCAGGGGCTGGCGCTCATGACCACCATTTCTTTTGCGGTGGCGGCGGTGAAACTCGCCCAAGATGAGGTGCTCATTCAGGAGCAGCCTGCTGTTGAGGTACTCGCACGCGTTGATGTGGTGTGCTTCGATAAGACAGGTACCCTGACCGAAGGTGGAGTAGGGTTCAACGACGCGGTGGAGTTCCCCGGCGCGCCCTCCGGCTGGCAGCGGGCGCTGGCGTGGTTTGGTGCTGATGAGAACGCTAACCCCACCGCTGCTGCGCTGGGTGAAGAGTTCACTGAGGTACCCGCGCAACCGGCAGCCGCGACCATCGCTTTCTCATCAGCCCAGCGCTTCTCAGCCGTTGAGTTTGAAACCGGTGCCTGGGTACTTGGCGCGCCTGAAGCTCTGTTGCCCGCTGACTCGCCTGAGCGCGTCCGCGCCGCTAAACTTGCCGCTTCAGGTTTGCGCACCATGGTGCTCTCGCATGCCCCGTCCTTGCCGCGAGGAGCTGATGGCAAGGCGCTCACAGACAAGCCCGATGCTACCCCCGCGGTACTGATTACCTTCCGTGAGCAGGTACGCGCTGAGGCACCTGAGACGCTGCGTTACTTCACCGAGCAGGGCATTGACCTCAAAGTTTTCTCTGGCGATAACCCGCAAACCGTTGCTGCTGCCGCGCGTATCGCAGGTATGGATGTTGAAAACGGTGCTATTGATGCCTCAACCCTGCCCGAAAACGGCAAGGAGCTTGCTCAGGCAGCTTTGACCCACAATGTTTTTGGTAGGGTTTCCCCCAAGCAAAAGAAGAACATGGTGCTTGCCCTGCAGGAGGCTGGGCACACCGTGGCGATGACGGGCGATGGCATCAATGACGCCCTTGCCCTCAAACACGCCGATTTGGGTATTGCCATGGGTAATGCTGCCCCCGCAACTAAAGCCGTTTCACGCCTAATTCTCTTGGACGGACGCTTTGACCGTCTGCCATCTGTACTGGCTGAGGGGCGCAAGATTATTGCCAATATTGAGCGGGTCACCAACCTCTTCCTGACAAAAACCGGCTTCGCTATTGCCCTTGGTGTGCTGTTGGGTATTTTGTGCTGGAAGTTCCCGCTACTGCCCCGTCAGTACTCCACCGCTGACCTATTGATTGTGGGCGGCCCGGCCTTCTTCCTCACTATGATGCACAATACTCGCCGCTATGTTCCGGGCTTCTTGCAGCGTGCCCTGCACTTTGCGATTCCCAGTGCCTTGATTGTTGCTCTCACCCTGGTTGCCGTGAATTTTGTAGGACGCGCCCTCTTTGCCGAGGGCGTAGCGTCCGGTCAGCAGTTGCAGACGGCAACACTGATTACCCTGGTCTTGTTGGGTCTGTGGAACCTCACCACCGCCGTCCGCCCCCTCGATGCTAAGCGCGCCGCCCTGGTTGCTGCCATGTACGCAGGTTTGGCGTTGGCGGTTTTGGTGCCCGCTTCGCAGTGGTACCACCAGTTTGAGTTCCCCGCCGGTCAGCTTCTAACCACCTGCCTGGTTGCCGGTGTGGTCGGTAGCGTGCTGATTGAAATCAACTACCGCTACCACAAGCGCTGGATGCACCAGCACCACCCCGAGGCTGTTGAAGCTGCCCGCGAGGCTAGGGTTCACGCGGGCGGACGCGCCTAGCCGCTACAGCGCGCTGGGTTCACCGCCAGCGCAAAGCACACAATCTTTAGTGCAAGCGCTGCAAAAAGATGGGCATATTGCTTTCTTTTTCTTGCCCTTTAAAAAGCAGTGGAGTAGAATCATCACACGAAACGTAATCGGTGGCTACACCGGTTGCACAGTATTCATCAGGATTGTTACTGGTTAGCAGGCAAGACCTGAGTTGCTTACATTTTCAAGAGGAAAGTAGCCAAACGCTACTGCGCTCTTGAAACTTTTCACCTGAAAGCTCAAGCCCTCCCTCGCGGTGTGGTTCGTAGTTTTTCTTAGGTGGTGTGCCTCCCTCATGGTGAGGGCATACTACAGGTGTGAAAAGTCGAACGTTAGCAACTCGGGTCTTTTTGTTTTCTGCAACAGTTTTGATGCGATTTTTTGTTACTTCTTACAAGGAGAAATCACGGTGAATAATACCGAGATGGGTAAGAGGATCCTCGAAGGTCTGGGAGGCCCCGAGAATATCTCTCACTTCACCCACTGCGCTACCCGTTTGCGCGTTACCCCCAAGTCCAAGGCAGCAATTGATGCCAAGGCGATTGAGAACACCCCCGGTGTTCTTTCCATCATTGAGCAGTCAGGTCAGACCCAGGTTGTTTTGGGCGACAAGGTTGAATCTGTTTACAACGAGATGCAGAAGCTACCCGGCATGAATCATGTAGGTGAAAGCGCCGCCGCTAACGATGCCAACGAAAAGAAGGCGTCCCCCTTGACCCGTGTCTTCGACGTTCTGTCAGATTCATTCCGCCCCGTGCTCTGGGCACTGCTGGGTACCTCAATGATCCTGACCCTGATCGTGTTCATGCAGCAGCTGGGCTTCTTTGGTCAGTACACCGACCTCACCGGCGAAAGCGTTAACATCGACATTGTGAATGGCCCGCGTCTTGCTGATGCTGACGCGGCAGCAGCGATGCTCAATGAGTGGCGAGCTGCCTTCCCCTTCTGGTTCATCATGCTGGCAGCCTCCCTGTCTGTTCTGCAGTTCATGCCCATCATGCTGGGTGCGACCGCGGCTAAGCGTCTCGGTGCCAACATGTGGGTTGGTGCAGCTATTCCCGCAGCTCTGATGACCGGCACTTTTCAGGGCTTTGCAGACATCGCTGTAGACGGCGTTGTCCGTGTTCCTTTCTTGGGTCTTGATCTGCCTCTCTACGTTATGAACTACACCGGTCAGATTTTCCCGCCCCTCTTCGCCGCGGCTCTGCTAGCGCCCCTGGAGCGCTTCTTAAAGAAGGTCATCCCCACCATGCTTCACATGGTTTTCGTGCCCATGATTTCTGTGATGATTCTGGTTCCCCTAACTGCCTTCCTCATTGGCCCCATCGGCATCAAGTTCGCGCTCGGTATCTCTGACTTCATTGGCGGCGTCAATGAAGTTGCTCCCTGGCTGGTAGGTGGCGTTATCGCCGGTCTCTACCTGTTTATGGTTCCCCTGGGTCTGCACTGGCCCCTGAACGCTGTCATGATTAACAACCTGCAGACCACGGGCACTGACTTCATCCAGTCCCCCATGGGCGCTTACAACTTCGCTGTTTTCGGTGTTGTTACCGGTGTTGCTATCGTGGCTCGCCGCAACAAGGAACTCCGCCAGACCGCCGTTGGTGCAGCCGCCTCCGGTCTGCTCGGTGGTATCTCTGAACCCTCCCTGTACGGCATTGTTCTGCGTTACAAGCGCGTCTTTCCCCTGATTCTGGTTCCCGCGATTATCGGTGGTGCTACCATCTCAGCTCTGGGTGTTAAGTCCTACGCTTTCGCCTTCACCTCTCTGATTTCTATTCCTGCTATGCAGCCCTGGTACCTCTACATGGTTGGTCTGGCTATCGCCTTCTTCGGCGCTATGGCAGGTGTACTGATTTTCGGCTACGAATCAAAGAGCCAGAAGACCGAGCCTGAGGCAGCAGCTGTTGGTGCCCCCGTAGTAGCAGGTAACGCCGCTGTTGTTGACCCCGTAGAGACCGGGGCCCCTGTAGCTACTCCCACTGAAACCGCAGCAGCTCACACCACTGCACACGGCACCGCGGCAACCGCATCCGCGCAGCCTGCAGCTGCCGGTGATATTATCACTCTGACCGCGCCTCTTGAAGGACGCGCGATTCCTCTGGCTGAGGTTCCCGACCCCATCTTCGCAGCAGCGAAGCTCGGTAAGGGTGTCGCCATTGATCCCAGCGGCAACACCGTAGTGGCTCCTGCTGATGGCAAGATCATCGCAACTCCCGCGTCAGCTCACGCTGTGGGCATCAAGCTGGATTCCGGTGTTGAACTGCTCATTCACGTGGGTATCGATACCGTGAACCTCGGTGGCGAAGGTTTCACCGTGAAGGTAGCTAAGGGTGAGCGCGTTGTTGCTGGCCAGGAGCTGATTGTTTTCGATCGCTCTGTAATCGAGAACGCTGGCTACCCGCTGGTTACCCCGGTTCTGGTGACTAACACTGTGAAGTTCGACGATGTTGAGGGTTCAACCGGTGCTGTCACCATCGGTGATCAGCTGCTGAAGATTACTACCAAGTAACTAGTAGCTTTTCCCGCACAAAATTGTGCAATTTTTGTTTGATTCTCCAAGAGAAAAGAACAAAAATTGCACAATTTTTGTGTTTAAAGAGTGAGCTCCATATCCACATGCGGGATGTCGTCTTCGAGGTAGGGTTCAGAGACCCTGCGAAAGCCGTGGGTCGCATAGAAGGTCTCAGCCAGATGCTCCTGGGCTGAGATAAAAACAGTGTACACGTGCGGCATAGTGGCGCGCACATGCTCAATACCGGTCTCCACCAGCTGGTGCCCTAGCCCGGTGCCACGTGCTGATTCTGTGGTGATGATGCGCCCTAAGGACGCAACGCCCTCCCGGCGCGGTGAATGATGATCCGCCACCGAGCTACGGTCAAAGATACGCAGGTAAGCCTCAATGTCTCCGTTATTCATGCGGTAGAGGTGCTGGCAGTGGGCATCAAGACCGTCGGTATCTTGGTAGGGGCAGTTCTGTTCCACGATGAAAACAGCGGTGCGCGCAGCGACAATGGCGTAGAGTTCAGCGGTCGTAAGCTCGTCAAAGGTTTTGAGGGTAAAGGCACTCATGGGCGGGGAACCTCCAGAATCATCTTGACGTGAGGTAATCCAACTTCTTCAAATTCTTCACCCACCTGCACGAATCTTGCCGGCGCATAGTAGGTATCTTTTAGGTACGACTGGGCATCAATCAGGACTTTTTCAGCCTTGGTTTCTGCGCTCACCCACTCAAGGGCGCGCTCCAGAATTTTGCGCCCCAGACCGCGTCCGCGCGCTTCAGGTACCACTGCAACGCGAGAGATGGCGTAGGCAGCTGTTACTTGCGGGTAATGGGAGTCAGTAAGGGTCTCCAGATGAATAAGACGCAGATAAGCAAGAACAGTACCGTTAGAATCTGCGTGAAAGACATGTACGGCGTGACGATCCACCAAATCTGGTTCTTGCACTGTGAGCTGCTGCCCCACAGTGAAAACTTGAGAACGGGCTATGTAAATCGCGTTGAGCTCTTCAAGGGTTAACTCGTAAAACTGCTTGACCTGAAACATCATAAAATTCAGACTACAGCTTGGTAATATTCGCTGACCCATCGCTGTCTCGCATAGCGTACTGCTCCCCGTTTGTTGCGCTTCATTTCAGGGCTTTAAGGGTCTCCAGCAGTCAGATGGACGGTTCCCTATTTTTTGGGTTAACAAAAACTTAACATCCAAATTCCCTTTTCCATTTCATTTTCTAAGACTTCATGACCTATGATAAAACCACACTTCGTGTTACCAGTCACAGGCGCCTGTGGCAGGGGTCATTAGGCCGCAACACTTACATCACTCATTCATATAGAAGGAGACCAAAAGCATGCGCTCTTCACGTATCTCAAGCGCTCTCAGCCTGACCGCAGTCGCAGCACTCGGCCTCACCGCCTGCGCCTCAACCGGTTCAGGTAGCTCATCAGGTGCAGCCGGCTCAGAAGACAAGTCAGTGTCAATGGCAATCACCAACGTCTTCACCTCACTCAACACTGACGCTGCCGAGGGTAACAGCGACACCAACGGCACCGTTGACCAGCTCACTTCCCGCGGTTTCTACACCGTCACTGACACCTTCGACATTCGCCACAACGAATGGTTCGGCTCCTACGGCATGACCGAAGAGGGCGAAGGTATCAAGGTTGATTACAAGGTTAACGACGGCCAGAAGTGGTCAGACGGCAACGACATCGACAAGGGCGATTTGCTCTTGGCATGGGCTAACCTCTCAGGCTACTTCAACGGCGAAGGCGAAGAAGGTATCACCTACTTCGACTACGCTGGTGACACCGGCGGTCTCGGTGGCGCAAACAAGCCCACCCTGGGCGAAGACGGTCGCTCCATCTCCTTCACCTACCCCCAAGCTTTCGCTGACTGGGAAATCGCTTACGATCTAACCAAGCCCGCTCACGTTGTTGCTGAACTCGCAGGCATGGACGAAGCAAAACTCGTTGAAGTTCTTGAAACCGCAACCCCCGGTGAAGAAAACGCTGACCTGCGCAAGATTGCTGATGCGTGGAACACCGGCTACAACACCACCACCATGCCTGAGAACGAGGCACTGCTGGTAGGTAACGGTCCTTACTTGGTTTCAGGTGTTACCGAAAACCAGGACCTCACCCTGACTGCGAACCCCAACTACCAGGGCGATGTAAAGCCCAAGGTTAACGAAATCGTTCTCAAGACCATCCCCGACGCTGCAGCTCAGGTTCAGGCGCTCCAGAACGGTGACGTCAACATGATTGCCCCCCAGGCATCCATCGACACCGTGTCACAGGTTGAAGGCATTAAAAGTGTTACCACCAACGTCCAGCCCGACCAGGCATACGATCACCTCGATTTGAACATGGTAGAGGGTAGCCCCTTCACCGATGAGAACGTCCGCAAGGCATTCTTGCTGACTATCCCCCGTCAGGACATCGTTAACAAGCTCATCAAGCCCATGTCAGACAAGGCTGTAGTTCTGAACTCACAGCTTTACGTCTCATCAGATGGTGATGCATACGACAAGACCATCGAGTCCAACAACTCATCTGAGTACCCCTCAGACAACATGGACGCGAACATCGAAAAGGCTAAGGAACTGCTGGCAGGCAAGACTCCTACCGTTCGTATTCTTTACAACAACAAGAACACCAACCGCATCAACTCCTACCAGATGATCAAGGAATCAGCTGAGAAGGCAGGCTTCAAGGTTGAGGACGCAGGTAGCGAAGAGTGGGCAAAGCTACTGGTTACCGGCTCTGAGGGCACCTACGACGCTTCAATCTACGGTTGGGTTTCATCAGGTGTTGGTAACGAGTCACTGGGTCAGATTTTTAAGACCGGTTCAAGCTCAAACTTCACCAGCTACTCCAACGCAACCGTTGACGCAGCTGCTAACGAGATCATGAAGACCACCGATCAGGACAAGATTGACACCCTCAAGATGTCAGCAGATGCCGAGCTGTTCAAGGACGCTTACGGTCTGCCCCTCTTCCAGTCAGTTGCAGTTGCTGCTTACAGCGACTTCATCACCGGTGTAAAGCCCAAGCCTGGTCAGCGCCCCCTTACCTGGAACGCTGAAGAGTGGGACATTGCTGAGTAACTCAGCACTACGCACTAACCGCCTACACGCCAATCCGGTCAATTAGGTATGAGCGCGGATGCTATAGGCATCCGCGCTCTGGTTGCATAAAATAAGACTTCATTTTTTCCATAACCCCAGGAACAAACTCATGTTAATGTACGTAGCGAGGCGCCTACTGACAGCAGTGTTCATCCTCTTTGGTGCATCCTTTCTGATTTATCTTCTCACCGCCGCTGCCGGTGACCCGCTCGAAGAGCTGCGCACTATGCAAAGTGCGAACAAAGAGATGCTCATTGCCCAACGCACCGAAGCGCTCAACCTCGATGTACCAGCGCCACTGCGCTACTTCATATGGCTCAGTGGTGTACTCGGCTGCTTTACGGGCCAGTGCGATTTTGGGCAGAACCTAGCGGGTACCCCCGTGACACAGTTGCTGTCTAACGCTATCTACCAGACCCTGGTTCTGGTCGTAGCCTCGACCATTTTGTCAATCCTTATCGGTGTCAGCCTCGGTATTCTCTCGGCGCTTCGCCAGTACTCAGGTTTTGACTACACCATCACCTTCACCAGCTTCCTCTTCTTCTCACTGCCGTCCTTCTGGATTGCGGTTCTGCTCAAAGAGTTCTTAGCAATCGGGTTCAACAACTTTCTGCGTAACCCGCAGGTGACGATTCCCACTACCTTGTTAATCTCAGCGATAGCTGGTCTCTTCTGGTTCGCCGCATCATTCGGCAAAACCAAAACCCGCATTTTGATGGGTGTCTTCGGCTTCGTTCTCACCGCGGCAATCATTGTTTTTGTGTCAATGACTGAGTGGATGCTCTACCCCTTCTTGGGCATTCCCTTCCTGGTAATCCTGGGTCTCATCACCGCTGTAGTAGCCACCCTGCTCATTTCTGGTCTGCGCAACAAGCGCGCTCTTACCTCGGGTCTGTTCATGGTCGCAGTGGGCTTGGCAATCTACTTCCCCGTTCAGCAGTTGCTCAACCAAGCAACCTTCCTGATGATCGTGCTGATTACTGCAGCGCTCGTCCTCATCGGCCTAGCAGTTGGAGCTGGCGCAGGCGGTTACGACCGCGGTCAGGGCATGCGCGTCGGCGCCATCACCGGTTTTGTCATGGCGCTACTCATTTTCACCGACCGCTTCATGCAGTCATGGAACGACTACATCACCAACCCGCGCATTAAGGGACGCCCCATCCCCACCGCCAACGCATCAACCCCCAACCTCAACGGGGATTTCTGGATTACCGGTCTTGACACCATGACACACATCCTGCTGCCCACCATCGCCCTCACCCTGATCTCACTTGCCAGCTACTCACGCTACTCACGCGCGTCCATGCTGGAAATCATGAATCAGGACTACATTCGCACCGCACGCGCCAAGGGCGTTTCAGAGCGCGGAGTCGTCATGAAGCACGCCTTCCGCAACGCGCTGATTCCCCTGGCAACTATCATCGCAATGGACTTTGGTGGCATCATCGGCGGTGCAGCTGTCACCGAACGCATCTTTGCCTTCAAGGGCATGGGTTCGCTGTTCCTAGACTCACTGGCACACACCGACCCCAACCCCGTCATGGGCGTCTTCCTCATCACCGGTCTGATGGCACTGGTCTTCAACCTCGTTGCAGACCTGCTCTACTCCGTTCTTGATCCGCGCGTTAGGGTGAAAGCATAATGAGCAACACTACAAACACCAACGGTAGCCACAAGGCTCCCACCACAGAAACCACCGCTCTACGCGCTGTTGAGACCAACACTGATATTCGTGCCCAAGAATCAGCGGGCAAGACCCAGGGTCAGATTGTTCGTAAGCGCTTTAGGCAGAACACCGGCGCTGTTGTATCGCTGCTCATCATCGTTGGCATCTTCTTACTCTCAATGACCGCTATGGGCATCGGCCCGATTCCCGGTTGGTGGAAGTACAGCCACACCGAAATGCAGTCAGTGCTCAACGGCGGTGCGCCCAACGCAACCCACTGGTTTGGTCAGGACGCCACAGGCCGTGACCTCTTCGCCATGACCATGCGCGGTATTCAAAACACCTTCCTCGTAGTGGTCCTTATCAGCGGCATTGCCGGCTTCTTGGGCGTTCTCTTCGGCGGTATGGCAGGTTACTACCGTGGCTGGGTTGAAGCGGTCATCATGCGTTTCACCGACATGATTATCATTATTCCGCTCATGCTGCTCACCGCTGTGCTCGGTAAAATTGCCGGTAGCTACTTTCAGGGCACCTGGAGCGTTATCGCTCTCGGTATCATCGTTGGTCTGCTCTTCTGGAGCTCACTGGCGCGTCTGGTACGTGCGGAATTTTTGACCCTGCGCGAACGTGAGTTTGTGGACGCTGCCCGCCTAGCAGGTGCCTCAGATATGCGCATCATCTTCAAGCACATTCTGCCCAACGCTATTGGCGTGGTGACCGTGAACGTCTCATTGATGATGTCTAGCGCGATTCTCACCGAAACCGCTCTCAGCTACTTGGGCTTCGGTGTGAAGCAGCCTGACTGGTCACTGGGTTCACTGATTTCAGCTAACCAGTCTGCATTCTCAACCCGCCCCTGGCTTTTCTGGTTCCCCGGTCTCTTCATCCTGGTGCTTTCACTGTGCATCAACTTCGTAGGCGATGGTCTGCGTGATGCCTTCGACCCCCGCCAGAAAAAGTTCAACCCCCGCAAGGCGAAAGAGCGCACCGCTCACTCCGCTGAAAACGGCTTGAACGTTGAGGGTCTGGCAGCGGCAGCACCCGGGGAAGCCACCATCAACGTGGGGCAAACAATCCACGAGGGTGATAACACCCCCGATGCCGGCAAGGCACACCGCTAGAACTCACCCCTGAGCTCAGGCGAAAGGGCGGACGCACCCTCACCGGCGCGTCCGCCCCACCAGAAAATTTCATACAAAATTTCAGAGAGAAACTAAAGCTCCCCTCGGGCACCTAGGGTAAATCTTTTACAGTAGGACGCTCAGGGCAGCAGCAAGAGCCAGTAGGGCAAAGATAACCCCGCCTTTAACATCGAAGGTTGTTTCTTCAATATTGGGGAAACTCTCAAGGTGCTCTGCCTCAACGATTTCTTGCCAGTACCCGCGGGCAACCAAAGCCGCCCCACCTGCAAGAGAATGGGGCAAATCGCTGGTACGCAAGCCGCCCTCAGCACCGTAGGAGATACTCGGTACGTTCTTGGTATCAACGGTCTTACGGTTCATCGCCGCAGCCATACCGTTACTGGGAACAGCAAATGACTGGTAGCGTCGCTGCGAAGTAACCGCGGTGAAGTGGAACTTCGTTGAGATATCAACCAGGTTAGGGTAACCCACCCGGTGATACTTAAAGGGGTTCTTCACCCGAATCTCCTCACGGTCGATCTCAAGCACGGGCGAACCCAGCAAGTACCAGACACCGTAGGCAAGGAAAAACCAGGGCCAGCACCCGGTCAAAAGAGCAGCCACCCCGTATTCCATAACGGTCGTGGCACACAGAATCAGGGCTACTATCACTGCGAAAGCGGTATATACATACCCGGTTCTAGCGCGAAAGCGAACCGGCGGGTCTATCAAGTACTGGGATTTCATAGTTTTAGTATTTTCTCAAACAAATGGGGCAGGTGCCGACAAACGCACTCACCCATTTCTAGAAGATTTCAACAGCAAAGAGTTGGGAAGCAGTACTCATGAACACTAAACCATCCCACATTTCAGCAGACACCCAAGCCCACTACACCGTGGGCGATGTGGTGTTGCAGGTACGCGATCTGAGCGTAGACTTCGGCGTCGAACGCCAGTGGGTACCCGCCGCCATGAACCTCAACTACGAGGTACGCGCCGGTGAGGTACTCGCTATCGTGGGCGAATCAGGCTCCGGTAAGTCAGTGTCATCCATGGGCATGATTGGGTTGCTACCCAAGAACGCCCGCGTCAGTGGCTCCGTCAAACTAGACGGCAAAGAACTCATTGGGCTCAGAAACTCAGACCTGCTGCAGGTACGCGGTGATGACATCGCCGTCATCTTCCAGGAACCCATGACCGCCCTCAACCCGGTGATGACCGTGGGCGAGCAGATTATTGAAACCCTGCGCCTGCACAAAGACATCTCCCCCGCCCAGGCTAAAGAAGAAGCCATTAACATGCTGGAACTGGTTGAAATGCCAGACCCCATCAAGGCATTCAACTCTTACCCCCACCAGATGTCAGGCGGTCAGCGTCAGCGTGCCATGATTGCCCAGTCGCTCTCCACCAACCCCAAACTTTTGATTGCAGATGAGCCGACCACCGCACTGGACGTTACCGTGCAGGCTGAAATCCTCGACCTCATGCGTAACCTGCAAAAGAAGCTCAACTCAGCAATCATCCTCATCACCCACGACATGGGCGTTGTCGCTGACCTCGCAGACCGTGTAGCTGTGATGCGCCGCGGCGAAATCGTCGAAACCGGTGACGTTGCCAAGATCTTCGCCAACCCCCAGCACGAATACACCCAGGCACTGCTGGGCGCTGTACTGCACTTGGGCGGCAACGAAATCGACGTGAACGCTGCCCTCGACGATGCAGCCGAAGGTCAGCGTCCGCCCACCGCCATCATCAACCAGGTAATGCCCGCCCCCGAACGCACCGGCGAGGTCATTCTTTCGCTCAATAACGTCTCACTCGAATACCCCAAGCAGGGACGAGTCGGACCTTTCCGCGCAGTATCCAACGCAACCCTGGACATCCGCGCGGGCGAAGTACTGGGCTTGGTCGGTGAATCAGGCTCCGGTAAATCAACCATCGGACGCGCCACCGTTGGCTTCTTGGACGTCGCAGAAGGCGAACTGACCGTCTGCGGTCACGACATGCGCAAACCCAACCGCAAGACCCTCGCCGCCGTCCGTAAAGACGTAGGCATGGTCTTCCAGGATCCCTCATCATCGCTGAACCCACGTCTGCCCATCGGTGAGTCAATCGGTGAGCCTATGTTCCTCGCAGGTGTTGCCAAGGGCACCGAACTACAGAAGCGTATTGAGACATTGCTTGACCGTGTTGAGTTGCCCCGCTCCTACCGTAACCGCTACCCCCATGAGCTATCTGGCGGTCAGAAACAGCGCGTTGGTATTGCCCGTGCGCTCTCGCTCAAGCCCAAGCTGCTGATTGCCGATGAGCCGACCTCGGCGCTTGACGTTTCGGTGCAGGCGCGCGTGCTTGAACTCTTCCAGGAACTTCAGGAAGAAATGGGGTTCGCCTGCCTCTTCGTCACCCACGACCTCGCGGTTATTGACGAACTCGCCGATCGTATTGCTGTGATGCGCCGAGGTGAGATTGTTGAGCAGGGTACGCGCGAGCAGATTCTGCGCCACCCCAAGCAGGCATACACCCAGCGCCTGTTGGCTGCTGTGCCCCTACCCAACCCGGACGCACAGGCGCAGCGCCGCGAGTTGCGCGCCAAGTTGCTGGAAGAAACCGGGCGCGTGGTTTCCTAGTCACAAAACAAAATGTATGTCATAGAACATATTTTTAAATTAATGCGATAGTGTTTACGTATAACACAAGCCACACAATAAATAGGAGAATACCTGTGGCAACCACTTTCGGTAGCAACACTTATAATGGGTGACCCGGACCCACCACCAACTAAGCAGAAGGCGCAATTGCATAGCAATTGCGCCTTCTCCATAAAATAAACTATAAAGAATTTTCTCACAAGTATTGCTCCCAAAATGATTTACCCTCTAAATTTATAGATGGATTAAATTTGGAGCCAACAACGAACGACCACTCCCACGGCCCTTCTATCTAACTGATCTTGAAGTCAGAAAATTGAATAATCCTCAGGTCTTTCTCAACGAGGTTTCACAAGGCTTCAAGCTCGATCTCCCCGCATCAAAAATACCTTCTTACCCACCCCCCTGCACACGCTCAAGTCAGAAATGAGTAAATTTATTCTACTGACCGATAAATTCAAAGATGACCCTATAAATAAATACTCAGGATATTTAATGGTCAATTTTTCACAGCCAACCATTTTTAGCGCGCACAATCTAGTGCGCGATCTGGGACCAAAGAATTTTCGCGCAGTCGATGACATCTCTTTTAAGATTAATGCTGGGCAAGTTCTCTTAAAATAACCACCATCAACATGTGTTCAACTCTGCTGATGCCAACCTCGGGTAGCATACAGGTAGCGGGCGTTGACGCAGTCGCACACCCTCGCCAAGCACGGCAACATATTGGCTTGGTACTCGGCGGCGATCGAGGTTTCTACTCACGCGCCACAGCCCGCGATAATCTACTGTTTTCGCGGACGCCCTGGGCGTGCCCCGAAAACTCCGCAAGGCGCGAGTTAAGGAAGCCTTAGAAGCCGTAGCTCTCACCGACCGCGCAGGCTCTAAGGTTCAGGATTTTTTTTCGCGCGGAATGAAACAGCGGCTGCACATCGCGCGCAGACTACTCAACGACCCTGCCCTACTTTTTCTGGACGAGCCCACCAATGGGCTTGACCCCGAACTAGCCCTTGATGTGCGCAAATTCGTGAAGTCGCTGGCGCAGCGCGGCACAGGCGTCCTGCTCACCACCCATTACCTTGCCGAAGCTCAGGCACTTACCGATAATCTACTGATTATCAATGAGGGCAAAAATATCTTCCAGGGTTCACTTCAAGAATTACGGGCACACAGTTCTCTACCCGAGCACGCAACTCTAGAAGATGCCTGTTTCGCAATTCTAGGCATTGACCCCGATACGAAAGCTGACGCATGAGACTTTTACGAATGCTCGCCTTTCACACGCGTCTCTTTGCGAGCAACAGTTACTTTGTGCAGCTCATGATTACCTCTACGGTAACGATTCTGCTGATGCAGTATGTGGCGTCATTTGCGTCTCACTCCCCCGAGTCAGCCAGTAGCGCCTGGTTGCGCGCTGGTCTGGTAGGCACATAGACGGTCTGCACGGTTGCAGCGGGTCTCATTGGCTTTCAGCGGTTTCAAGGCACACTAGTACACTTGGTCTTTACTCCAACACATGCCGGTTCTACCCTGCTTCCACTGATAGGCTCCGCGTCAGCTTTCGGTCTGCTGGCTTTTCCACTGACAGGCCTGCTCGCGTGGGTTCTGCGCTTACACCCGCAGGTCAGCTGGCACTGGTGCCCGCGGTATTCGTTTTCTGGCGATCTGCTGCGCTTGAGCACTTGCTGGGGTACTCGCGTCCTCACGTATTCTTGCACTGATTCGTAGCGGACTACACACCGAAGAAATTTGGTAGCCAACCGCGAGGGGTGCTTATAGATAAACCAAGGAAAATTACTTTACAACGAAAGTATATAGGCGTAGGGTTACACCATGAGCACCTCACACGAAACCACCAAACATTCAACCCGCGGCACCTACGTGCGCTCCGGCAAAGAGTACGACCGCGACACCAACTACATTGAAGACCGCATTGTTGCCAGCCCCACCACTTTTTCAGACGATACCGAGCGCAACTACTGGCCCGTTGAGGCCGGTAAGTACCGACTAGTAGCTGCCCGAGCCTGCCCCTGGGCTAACCGCACCCTCATTGTTCGCCGTCTACTCGGTCTTGAGAGCGCGATCTCGGCAGGTATGCCCGGCCCCACCCACGACACCCGCTCCTGGACCTTCGACCTAGACGAGGACGGCAAAGACCCGGTACTCGGTGTCGAACGCCTGCAAGAAGCCTACTTCGCGCGCTTTCCCAACTATCCCCGCGGTATTACTGTACCCGCAATGGTCGATATTGAATCCGGCGCGGTAGTGACTAACAACTTCCCGCAGATCACCGAGGACTTCTCTAAAGAGTGGAAGGACTTCCACCGCGAAGGTGCCCCCGACCTCTGGCCCGCGGAGCTTGAAGAAGAGATGAACGCGGTAATGAAGCACATCTACACCGAAATCAATAATGGCGTGTACCACTGCGGTTTTGCCGGTTCGCAAGAGGCATACGAGGCGGCTTACGAGCGCCTCTGGACTGCCATGGACTGGGTCGAAGAACGCCTTGCCACCCGCCGCTACCTCATGGGCGATCATATCACCGAGGCTGATGTACGTCTCTTTACCACCCTGGTGCGTTTTGACGCGGTCTACTACTCACACTTCAAATGCTCCCGCCAGCCTTTGAGCTCCATGCCTAATCTCTGGGGCTATGCTCGCGACCTCTTCCAGACCCCAGGATTTGGTGACACCGTAGATTTCCAGCACATCAAGGAACACTACTTCATTGTTCACGAAGACATTAACCCCACCGGCATCGTGCCCGTTGGCCCTGACCTTTCAGGCTGGCTGACCGAGCACGGACGCGAAGCCCTGGGTGGCTCACCCTTCAATGCGGACGCCGGTGCAACCGCACCGAATGAAGTGCGCGCGTCCGAACGGGTAGAGGCAGAGCACAACCCGCTCTACACCTAAAGCCAAGGTTTCGAAGCAATCCCCCTCATGTTTCAGAGAAAAAGCGCGTATTAAAAACAGTGGGGCTGGTCTTGAAGAATCAAGACCAGCCCCACTTTTCTGTGCTTTTATTGGCTACATCTTGTTGCGCCAGTTAGGCTCTTGACCAGCCTCAGCATCG
This sequence comes from Rothia sp. ZJ1223, assembly GCF_016900985.1. Lineage (NCBI taxonomy): Bacteria > Bacillati > Actinomycetota > Actinomycetes > Micrococcales > Micrococcaceae > Rothia > Rothia sp. ZJ1223. The sequence goes on along the minus strand of NZ_JAFEUT010000006.1, from coordinate 80,796 downwards.
CGCAGTGCCTGTAGATTGTGAGCAATGAGATCTTCGGGGTTCACCGGACGTCCGCCCGCTGAGTGCGGGGTGATAATCAGGTTCTTAGCGCCCCACAGGGGTGAGTCGGCGGGCAGGGGTTCCTCAACAACAACATCAACGGCGGCACCGGCAATCTCACCGGTGTTCAAGGCAGCGATCAGAGCCTCTTCATCAACAGTGGTGCCACGCCCCACGTTGATAAGGTAGCTGCGCTTAGGCAGCTTCTCCAGCTTGCAAGAATCCAGGGCGTTAGTGGTCTCGTCTGACGTCGGCAGAATCATAACCAAAATATCTGTCTTTTCCAGCAGCGGATCAATGTCTTCGGTAGCAACTACAGGAAAGCCAGCGCGCTCACCGGCGCTACGGGCAACACCGGTGACCTTGGCACCAAAAGCGTCAAAGAGACGGGCGGTTGCCTGACCGATAGAACCAAAACCCCAAATGGTGACATTGGCGTTCAGCAAGGTGGTTACCTGGTTCTCGGGGTAAAGCTCCTGCGCGCCACCAAGCTCTGATGCCCAGTGGTTGCGCTCCTGGTGATCCGCCAGGGTCGGCAGAAAACGCACAAAGTTCAGGGTCAGCGCCACAGCGTGCTCAGCAACAGTCTTAGAATGCAAACCAATACCCGATGTGATCACGGCTTCATCGCGGAAACCCGCCGCACGCGCCTGATCGGGGCCCGCCAGCAGTGCCTGCACCAGCTTCACCTGCGAAAGGTTAGATGCCGCGTCCTTCAGCTGGTCATTAGTATTGGCCCAAGAAATCAGCACATCAGCATCGTAATCAGCCTCAGCCAGAGGTGCTTTGGGGTCGTAGCTAACGATGGTATCTTCATCGGTTAAGCCCAAGCGGCTCTCATCGAGAGTCACCGAAGTGGGAACAAGAATCTTCATGAAACTATCTTTCTGTGGTGGGTACAAGCTACCCCTAGCCTATTGCGCCGGTATGAGCTGACGCTACTTTTACACCCTGTAAACACCAGAGTGCAGAAATATTTAGACATAGACGCGCGGCACCCCGCGCACTTGCCCCGTGAGGACGCGCCCGCTAGGTGAGGTGCCTGCACCCAAGTTGTAGACTGGGTATCAATGAACTCCTTACCCTTGCCCACCTTCAGCATTCCCGGTTTGCCACCGTGGGTGTCGCTGAGCCTAGTTTTTCTTGATCTGTTCATTCGTCTGATCACGATTTTCTGGCTACCGTACAACCGCAAACCGATTGTGGCGTTGGGGTGGCTGATGGCGATTTTTTTGATTCCCTACGTGGGGTTCTTGGGGTTCTTAGTTTTTGGTTCGTCGCACCTGCCACGCTATCGGCGGATGCGTCAGAGTATTATGAACGATGTTATGCGCGATGCTCTGCCCGAGGATTCTCCGGTGGTGGGGTCTAACATTCAGCTTTCCGAAGTGGCGCGGGTAGCGGCTAATCTCAACTACCGCCTGGGTTCACTGCCCATGGTTAGTGGCAACAGTTTCACCCTGCACCGCGATAATCACGAGGCCATGTTGCTTCTCGCCGATGAGATTGATAAGGCGCAGACCTACGTTCACTTCGAGTTTTACATTGCCTCCCTCGATGAAGCCACCCGCCCCCTATGGGAGTCCCTGGTACGCGCTCACCAGCGCGGAGTGAGAGTTCACGTGCTCATCGACCACATCGGTTCGCGCAGATACAAGGGCTATTGGGCACTGAAAAAGCTACTCAACGAGTCAGGCATTAGCTGGCACCTCATGCTGCCCCTACAACCGCACAAAGGTCAGTGGCAGCGTCCTGATCTGCGTAACCACCGCAAAATCGTTGTCATCGACGGACGGCTCGCTTTCTCAGGTTCGCAAAACGCCATTCACCGCGCCTACAACGTTGCAAGAAATGACGCGCGGGGCATGCACTGGCTAGATCTGAGCTTTACAGCCCGCGGCCCCGTGGTCGAAGAACTGAACGCGGCGTTTGTGTCTGACTGGTACTCAGAAACCAAAGAGCTGCTGATTGAAGAAATCGATCCCTCCCTCAGTACCGCGCACGGCGGTGCGCTGGCTCAGGTTGTGCCCTCAGGACCGGGGTTCGAAACCGAAAATAATCTGCGACTCATTAACCACCTGATTTACAATGCTGAACGCCGTATTCTGATTTGTTCACCCTACTTCGTACCCGAAGAAACCCTCTTACAGGCACTAACCAACGCCGCCCTCTCCAATATCGACGTCACGGTCATCGTGACCGAAAAAGGCGACCAGTTTCTGGCGAACATGGGCCAGCGCTCCTACTACGAACAGCTACTGCGCGCAGGCATTAAGATTCAGGCATACCCCGGCCCCACCGTCCTACATGCCAAGTTCATGCTCATTGACGATGAGATGGCGCTGATTGGCTCCTCGAATATGGACCCTCGTTCCTTCTCCCTCAACCTCGAAATCTCCACCTTCATCGTGGACGGTGCCGTCGTTGATGCCGTAGAAGAAGTCGCCAACGACTACCTCACCTGCACCAAAGAAATACGCTACAACGAGTGGATTATGCGCCCCCACCGCCTCAAAATGATCGAGAACGTTTGCAGGCTCACCTCATCATTGCTCTAACTACCGTGCTGCCGTAATGAAACAGTGAAGTTTTTTGTAATTACACGCAGTGAAGGACGCGCTCCCCTTCCTGTGAGGAAAAGGCGGGGAGCGCGTTGCGTTATTTTCAAAGGCGAAGAGTATCTACTGTGCCGTTAAGGTTTCTTTATTGTTCGGTTGTGTAGACAGCTTCTGCCAGCTTCAAGAAGTCGCGTGCCGGAGTATCGGCGGCGGAGGGCTTACCCACGTAAGCGCCGCGGTACTTGGCTGCCGGGTGGCGGTCATCTACCCTAGTGTTACCCACGCCGAAGAGGCTCTCACGCAGGGTAGTGCCCTCGTAGGCGGTGCGGTAGCGTCCGCGCTTTTGCAGCTCAGGAACCACGAACTCCACGAAGTCCTCAAAAGAGCCGGGTGAGACATGGTAGGCGAGGTTGATGCCGTCAAGACCTCCCTCGTCAACCCAACGCTCAAGCTCATCGGCAACAGTCTGCGGTGAACCCACAATCACCTCACCCATGCCACCGGTGGCGCAGTGAGCGGCGATATCGTTGCGCGTCCACTCGTTCTCTTGGTCCATGAGGGTGAAGGGGGTCAAGAACGACTGAATCGCTTCGGTCTGCACGTACTTGATAGCTTCATCTTCATCGAACTGAGAAAGATCTACACCAGACCAGCCGCCGATAATGCCCTGTGATGATTCAAGGTCAGCATACTTCTTGTACTCTTCGTACTTCGCCTGCGCCTTCTCATCGGTTTCATCAACGATGACAGAGAGCATCGCCAGAATCTTAACGTCATCGCGCTTACGCCCCGCTGCCTCAACTTTTTCGCGGATGCGGTCGGTGAGAAAGCGGGTCAGGTGCGGGCGCAGGGCAGTAATGAAGATAGCTTCAGCGTGTTGAGCTGAGAAGTCCTGCCCACGAGAGGACGCGCCCGCCTGGAAGATCACAGGAGTGCGCTGGGGGCTGGGCTCGCTCAAAGCAATGCCCGGAACCTGGAAGTGCTTACCCTTGTGCAAAATCGGGTGAATCTTAGAAGCATCAGCAAAAACGCCGTTCTCGCGGTCGCGCGGCACTGAGCCGTCCTCCCAGGAACCCTCCCAGAGCTTGTAGCAGACATCCAAGAACTCTTCAGCGATCTCATAGCGCTCATCGTGTTCAATCTGACCGGGCAAACCCTGGTTTTCAGCCGCGGACTGCAGGTAAGAAGTCACCACGTTGAAACCCACACGTCCACCGGTGAGGTGGTCAAGAGTGGAATAGGAACGCGCCAGAGTGTACGGCTGATTATAGGTCACCGCCGCAGTCACGCCAAAGCCCAGGTGCTCAGTCACCGCAGCCATCGCAGAAATCTGCAAGAAAGGATCACCCACAGGCACCTGAGCGCCATCTTTGAGCACGGGAGCTACCGAGTCTTTGTAGACGTCATACACGCCCACCACATCTGCAATAAAAACCGCATCAAACAGACCCTTCTCGCAGACCTTCGCCAAATCAGTCCAGTACTTAATAGTGTTGTACTCATCAGCACGGTTACGCGGGTGACGCCAGGTACCAAAACTCTGGTGGCTGGTAGTGGTCATATCAAAAGCGTTAACAACAATGCGCTTTTTCTCTTCAGAACCTGTAGCGGTCGTGGGGTTAGCCTGCTCAGCCATGATGCGTTCTCTTTCGGCACGGTTTGAATCTCTTGCAAACCCGCAACCCGTTGCACCGCTCGCCACGGTCTTTTGCGGGAAGGCGCGCCAGGCGCCGTACTTGCCCACGCGCGTCCGCCCGTTTTATTGGGTAGTGTTGGGACGCACCGTGTGCCTGATCTTCATCTGGGGCACCCCGCTACGGGAGAGGGTTGCCGCCCAACTAGCCAGAGCTTAACGCTGGGTCTCATGATCGTTGATGTCAGCCTACGGCAGGTGTGTTACGGCTGACAATCTATGACGCGACATAACAAATGTGACGGTTTATTGAGGGGTGGACGCGAGAGGGTTCTTGGTGAGTGTTGGGTTTACGCCCGAGCGTTGCGGCTTTTCCCTAACGTTCGGGAGGAACCCCAACGCCCGGAGTGCAGACACCCGGTTACAGCCGCCCAGCGTCATAGACTGTCACATTCGTTATCTCTTGTCACGCCTTCGCGGTGTACCTGCCTGTTCCGTACTCTAAACAGTAGATAAGAAGGCAAGACCAAAGGAACTCTTGTGGCGCTACCCGCTGATTTCACGTTTTCTGACCCGTTTAATCCCACCCCGAACCCCGCGCTGATTTCTGATGAAGCGCGCATACAGTTTTGGGGCGATCAGGCGCGGGCGCGTCTCACCTGGGGTGTGCCCTTTACCGAGGAGAACACCCACTCCTTCAAGAAACCGGTTTCGCTGGGGCTTGATGCGGACGGCGTAGAACAGTTTACTATTCCCGAAATTAAGTGGTTTGAAGGCGGCAAACTCAACGTTGCCTACAACTGCGTTGATCGTCATGTTGAGGCAGGACGCGGGAACAAGACCGCCCTGCTTTTTGAGGGTGAACCCGGCGACCGCGAGGCGATCTCATACGCAGAACTGCAAAAACGAGTTGCCAAAGCCGCCCACGGTCTTGAAAAACTGGGGGTGACTAAGGGCGATCGCGTAGTCATTTATCTACCGGTGATTCCTGAAACCATTATCTTCACGCTGGCATGTGCCCGCATTGGCGCTATTCACTCCCTCGTGTTTGGTGGTTTCTCTGCCGAGGCACTGCGCTTCCGTGTAGAAGACACCGGCGCCAAGGTACTCATCACCACCGACGGACAGAACCGCCGCGGCTCCGTAGTGCCCGTCAAGGTCAACGCTGATGACGCCTGTACGGGCGAAAACAAGATCGAGCACATCATCGTGGTAGACCGCACCGCAGGCACTGAGGAGGCGCGCGCGTCCGTGCCCTGGGCTCAAGACCGCGATGTTTGGTACCACGAGCTCATTGCCAATGTGCCCGACACCCACGAGGCTCCCCTGCACGATGCCGAAGATCCGCTCTTCATCATCTACACCTCCGGCACCACCGGAAAACCCAAGGGTCTAGTACACACCATGGGTGGCTACCTGACGCAGACCGCCTACACTCATGCCCTGCTCTACGATTTGCTACCCGATGTTGAAGGGGAGGACGGCGTACGCCGCCCCGATGAGCTTTCCACCGTCAATGACCCCGCCAAGGTTGAGTCAGCCGTCCACTGGTGTACCGCCGACCTTGCCTGGGTGACCGCTCATACCTACGAGATTTACGGGCCGCTAGTCAACGGCGTCACCGAAGTTATCTACGAGGGCACGCCCAACACCCCCACTTTTGAGCGTCATTTTGAGATTCTTGAGCGCTACAAGGTCACCAACTACTACACCGCGCCCACCCTGATTCGCTCCCTCATGGGAGCTTTCCCTCAAGGACCGCAGGCAGGCAAGTTCGACTTCTCCTCGATCAAACTGCTGGGCTCGGTCGGCGAGTCGATCAACCCCGAGGCGTGGCACTGGCTCTACACCCACATTGGCGGGAATAACGCATCCTTCATTGATACCTGGTGGCAGTCAGAAACCGGCTCAACCGTGTGCTCCCCGCGTCCGCACGACCCCCAGTTCGCACCCGCTGGCACTTACCCCGACGGCGCACCGCGCACCTCTCTCAAGCCCGGCTGCGCTACCCGCGCCGTTCCAGGCATCTCAACCCGCGTGGTCGATGAAAAGGGTGACCCCGTTGAAACCGGCACCCAGGGTTTTATTGTGGTCGATAAAATCGGTCCTTCCATGGCGCGCACCGTTTGGGGCAACCCGCAACGCTACCTTGACTCCTACTGGAAGCACTACGGAGAGCGCGGCTGGTTCTTAGCGGGCGATGGTGCCAAGCAGGACGCAGAGGGTGACACCTATATTCTGGGTCGTATTGACGATGTTATTAATATTTCGGGGCACAGGCTCTCCACTATTGAAATCGAATCTGCCCTCATCACCCACGAAACCGTCATTGAAGCAGGCGTCTGCCCCATCGAAGACGAGCTAACCGGCCACCAAGCAGTCGCCTTCGTAACCCTATCTAAGGCAGGGAACACACTTTCAACACAAGAACTCAAAACAGTTTTAAGCGAACACATCCGCCACGAAATCGGCCCCATTGCCAAACCCAAAGACGTTGTAGCTGTTGCAGATATTCCCAAAACCCGCTCAGGCAAAATCACCCGCCGACTACTGAGCCAGCTCTACGAAGGGAAGGCTCTAGGCGACCGCTCGTCCCTGCAAAACGAAGAAGCACTGGACGCGATTGCCAGGGTGATAGCAGCCCACTAGTATCCGTCCCTCAAGATCAAGGCGCCACAGACGTCCGCCGGAAGAAGTGCCACCTGTTCGACAAATTGCTTCCAGCTAGTTTCTAATTGAGCTAGCCGTTGCTCACCTTCGGCGGTGATAGCGTACATTTTGCGCCCCGGTCCGCCGTCGCCGTCCTGCCAGTGAGTTTCAAGATAACCTGCCTCCTCGAGCTTGGCTAAAGCTGGGTACAAGGTAGCGCCTTTAATCGGCTCAAACCCCCGCCCGATAAGTGCTTTGCCCAGGGCATAGCCGTGCGTGGCACCCCCCTTAATTTCCTGGAGGAGCAGCAAGGGAAGAACAGCGCGCTGCCAGGTGGCAAAATCTTTAGAACTCATCATCAGCCGCCTTGGCAAGAGCTGCATCGCGTTTGGTTCTATCGCGGCGATAACCAGTTATGAAGGTGACAATAGCAAGTATCGCAACGCCGACTGCCCAGTAGAAGGCAAGACCAGACCACTCTGCACGCGCAGCCATAGAGTAGCAGATAGCAAGCAGGGCAAAGGCGGAAATGGCGCGGGCAATAATCCAAGATATAAAGCGACGGGTAATGCTACGGGTGCCCTTACCCGCCATTTTTTCGGCGTAAGCAGCCGGATCACCAAATTCTTCGCCGGGGTCAGAAGCAGATTCAGCGACATGAGCGCGGGCTTCCTCTACCAGAGCGCGGGCTTCTGCCTTGGAGTAAAGATGCTGCCCACGCAGGGCACCTTCATAGCGAACAAACCAATCGCGGGAATCCACAGGTGTTGCAAGTAGCGAGGGTGCAGAGAATACGAACCAGCCGCTAACTACCAGGAGCAGAAGGTTGATGCCCAAGGCAAGCAGGGTGGGAATCTGCCAACTGTTGTCGGTATCAAAGGCCCAAGTTCCGAGAGCGAAACACGTTGCAGCCAGTAAAGCAATACCGGCAAGGACGCTTACCACGGCCGCCCCCATCATGCCGCGCTTGAAGTAGTTAAAACCTGTCATACCTGCGGTGTAAGAGATGATGAGCATCAGCACTATAAAGACGAGATTATCTGCTTGCTTAACCATCCAGTTTTCGGAGGCAAACAGAATAATGACCAGTGAGAGGATAAAGGCAATAAAGCATCCCGTAGCCATTGAAGAGGCGGTTGTTTCAACGCGGTTTTCGGTGATCCCTACTGAGGTATCTATATCAGCAAAAGCTTCGCGAGCGGCGCCCTGAGGTTCTCCGAGTATCTCAGCAGCAGTAAGGTCTTCGCCGTTTGTCAGTAGGCGGGCTTGTTCAAGGGCATCATGAATGTTCTGATTTGTTGCACCAGGCATACTGACAAGCTCGGTGGCAAAATCAAGTGCCCAAGGACGGTTGCGCTCGTCCCAGGCTGTGAAATCTACATTGTTGTGTAGTTTCTGAGCCATCGAAGATTCACTCCTTGAAACGAAAGGTAAACAACTTTGTATACTAGATAAAATTATTACATAGTTCAGAAAGCTACTCAATAGTCCTGGTGTAGGCTTGTGCGTATGCATTTTGTCTTTGACGTAGACGGAACCACCAGCTTCAACGGCATGACCATTGAGCCCGAAGTCTGCGAAGCTTTCCGACAGCTCATAGCTGCGGGGCATACCGTGGTACTGGCGTCGGCGCGTCCTATTCGCGATATTTTGCCCATGCTGCCCGCCGACCTCAAAGACATCACCTGTATTGGTGCTAACGGCGCTCTAATATATGAGGACGGCGAGGTGCGGGTACGTGCGGTCATTGACGCTGAGGCTTTCAACCGGGTGCGCGAGCTGATTCTGGAGCACACAGTTGATTTTGTGGCTGATTCTTCACGCCACTACGCCTACTCGCTACCGCACAACCATTTTCTCATCGAACGCATCGACGTTAACCAGCTAGATACCAGGGTTGAGTTCGCGCAGTTGAAGCATGCCACCAAGGTGATGATGCTGAATATTACCGACCGCGCCCTGCACCAGTTTCTGCACGATGAAGTTTCAAAGCTGAAAGTTGAGGTCGCTGAGCATGATGACCCCACCGGTGCCAACATTGATTTAACCGCCGCCGGGGTGCATAAACAGGCTGCCCTTACAGAACTGTTAGACGGCACCCCCTATATCGCCTTCGGCAACGACACCAACGACATTGAAATGCTACAGGGCGCTAGCTACGCGGTAGCGGTGGGCCCCAAAGAAGAGATTATTGCCCTCGGCGATACGGCGGTGGACGCGCGTGGGCAGGCAGTTGCCCACGCCATCGACGTGCTGGTAGGAAACATACCGGTAGAAGTTTAGGACGCCTGAAAGTGCCACATCGGGGTCAAATACACCCCCTGATGGTACTTTCAGGCGTCCTAAAGAGTCTGTGGATTCTTATCTAAACACCTCGGTTAGATGCGGTAGTCCGACATTTCGAAAATTTGCAGGAACTGCTTGATGCGTTCGTTATCGGAGTTGAAGAATCCCTTAGGTTCGCCGTTGTACAGCAGGTTGCCGCCTTCAAGAAAAATGATGCGGTCGGCGACCCTCTGCGCGAACGCCATGTTGTGGGTGACAACTACCAGCGAGCGGTTTTCCTTCGCCAGGTTCATGAGGACGCGAATAACCTCGGCTTCAAGCTCGGGGTCAAGGGCGCTGGTGGGCTCATCAAAGAGCAGGTAGTCAGGTGATACAGCCAAAGCACGGGCTATTGCCACGCGCTGCTGCTGACCGCCCGAAAGATTGTCAGGGTAAGAATCTTTCTTCTCGCCCAAGCCCACTTTTTCAAGCAGGGAGAGGGCAAGCGCGTCCGCCTCTTTCTGACCCATCTTGCCATTGAGAACCGGTGCAAGTGCTACGTTTTGCGCGGCGGTGTAGTGCGGGAACAGGTTAAAGTTTTGAAAGACCATCGCTGAATGTTTGCGGATGGTGCGTACCTGCTCGTCGGTGAGTTTGCTACCGAAGTCGATGCGGTCGCCCTCGATGCTGAGACTACCAGATTCGGGGGTTTCGAGCAGGTTGAGGCAGCGTAGCAGGGTTGATTTTCCCGAACCGGAGGGGCCTAGGATGACGGTGGTTTCACCGCTAGTTAGCTCAAGTGAGATGTTGTTAAGTACGGTGTTGTCACCGAAACTTTTGGTGAGGTGATCGAGGCTAAGCATTAGCGTTCCTTACGTAGCGGCTGCTGCGCTTTTCGAGCAGATTCTGACCCCAGGAGAGTACGGTGACAATTAGCAGGTAGAGTACGGCGACTTCGAGGTACATGGCAAGGGGTTCGTAGGTGCGTGCGGCAACCTGCTTGCCTGATTGGAAGAGATCTACCAACGAAATGGTAGAGACCAGGGCGGTACCTTTGACCAGGTCGATGAGGTCGTTGCCCAGTGGTGGCAGCGCGATACGGGTTGCCTGCGGAATGATCACATGGCGTAGGGTCTGCATTTGGGTGAAGTTCAGGGTGCGGGCTGCTTCAAATTGCCCGCGGGGAATGGAAGCAACGGACGCGCGGAAGGTCTCTGCGACGTAGGCACCGGTGTTCAGGCTCAAAGTAATAATCGCTGCTGTCCAAGTATCAAGGGTGATACCAACTTTAGGCAGACCGTAAAAAATTAGGAAGAGCTGCACCAACAGCGGGGTACCGCGAAAAACCCAAATGTAGAACCGTGACAGCCAGTTTAGCGGATTCTTAGCAGATCGCGAGCGCATTGCGGTAGCCACGATGCCAATGAGCAGCGAGAGGCCAAAGGCAATGAGGGTGAGCGGAAGCGTCACCTTCACCATTGCTTCAAGCAGGGAGGGGAGGGACTGAATCCAGAGTTCTATGTAGCGATCCATGGGTGCTTTCGGGTGCTGGTGCGGTAAAAGTGCAAGAAAAACCTTTCCTTGGGGTTACGGGGTTTTTCTTGCACTTTTGCGCGCGTGGGGTGTTTACGCCTTGGGTGAGAGGTCAGCCTTAACGTATTTTTCGTAGATTGCTTTCAGGTTGCCGTTTTCGAGGTGTTTGGTGAGCGATTCGTCGATGGCGGCTTTGAGTTCTTCGGCACCCTTTTCCATGAGGATAGCGGCTTCTGCGCCGTCGCCGAGTGTACCGTCGAGCAGGCGCAGATTGGCGTCGGGGTGCTCTTCCATGTATGCCTGGAAGGTCACGAAGTCGTTGCCGGTCAGATCAGCGCGACCTGAGAGTACCTGTTCGATTGCCTCGTCGAAGCCGGTGACGGGAATAATGGTTGCGCCGCGTTCTTCAACGAGGGTGCGGAAGTTTGAGGTTTCTGACTGGGCGGCGCTCTTGCCGGCGAGGTCGTCGATGCTCTGTAGCTCTGAATCCTTGAGTACACCCACGCGTCCTTCTGATACTGCGTAGGGTACGGAGAAGTCGTACTTCTGCTTGCGTTCTTCGGTGGGTGAGACGTTGTTGATGACGATGTCGTAGCGATCAGCGTCAACGCCTGCAATCAGGGAGTCCCAGGGGGTTTCGATGTATTCAGCTTTAACGCCGAGGTCTTTGGCGATCAGGTCAGCGATTTCTTTTTCGAAGCCGACGAGGTCGCCTGATTCGTCATGGTAGCCGAAGGGCTTGAAGGTGCCTTCCATGCCGATGCGGATTTTGCCGGCGTCCTTGATGGCCTGCAGTTTGTCGGTGGCATCGGCAGATGCTGCGCCGTCGCTGGTGTTGGTGGAGCATGCCGCCAAAACGGTGCCAAGAGCGCCGAGACCGAACATTTGCAGGGCAGCTTTACGGGTTACTTCAAGAGCCATGAGAGTTTCTCTCTTTCATCAGGTAGTTGGTGTTTTTGAAAATCTAAGGGGGGTCGGACGCGCTTAGGCGGCGTCAAGGGCGGTTCGCAGGTCGGTGAGTAGGTCATCGAGGTCTTCGATTCCAACAGCTACGCGCAGGAGGTTATTCCCTACCTGGGAGTCGGCAAGATGTTCAGGGGCGTAGGCGCCCTGAGTCATGGTGGCAGGTAGGCAGATGAGTGATTCAATGCCACCGAGCGAAACAGCGAAAGTGAAGACCTTGAGGTTATCGAGGAAGGTTTTAATGTCTTTGCCTTCTACCAGGGTAAAGGAGAAGAGCGCGCCGATGCCCTTTGCTTGGCGGTTGTGAATCTCGGCTTCGCTTTCGCTGGCTGACCCTGCGTAGAAGATGTCTTCAACGGCAGGGTGTTCGCGTAGCATCTCAAGGATAGCCAAAGTATTCTCTTGCTGACGTTCCATGCGGATCGCGAGAGTTTTGACGTTCTGCATGAGACGGTAAGAATCCATCGGGGGCAAAATACCGCCGGAAATGAGTTGCGCCTTGAAAACCTGTTCGTCAATATCAACAGAGTTAGTGGTGACTACGCCGCCCAGCAAATCACCGTGACCTGCCAAGTACTTGGTCGCTGACTGCACCACTACGTCCGCGCCCAGCTCAAGCGGCAGCTGCAAATAGGGAGTCATGAAGGTGTTATCAACAACCAGCAAAGCCCCGTTACGGTGGGCAATTTCAGCAATGCGAGCAATATCAGCAACGCGCAGGGTGGGGTTGGTGGGGGTCTCCAAAAAGACCATCTTCACATTGCCCTCAAAATCGGCGTCTGTCAGGGTGGAGAAGTCATGAATAAAACGGGTTTCAATGCCACGCTTGGGCAGCTCGATAGTGGCAAAACGGTAGTTACCACCGTAAACAGGCATGCCCAACAGCATCGTTTCACCGGTTTTCAGCATGCCCATCACAGCCGCAGTTGCGCCCATACCCGAGGCGAAAACACGGGCGTGCGCTGCGCCCTCAATTTTCGCCAGAGTGGTCTCAACATTGGCACGGGTGGGGTTGCCACCGCGCTGGTACTCGAAAGGTCCCTCTTCAAAAGTGGTGGGCTGACCGAACGTCGACGCCAAGTAAATCGGGGGAACAATCGCCTCATTCTCAACGTTTTCAATGGCGTGAATAGCGCGGGTAGTAAAACCTGACATGTGCTCTTCTTTCGTGCTGATGGCATTCGGTGTATGCACACCGATAGTTGGGCTATTTTATGTTCCTTCGCCCCTGCACCCGTAATCAATATGAAGCTTTATGACACTGTGCCCTCCATCCAAGACCCCATCGTTCGGAACTCCAAGGCAATTTCTGGTGGCTCTCGCACAGTACCCAACGCTACGATAACTCTATGCACCCTCACCTCATTGCCGAGCATTTCACCCTGCGACCTCTACGCCGGGCAGATGCACCAGAACTTACCGAAGCCTGCCAAGACCCCGAGGTTCTGCGCTGGTGCGCGAGCATTCCCCTGAACTACACTGAACAAGACGCTCTTGGCTTTATTGAGTACACGCAAGATGCCGGTAAGCGCGGAGCAGAGTACGTGTGGGCTATCGATTACTCGGGAGTTCTTGCCGGGGTGGTGACCTTACGATGCGCTACCCCCGATACAGCAGAACTAGGTTTCTGGGCGACACCCACCCTGCGCGGGCGGGGTATCATCACCGAAGCCTGCCACCTGGTGCTGGGGTTCGTCTTTGACCCTGCGGGGCTGAGCTTAGAGTCGGTGGAATGGACGGCAATCTACGGTAATGACACCAGCTACCGGGTTGCTCAAAAGCTCGGCTTCAGCGATATTGAGTTTATTGAGAATGGCACCCCCGACCGTCCCGACGTCGCCGGTGTGCCCCGCCGGGCGGACGCTTGGCACGCGTCCATGACCCGTGAGCAGTGGTTGGACGCCAATTTTAGGGTCTAAATGCCACTTCTTCTAAAATTTACGCGACAGATTGCGTCCCTCACTGCATCATATGCAGATTTCGTCTAACCTATCCGCTAAAACGCTGACTGCAGAGGTGACCATCAAAAGTAATGCTGACCGTACATATCGCGGTCAGCATTACTTTTAGCGGTCACCTCCGAGGCGCGCAGACGAACACCGGGTGAAAACGTCCTCCTTCTTAGTACCCCCCCCGAAAACAAAAGTGCCCCACCCCGGATAAACCGGGTGAGGCACTTTTGGAAAATCCTATATGAGGGGATTAGCCACCGTATGCTGCGCTCATGGAGATGTAGATAGGAGCGGACGCTGCGGGCAGGTTAGCAGAGAATACCTTGGTGCCCATGCCTTCCCAGCCACCGTGGACTGCCTGACCGTTGCCAATGTAAACAGCGATGTGTGACTGACCGAAGCCGTTGGATGCGTAGTAAATCAAGTCGCCGGGCTGGGCTTCAGCGGCGCTCACAACGTTACCCAGTGACATGTAACCTACGGGCCAACCGTGGTAGTTCACGCCAGCTGCCTTGATGGAGTTGGTAGCCAGCAAGGTGCAATCGAACTGTGCGTTCTGCGCTGCGTATGCCAGGGCAGCTGATACGACAGCCTGACGCTGAGCGCTGACGTTCTGTGAGGGTGCAGGAGCTGCAACAGGTGCCTTGGGGGCTTCCTGAGCAGGTGCAGGAGCTGCTACGTGAGCTACAGTTGCGATGTTCACTGCAGGAGCGGCGGGCGCTGGCGCTGCAACAGGTGCCTTCTCTTCAACTGCGGGAGCCGCAGGAGCAGGTGCTGCTGCCTCGGGTGCGGGTGCTTCTTCAACAACCTCAGCCTGTGCAGCTTCTTCAGCGGCAACCTTCTCAGCCTGAGCAGCTTCTTCTGCCGCCTGAGCCTGTGCAGCTTCTTCAGCGGCAACCTTCTCAGCCTGAGCGGCCTTTACCTCTGCGATACGCTGAGCGTGTGCTGCTGCGTCGTATTCAGCGGGGGTCCACTTATCGAACTTGGTTAGCTGTTCAGCTGCGAATGCTTCGAGTGAAGGGGTGGGGTCTACGATGACCTCGGAGTCTGCGGTTGCGGGGTTTGCAGCCGCCAAAAGAGCACCTGAGATGAGCACACCTGCCGCACCAACTGAGAGATAACGCATCGGAGTAGTGACCTTTCGCCGAAACTGTTTATGTAAAACTAAGAAAATCTTGGGGTACCTTGATAAGAGGCACGATGAACACTTTATAACAGTTTGGTAACGATGTATATCAAATCGTTATAAAAAATTAATAATTGTAGCCGAGGGCACGCGGAGCGCATCGCGCTTTATGCAACTCAGAGCTAGCCTCATACCCCTCAAAAACCACGGAAATCCGGGGTCTGAGACCAGGACGGGGGTGCGCGTCCGCCCAGCGAATGCCCACCCCCGTTGATAACTTTTTAATTAACACGCACAGCGCGTGTCTACGCCGTTACCTGACGCTTGGACGAGATGACACCGGTGTTAAAACCTGCCAAGTGCAGGCCGCCGTGAAAACGTGCGTGCTCAATTTTCACACAACGATCCATGACCACGTTCAGACCAGCGCCTTCCCCCAGACGGGCAGCTTCTTCGTTCCAAGAACCCAGCTGCATCCACACGGTCTGGGCGCCGGCATCAATTGCCTCCTGCACCACACCGGGCAGATCTTCATTACGGCGAAAAATCTCAACCATATCGGGGGCTTCCGGCACATCAGCTAAAGAAGCATATACCTTCTGCCCCAAAACTTCCTTACCTTTCGCCGCCAAAATCGGGTTCACAAAAAAGACCCTGTAAGGCGATGATGAAAGCAGGTAAGTCGCTACAAAATACGAAGCGCGGGAGATCTTATCTGACATACCCACAATCGCAATCGAGCGGGTATCACCCAAAATCTTCAGGCGCTCCGGGGCACTGAGCCCCTCCCAGGTGCGCTCAGCGGTGGTATTGGTCGCCTCAGACATTACTTACCCTCTTTCTTGGCAGCTTCGTACGCAGCGACATCCGCCTCAAAAGCAACCTTTTCAGCGGCAAGCTGCACAGCACGTTCTTCTGTTGCGGCGGCACGCTTATCGGCAGCGGACTCCCCCACCCTCTCACCAGAACGGTTGGTGCCAGTAGCGTAGGTCAGCGCCTGGTCGAGATCCCAGATAATATCTTCGACATCTTCAAGACCTACCGAAATACGAATCAAATCTTCTTTCACGCCACCCTCAGCCAACTGCTGCGCGGTGAGCTGCTGGTGGGTGGTGGACGCAGGGTGCAGCACCAGAGTGCGTGCGTCCCCAATATTTGCCAGGTGCGAAGCCAGCTGCAGGGCACCGATGAACTCAGCACCCACGTCGCGTCCGCTCGCCTTTTCGGTAGCGGCAACACCGAAAGAGAAGACCGAACCAACGCCCAGGGGTAGCTGAGCGGACGCACGCTCGTGGTGGGGATGCTCCGGCAAACCCGCGTAGTTAACGTAGGCAACACGGGAGTCAGTATTCAGCCACTCCACCACAGCCTTAGCGTTGGTAAGGTGAGCGTCCATGCGCTGTGGCAGGGTCTCAACGCCCTGCAAGAGGTTGAAAGCTGACTGGGGGCTCATTGAAGGGCCAAAGTCACGCAACTGTTCGGCGCGTAGCTTGGTCAAGAAGCCGTACTCACCGAAGTTGCCCCACCAAGAAACATTGTTATAGGAGGGCACGGGTTCGGTCATGGTCGGGAACTTACCGTTGCCCCAATTGAACTTGCCCGACTCAACAACAACGCCACCCAGGGTGGTGCCGTGACCGCCTAAGAACTTGGTCACCGAGTGAATCACAATGTCAGCACCATGTTCAAAAGGACGAATCAGGTAGGGGGTGGAAAGAGTCGCATCAACCACCAGCGGAATACCCGCCTCGTGGGCGACATCCGCAAGGCCACTCACATCAGCAATCTCACCCGAGGGGTTAGCGACAACCTCGGTGTAGACCGCCTTCGTGCTCTCGGTGATAGCAGCCTTGTAGTCAGCCGGATCAGTACCGGGCACAAAAGTGGTCTCAATACCGAAGCGACGCAAAGAAACATCCAGCTGGGTCACGGTGCCGCCGTAAAGCTGAGAGGACGCCACAATGTGATCGCCCGCCTGGCAGAGCGCCGCAAAAGTAATAAACTCAGCCGCCATACCAGAGGCGGTAGCCACCGCACCGATACCGCCCTCTAGCGAGGCGATGCGCTCTTCAAGGGCAGCAACTGTAGGGTTCGACAGGCGCGAATAAATATTGCCGTACTTCTGCAAGGAGAAGAGGTTAGCCGCGTCGTCCGCGTCCTTAAAAACAAAAGACGACGTCTGGTAAATGGGAACCGCGCGAGCGCCATGCTCAGCGTCGGGGGTGCCACCCGCGTGCAGGGCACGGGTGCGGAAACCGAAGGTATGTTCAGCCACGGGTTTACTCCTTGGTGAGGGTAGGACTTTTCAGTATTCATACTGGTCTACCGCCACTCAGGTAAACAAGTGTGAACCAGGTTGCGAAATATGACGGACAGTCAAGCTGAAAGCGGGCTAGAAGGTTGTACCAAGCGTCCGCGCCATCGCTCTTCTTGGACTCCTCCTCCCCCCCCCCGCCTGACGCCCCTACCCCGGAGGTGACCACGAAAAGTAATAGTGACCATGAAATATACGGTCAGCATCACTTTTCATGGTCACCCCTGATTTTTCGTGGTCACCTTGGGGGACGTGATCCGGCCCCATTTCCCGGATGCCGGCATGCAAGAGGTCAGGTTCACAGGTGACACTCAGCGCTATCGCTAGCGCTGGGGCAGTTAGTGCCTGAGAATAAGGGGAGTCTGAAAAATCTGTGAAAGGCACCAATGTTTAATTCCGTTGTTGACTGGGTTATCTCTATAATGGAGACGCTCGGCGCGCCCGGCGTAGGTATCGCAATTCTGCTGGAAAACGTCTTCCCACCGATTCCCTCCGAGGTTGTACTACCCCTTGCTGGCTTCACAGCGTCTGTCGGATCCATTAACGTCTACGCAGCTTTTATTTGGGCGACCATCGGCTCAGTCTTAGGTGCCTATATTCTGTACGGCGTGGGTGCGGCAATTGGTGCCAACCGTCTGCGCAAAATCGCTGACTGGATGTGGCTGGTTGACCCTGAAGATGTCAACCAGGCACTGCACTGGTTCGATAAGTACGGCAGAGTCTCTATCTTCTTTGGCAGGCTGATTCCCGGTGTGCGATCACTTATTTCTATTCCCGCCGGTATCGACCGCATGAACCTGGTTTCTTTTGGTCTGTATTCACTGGCTGGTTCGGCCCTGTGGAACGCTATCCTCATTTACCTCGGCTATATTTTGGGCGAAAACTGGACCCAGGTTGAAGCCGTCATCAATGAATACTCCAGCGTTGTGAAGTACCTGCTGGTGGCTGTAGCTCTTATTATTTTGGGCTTGCTGATTCGCCGTGCCCACAAACGCAAGAAGCAGAACAAGCCGCTGCTCTAAAGCTCGCCCTTTCGCAAGATACAGGACGCCACCGCTACAGTTGAAACTGTAGCGGCGGCGTCCTTCTTGTATCTGCGCCCCGTTTCAGTGCGTGCTGGGTTAGCGCCAGAGCCTATTGTGGGCGTGAATCGCTGAGGGGCGAATCTGCATCCACTCCGGGCAACTCAGGCGCACAGCCTTAGTGCAACCAGAAAGCGCGGTAATGATAGATTCGCAACGGCGGTGGAACTCCGCCAAATCGCACTTAGCAACCACCTGACCGGGAAAGTGCCGGTGCATCTTCGACACCGAATCACTCGATTCCTGCAGACCGTGACCTGTATGCCCCGGAACGTGCTTCACCAAAACTCTGCGCTCGCGAATAGCGGTGGTCAGGGCAGTCATCTCATCAATGACCTGCTGATTTTGCACGCCCTCTGAAATCCAGTGCTGAAAATAGTACCGGTTGTGGGCAAGACGCAGTACAAAAGTGAGCGCCCCCAACGAATCAGTATGAATCACCAGCTGCCTGCCACCGTGGTAAAAAATGTTAAAAGCAGCCAACATAGCAGTGAGTTCACCGGTCATAATATTGGTGGCATCGTAGTGAGCGTGGAAATAGAAACCGTCCTCGCTCACGCCACCAATACCCATGCGTCCGCCCTTGAGGTAGCGCTTATTATTGGTTGATCTGAACGAACAATCCGTGAATACCTTGTACTCTTGCAGTACTTCAAAGGGGCGCTCTGCGAGGTCGGTCTCCATGCGCTCGTGTGCCAAGCGGGAGGATTCCTCCAAGAAATGCGACACGTACTCCCCCACCGGGGTGCCCATGACCTTCACGTGAATTTCACCCAACGAATGAGACTCATAGTGGTTCAGAATCTTCTCTAAAGACCTGTACTCAAAAATCTCTTTCAGGTGCGGAAACTGCCTAAACAGCAACTTCAAATAGTGCTTATCAGCCACCACCGTCACGAGGTTCTTCTTGTATTCGGCGGGAATAAAATCCCATGCCTTCAAAATAGCGCGCCCCACCATTGCAACATGCGAATCCTCACATGACTCTAACATGGAATGTGAATGTGTCTCTGTAATCGGTTCGCTCTGAATCAGTGACCGTTCGCCGCTTTCGTGCGATGTGTACAGCATCGTTGAAAGCCCCGTATAGCACACCCCCTTTGCCTGGTGAGTATGCATCATTATTGCAATCACTGCGACGCCTTGCTGCGTATACCCGGCAGGGTACGACGACGTGTAGTCAGGTGCTTCCCACGTCAGCTCGCATTTTTTGATACTTGCCGGTGTAATACCCATAATCTTCACCTCCCTTAGATGTGATGTTTTATTGTTCTAAAATTCGAAATCTTGGTTGCGCGGTTCGCTGCGGTTTCTCAGATATTCGCGCAGGTGCGGCACAGCGAAAGTGACCTTGCCGTAGGATGCTGGTCTAATGATGTGCGCTTCGACTAGGCGGTTGCGATAAACCCCTGCGTATTGGGGGGTTTTGCCGAGCCTGCTGGCGATGTCGCTCATTTTTGACGGCGCATCATCGGTTGCCATGGCATGCAAAAAGGCGCGGTCTCCTGCTGAGAAATCTTCAAGCATGGGTTCAAAAATTGCCGCTTCTAAGCTCTGCTGGGCTGAAGCGATACCGTTTTCAAGCTCACCCTCGGTGAGCTCGGCGCAGGATTGAAGGAGGTTCTGCCCCAAGGTGTACACCATGAAAGGATGACCCTTGGTAGCGCCGGACGCGCGTTCAAGAATGTCCTGGTGAACCGTGCGGTTGGACTGGGCGAAGAGCGCCGCGAGCTCATCTTGAACCTGGTTGCGGTTATAGGGTGATAAGTCAATGCGGTGCCCGCTACCAGCAAAAGCATGCGCTGACATGATCTGGCATACCTCAGCCGGGCGTCCTGCCATAACCAGCAGTAGGGGCTGTTCTTGTGCCGCGAGGTGTTCAGCGGTGTCTAAAAGTTCGGTAAGTTCGCGTGCCGATGATTTGCGAAGATCATCAACAGTAATGAGCAGACCCGAGTTCTGAGAAGCCAGGACGCGCGTAATCGACTCTAGCTGTTGGGGCAGGGGTAGCGCGGTGAAGGTTTCGAGGTCTGCATCTGCCGGGGAGGTTTCTAGGGACTCCCACAGGGCAGGTAGGTAGGTGCCGCGCAGACGCTTGTGTGAGTCGCGACCAGCTGATTCTGAAATCACGCGCCACTGATGAGTGCGCGCCATCGATTCAAACTGTTGCAACAGGGTGGTTTTACCAAACCCCGTGAGCGCGGCGATGAAAAGGGGCGAGCGAGGATTACCCTCAAGGCGGTCAGTAAAGTGCGAGAGCTCGTCAGCACGAACTAGGCTCTGCACGGCGGGAACACGTGCGGTGAGAACCGGAACCAATGCTTACCCCTTTCTACAGCCAGATTTTTTATATCCTTTATATCTTTTATATCCCTTACGGGGAGAGGTATTCAAGGTCAACAGCGGATTAAGCGGGGAACTTAAAACAAAAGCTCCCCACCTCGAACTCTATGAGTTAAGCGGTGAGGAGCTGATAGCTAGGGTTAGTTTCTACTCGGGGACGACGCGCACACCACCCTTATCGGCACTAGTCACCATCGCCGCGTAGGCGCGCAGGGCCTTAGAAACCTGACGCTCGCGGGGCTTAGTGGGCTTCCAGGGGGCTGCGCCCTTCTTCGCGCGTCGTTCGGCAAGAACCCCATCAGAAACATTGACACGCAAAATACGATTGTGTACATCAATTTCGATTTCATCGCCGTGCTCAACGAGACCGATAGCGCCACCGGCTGCCGCCTCGGGAGAAATGTGACCGATAGAGATACCCGAAGTACCGCCCGAGAAACGTCCGTCAGTAATCAGGGCGCACTTCTTGCCCAGCCCCAAACCCTTGAGATAAGAGGTCGGGTACAGCATCTCCTGCATACCCGGCCCGCCTTTGGGGCCCTCATACTGAATAACGACGATGTCGCCCTCTTTCACGTTCTTCGACAGGATTTCGTAGACAGCCTCATCCTGGGACTCCACCACGAACGCCTTACCGATGAAATGGAAGAGTTCCTCATCAATACCAGCGCTCTTGATGATGGCACCGTCCTCAGCGATATTGCCCTTAAGAACAGCCAGACCGCCGTCCTTAGTGTATGCATGCTCAACAGCGCGGATGCAGCCGTTCTGCGCGTCCGTCTCGTGGGACTCGTACTTATTGGCGGTAGAGAACGCCTGGGTAGTGCGGACGCCACCGGGGGCAGCCAAGAAAAGCTCCTTAGCGGTGTCGGTGGCAGCTCCGGAACGAATATCCCAGTCACTCAACCAGGAGTCAAGAGAATCAGCGTGTACCGAGTGAACATCAGCGTTCAGCAGACCGCCGCGGTGCAACTCGCCCAAGATTGCGGGAATGCCACCGGCACGGTGGACGTGCTCAATATGGTACCGGGTAGAGTTGGGCGCTACTTTTGCCAAGCAGGGAACCTTACGGGAAATCGCGTCAATGTCATCGAGAGTAAAATCAACTTCGCCCTCGTGGGCGATTGCCAGAATATGCAGCACAGTATTAGTGGAGCCACCCATAGCAACATCCAGCGCCATCGCGTTCTCAAAAGCCGCCTTAGTGGCGATGTTGCGAGGTAGCACCGACTCGTCATTGTTTTCATAGTAGCGCTTGCACAGCTCAACAATCTTCTTGCCAGCACTGATGAAGAGTTCCTTGCGAGCAACCTGGGTTGCCAAAGTAGTGCCATTGCCAGGAAGAGCAAGACCGATAGCTTCGTTGAGGCAGTTCATAGAGTTCGCCGTGAACATACCCGCGCAGGAGCCGCAAGTAGGACAAGCGTTCTTCTCAATCTGCGCCAGATCGCTGTCGCTGACTGATTCGTCAACAGCCATAACCATCGCATCCACCAAATCAAGGCGGTGCTCGACAACGCCTTCGATACCCTCACCGGACTCCATGGGACCACCCGACACAAAAATAACGGGGATATTCAGGCGCATCGCAGCCATGAGCATGCCGGGGGTAATCTTGTCGCAGTTAGAGATGCAAACCAGCGCGTCCGCCCGATGGGCATTTACCATGTACTCCACTGAATCAGCGATCAGATCACGGGAGGGCAGAGAGTAGAGCATACCGTCGTGCCCCATAGCGATACCGTCGTCAACGGCGATAGTATTGAATTCCTTGGCAACGCCGCCAGCTTCTTCAATAGCAGAGGCGACCAATGAACCCATGTTCTTCAGGTGAACGTGACCGGGCACGAACTGCGTAAAGGAGTTCGCAATAGCAATAATGGGCTTACCAAAATCATCATCGCCCATACCGGTGGCGCGCCACAGGGCACGAGCGCCAGCCATATTCCTGCCGTGGGTAGAGGCGCGAGAACGCAATTCTGGCATTATGGTTTCCCTTCAAAATCTACTGCGGTGTTAGATGTAAAGTTTACGCCCCCAAAACCTCCTAACAAGCACACAAGACTTTGATTTCAGAGTATGAACGAGAAAGCGGGCAGTGGTAAGCACGGGGGGGGGAGGGGGCGGAGGACGTGCAGGGGTGCAGCGCGATACAGCGCGTGAGGACGAGTGGGGTTAGGTAAGAGGTGACCACCAAAAGTAATGCTGACCACGAAATGTACGGTCAGCATTACTCTTCACGGTCACACCTGATATTTCGCGGTCACACGAGACGCGGACGAGGGACGGCATACCGCCCAAGTCGAGGGTTTTCATCCTCAGGCAATGCGAGCCAGGACGCATTTGACTACAGATTTGGCGGAAGCCCCCTCAGACTTATTCCCGTCTACGCGGGGAACACAGTGGGTGTTCCATTACCAGTGTTTCTACTAGGGGCTCATCCCCGTCTACGCGGGGAACACGCACCTGCTGCCAGTAGCGTCCCAGTTCTTCAGGGCTCATCCCCGTCTACGCGGGGAACACGCGAGCGCGGTAACTTGGGGGTTTTGGCGGTTGGGCTCATCCCCGTCTACGCGGGGAACACTCTGAGCATCGCTCTTGCTTTCGTATGCGATGGGGCTCATCCCCGTCTACGCGGGGAACACCTGCCCCGTATCTCTCCACAGCGGGATATTCAGGGCTCATCCCCGTCTACGCGGGGAACACGCTAAGAGTTCCGAGCAAAACCAACTCCACTTGGGCTCATCCCCGTCTACGCGGGGAACACCTACAACCTGAGCCCCAGCACTGTTAGTCACCGGGCTCATCCCCGTCTACGCGGGGAACACATTCGCCTTACCCGTAGGCGAGTTCAAAGCAAGGGCTCATCCCCGTCTACGCGGGGAACACCAGTCCAGTATGTGCCGGTGTTGCCGAAGTGGGGGCTCATCCCCGTCTACGCGGGGAACACGATACGTCTAAGAAACGTGCGGCGCTTGTGATGGGCTCATCCCCGTCTACGCGGGGAACACATTTTCATGGGGCGGACGGCGGAGAATGCTTGGGGCTCATCCCCGTCTACGCGGGGAACACGCTCGGTAACGCCGTGTTTGGCTCTCTCCTTGGGGCTCATCCCCGTCTACGCGGGGAACACTGGACGGCTGCGGTCTCTCGTAACAACTCCAAGGGCTCATCCCCGTCTACGCGGGGAACACTCTGGCTTGGGCTTCCCAGTTTCCAGAGGGTCGGGCTCATCCCCGTCTACGCGGGGAACACCCGTTCGATTGAAATCACCTACGGTGTTAATGGGGCTCATCCCCGTCTACGCGGGGAACACCCCTGCAACCACTCACGCACTGGTATGCCCGTGGGCTCATCCCCGTCTACGCGGGGAACACAAACGAAGTAAACCCCTCAGTTCAGGGTCATAGGGCTCATCCCCGTCTACGCGGGGAACACTGGACGGCTGCGGTCTCTCGTAACAATTTCAAGGGCTCATCCCCGTCTACGCGGGGAACACACTAGGTGACTAGGCGTAACACCTATTCACCTAGCCTAATTTATTTAGTTTGCCTCAATAGCCACGTTTTAGAGTTTACCCTCACTCGTTGTTGCTGACTTGCAATCCAAGCTCTTGGGAGTATCGAATTTTCTTTCCTGCAAGCAAACATTCGTAATTGGCGTCAAGCATTAACGTAAGTTGGTCTTTCAGCAGATAGTGTTGCTGCCAGCCGGGAATATAGTTCCGTTCCAGTTCCCCCAGCGCTTTGTCGAAAGGATTCTCAGCTGCCGGTTTACCGTTATCTGCAAACTGATGTGGTAAACGAATGGTCGATCCAGCCAAGATATTTGCGAGTTTCCAGTCGGGTTTTTCTGGGCTTTCAACATCAAAATAGATGCCTTTATAGTCTGAGCTGAGTGGTCTGTATTGCTCCCCCGTTGTATCAGCCTGCACCACGATAACCTCTAATGTTTCGTCGGTATCTCGTACTTTCGCTTGTGCCTTCGCCTCATCTGAGTCAGTGCCTAGGGCACGTCCGCCCTTGCCGAAGTAATCAAACATGAAATCTTTACCTGGTTGCATAGAAAAAACACCGGCCTTTTTCACACCAATATTTTGTTGTTCCTTCAGCTTTTGCTGTGCCTCATCCCATTCATTAGCCCATGATGTCGGAAGAGTCGGGGAATCCATATAAGCCTGCTGCACTAGTGCGCTTATATCAGCCGGTATTCGCAGTTGTTTTCCCTCAAAATACGGCATGAGCTGGGCGTAACTTGAAAGCAAAAACGCCTTTGCATAGATGAGTTCTGCGGCCTTTACGAAAGTAGGCGGTTTGCTCTCGGAGCCAAGCTGTTCTACACCTCGCACATAACAGATCGGACGCTCAAAAACTTCAGGACGCTGCCCCGCCCTCTCATGCCTATGCAGACGCCCCATGCGTTGCAAAATAAGATCCACCGGTGCATGGTCAGTGATCATCACATCAAAATCAATATCGAGGGATTGCTCAATAACTTGAGTACCTACCACAATAAGACGGTGCGGACGCCCCGCCCCGTGTCGGGCTTTCTTGCCCAGCTTTGAAACGAGGTTTTGTTCCATTGCTACCCGGTCCAAAGCCAAAAAACGGGAATGTACGAGCATCACTTCTTGTTCTGTGAAAGTTCCCTGCAGGTGCTCGTAAACTTCTTGCGCGCGCCCCACCGTATTGCAGATAATCGCCGCGCAACCACCGTCCGTCTCTAACGGGGCAAGAACACTGTCTAGTTCAGCAAAAGAATCATCCATCACGCGCACAGAAAATTCCTGCTGTTGTGGAGGCTGTTCGATCACCCATTTCTGAGGTACACCAGCTGAGTCTGCTGAAACGGTATGAATGACGGGGTAAGAAAGATCCACCTCTACCTTTTGCGGCGCAGGAGGCTGCCCCTGGCTAGGTCTCCTTTTCCTACTGCTATCATTGTGAAGGCCCAGAGCGTATGCGTCGAGAAGCTTCTTTCTCGTGGCAGATGGCAAGGTAGCTGACATCAAAACTACGGGAGCCCGCATCTTACCCAACCATTTCAACGCATTTATAAGATACACATTCATATAGGCATCGTAAGCATGCACCTCATCGATGATGATGACCTTCTCTGATAGACCCAGATGCCTCAGCATTACATGCCGTGAGGCAAGTGCCATCATCAGCACCTGATCGACCGTACCCACCACAAAGTTAGAGAGCACCCCGCGTTTTTTAGAGAACCACTGGTGGGCTACGACGTTCGCAAACTGATGGCTATCGGTTCCCGGCTCAGAGGTGTTGATGCGGGCAAAACGCTTTTGCTTAAACTCTTCATTGAGCTGATTCTTTGAATGAGCCAAATACATTGAGACGCACTCACTGGTGGCAGCAGCTCTCTGAGCCCATTGATCCACACGGGTGAAAAGGGCGTCAGCGGTTGCTTGGCTGGGTGCAGCAAACATAAGACCGTTTTTCCCTGCACGGTGTGCAAGGATTTCAGCCGCGACCAGGCCCGCCTCAGTCTTTCCCTGCCCCATGGGCGCCTCAATACAGATGAGACCTCCATGAGGTAAAGACCTCGCAGCCTCAATAGCTACTCGCTGCATGGGGCGCAGATTAATATCACCCTCCCAGCCAAAACGTTGACTATATATTTCTTCAGGCTCAAGATTTTTCAAGGATGACGGCTGCCAGGGGGAGTTTAGCGCGAGGCGGCTGAAAGCAGTTTCGATTCTAAGGTTTTGATCCTCAATGTTCGTTTCATAGGGGAAGTAGTCCGCGTTTGAGGCAATCCAGTCAGACATAATGGTAAGGCCTGTGAGAAAGAACTGAAGTTCAGCAGGGATTCCGCCCCCACCATTAATCAGTTGCCTGAGTGCGTGCTTCGCGCCCGTCTGCTCAGTGATGAAGCCCAGCAATTCTTTCCAGGCTTCGCCCCAGTTCGCGTATTTTTCATAGTCATCAACATATTCAAGTAATTGTTCATCACGGCGGTCAGGACAAATGTTTGTAGGACGGTCAGCGGGTAGCCCATGGTGAGCCCCGCTGATGTGAGCGACTGTTTGAGCCGCTGTTTCTACAGGCTCAGCTTCATCTCCTAGAACGCGCGTGAGCCAGGATGTGATGATGCTTTGGCTGTACTGGGAGTGCGCGCACCTGCCCTGCACATTCGTCAGGCTAACCGGAAACTCATAGCCGGCGTCCTCAATCTTCTGGCGGTACACAAAGAGTTCTTGGTTTTGTCTGCTATCAAGTTGACCAGAAAACTCAGGGGTAGCTTTGCCGATATCGTGGGTACCTACTACCCACGCAACAAAGGCACAAGCATCTTCTGGTGTAAGCCCAAGTTTTTCTGCAACGTTTAGCTTACTGCCTTCAGATAGCCAGCATTCCCAGAGACGCTGAGCAACCATAGCGCTATCTAACATGTGCTGCGGCAGGCTCATACCAGGTACAGGTGTTTCTTTATCACCTGTTTTCGCCCAAAAACTCTGCACCTGAGCAGATAAATTTTTGACTGGGTTACTCATCTTTCACCATTCCTCACAAAGGTTTCTGTGCAATGACTTGCGGAATAAATGCCCGACCAGCAAACCACGAGGCGGCTGCTGGGTCGATGGAGTTGATAGTTCTAACAGCAGATCGATGAAAATATTTGAGTTGTTTTATATCTAGCAAAGGCTCAAGATGGGACGCCCTATTACGTGCATACCGCAGATGCTGAAGCCAGTAGAAAACAGTATTACGATCTTGCCTACCAAAGCTCTCGCTTAGGGTTTCATCCCAAAAGTTAAGGGGAAATTTCTGGGGGTTACTCGCCTTCGAGCTGGGAATGAATCTTACCCACACACCGAAAGTCAATGCGGCTAGATAATCAACATGAGATGGGATCTATT
Source organism: Rothia sp. ZJ1223 (assembly GCF_016900985.1). Lineage (NCBI taxonomy): Bacteria > Bacillati > Actinomycetota > Actinomycetes > Micrococcales > Micrococcaceae > Rothia > Rothia sp. ZJ1223. Next base: position 53,456 of record NZ_JAFEUT010000006.1, on the reverse strand, counting down.
TGACGTCTTTCCCCTGCATATCTTTCATTGCAGCGTGAGCGTTCCTGAGCAGCCTGCTAGATTCTGGCTGGTCACCCTGATACAGCCAGTTTTGACAGGCAGGGCTAGGGTCAAGAATCCACTCTTGGGTATACGGATAGTTTCTATGAGGAACCTCTGCAAAAAGTTGCTGGCAGTTCCACTTCTTGAACGCTGCATCGATTGTATTTCGCAGAAAAACCTCCACGACTGCAGTAGAAGATTGGATCGCTGATGCAGCCTTTAGATTCCACAGATATAGGTCTAAAGCTTCATCGTATGATTGATGAGCTTGGCTCATATATGTAGAAAACCGCGACTCCCCCACCAGCCGAAGCATCTGTTCCTCTGTGAAAGACGACAACTTCTTCTTCCTTCCCTATTCCCTTTACTTTGTGTAGAGTAGTGTTCAGCAAACGGGTTAAAATCCGTATTCATTGGGGCTGTTGCCGTCTTAGACGGCGGTAGTCCTTTTTATTTTGCGCCACCAATGCGGCGATGAGCCATTGGACGAATATCGTTCGTCAATGAGGCTCTCTCTATTTCTCGCGAAGACGAGAGCAAATTCCTCACAGACTTCCTACTTTACACATTTTCAACAACTTGGAAGAATATCTTTCTACCTATTGATTTTTAGTATAGATTATGCCTTAGGCATGTTCTTATCACAAGACATAGTGACAGAACCGACTGACAATTTAGCAACCTTTCTACCTCATTCGGCCAGCAAGTGAGTATTTTTTGAAAAGAGGACACCCATGATCAAAGACCCCATACAGCCGGGGTTCAACCTGATACTTGATCCGTGGATTCTTGTTCAGCGTTGTGATGGGACGAGCGCAGAAGTTTCCATCAAGGAGCTTTTCGAACATGGCTACGACATCAAGCGGCTTGCACACGAGGATCCGCTCATAGATACCTCGGTTCTAGCTATACTCGTGGCGGTCTTCAACCGTGCCATCCTGCATGACTTTGACAAGCAGTGGGAAGAGGATGACTCCTTCACCCCTCCCGAAAAAGACGCTGCCATCAAGACATGGATCCAGAAAAATTTTCAGCCTAATACTGCGAATCTAGAACCGATACTCGACTATTTAGAGAGTGCTGACGTTAAGAACAGGTTTGACCTCTTCCACCCTGAGCACCCCTTCATGCAAGTAGCCAACCTGCACACCTCAAAAAATACTCGTTCTGAGGTCTCACGCATTATTTTTGACTCAGAGTCAGACCATTTTTCAATCCGAGCAGATAAAGGCAAAAAAACCCTGAGCTTTGCTGAGGCTGCCCGTTATCTGATAGCTACCCACGCCTACGACTACTCGGGCATCAAATCAGGTGCAGTGGGGGACCCCCGCATCAAAGGGGGTAAAGGCTACCCTATCGGCACTGGCTGGTATGGAAGCACCGGTAAAGTCATCTTGCACGGTAAAAATATCATTGAAACTCTGCTACTTAATACGCCTTATGATGAGTTGTTTGAAGTCAGCGATGATGCCGATGGTTACTCAACGCTGACAGCTCTTGCAGATCAGCCCGTCTGGGAGCGTACCCCCGATACTGCTGCCCAGAGAGAAGATAGCAGAGAAACGGTTTTGCCCACTGGCAGCTCTGATATTCTCACCTGGCAATCACGCAGAATCCGCCTTTTTCCAGAAGGTAAAGCCGTCACCGGCGTGCTCGTCTCTAATGGTGATAAAGTCTCAGACAAGTTCGTTGAAGCAAAGAACCTCTTTGACCCCTGGACCGGTTATCGCTACAGCAAAAATCAGTCCTCAAAAACTGAGGATGTGTGGATGCCCCAGCAGCATAATGCAGAACGCACTCTCTGGAAAGGCATCGATGCTCTACTTACGCTCTCTTCGGGTTCAGCAGGCGTTAAAGAAAACATTCGTCCTCGCACTGTTACCAACCTAGGGCGGTACTTCCCTCAAGATATCCACCTGACGGTACAGTTAGTAGGTGTGGTTTACGGACCCCAAAACTCAGTAATCGAGGCGGTTATTGATGAGCACCTACCCCTCGAATTGGCGCTTCTCACCGAAAACCACCCCAAGATTCGAGCTGCAATCATAGAGAACTCCAGCAAGACTGTGAACGCCGCTGTACAGCTTGGTAGGTTTGCAGGTCATATTCTTGTGGCAGCGGGTAAAGAATACGAATTTCAGCCGCAACCCACAGAAAACGCCCTCTACCTCTTAGAAACAGAGTTTAGAAACTGGCTTTCAACGGTAACCCACCATATGCGCCCCGAAGAAGTTAAAGCGTTATGGCACCAGCAGGCACAAAAGTTCTTTACCCAAGAGGCACAACGAATGCTGGCAGCTGCACCACCCAAAGCTGTTCTTGGTCGACTTGAGGATGAGAACGGCATACAGCATTTGGTAACGGCAGCAACCGCCCATAGATCCTATCTCAAGAGCTTGCGTGAGACCTTCCCGCTTGCCTACCCCGATATCAGAAAGGAGAATACAAATGGCTAATACCCCAACCAGCACAAGTGAGCAGAGTCTTTCTCGCTTCGTTACTCGTAAAGTCAATGCGCTCTATGGTTCTTATTCATCCGGTAGTTCTCTCTCTAAGAAGCAGCTGAGTGAACTGCGTAAAGCGGTCGGTCAAGACCCAGCGCGGTTCCCTCTTGCCTGGCAGTACGTTATTTCCGCCGAGGACGAGCATGCCTTCCCTGAGGATGCGAAATACCGGCAGGGAGATTTACCCACCCAGCGAGAGCTAGCGGCTTTCACCGCGCTGACGCTCTTCGCGGTGCATCAGCAATCAGAACAGCGCATCATGCACGCTGCAGGGCGCTCATTCGGCTCCGCTGTAGGTGAACTCGTTGCCAAACGTACCGCGTCCATCAAAAAACGCTTCGATTCTCTCTTGCAGGCACGCGCCTATACAGCGGTGAGTTATCATGCACGCTCACTTGTGCAGTTGCTCAAGCAAGAAGAGATTCCTTTCGACTATGGCACTTTTAGCGAAGACCTAGCCAAGCTACAGAGCCCAAAACACCGTAGCAGCGTCATCACCCGATGGAGCCGTAACTTCGTCTACGGTTTCGACAAGACTTCATCGCAAACCCCCACCCATTCATAACTCTTGAAGGAGAAAAACATGAGCTTTTTTATTGATATTCACGCACTACAGACTCTTCCGCCCTCAAACATTAACCGTGATGACACCGGCGCGCCTAAGACAGCTGTGTTTGGTGGCGTCCCCCGTCAGCGGGTTTCTTCCCAGGCATGGAAGTCGGCTATCCGTCAGGATTTCGCAGGTAATCTCGACAGCTCACAGCTGGGTTTGCGTACCAAGCGAGTCGCCGAAAAAGTTGTCAAGAAAATCCAAGATATTTCTGAAGAGTACGACGTTGAAAAAGCGCAGGCAGGAGTGACCGCAGCTTTTAAAACTGCTGGTATCAAGATAACTCCTAAAGTTAAAAATAAAGGTCTTGAAGATGAAAAAACAACGTTAGAGACAGGCTATCTCCTTCTTCTCAGCACCCAACAAATCAACCGCCTAGCGCAGGCAATTATTGACGCAGATGGCGCCAAGCTCACCAAAAAAGAAGTAGCAGAGATTCTCGATACCCAGCACAGCGTCGATATTTCCCTCTTTGGTCGCATGCTAGCCGATGCACCCGACTTCAACGTAGACGCTTCCTGTCAGGTAGCCCATGCTATTGGAGTTCACGAATCAGAACCAGAATTCGACTACTACACCGCTGTAGATGATGTTGTGCGCGAGGCAGAAGAATCAGGTGCAGGCATGATTGGCACCGTAGAAATGATGTCATCCACTCTCTACCGCTACGCAAACATCAACCTGGACGGCTTAGTCAAAAACCTCGATGACAAGGAAGCTGCTCATGCTGCGGCTCTACAATTCATCAAGAGCTTCATCTCTGCCATGCCCACCGGTAAGCAGAATAGCTTTGCCAACCGTACCCTGCCCGAAGCAGTGGTAGTAACCTTGCGAGATGACCGCCCTGTTTCCTACGTCAATGCCTTTGAAACCCCAGTCAAAGAATCTGCAGAACATGGCCGTCGCGTCATGGCCGCTCAAGCACTGGCACAAGAAGCTACTGATCTCGCTGAGACCTACGGTCTTGAACCAGCCAAGAGCTATGTTCTTGCTGTTGGAGAGCTCAAAGAGTCCCTCGCCGCACTGGGTGAAGAAGTAAACCTCAAGACCCTTCTTGACAAGCTGCAAGCAGACCTAGCTGAGGTGCACACAAACTAATGCACTCTCTGCTTCTTCTCTTCAAAGCGCCGCTACAGGCGTGGGGAGCTGATAGCCGGTTCAAGACTCGTAGCACCAATAAAGAACCCACTAAATCAGGTGTGATCGGGCTTGTGGCTGCGGCACTCGGCAGAAGCCGGGAAGAATCGGTTGCTGATCTCGCCGAACTAGAATTTGCGGTTCGAGTCGATCACCCTGGTTCTCTTATGCGCGACTATCACACCGCCCGCAACTGGTTCGGAAACGAAAAAAATTCCCAGCTTTCCACCCGCTACTACCTATCAGACGCCGTCTTTGTAGTGGCACTTAGCTCCCCCGACCGCGCTCAGCTCGAAACTCTTGAAGCCGCCCTGAGGCGTCCTGTTTACCCTTTGTATTTAGGACGCCGTTCCTGCCCCGCTAACCCTAACCTCGTCCTAGGTATCAAGGACGGTGACGGTGAAACGGTGCTGCGAGCGCAGCCATGGTTCGCCCCTACATGGGTGCGTGAGCAGGCTTACAATCCCGTTTCGCTACAGATATTGCGGGATGCTCGCCAGGGTGAACCGGCTGATACTTTGCGGGATACGCCTGTTAGTTTCAATCCTGAGTACCGCCAGTACACTTTGCGTGCTGTGTATCGTGCCGAACCTGTGGAAGTCGAGAACCCCAACGGGGTAGAGCCTCAGGATGATTTTATGAAGGAGGTGACTGAGGCATGACTTATTTCTCGCGTATTTTGCTGAACCCTCAGCGGCGAGAAGCTCGGAAGCTTATTGCCAGCCCACAGGCTATGCACGCGGCAGTGCTAGCAAGTTTTCCGCCAGATAGCCCGGTTTCAAAAGATAGCCGAGTGCTGTGGCGGTTGGATATTCAGGGCGCTAGTTACACCCTTTATATTCAGAGTCCCGAGGAACCTGATCTCAGGCATCTTCAGGAATCTTCGGGCTGGGAGTCTCGCCCCGGTGAGACTGCTCCTCTGGGGAAACTCTTGAACAAGCTGGAAAAAGGGCAGTCTTGGGGGTTCCGTTTTACGGGCAACCCTGTGAAATCCCTACCAGTTGCTGATGGCAAGCGCGGCAAGGTGGTTCCACATGTTACTGCTGAACAGCAGTTAGGATGGCTTCTTCATAAAGCTGAGCAGTGGGGCTTTACTATTGCTCAGGATCCTGAAACAGCGCAGCCGCTAGCAAATGTCATCGGCAGGAACGACCAGCGTTTCTCCCGTAGGAATCCGCACGAAGATGGTGCGCTGCACAGCGTGACTCTGCGTCAAGCACAGTTTGACGGCGTCCTAGTCATCACCGATGTAGACCTTTTCAAAAAATCTCTACTGACCGGTATGGGCAAGGGTAAGGCCTATGGCTGCGGGTTGCTCACGCTACGAAACGTTTTATCCTAACCTTCACTGGGGTATGTCTGCGGGCATGCCCCAGTTTTTACTACTACCTAGTTTCAAAGGCGAGACACATGATTGGTGCTACCCCACCCACCTCACGAGAACTCACCAGAGCATCTGAGCGAATCTCATTCATCTACGTTGAGCACAGCATTATTCACCGCGAAGATAGTGCAATCACAGCAACTGATACCAACGGCACAGTTCACATACCGGCTGCTTCCCTAGGCGCACTACTGTTAGGTCCAGGGACGCGCATCACCCACCACGCCATGATGCTACTAGCTGACTGCGGGGTGACTGCCGTATGGGTCGGTGAACACGGCGTACGCTACTACGCACACGGAACGTCTACCGCTAAAACAGCAAGACTGCTTCAAACGCAAGCAGATAAAGTCAGCAATACCCGCAAACGCCTTGAGGTTGCCCGCACCATGTACAGCATGAGATTTCCCAACGAGGACGTCGCCGACCTTACCATGCAGCAGCTACGCGGGAAAGAAGGTGCGCGCGTCCGTAAAATCTATCGAGAGCATTCCGAGCGAACCGGAGTTGCCTGGAATAGCCGCAAATATGATCCCAATAATTTTGGTAGCTCAGACCCCATCAACAAGGCGCTTTCAGCAGCCCATGCCTGCCTCTACGGTGCGGTACACGCTATAGTGGTTGCCCTCGGGTGCTCCCCCGGTTTGGGTTTTGTACACACTGGTCATTCGCGGGCTTTTATCTACGACATCGCTGATCTCTACAAAGCTGAAATTACAATACCTGCTGCATTCGATGTTGTCGCTGAAAGCACTGAAGACATTGGGCCAAGAACCCGCCGCGCCGTCCGCGAAAAAATCAAAAATAGCAAAATTATGCAGCAGTGCGCTCACGATATCCAACGTTTGCTGGTGCCCGCCGAACTCGATGAGGGCGAGCTATACGCAGATGTCGTTTCGCTGTGGGGCGAGCGCGGTGAAACTGTAGAAAGCGGGCAGAACTACGGAGGAGCCGGCGCGTGATCGTGGTTGTTGTCTCTAACTGCCCACCTGCTTTGCGCGGTGACCTTACCCGCTGGCTACTTGAAATTAGTAGCGGTGTCTACGTTGGTAAGGTAAGCGCCCGTGTGCGCGAACACCTCTGGGAGCGCATCATTGCATCGGTGCAATCAGGACGCGCGCTCATGGTTTTCTCAACCAACACAGAACAGGGTTTTGACTTCAAAGTTCACCGCCACCAATGGGAAACCGTTGATTTTGATGGGGTGACGCTCATGCGCAGACCCACCGCTGAAAGTAAGAAACCGGCCTTCGTAAAGAAGGGCTGGTCTAATGTCAGCAAATACCGCAGGGCTCGTTCTTCCCGATAAAAAGGTGTCGGGGGCGGATGACGCATCCGGCTCGGGTGCTTTTGCGTCCTACTGCCTACCCAGCACGCAGTACCGTTCTAAGACGAAAGTACCTCTTGGGGGAGTAGTTCAGTTTTGGGGTGTGACCACCAGACGTAAGAGATGACCACCAAAAGTCATGGTGACCACGAAAGGTACGGTCAGCATTACTTTTCGTGGTCACCTCTTATTTTTCGTGGTCACCCCTGCTCACTCGCGCTCGTTCAGCCGCTCCCCTGCCGCCAGCCTTGTACGTGACCTGCCCCGCCCCGCTTTCCCCCGCTAGGACGCGTCCAAGAAGGTCAGGACTGCGCGCACACGTCGGTTGCCGGCATCTGGGGCGAGACCGAGCTTATCGAAGATGTTACCGATGTGTTTGGCAACAGTAGCGCTTGAAACGAAGAGTTCAGTTTCGATATCGGTGTTTGATTTTCCCTGTGCCATGAGGGCGAGGATTTCTTTTTCGCGGTTGGTGAGAGCGGCGAGCTTGTCGGTATCGGGGGTCTGCGGGCGCATGAGGTGGGCGATGACGTCCGGGTCTACGACGGTGCCGCCGTCTGCGATGGTGGTGATGGCGCGGGCGAAGTCCTCGATGTTGCTGACGCGGTCTTTAAGCAGGTACCCCAGCCCGTTGGCGCCGGCGGCGAAAAGTTCGCGGGCGTATGCCGAGGCAATGTATTGGGAGAGAACGAGAATGGGGGTATTGGGATTTTCTTCGCGTAGGGTGAGAGCTACTTGCAGACCATCTGAGGTGTTGGTTGGTGGCATGCGGACGTCGGTGATCACCAGATCGACTTCGTGCGTTCCAACCCGTGCATAAGCGTCCTGCAGGTCGGGGGCGGTAGCGGCTTCTGCCACGATGGTGTGGCCCAGGTGGGTGAGCACCATTTTGAGCCCTTCACGTAGCAGGGCGGAGTCTTCGGCGAGGATAATACGCATAGTTTTCATTCTAGTCAGCACCGCCCCTCGCTGTTCAAGGCGAAGACGAAGGGGCAGGGGGTGTTTAGCACCCTGGCAAGGGCAGGGTGAGGGTTACTGTGCTGGATGCTCTGGGCACGCTGGTTACTTCTACAGTGCCGCCGAGGGTTTCGGCGCGCTCACGCAGACCGGCTAGCCCTGTACCGCGGGTGGGGTCAGCACCGCCCCCGCCGTTATCGGTGATATCCAGAATGAACTGGGCAGCTGAATTGGTGGCGGTAATAGTGAGGGCGGACGCGCTGCTGTGCTTGAGCGCGTTAGCCACGGCTTCGTTGGCGGTGTAGTAGGCTACCCGTTCAGCATCTCGAGGTAGGGGAACGTTTACGCGGTAATCAAGGTGGGTGGGGATGATGGTGTGGTGGGCGAGTTCTTCCAGGGCGGCGTGCAGACCGTGGTCTTCAAGCACTGCCGGGTAGATGCCTCGCACGGTGTTACGCAGGGTCTCAAGGGCGTGGGTGAGATCCCCTTTAGCCTGTGCAACTTGGGTGTGCAGGTTGTGCGCGGGGTGGCCCGCCGCCACTAGGTTTTTGGCTTCCATCTCGGCGAGTCCCAAACGCAAGCTAATGTTCACCAGCTCCTGTTGCACCCCGTCATGCAGGTTGCGTTCAATGCGTCGACGTTCGGATTCAAAGGAATCCACGATGGTAGAGCGTGATGCGGTGAGTTTCGCCAGCTTACGCTCGTACTCCTCGGGGCGAGGTGAGAGCACCATCTTTGACAGAGACGCGCTTGCACCACCTATGATGCCATTGAGGTAAGCAAAGACAAAGAGACCAGCAAGAATCAGTGCAATCGGCAGCCACCAGTGCTCAGGAGTCAGCTGCCACTGAGGATTATCGGGGTCAATATTGGGGTCAAACGGAAAACCATACTCTCTATATTCTGCGATTTCCCGGTCAGTCATGCCCTGAAAATAGGCATTATTCGGGTACCAGAGGTTGATGGTATCTCGCTTGATAGCCAGTACCCAGAAGAGCAGCCCTGCTGCCCACAGGCATAGCGCTTCAAATGCCATGACAACAGCAGCTAGTGTGCTAATCACCTGCCCCAGAATCAGCGATCCCAGCTCGCGCCATGTCGCGACTTCGGTGAAGCGCACCTTATACCAGTGGGTAAATTGTGAAAGTGGCACCGGTACGTGACCATTTGGCACCTCGCCGTGACCTGTCATGCGTAAGCGCCATCGTTCAAAGTATCCAAAGCAGACTGCAATCGGCGGTGCTAGCAAGGTTGCGAAGATGAGCGTAAAGGGTGCTAGCAGTAGCAGAACACCGGATGCCAGAAAGATAAGACTGCTAGCAACAAAAGGCATCAAGACACTTACGAGAGTTGAGCTCACAACGGCAAGTAGCACCAAGGTAATGATCGCTAGCCAGGGTCCTACCCCCAGTACGTAGAAGGGGCTTGCCATGCGTCGCCACAGGGTTTTGTGGGGGCGGGTTTCCACGGACGCGACCCCCGGCACGGGGTCTTCACCCGCGTCCGCACCCTGAGGATCGGCAGGGGGCAGCTGGGCGGTGTGTTCCGGTACCAGAGGCCGGGTTGGTTCTTCTGAGAATGTAGGTGACGTGTTCATGCCTTCAATTCTTCTCTTCTTACCGCAAGATTACAGTGGAGCACCATCTACTCTTGACTGGTAGAGCCAGCTATACCGCAGGACGCCCCGATGCCCAACACAGCAGACCAAAACCAGACAAGCTGTCTAGACAGGTGCTAGGGTGGTTATCATGGCCAACAAGTACCAGCACGTAGCGAGCAACCTCACCGACCGCATAGAGTCCGGCGAATTCCAGGTAGGCACCCTCCTGCCCAGCGAAAAACACCTCGCCGCCCACTACCAGGTCTCCCGCGAAACAACACGCAAGGCGCTCGCACTGCTCACCGATGAGGGACGCATCCAAAAAATGGTCGGCAAGGGCTCCATCGTTATCAGCCCCACCCGCTACACCCTGCCGGTCTCTAACCTCGTTAGTTACACCCAGTTTCTCAGAAGCAACGGCCTCACCTCGGAAAACCGCGTGTTTGCCCTCGAAAAAGCGCCGGTGCCCGCCCGCCCTTTTATTGAAATAGATCCCACCCACTCCCCCGGCAGAGAAGCTACCTATGTGGGGCGCGTTCGCGTCATTGACGGGCTACCCTCAATTATCGACCACGATTTCATTCTCACCTCAGTAGTACCCGATATCAGTATTGAAGTCGCCCAGACCTCCCTCTACTCCTACTTTGAGGGGGAACTCGGGCTCACTATCGCCTACTCCCCCAAGCAAATCACCGTGGAGCCAGCCAACGCCCAAGACCGCGAGCTTTTAGGGCTGACCCCCGGCGCTTACATAGCGGTCACCAGCTCCATTACCCACCTAGCTGATACCACAGCCTTTCAGTTCTCACAGTCGCGCCACCGCGCCGATAAATTCAAGTACCAAGATTTTGCCCGCCGCAAGTAAGCACCCCACCCACGAAAGGTTTTCTTTTGAGCTTTGCAGATAAAGTGATCTACCAGATCTACCCCAAGTCTTTTTACGATTCGACAGGGTCAGGTGTGGGCGATTTACGCGGCGTCATCGAAAAAGTATCCTACATTGCCTCACTGGGCGTCGATATGGTCTGGTTCAACCCCTTCTTTGCTTCACCGCAAAAAGACAACGGCTACGACATCTCCAACTATTACGCGATTGAACCCAGCATGGGCACCATGAGCGACCTTGAAGAACTCATCGCAGCTCTCGACGAGCACGGCATCGGTGTCATGTTCGATATGGTCTTCAACCACGTTTCTACCGAGCACGAGTGGTTTCAGCGCGCCCTTGCCGGCGAAAAAGAATACCAAGATTTCTTCTACCTCCAACCCGCACAGGTAAACGGTTCGCTACCCACCAACTGGAAGTCAAAGTTTGGCGGCCCCGCATGGGAGCCTTTCGGCGACACCAACCTCTACTACCTGCACCTCTACGATGTATCGCAAGCTGACCTTAACTGGCACAACCCGCGCGTACGCCAAGAACTTTTTAATGTTGTAAATTTCTGGCGTGACAAAGGTGTGCGCGGGTTCCGATTCGACGTCATCAACGTCATCGGCAAAGACGAAGTTCTGCTGGACGCGCCCGAGGGCACCCTCGATAAGCTCATGTACACCGATACCCCGCGCGTACACACCTGGGTCAAGGAGATGAACCGCGCGTCCTTCGGCAACGAAGCCAACAGCGTGACCGTGGGCGAGCTGTCATCTACCACTATCGAGAACGGGGTGCTTTACTCAGCCCCGGCACGCGATGAGCTGTCGATGATTTTCAGCTTTCACCACCTCAAAGTGGATTACGATGCCGGCAATAAATGGTCGCGCGTGCCCTTTGATTTCGAGGCTCTCAAGGGGCTGTGGCACGGCTGGGCTGAGGGCGTACAGGCGGGTAACGGCTGGAATGCCCTGTTTCTGAATAACCACGATCAGCCGCGAGCACTCAACCGTTTTGGCGATGTTGAAGCCTACCGGGTGGAGTCGGCAACCATGCTGGCGGCAGCTGTTCATCTTTCGCGCGGCACCCCCTACATTTACATGGGTGAAGAGATCGGCATGGTTGACCCTGTCTATTCGTCGATGGATGACTACGTTGATGTTGAGGCGCACAATGCTTTTGCGACTCTGCGCGAATCGGGGCTGTCTGAGGCGCAGGCGTTTGAGGTTGTGGTCTCTAAAGCGCGCGATAATTCTCGCACGCCCATGCAGTGGGACGCGAGTGCCCATGCCGGTTTTACCAGCGGCACTCCGTGGCTGGGAACCGCTGATTATGCGGAAATCAATGTTGAGGCTGAGCAGCGTGAGGGTAAGATTCTGCCCTTCTATAAGAAGCTGATTGCTCTGCGTCATGAGTACCCCGTCATCTCAAGGGGCAGGTATACGCCCTGGGTTGCCGACCACCGTAGCGTTTACGCTTTCACCCGCCAAGACGGTGAAGGCTCAGCCGCAACTGAACTGCTAGTGCTCAATAACTTCTACGGTGAAGCAACTGACGTCAGTGTACCCGAGCGGTTCATTGGCGGGCAGGTGCTGATTTCTAATTACAGTGCGGACGCGCCGACCTCCGGCACCTACCGTCTGCTGCCCTATCAGACCTTGGCAGTGCTGATACAGGGCGGTCAGTAACTAGTAGTTCGCACAGTAAAAGCCCACCGGTGAATCAGCCCACCGGTGTGCTTGAGCCATAAAGCGATATCTAGGGTAGTGCCAAGCGGAAGACCTTGCGCCAGGTCTTGAGAATCTGAACCGGCAGCGGACCCGAGTTGTAGGGCAGGCCGTACTCCTGGCAGATTTTCCGGACGCGCGGTGCCACCTCAGAGAGGCGGTTGGAGGGCATGTCGGGGAATAGGTGGTGCTCAATCTGTAGGGAGAGGTTGCCCGTCATAAAGTGCATGAGCTTTGAGCCGTCGATGTTGGCTGAACCCAGCACCTGACGCACGTACCAGCCACCGCGGGTTTCGTTCTCGATGTCTTCTTCTGAGAAGACCTCTACTCCGTCGGGGAAGTGACCGCAGAAGATCACCGCGTGTGCCCAGAGGTTACGAATAATATTTGCCGCTACGAAACCCTTGATAGCGGCAACTCCCGAGCCGTTGAGCGAAGCCAGCGCCGGGGAAAGCACAAAGTCTTTCGCTGACTGGCGTCCAAACTTTTTCAGGGTGCGCTTCACATCGCGCAGGGTGTCTTCTTTAGACTTCTGACCGGTCATAAAACGGTTGAGCTCGATGTCGTACATGGCGATACCCCATTCGAAACCCGGCGCCAGAATAGCGTTCATGACGGGGTTCAGCAGGTGCTTGGGTTTCCAGGGCTGGGAGTCGTCCATGCGCAGCAGGTTGTATCCCACGTCCTCGTCTCTGCCGACCACGTTCGTCCATACGTGATGCGACTCGTTGTGGGTGCGTTGCCAACCGCTAGAGGGCGTCACGAAGTCCCACTCCCAAGTGGTGGAGTGAATCTCTTTATCGTTCATCCAGTCCCACTGACCGTGCAGAACGTTGTGCCCGATTTCCATGTTTTCGAGAATCTTGCTGACCGACAGCGAACCAACGCCCAACAGCCACAGGGGCTTGTGCTTAGCGAACAGCAAAGAGCCGCGGCCGAGCATCTCCAGGCTGCGCTGCAGTTTCACCACGCGGCGAATATAGCGCGCGTCCTCCTCACCACGCTGGGCAAGAATCTCATCGTGAATAGCATCAAATTTTTCTTCGAGTGCATCAAGCTGTTGCGGAGTCAGCTGAATGGGTGAAGAAGCAGGCAGGGTCTGCGTCATGGGTAGTTCCTTCTTACAATAATGGTTGCGGTTGCGAGAAAAAGTCGTGGTTACAGTTCTAAAATGGCGTGGGGTGAGGGGCGCGAAATGCAGCTTTGAATCATGCCGGGTTCATCAATCATTTCGCCGGTGCGCATATTTTTCACAGCGCCGTCGCTCATCATGACCAAGCAGCTACGGCACACACCCGACCGGCATCCGTGCGGCAGTTCTGTGCCGGCATTCTCGCTGGCTTCGAGAATGCTCTGGTTCTCAGGCACCGTGATTTCAGTGCCATTGTTGATAACCAAGGTGCCGGGGCCGCTGTAATCTGAGGGCAGCAAGCGGGTATCGAAGCGTTCAACGACGATATTGCCGTCTGCTTCTTGCACGGCGGCCTCGATATCACCCACAAATTCATCCGGGCCGCAGGCGTAAATGGTGCGCTCAAGAACATCGGGATACAGGGCAGCCAGCTGTCCTGCTTCGCGCAGGGTCAAGCGTCCCAGTGATTTTGTGAAGTGAAAACGCGGCTTGAAACCGGGAAATTGGTCGGCAAGTTCCAAAATTTCATCGTGAAATATGGTGGATTCTTGGTTTGCCGAAGAATGGATCAGCACCACGTCATGGTCGGGGCGGCGAGGCATGAGCGTGCGCAGCATCGACATAACCGGGGTGATACCCGAACCAGCCGTCAAAAACAAAAGCGCGGTGGGGCTGATTTCTAGCAGAAACTGACCAGCAGGACGCTCAAGGTAAAGAATATCGCCGGGTTTCGTGCCGTATACCAAGGCTTCCGAGACACGTCCGCGTGCTTTGACAGTGACTGACGGTGCCGTGTCTTCGGCGGCACTAATGGAGTAAGGACGCCACAGTCTGCGTCCGTTCACAGAAACTCCAATGCGCGCCCACTGCCCGGCTTTGTGCGATGCCCACCCCTCACCGGCAGTAAAAGTAATGGTCGCAGAGTCAGGTGTTTCATGGTGAACCTCGGTCACCACACCGCGGGTATAATGCGAACTCGACAGAGGGTTAAAAACCTGAATGAACTCACGAGGATCCTGCGGGTGGGTGATCAAACCCAATGCCGCATACGACATACGAGAAAGAATATTTTTTCTCTTCACCGGGCACTCTTTTCTCAAGTGAAACGCAGATCATCTGCGGTGAAGGCAGAGGCACCAGTTACCCGATGCTTCACGCCATTTGCTCGGCATACAAGAACCACTAGAAAGCCACGGTTACCATGTGCCATCTTTGATATTACTCCCAGTGGTCAGACCATAAACATGTTTACAGCAAAACAACACCCCTTAAATTTGTGTAATGGGTATCACTTCAAAAGCACGCCCACCCCCCATTTTTTAGAGATATTCGATATTAATTTCAGAATCCGCATCAAAATAGGTCACCCCGGCAGGCTACTACAGAAGTTGCATACCAGGTTCAAAGCTGCGCTTACCCAGCAGGCGCAGCGCGATGATCTTGCCCCGCAGACCACCACTCAGCTCCTCGGTAGGGCTCATGTAGGCAAAGGGCTCCGCACCCAACTGTTCAATGTGCGAAACAGTTGCCAACAATCCGCGTCCATCGATAGATTCGTCGGCGAGAGTCCATCCCCCAGTGCTCCAGACGAATACCGGCGACAATCCTCTTATCTGCCACCTTGGCAGCAATATCAGCGCCAGTACTGGTGCGTTGGCTGATGGTGCCAAGGACGAGTGTAGCTGCTCACCATCGCGAACCATCGGCATGTTCCCGAAGAGAGTCATAGCAGGTGAGACAATAAATTCAGCAACAAAGGTGTTGCCGAGGTGGTAGTAGAGGTACATAAGCTCATCGCACTATTGAAAAATACCATCTTTGAGTACCCGCCTATGGTCATTACTTCAGTCTGGTCGTGGGTCATATAGACCGTGGTTACGTCCAGTTCCCGCTGCAACTGAGAAACCTGAGCGCACGTTGAAACGTGCAAACGAGCGTCCAGATTAGACAGGGGGTCGTCCATCAAAAAGACTTTGGGTTCATGCACAATTGCCCTGCCCATTGACACACGCTGATGCTGACCGCCGAACATATTGGCAGGGTTCACATCTAACAAAGCCTCTAGCTCTAACGAGGTCTTCTCAACACGGTGGTTGATCTCACCCTTATCCATCTCGGCGCTTTCCAGGGCAAATGCCATATTTTGGTGTGCCGTCGTATTTGGGCAGAGAGCATAAGATTGGAGCACCATGGCGACATCGTGGTCACATGCCCGCAAATCAGCCACGTCCTGCCCGCCGATTCTAATGGTGCCCTCGTTGACCGATTCAAACCCCGCAATCATGCGCAGACAGGTTGATTTACCTGAACCTGAGGGACCATCAGAGCCAGAAACTCACTATTGTGTACGTCAATGTTGACGCGGTTGACAGCTGCCGGAAGTGAAGAATCATAAATGCGAGAGATGTGCTGAAATTGTACGTCTACCGTGATGTTCCGTACCTGTACGAACCTAAAAACCGTACGCTTTTAGAGGTTGGACTTAATGTCGCGGTCGATAGTCTGCTGAATCTCATCTTGCAAGGTTGCGAATGTCTGTTCGACATCCCGGTCCACAACAATCTTGTCGAGGGCACCACCGATTTTCTGGTCGCCACCGTTGACGAAGACGCGGGCACAATCCTGAGACTTGCTGTTCTCAGCCAGCTGCTCAATAGCGGTACGAGCATTCAGGTTTTCGTCCAGGTGTTTCTTCCTTCGGGCTGTTCAGCGACGTCCTTGCAAATCGGCATGTAACCGGTTGCCTGGGTAAAGGTGATGATGTTCTCGATGTTGGTCAAGAAGTCAATGAACTTCACCGAGGTTGTGAGATACCCACAGGAACAGCCAAAACAGCGATACCGGTGGTGTTACCGGGGCCGGGCAGGTAGATGGTAACGAAATCGCCGGAGGCTGAGTTCTTGAGACCGCCCAGTGAACCGGTTGCATCCAGCAGACCGCAAGAGCCACCTAAGCCGAACTCGTTACCGGAATCTTTCATGACCTCGATGTGACCCCGGCTGACCTAACCCTCAAGAACTTACCTACTTCGATGTTCTTGGGGTCGGTGAACTTGAGATCCCATTCATCAGAGTAGCCGCCGCCAAATGCCAGAAAGTACCAGTCCAGGTAGTTTGACCCGTCATCAACAACCAGAGGCACCTTGCCGGTTGCATCCAGCAGCTTGGATGCCCAGTTGTCGGCGAAATCTTGTCAAGTTTCGGAACCCTTATCGGTGTGTGGGGGGTAGGGTTAATGAGGTGGTCTAACTTTTGGGGAGCGCTACAGCACTAAAGCCAGTACATATCATTGAGTGCCTGGTTCAGTGTGAGCTTGCGTGGTTTTTCGTTGGGTTTATACCAGGTGAGGTGGGCTTGTAGGGCTTTGAGTAGCATGGTGATTTGCTGGTTGGGCAACGGTCTTTTCCGGTATGGGTTGAGGTTATTTCTGGCGATTTGACTCTCTATTTTTTGCCGTTGGTAGGGTTGTTGTCTAGTTAGTAGGTTCTATCCCTTATGAATAAGCCTCCTTCATCAAAATTTTACCGGCGGAGCAGGCAAACAGTGGGTACGGGGCAGGTGGCATCTAGAGACATCTTATTGAGCATGCCAGAAATCTCAACCAAAGCCACAAATAAGACTGCGTGCAGTTTGTCCACTCACTGAGATGACTACCCTTTGAGTCTACCTAAAAACCCACGATTCATCTAGGGAGATAAATCGTAGGAGGGTATTAGATTACGCATAAGAAAAATGAGCGTAAAGTATGCACACGCCTCTCTACACTAATTATTTTCTCAATAACCTCAAGAACACTCCAAATTTTATAATAAATTTCTAAAATAAGTTAACTTGTAAATTTTAATATATCAAGAATATCAAATTTTGGGAACTTTAAGGGGGGTTCGTGGTCATTTTTATTATAGAGCCTTAAAATTTCCTGCCAGATACTTAATTGCTTTTCGAAAACATCAATCGATTCTAGAACTGAATTAGCGCATTGCAATCCTAGATCCCAGATATCCTCGACTCCACCAGACATATATCCAGTATAATCCTTAGAAAAACCAATTGAATTTATTTTAATTCTGTAGGATTCTGAAACTTTCGGATACTGCACAACCGCAATCTTCTCCTCTTGTGAAAAGTCCTCTGAATCTTGGATTTTCTCGTAACAGTATTGAGTCGCACGCTGAAGAACTCCCGACAGAAGTTTCACCAAATCACCAATCTGCACCAAGGAGCTAGAGAATGTAAAGTTAAGGAATGACGATTGGCTCCGCAGAAGAATATCATCAGAAGTAACAACGAATAAAGGATTACCGCTCCTTCTACTTAAATCTTTCTCAATTTCCGATGCTAAACGATGGAAGGCTTCGTCTATAAACCTCAAAATTGGTTCTGCATCTCTAAATAAAACCGATTTCTGCGGGGGGCTATCCCAGACATCTCTTTGAATCATTCTTGGAGAAAATCGATAATACCAATCATTATTTTTTAACTCTTGAATTGGCGTGACAAAAAAAGGTGATATACACTCTAGGAGACTATAGATAATCTCTGAAAGCCTCCTAAAAATAAATATCCCCATAGCCGTAGATATATAGTGTCCATTAATAAGTGATATAAGGTCACCGCATTCTAGTGAGTGCTTATCAGCCAGTAAAGATCTAATAAACTGAGCGGCAGGAACAACATCTCCGGAACCGTAAGAGGCAGAAAAATCTATATATATACGATCTAAGAGATAATCATTGACAGCAGCATCTAAAAGATACTCATACGTACTTTTACTAATACCTGTTCCACCATTACTTAAATTCACTATTTTGGTAGCACAAATAATTTTCGCGAGGTACTTCTCAACCTTATTCACATTACCTATAACATGCCCGTCCAATAAGATTTTTTGTTGGCTCTCAAGTACCTCGTAGGAATCAAGAGGACCCAGCAGGCTGGTAAATCCGTATGCTTGTCGACCTTCCGCAAGACACGACAATATTCTTTCTCGCTCGTACTCAATAAGATCGCAAGCATCATTCCAACTTTGTGGTATAGCTGTTTTATCAGCGTAAACTAAAATGTCTTTTAGAATCATTATTCAGCATCCTTGTTTTTCTTTAAAGCAAAAACTGCTATAAAAGAAGTGAGAACAGCAAAGAAAATCATCCATAAATCTATGCTGACACTTCTAATAAACTTAGATGCCCCCAGCTCACCAATACCCTCACCGGCTTCTGTCTTAACGTCACCAACAAAAGATATATCAACAACACCGATAAAAAATTGGAATATAGTCAACAAGCTAAGCGCGAGAAGTAGCTTGTTAACCCAGATTCTATTTCTTGACTTAAAATTTTCATGATGAAAGGAGTTTATCCCCTCAATAGATTGGATTCTTGATTCCAAACGCGTATGTAACCCACCCAACCCCCACGCATCATAACAAGCAATGGCAGTTTTTTTCCGCACTCCTTGCAGATCTAAATTGATTTCGTCTACAGATAAGTCAAGCAAAGCTTTATTTTCCTTAATTGACATTATTTGATTATGGTATTTTGAGTAATCCTTTTCCTTTTCAAATTTATAATCAATAATCTCATGGGATATTCTCTGAGATTCCAAAATCAATTCATCGCTCTTACCCCAAATACCCTGAGCATCAACGATCCCTCGAATAAGCTCCGTGGGATCAACTTCTTTTTTAAAATCTGCTATGCTGAATACCTTATTGTTGCCCCATGAAATCAAGCATTCTACATCGGCTGCAGGGCCACCTGATATGAGCGTGGGAGACCATTCAATAGAGACACCGTTATCAGAAATCCAACCATTTGGAACTAGCTTTGCGTCTTCTTTATTGTAATAAATAATAGTTCTATTTACCCAATTGAAATTTAGCCCATCTAATCTATCGCCCACAAAATTTGCAAGCCTGTTGCACTCCTCCTCGAGTTCAAGAGAACTCATTCTATCGAAATCTTCTAAATTTTCAATCTCAGCAAGTACTACAAGGAAATATTGATCTTGAGTACTGTATAAATCGCAGGAGAATACTTGATAATTTAAGAAGATCCAATCATGATCATCTTGGATTTCAAAGCTTCCTTCACGCATATAAAGAGATTTCTTTTTCTGAGCAAGTTCTCGAGTTTGGTAAGATTCCTGACTTTCGTATCCTCTCGGCTTCCATATATTCTCGTTTTGCAGCTCCTGCGAATCATGATTCTCTGTGTAATTTTTTACTGGAGCAATTAAAAGAAGGTCCACTTTATTTCCTTATAAGTGTAATTTTTAAGGGATCTGAAATCTATTACTTTGGGCTTATCAAATCCCTCTTCAAGCATAGCTCTTTGTAACCAAGGATACTTCATCCTTCCTCTCCTTTTCTCCATGAGGTTAGGGTTAGTTCGTAGACTCCCTCGGCGCACCACCCGAATTCGCTGAACGTGCCGTGGGCGTGCCCGGTATCGAAGAAAAATACGGCTGCGCCTTCAAGGACTTCTCACCCATCAACGACGGCGGCGGCCCCCTCACAGTGGACGCGCTACTCAAGGGTGATGTTCAGGTAGCTAACATCTACACCACCTCCCCCGCCATTGCAGCTAACGATCTAGTGTCTCTCGAAGACCCCGAAAACAACTTCGTAGCCCAGCAAGTACTACCCTTAGTTAATGATGAACTCGTTTCAGACAAGGCAACCGAAGTGCTCAACCAGGTCTCAGCAAAACTCACCACCGAAGACCTCATTGAACTCAACACCCGCGTTTCAGGCGATGAGAAAGCAGACCCCGCAGCGGTTGCCGGTGACTGGGTAGAAGAGAACCTCTAAGTCCACCTCGTGACTGCTCTCTTAACGCCCAAGCCTTGTGGCTTTTCCACAGCGCTCGGGCGTCGAGCCAACGGTCAGCGTAGAGACGCGCGCTCCCGCCCCACCTGTTCAGCCCACCGCTGACACTCTAGGCACTGGGGGTAAAAAGTGATTTGCTTAATACCATGAGTACTTACGCATTAACTAATGCAAACACGGGTGAAGTTGAGCAGACTTTCGATTCGCTCACCCCCGATCAGATTCCCGGCATCATTGAGCACGCCCACAAAGCTCATCTTGAATGGAAGACCACCCCCTACGCCAAACGCGCCGAGGTGCTGAACAAGTACGCGTCTTTGCTTGATGAAAAGCAGGACGAGCTTGCAGATATTATCGGACGCGAGATGGGCAAGCCCCTACCACAGGGCAAAGCCGAGTTGGCGAAGGTTGCCCGCACTGCCCGCTGGTATGCGGCTCATTCTGAACAGTTCCTCGTGCCCACCGAGTTGCCCGCAACCGGCGCTGAACGCACCTATGTTCGCCATGATCCGCTCGGGGTGCTGTTTGGTGTAATGCCGTGGAACTTCCCCTACAACCAGCTGGCACGTTTCACCATGCCGAATTTGATGGTGGGTAACAGCATCCTCATGAAGCAGGCATCAATCTGCCCGGTGTCATCGCAGAAGTTCCAGGAGCTACTTGAAGAGGCTGGTCTGCCTAGCGGTGTTTACACCAACATTTACTTGAATACCGAAGATGCTGAGCAGGTGCTCAAAGACTTCCGCGTTAAGGGTTTCTCTGTGACCGGTTCAGAGGGTGCAGGCGCAGCTATTGCCGGTATTGCAGGCAAGAACCTCAAGCGCGGCGTCCTTGAGCTCGGCGGTAACGACCCCTTTGTGGTGCTTGATACCGACGATGTGAAGGCACTGGCACAGCAGGCAGTTACCTACCGCACCACTAACGCAGGTCAGGTCTGCACTTCTCCTAAGCGTTTCATCGTGGTTGAAGAGCTGTACGATGAATTTGTAGCGGCGGCGAAAGAAGCGATTGAAGCGGTGAAGGTCGGCGACTACAACGACCCCGAGATTAATATGGGTCCTCTGTCTTCAGAATCAGCTCGTGACGATATTCTTGAGGCACTTGAGCAGGCAAAGAAGGACGGCGCGACTCTGGTCACCGGCGGCGAGAAGCTGGAGCGCCTAGGGTGGTTCATGCGTCCTGCTCTGCTGACCGACGTCGATATCGACTCAGACACCGGCCGCCACGAAATCTTCGGTCCGGTTATGATAATTTTCAAGGCGAAGGACGAAGAGGACGCGTTGCGCCTGGCGAATCATACCGAGTACGGTCTGATGGCGTCAGTATGGACCACCGACCTCGATAAGGGTCGCCACTTCGCTGAGCGCATCAATGCCGGTATGACCTTCGTAAATAAGCACATGGAGTCAGAACCGAACTTCCCCTTTGGCGGCATCAACAAGTCCGGCTTCGGACGCGAAAACGCCCAGTGGGGTCTGCGCGAATTCACCAATGAACACCTGGTGAGAGTGCACCAGCAGTAGGCTCTTCTGACTGATGCCCACTGCACCGTGATGAAAAGGGCCGTAAGGACGCGCGCCCTTACGGCGCTTTCATTCTTTCAAAAACGGGCAGTACAGCTAGCTGGTGTGCCGCCTCGATAGATTTTCCCCATGTTCTCTTTTGCTACCGGCGCACTGGAGTGGACGCTTGCACGTCGCACTTTTACCGTCGAGGATGACAGGGTTGAGATCACCGCTGACCCGCACACTGACCTGTGGGTAGCGCACCTATTCTTATTTCCGCGTTGGCACCGCCCCAGTGATACAGATGAAAACCCGTGAAAATTACTTTTCGTTCATCGTCAAAGCAGACTTCACGAACAGTGTGTCACCAACAACTGTTACTCAGGCTGGGCGACCACCGTCATCCCCGCCGACGCCTAAAATCCTCTGTAAGTCAGCGGTCGAGTCGGGCAGACGCCATCTCCCACAGTTGCTGCAGCAGGGCGGAGTTGGCGATTTCGTCGTTGCTGACAATGCGCGGCCCGTTATCTGTGCCGTGGACGGTGGTGTGCAACCGTTCCATGCGCTCATCAAGTTGCGCCGCAATGTGGGCGGTTTCGGTCAGTTCGTCCACGAGGTAGTCGGGTACATCGCCCTCGTACTTGTAGAAAATCTTGTGCTCAAGCGCCGCCCAAAAGTCCATGGCAATCGTGCGAATCTGCACCTCAACGGTCACATCTTTAGGGCCAGTAGAGAGAAAAATCGGCACCGAAATAATAGCGTGCAGCGACTTATAACCATTCGGTTTGGGGTTCTTGATGTAGTCCTTCACCTGCACCACCGTCACGTCCGACTGGGCGGTGAGCGCATCAAGCACCCGGTAGGTATCCGCAATGAAACTGCAGGTAATACGCACGCCAGCGATATCAAAAATATGCGCCGCAACTTCTTTAGGGTCGAGCGAAATGCCCTTACGAACTAGTTTATTGGCGATGCTTTCAGGGGTCTTAATGCGCGATCCCACATTTTCAATGGGGTTATAGCGGTTGCGGTGCATGAACTCCTGACGCAGAATCTCGATCTTTGTCATCACTTCATTCACGCCGAACTGATACTCCATCATGAGCTGACCAAAATCAGCACCCACCGCGCGCATAGCAGTCAGTGCCGGTACCAGCGCCTGATGAAATTCGAGGGAAGATTCGTGCGTTGACATGTTATTCCTAGAGTTCTGACGAAAATCGTTCCTTACCATTTTTTCATAGGCTGTGAGTCAGCTCGCTGATTGCCACCTGCTAAGGTGCTGGGAACGCACCGCGCACATCACCTTCAGAGAACTGCGGAGCCCCCGCATCCTTACAGCCACTTTTCCTGTTTGAAAACAAGCCACAGAATAAAGGAAACAGCCACCATCAGCCCCCAGGGGTGCAGGGTATCTCCCTGCCCAGTGCAGCTCAGGCATGGTATCGAAGTTCATACCGTAAATTGAGCCGATTACGGTGGGTGCTATAGGAATTGCTGCCCATGCCGAGATGCGTTTCATGTCGTCATTTTGACGTTCCGCCACATGAGAGTTTCACAGTCGATGATTTCACCGGTGTAAATAGGAGCCTCATTCTCACCCGTCCCACTAAAGACAGCGGACTTACCCTGCATTACGACAGCCAGAACCTTCTGGGCGATGAGATCATGCAGGTAACGCTGCACCGTTTTCGTGCAAACACCCACGTGAGAAGCAATTTCAGCCTGCGTATACTGGGCCGTATACTCACCCAGACGGTAACGGAAACTAATGTAATCAATGATTTTTTGAGCTGTGCGCGCCTTGGCACGAGAGAGCGTCGATAAATACCGCACAGCCGCATGCTTACGCCAGGGCAAGGCATTCTGGGGCGACTTGGTTCCTGGTGGGCGTGATGCTATAAGCTGAAAAATTGTGGCGTTAGCCCGTGCCCTTGCGCTACCCCTGTGTGGTGCTGGTAAGCTATACACAGAGACTCCTTCTGTGTGTGATGCGCATAAGTTGTTTCCTCACTGGATGTTATTCGATCTTGCCGGAACGTGACATCCCAATATTTTTAGTGAAAGCCCCTCCTTGCAAGGAGGGGCTTTCGTTATTTAAAAATCTTGTTGACTCCTACTGTACTGGACAAACCAGGCTCTTCGCAGGCTATAAGACACCACTGAGACAAGTTTAGAATTTTTAAAAACCACTCTGAAACCATCAGTTTCCTTACAACCCCAGGGAAGAACCGGTCTCACGCGACGCCCCGTCCATCTGATGCAGCCGATGATGCCAGGCATAATTATCCAGCCGCGGTCTCTGCTGTGAAGCGGGTAGGGGCGTGGTGGGCTTTATCGGTCAGTGGTAGGTCTTCAATGAGCCAGAAGGCTTGTACGCCCTTTGAGGTGAAAACCACTGCGTGAGGATAGATTTCACAGGGTAAGTCAAAGACGTAGTTCGCGGCGAAAAGGTTATCGATGTCTATCACCAAAACACGGCAAAAAGCAGGGCTGGGCTGGTAAAACTCGAACCGGTGCAAGTCCCTTTCAGGGTTTTAGCAAGCGGGTCGCTCTTGGTTTCTGAGCAGAGGAAAACCCGCTGTCGATCTGTAGAGATGTGCGTAATGCGCGCACATCACGAAATATCTGACTTGGTTAATTTATCCACTTTCGTTATAGGGAAGTTTGTAGCACTGTAAAACCATGACCGAAACCCTCGACTGGGAAACCACTAGTACCGTCCAACAAAGAGCACGACGTGCCCGCAAAGAAAGAGCCGAAGAACAAAAGCACTCCCCCCCCCAAGCAGCATAAGAACATTACTTCAGCGCAGCCCCGCACATACGGTGCGGGGTTTTTCGTACCCGCCCCCTTACTGACCATACGCGGAGTATAAGCCATCAAATCAACGGCTGTCGTAGGGTGCCGCTTGCGATGCCATAGGCGCCCTTGACCGGGTGCGCTCGGTAGCTACACTGCGTCGTGCAGCGCCAAGAGAAAGAAAAATTTCCCTCTTACACAGTGCAGCATCTCGAAAAACCGGTCTAAAATCAAAAAATACCCCCTAAATAGAGGGTATTTTTTGAGGGGTAATCAAGAAAATTTTTTGATAATTCTAAGAATCTCTTTTTGATTGTATTGATTCTCTTATCTCTGAGAATCCTTCCTTGATAATTTGATTACCCTCATTTAGCTTCTGCTCATATTCTTCATCCGAATAGTTAGTCTTCCAAGGGGTGCCTAATGCCAAAGCTGGCACTGTTCCACCAACTATTCCTGCCACAGCCCCCAGCCAAATCGCGTTGTAGGTTTGAAGTAGCAATATAGTTACTAGGGGAGTTACAAGCACCCAGGGAAAAGCCTCGTAAACTGTAGGAAAAAATCCTGACGGAACATATGTATCATGTTTGATGCGATAAGCTCTATCGATTAGTGCCACCATTGTACTAGCTACCATTGTAGATACCAGTGAAATAGCTACTATATCTTGAATAAGAACTTCCTCATTCGAAAACGTTCGAAGAACTAGGAGAGAAACAAATATAAGTGGGGCTTGTATTATTAAAGCAATAATTATTGAACCGACTAAGTTTTCTCCCAGAGAATGTTGCTGTTTACTCATTTCATATTCACTCATTTAGCCTTTTATATACTTCTACCCGAGCAATCCTCTACACGCTTTATAAGCCCCACCCATACCAAGCAACTCTTCCAGGATCTTGACTCCATCTTCACCGATTTCATGAATATGGGCACCGCGTCTAATTTCAGATACAGCCATACGAATACTGCCCCACTCTCTAATGGCCGTCCGAATTACGTGAACAACCTTGCGCAGAGGAAAAGCAATTGAAAGAAAACCCAGCAAAACAGCAACCGCACATTCCCAGATACCCTAGGGATTCGTAGATTGAGCAGAGATGACTGAACTGAGTTCAAGGTTCAGATTTCGACCCGAGTTAATTTTTCTCAGCTCTTTTTTAACCAATATTTGGAAATTAGGCGTAGTAGATGGGTCAGCTTCCAGCAACCATTTAGGGAGTTGTGACAAATCATCAGCGAGCTCTGCAAACTGTCACTCAAGATCCCAATCAACACCCTGAGCTTCTGCATTCCTATGGAATGAACGGGTATCCAGCGCAGTTGCAGGAGCGCTAGTGAATACAGTCAGCAGACCAGTTACACCGGAAATGGCTAGAAAGTTTCTACGGTTGACCAAAGAAGGCATATGTGAGACTCCTTACTAACAAGTTAACTTACAGCCTAAAGAGGATGTGCAGAATAGTCAAGAGTCATCGCACCTCAAACCACCACAACAGCACCGCCGTTTACACAGGCTTTCACGAGACGGCGCCGTGTTTTAGATAGCCCCTTATTATGAATAACTCATAGTAGAACTTCCTAAGTCATTCAATGCATGAGGTGTGACAGAAAAACGGCAACCAAACCCCAAGAGCTTGCGAACAAAAAACGTGAAACGCGCTGCCGATTTCTAGTCCGAAAAACTTTTCGCGGTTACGCATACAAGACCAGTGCGCCTGTGCAAAAAACCGGCGTGAACCTGTGAGGAACGAACAAGGGAGGGGCACGGCTGGGTTTTTGCACGGGTGAATGCGTCGCCTGTAGCGCAACCGAACAAGAGCTACTAGGGGTTAGGGGTTTGCTCTTGTGCTTTGAGAACCTTATGCGCAGTAGGACGCGGGCACTTTCCCACCAGCACCCCTTTCCATGCGAGTTCTTCAAGGTCTACCCCGTAATTCTTGGAAGGTCATTTCTAAATCATCAAAGAAAGCACCCATCAGCGGGTCGGCTCCTTGGTTTACTCGTTCGCGCCATGGTGAGAGCATCAGCGCCAGTTGTTCCACAACCGGGGGATTTTTTAACAGATTAGACAGTCACACCTCTTGCGCCCAATGACTTAGGAAGTACTGAGGCTTATTCAAAAGTAAGAGCACACCCCCACACCCACCAACCAGACAACGGCTCCACCACACGGCAAAAATATGAGCGTTAAATCTCTACAAATAACCTCAAGCCATACCGGAAAGACCGTTGCCACACCAACGTACAACCGGGCTAACAGCTACGCAATTCACCACGCGACTACAAGCCCTGAAAAACCACCTCACCTAGACAAAACCAAGAGGCAGACCGCCAGCGCTCACCCTAGCCCAAGGACTCAAAGCTACTTTGCTCTACCACCGACACAACCTCACCGAAGAACTCCTCGCAGCCCTCTACGGCGTATCCCAACCGACAGTTTCAAGAACCATCAACCGGATCGAGACGGCACTGGATAAAATCCTCAAACCACTCATCCAACCCTTAGAAAAAGCACTCAAAGCACCAGGGTCACTGGTCATCGACGGGACACTAATACCGGTCTGGAACTGGCGCTCACTAGGTAAAACCAACTTCTCTGGTAAGCATAAGCGGGCCGGGTGCAATCACCAGGTCATCTGCACCATCGACGGCAAGCTCCTGGTCATCACTGACCCGCTACCTGGTGCTCGGCACGATGCTTATGCCTTCAAAAAGCATGGTTTAGATAGGTACTTGGATGAGACAACCCTAGCCGATAAAGGCTACGTAGGTTTGGGGCTACTGGTACCAACCAAGCGCAAACCCGGGGTGAAGACATCGAAGGCTGTCAAGGACAATAATCGTGTGATTAACAGGGTGCGAGCTGTGGTGGAGCGTGTCATCGCGCAGATTAAGACCTGGCGTATTTTTCATACGGGTTTCCGGCGTCCTTTGGGTTCTTATGGGCGGGTGTTTTCTTCTGGTGCGTGGGTTGGTGTTTTATGCGGCCGGGAGGACTTTTGAATAACCCTCAAGGACTTATTTCTTAAAAGTTCTTAAGGGGTGGACATTTTAACACTAGGCACCAGAAGGGTGGGTAGGCCTATTGTGTTGAGCAGCAAAGACATTGGTTCTAGTCTACTTGAGGCGGTACTTTGGAAGCGCTCCTAGTATAGTGAACGGGGTTCTTTGCCCCGGTTTTATCTGCCGTTGAAAATGCTGCTGATGTTGTGAAGAGAGAAAGGGTGCCCGTGAAGGTTTTAAAGTACGACGGTATGCCCGCTATTGTTGCCACTTTTGCGCTGGCTATTAGCGGTCTGTCGCTTCTATTGCCAGCTACTCCTGCGTGGGTGGTAAGCGGCGGCGCGGGTTCTCTGGGTGCTGGTTTAACGACGGCGACGCTGATGGGGTGTACCGTTGCTACCCAGTTATGCATGCCGAGGATTCTGCGGCGGTGGGGGTGGACGCGCGTCCTCGTGACCGGTGCGCTGCTCATGGGTTTGCCCGCGCCCTTGCAGGCTTTCTCACCGAATCTGGGCCTGGTGCTGGTGAGCTCGGGGCTTCGCGGGGTTGGTTTCGGTATTTTGACAGTGTGCGCTTCAACCGCGCTGACGCTGTTGATTCCGGCGGAGGCACGCGGTCGAGCGGTAGGTTTGTACGGGCTGGCGGCGGCTGGTACGCAGATGATTTTGACGCCGTTGGCTCCCTGGCTGGTTGAGCTGTGGGGCTTTCGCCCGGTCTTGGTGCTGGGTGTTCTGCCTGCCCTGGGTGTTCCTTTTGCTTATAAGTTAGGCAAGCTGGTGGACGCCTTACCGCCGCAGCCTGTACGCGAGCGGCAAGCCGGTGGCAGCGTCCTGTCCCGTATTTGGCCGGCACTTCTCACTTTGACCCTGACCACAAGCGCGGGTGGTGCTTTCATGACATTCGCTGATCAGCTCTCACCGTCAGCCAGTGCAGCGGCGGTGGCGTTGCTGGTATTGACCGTTATGGCAACTCCCACCCGGTTGTACGGTGGAGGGCTGACAGATAGATTTGGTACCCGCGTACTAATGTCGCCGGTGTTGGCGCTCACCGCGGTGGGCTTATTGCTCATTAGTTTTTCTACGCGAGAGCCTACCCCTGATTCCCGTTTGGTATTGCTGCTGGGCGGGGTGTTGCTGTTGGGCTTTGGGTACGGTTTCTTGCAGAGCGTTACGATGGTACGAGCTTTCGCGGATTCCGAGGGTGAGACAACCCGCGCGTCCGTGGCGTGGAACGTTAATTTCGATGTGGGCACCGGGTTAGGCGGGCTCATGTTGGGTGCGTTGATGCAGGTTTCTACTGCCTCTACCGCCTGGTTGCTGTGGGCAGCGTTGCTGCTTGTGACAGCTGTGTTACTGGGGTTCAAGGACGCGCGCGAGCGACAGAGCGCCGGGCGGTAGTACCTCTAGGGAATACGTGCCCCCCCTTGCTGAAAGCACTCCCCGTTGTTGATTACCTAACCGGCACCGCTACGTCACCAACCGCCTTTTCAGGTACGGTTATGAGGTGATTATTTCTACCGTTGCCATCATTGTTCGTACTAAAGATCGCCCTACGTTTTTGACTCGCGCGCTGGCTAATATCGCGGCGCAGACCTACCCGCATTACAGTGTGGTGGTGGTCAATGACGGTGGCGCTACTGCTCCCGTTGATCGAATTGTCGCTACTGCTGGGCTGGGTGAAAAAGTTCAGGTTCTTCACCGCGAGGTCAGTGAGGGCATGGAGGCTGCTTCTAATGCTGGCATCCGTGCCAGCGCCTCAGACTACATCGCTATTCACGATGACGATGACCTGTGGGAGCCCACCTTCCTTGAAAAGACCGTGGCTCGCCTTGAGCAGACAGGCGCGGCGATGGTGACGGTTCGTATCGATGAGTATTTTGAGCGCATCACGGACGCGGGCATCTTCAAACATTTAGATTCGCGTCCTTTCTGGGGTTTCATTCAGGGCGTTCATTTGCACGATCTTTTCCGCATTAACCGGGCTGTTCCTATCGGCATTTTGCACAGGCGTTCCCTGCACGATGAGCTGGGCTATTACGAGGAGTCCCTACCTGTGGTGGGTGACTGGGAGTTCAACCTGCGCGTAGCTCAGCGCTACCCCGTGGAGTTCGTCGATGAGAACCTTGCCCACTGGTCTAAGCGGGTCAATGCTACCGGCGCGAACGCTAATAGTACGGTGGCTGGTTTTGATGCGCACCGCCATTACGATGCGTGCGTTCGTGAAGAAGCGGTGCGCGACCATCTGACATCGGGTGGTCACGCTGGTCCTTACCTTTTTGCTGCCAACCTCGCTAACGAGGTCCAGGGCGCGGTAGATGAGGCACACGCGAGCGTGCGTGCCTCCGCCGGGGAAACCGCTGATATGCTGCGCGGTGTCAGTGAGAAACTTGATCGCATTGAGCACGCCCAGCGTGAGCAGGCAGAACGTCTTGCCCGCATTGAGAAAGCACTATCGGTTAAAGACCGCGTTCGGTCAGTTCTGAAGCGGGGTTAGTCGCATGAAGATTCTGGTTCTTTCAGATATGGGTCAGCAGACCTATCATGTGGGTGATGAGGCGATGGGCATCGCTGCTGCCGATGAGATGATCAGCCGCGGGCATGAGGTTGTTTTTCTGACCCGTTCCACTGAGCATTCTCAGCGTTTTGTGGGCGCCGGCGATTACCACCCCACTCTGCCCTTCCCCTGGCCCCCGGCTGATCGCGAGCGATACCTTGCCGACCTGATTCGCTTTGTGGAGGGCGAGCGTGATTTCACCTTCCCTGAGACTGAAGCTGATTACACCCGTTTTGTAGAGGGCGTTGCAGAGGCGGATGCTGTGCTGTTGGCTGGCGGTGGCAACATGAACTCCCGCTACGGCTGGCTACTCTATGAGCGCGTGGCGCTGCTGAGCGTAGCCCACCATCTGGGTAAGCCGGTGGTTGTTTCCGGTCAGTCGCTGGGTCCGGTTCTTTCCGGGCACGACGCAGGGGTTTTGGCATCCGCTCTTAGCCAGGTTGATGTGGTGAGTATGCGTGAGGTTACCTCTTTCACCTGGTGCCGCACGCGCGGTATCGCCGCTCTTGCAGGTCTTGATGATGCGACTTTCTATGAGCCGGGCGAGCGCCGTCTGCCCGGTGAAGGCGAGCTTTACCTGCCAGAGGACTACCTCTCGGTGACCTTCAACCATCTGAGCGATGAGCAGGTGGAAGCGGCGGCGCAGTTGCTAGATCGCGCGTCTGAAGAGCTTGGTCTTGCCCCGGTTTTCGTTCCTCACATGGGGGATCCTGCCCTGGGCAATGGTGATGTTGTCTTGCACCAGCGCATTGCCGAACGCATGAAGGCACGTTCCACGGTTCTGCCCATGGTTCACGCTGATACGGCGGTTCGGGTGCATCGCGGGGCTGCCCTCGTGCTGACTACCCGCTACCACCCGGCAGTTCTAGCGCTTGCCTACGGGGTTCCGGCGTTGGGTCTACTGCCCGATGCTTTCACTGATATCCGCTTGGGCGGGGCGCTTTCCCACTATGGTTTAGAGGATTTCGCGCTGGCTCTTGACTTGCTGGATTCCCCCCATGCGGTCTTTGATGCCCTGGCGGAGCTTCACTCCCGCAGAGCAGAGCTGTCAGCGGCTTTAACCAGCCGTGGTGAGCAGCTACGTCTCTTTCAGAAGAAGTGGTGGGACGCCGTGGCGGCAACTTTGACAGGTGCTGAGGCTGACCTGCCGATTCTGCAACCGGCAGCCCCGCTCAGCTCCAGCTCTCAGGACGCGTCCGGCACCTGGCGTCAGTTCAACGAGCTGTTGCGCCCAGTAGCGCGCAGACTCTCCTTTGAGGCGCAGACCGCAGAAGCTGAGTTTGATAGGGCACAATCCTACAATCGCAGGTAAAAGCCCTGCCCAAAAATCCCATAAAAATGCCCGGTGCTTCTAAAGTAGAAGCACCGGGCATTCTGGTATCAACGATTTAGTCTTCGATTAGATCGCGCACCACAATGGTCTGCTCGCGACCGGGGCCAACACCAATCGCCGAAATACGGCAACCCGAGATTTCTTCGAGCTTCTCCACGTACTTACGCGCATTTTTGGGCAGCTCGTCCAGAGTCTTAGCGTTGGTGATATCTTCTGTCCAACCTGGGAAGTACTCGTAGATGGGCTTAGCGTGGTGGAAGTCCGACTGGGTCATGGGCATCTCGTCGTGACGCACGCCGTCCACATCGTAGGCAACACAAACAGGAATCTGTTCCAAGCCGGTGAGAACATCCAGCTTGGTGATGAAGAGGTCAGTGAAACCGTTGATGCGCACAGCCTGACGTGCCAGCACCGCGTCGTACCAGCCACAGCGGCGGGGGCGACCGGTGTTCACACCGAATTCGCCGCCAGTCTTCTGCAAAAATTCGCCCATCTCGTCAAAGAGTTCGGTGGGGAAGGGACCCGCGCCCACGCGGGTGGTGTATGCCTTCTGAATACCAATGACGCGGGAAATGCGGGTGGGGCCAATGCCCGAACCTACGGACGCACCGCCAGCAGTTGGGTTGGAAGAGGTGACAAAGGGGTAGGTGCCGTGGTCAACGTCCAAGAAAGTTGCCTGACCGCCTTCCATGAGCAGGTTCTTGCCTTCATCGAGCGCATCGTTCAGTAGCTGGGTTGATTCAACAATCATGGGTGCCAGACGGTCGGCGAAGCTCATGAAGTACTCAACGATTTCTTCGACCTCAACGTGGTGGCGGTTGTAGACTTTCACCAGCAGTTCGTTCTTCTGACGCAGAGCGCCCTCAACCTTCTGGCGCAGAATCGACTCGTCGAGGATGTCCTGAACGCGAATACCCAGACGTCCGACCTTGTCCATGTAAGCGGGACCAATGCCACGACCGGTAGTACCGATAGCGCGCTTACCCAAGAAACGCTCGGTAACCTTGTCCATGGTCTGATGGTAGGGGGCAACTAGGTGAGCATTCGCTGAAATCTTCAGCTTAGAGGTGTCAGCACCGCGGGCTTCAAGACCGTCGATTTCCTCAAAGAGAGCCTCGGGGTTCACGACCACGCCGTTACCAATCACGGGCACAGCGTTTTCAGAAAGAATACCCGCCGGAAGGAGCTTCAGCTCAAACTTCTGACCGTTCACCACAACAGTATGGCCCGCATTGTTGCCGCCGTTGGGCTTCACCACGTAATCGACGCGTCCACCCAGTAGGTCGGTAGCTTTACCTTTGCCTTCATCGCCCCACTGGGCGCCTACAATCACAATCGCTGGCATAAAAAGAATTACTCCTAATGGAAGGTCTCACCTGCCGGGTTTCACGGCGGTGGGGCGCGCCTCCCCTTGCGTAATAATGTGTGGTTCGAGGAATAAGCCTTCTCTTGCTTGAGCGCACCATCCACCAGTTTACCCGGCAGAGGGGCGCGGAGCTATCTTTTAGTGTGGCGGCTGGATTTGTGACGGGTGCAGACCCCAATATCTCACAGTTCGAAACCGTTCGGCACAGACCCCGTTCTCCGATTCTCCCCCGCTAAGATGCCGGTTATCGCGTAATAATTACGTCACGAGGGATTTTGTACAAATTTAACGTATTATTCAAGATAACCATGACGCCAACCACACTCTAATGACCCCCATCATGAGAGAGCGTCACGGGCATTCACACCATCCATTCGGTCTTTGATCAAAGGAGATTCATGAACTACCGTCGCAAGAAGGCAGCACGCGCTGGCGCGTCTGCCCTGCTGGGGTTCTCCCTGGCACTGCCGCTCGCAGTAGCACCCGGAGCATCCGCCGCAGAACTGCCTCACACCCAGGAATCCATTGCACAGTCTGCAGCAACCAGTGGAAAAATCAGCGCCAACCTTAAGAACACCGAAGGCAACATCAGCGTCTTCGTGAAGTTCAAGGGCGAAGGTGCTTACCGTGCTACCCAGCCCAAGGACGTCCTCGATGGCTCACGCGAACCCGTAGCAGCGGTTAATCGCGTACAGCAGATTGAGCGAGCCGTTCAGTCACAGGCAGCGCAGGTTGCCGATCAGTCATCAGGCAAGATTCTTTACACCACCCACAACACCGTACGAGGCGTAGCACTCTCCGGCGATGCGCAGGCACTGATTGATCTGGCGAACCGCAGCGACGTTGAAAGCATCGCCCGCATTATTCCTAAGGAACGCAACAACGGTGGCACCGTTATCGACACCGAGGCTATCAATACCTGGACCCAGACCGGCAAAACCGGTAAGGACGTCAAGGTAGCAGTCATCGACACCGGTATTGACTACACCCACGCAACCTTCGGCGGCCCCGGTACTGATGCAGCCTACAAGAGCGCAAAGAACTCCACCGATCTTCCGGCACAGAACGCTAAACTCTACGATCCCAAAAAGTTCATCGGTGGCTACGATTTTGCAGGCGATAGCTATGACGGATCCAATGACGCTCAGCCTGATGGCAACCCGCTTGACTGCGAAATTGCAGGTCACGGCACCCACGTTGGTGGCACCGCTGTAGGCTACGGCGTGAACGCTGACGGTTCAACTTTTGACGGGGATTACACCAAGCTCTCCGCCAAGGACGTTCAGGGCATGAAGATCGGCCCAGGTTCAGCACCAGAAGCTCAGCTGTTGGGCTTCCGCGTCTTTGGTTGTGAAGGTTCAACCAACCTCACCGGTCAGGCGCTGGACGCCTCACTTGACCCCAACGGTGACGGTGACTTCTCAGACCGCGCAGACGTCGTTAACCTGTCACTGGGCTCTGACTTCGGACCCGTTGACGATCCTGAAAACGAGATCATGGACTCCCTCTACCGCAACGGTGTTCTCACCGTTGTAGCAGCGGGTAACGCTAACAGCTACCAGGGTGTTGGTGATACCTACTCCATTTTGGGCACCCCCGGCAACACTGTTTCCTCTTTGACCGTAGCCAACTCTATTGGTTCAAACGCTTACAGGGACAAAGCTGAAATTCTTGCACCCTCCGACATTGCAGGTGAGGTAGCAGGCGACTACAGCGTTAACTTCGATTACGATGCAGCAACCGAAGAACAGCTCACCGGTGAAGTTGTTATGACCACCGCAGACAACCCCTACGCTTGTGATGAGTACGGCCCCGATGTTGATTTCGGTGGCAAGTGGGTTTTCATTGACTGGTCTGATGAAACCGGCGACTACCCCTGTGGTTCAGGCGTCCGCTTCGATAACATCGCTAAAGCAGGCGGTAAGGGCGTAGTACTGGCTTCTCAGGTTCTGCTGGAAAACGCGGGTATCGCAGGTAATAAGACTATCCCCGGCATCCGTATCAACTCACAGAACGCCGAAAAGGTGCGTGAAGCTGTCATCAAGGGCGGCGTGAGAATCAAGCTTGATCCCGAATCCATCGGTGTAGCCGCGATTGAAACCGGTAAGCTCGACACCTTGAACCCCTCCACCGCACGTGGTCAGCACGGTTCACAGGGCTTCACCAAGCCCGACGTCGCAGCATCGGGTACCTCCATCAAATCAGCAGCGGTAGCAGGCGGCAATAAGCCTGCTGTCATGACCGGCACCTCTATGGCTGCACCCCACGTAGCCGGTATCGCCGCGCTGGTAGCTGAAGCTCACCCGGAGTACTCACCTGCTAACATCAAGGCAGCCATTATGAATACCGCGCACCACGATCTTCGTGACGAAGAAGGAGACATCTTCTCCGTTGAGCGTGTAGGTTCCGGTCGCATCGACGCGAAGGACGCTGTAGACACAGACGTCCTGCTGTACAACTCAGACCGCCCCGAGCAGGTCTCAACCAGCTTCGGCGTTGTTGAGTTGGCACCCAACGAAACCAAAACTTTCACTCGCAACTTCACTGTTGAGAACCGTGGCGAATCAGCACGCACCTTCGCTGTAGATTTCGCAACCAGTTCAGAGCTTCAGGGCGTTACTATCTCAGCCCCTGAAACCGTTACTGTTGGCGCTAACAACAACGCTACCGTCACCGTGACCGTCACCGTTAACGGTGCCGAACTGGCTAAGCAGCTTGACCCTGCGACCCTCGAATCGCACTCCCAAATTGCTCGCCAGTACATCTCGACCCTCTCAAGCCGCATCCTGCTCACCGA
The DNA here is from genome assembly GCF_016900985.1 of Rothia sp. ZJ1223. Classification (NCBI taxonomy): domain Bacteria; kingdom Bacillati; phylum Actinomycetota; class Actinomycetes; order Micrococcales; family Micrococcaceae; genus Rothia; species Rothia sp. ZJ1223. The sequence continues at coordinate 17,975 of NZ_JAFEUT010000006.1, read as the reverse complement.
CGGTGACTTCCAGTTGCGCGCGCCCGTCCAAATTGCGCCTAAACCCGTCTCGAACATGAGCGCTCAGGCTCCCACCTTCACCGGCGCGGAGAACGCAGCTCGCGTTAAACTGACCGGCGAAGCTCTGAATCAGAACGGTTACATTTCAGCACTAGGTGCTTTCCAGCTAGGCGAGAAGAGCCCCCGCATTCCTACCCATTCACTGGGAATCGCATCTGCCCAGGCAGTAGATATTCAGTACGTGGGTGCAAACTCAACTATCCCCGCGCAGCTTGCCACCGGCAACACTAACGCTGACCCTTTCTTGAACTTCGGCATTTCATCTTGGGCTAACTGGGAGACTTTCAGTCGCAGCCTCAACTACGAGATTGACATCGACCTCGATAACGATGACAACCCCGAGTACATCGTTTCTACCGGTCGCATCGCCGGTGTTGATTACCCCATTGCCCGCCTCTACAAGCGTCAGGCAAACGGTCAGTTCGTTTCCATTGATGCACAGGCTATCAACGGTGTAACCGGTGAGGTAGATACCAACCTCATGGACACCAACACCATGGTTGTTCCTGTGAACCTCGCCAAGATGAACCTCAGCGCTCAAGAAGCGGCTAACCTGCGTTACGCCGTCTTCAGCTCAGCGGCAGGCGTCGATGGCCTGGTTGATAGCACCGGTTGGATCTCATATAACCCTGCAGCACCCGACCTTGCCTTCGGCGCAGATAAGGTTGTAGGCAGCTCAGCTCTCTTTGCTGATTCACCCGAAACTGAGCTGACCGCTTACCGTGCCCGCAAGAGCGATGCTCAGGCACTGTTCTTGCACATGCACAATGGAACCGGCAACCTCTCGGGTATCCGTGCAGGTGAAGATGGCGCTAAGGCTGAGGTTGTAGACATTGAGACCAAGACTCTCACTTACGACCCCCGCTTCACTGACGTTCCCGCTGAACACATGTTCCATGAGGAGATCTCATGGCTAGCGACCCGCGGCATCACCAACGGTTGGGCTGACGGCACCTTCCGCCCCGACGCTTCCATTGATCGTGGCGCAATGGCAGCGTTCTTCTACCGTCTCGCTGGCTCACCCCAGTTCACGGTATCTACCAACTCACCGTTCACCGATGTGCCCACCACCCACCCCTTCTACAAGGAAATTTCGTGGATGGCTGAGCAGGGTATCACCACCGGTTGGGCTGACGGCACCTTCCGCCCCGACGCTCCCGTTGAACGCGCCGCAATGGCAGCATTCTTCTACCGTCTCGCTGGTTCACCCGACACCGCAGCACCTGCCAATAACGTCTTCGCAGACGTGAGCGCTAATCACCAGTTTGCTACTGAGATTAGCTGGCTGTCTGAGCAAGGCATCACCAACGGCTGGGATGACAACACCTACCGCCCCGACCTCAGCATTGAGCGCGGCGCGATGGCAGCATTCGTCTACCGCTACGACAAGAACGTACTGGCTAAGCGCTAAAACGCGAACCACCGTATAGGTTCTTTTCGCAGGTAGTAGCGAGGGGTCGCGTCCGTCAGTTTTCTGATGGACGCGACCCCTCCTTTGTCTTGTGCTCAAGAAGGTTGCTTTCTCACCAACAACGCAGGACGCGCCCCCTGTTCTCACCGCCGAGAACAGGGGCGCGTCCTGGTGGTTTTTGCAGCTTAGTTGAGTACCTTCATCTGCAGCGGGTAAGTGTAGAACTCACCGTTGTTGGTTTTGATGGCAGCAAGAATATGAATCACCAGCATAGCGATTCCGGTGACCAGGTAGATCGGCCAGACAACAAAAGCTGCAACGCCCAAGGTGACGATGATGGAGATATTAGCGATCATGTTGATGATCCACATGGTGAAGCTGAAGTTGAAAGCACCAGCGGCGGTTGCGCGAAGGTAACCGTAGCCGGGCTTGTCTTTGTAAATAAACCAAAAAATCAGCGGCACAGCGAAGCCCAAAAGAGTACCGCTGAGATAGGTGGCGGCGAGGGTGCCAACATGAATCAGGAGGGCGAGGCTCTTAGTATCAGCGGGCATACCGTTAAAAGCACCGCCCTGATGAGGCATCCGATGTTCGAAGCCGGGCTGAGAGTAACCGGGCTGAGAGTAACCGGGCTGCCCGTATACAGGGTGCGGCTGAGTTGGCTGCTCAGGATTGTGGTTATAAGGGTTCTGGGTCGTCTCTTTTCTTTCTCTGTACCGTCTGTGATACTTACAGCCTACGTGGTGAAGACATAGCTCACCAGAATAAAGCGTAAAGAGTAGAGTCAGCTCTACCGAACAAGGTGTTATTGCCCGACTCACACCGCTAAGATGGTGAGCATGAGCGAACTTCAACAGCAGATTGTTGCCCACATGGGCGTTAAACCAGAGATTGATGCCCCCGAAGAGATTCGTAAGCGCGTGCAGTTTTTGTGCGATTACCTCAAGGCGAGCCACACACAGGGGTTTGTGTTGGGTATCAGCGGCGGCGTTGATTCCACCCTTACCGGACGTCTGTGCCAGCTCGCGGTAGAGGAGCTTGCCTTTGAAGGTATTGACGCTGATTTCGTGGCTGTTCGTTTGCCCTATAAGGTGCAAGCTGATGAGGATGACGCCCAGGCGGCACTGGATTTCATCATGCCCAAGACCACCGTTACTTATAACATTGGGCAAGCTGTGGACGGTTTCGCTGACGCTTTTGAAGACGCCACCGGGCGCACCATCGGTGATTTCAATAAGGGCAATGTCAAAGCGCGTGCGCGCATGATTGCCCAGTACGCACTGGCTGGTGAAAAGAACCTGCTGGTGGTAGGTACCGACCACGCAGCTGAGAACATCACCGGTTTCTTCACCAAGTTCGGTGACGGTGGCGCCGACGTGCTGCCCCTCGCTGGTTTGAACAAGCGCCAGAACCGGCAGCTGCTGAAGACTCTGGGCGCGAAAGAGCGGCTCTGGGTGAAGGCTCCCACTGCTGATTTGCTTGACGGAAACCCTGGGCGCACTGACGAGGACGAGCTCAGCATCACCTACGACCAGATTGATGACTACCTCGAAGGTAAGCAGATTGACCCCGCCGCAGCCGAAGCGCTCGAAACCAAATATCTGCGCTCACGCCACAAGCGCGTCCTACCCGTTACACCGGCTGACGACTGGTACAAGAGCTAGGTGATTTACAGAGGGTACCCGGTGTACGCCCGCTAATGACTTCGGGAAAGACCGCGTACCCCAGTAGCGTGATGCAAGCTCCCAGTAAGATGCCCGCCAGCACGTCGGTTCCCCAGTGTACTCCTGCGTAGATGCGGCTGGCGGCGACAGCAAGTATCAGTATGCCCGCAGTAACACCGGTCAGGACGCGCGCTGTACGACCCATGAGGGCGTAGGCGGCGAGGTAGATGCCTAGGCTCAGGGCTGTTATACCGGTGGCATGACCCGAAGGAAAAGAGTAAGCATACTCAGGTACCAGGTGGAATTCCTCTGCCGGGCGCAAACGGTCAATAATGCGTTTGATGACCCACATGAGCCCCGGTGCCACCACCATGCCACATGCAATAGTGAAAAAGGGCTTTGCAGACCGGTGTGCCCAGCTCAGCGCTATAGCGGCAACGGTTGCGTAGATTGTTTGCGGTACCGTGTTGAAGGCCTGCGTGAAGCGCGCCACCAGGGGGTTGAGCGCGTCCGCTCTCTCGCTGATGGCGAGGTGCCACAGCCACTGGTCAAAAAGGTTGTCGTGGTTGGTGAGCACGATAAAACTTGTAATTACACAGAAAATCAGCGCGCAGGTGAGGCCGGTCAGCAGCAGGCGGCGGCGCAAGGTGGAATCGGGCATTGTTCTAGTCTAGCCCGCTCCACAAAGTATTCCGCTACGGTGAAAGTACCCGCGCTAAAGACAGTACTTTCACCGTAAGCCCGTACTTTTTGCATCCCTACGGATGCGACCCCTACAGCGCAAAGAATCCCTCGATGGCGCGGGTTAGGTAGGCGGCGTCGTCCACGTGGCACATTTCGCGCGCGGAGTGCATCGAGAGTAGCCCCAGACCTACGTCCACGGTGCGAATGCCCAGGCGGGTTGCGGTAATGGGGCCGATGGTTGAACCGCACGGAACATTATTGTTTGAAACGAACTCCTGGTAGGGAACCCCCGTTTTCTGGCAGGCGAGCGCGAAGGTTCCTGCACCGAGCGCGTCCGTGGCGTAGCGCTGGTTGGCGTTGATTTTTAGTAGGGGTCCGGCTGCTGGTGCGGGGCGGACGCGCGGGTCATGGTGACCTGCGTAGTTGGGGTGTAACAGGTGACCGGCGTCCGATGAGAGGCAGAAGGATTCTGCGATGGATCGTCGGTGTTCTTCGGTGCTTTCCCCGCGGGCTACGCTCAAGCGTACCAGGATGTCTTCGAGGAAGGACCCGGCGGCACCTGATCGGGATTCCGAGCCGATTTCTTCGTGGTCGAAGGCGGCGAGTATGACAGTGTGCTGGGCGCTAGCGTAGGCGTCGGACGCGGTGAAGCGGGTGAGAGCGGTGAGTCCGGCGTGTACCGATGAAAGATTGTCGAGGCGTCCTGATGCGAAGAATTCTTGGTTTTCGCCAAAGACGCGGGGGGCTTGGGTGTCTGCTAGTAGCAGGTCGTAGCCGACGATTTTTTCGGGGTCGATAGCGCCGTTTTCGGTGTGTGAAGCAAGGTAGCCTAGGACGTCGCCGGTGGAGTCCCCCGCGCCCCAGACGGGGTAGATGTTGCCCTGTTTATCGAGTTTGAGACCGTTGTTGGCGTCGCGGTCGAGGTGGATTGCAAGCTGCGGTATGCGAGCGACCGGCGCGGTTTTCACCAGATGTGAGGTAAGGGTGCCGTCGATGGCGGTGACGAGTCGCCCGGCGATGCAGAGTTCGCGGTCGAGCCACGAGTTTAGCAGCGGGCCGCCATAGACTTCTACGCCCACTTGGTTCCAGGTGAAGGAACGCACCGAGGATTGGGGTTTGAGCTTGAAAGAAGGCGAGTCAGTGTGTGCCCCCAAGATGCGATAGCCGGAGGCTTTTGCGGCAGTGGGCGCGCCTGCCCAGGCGATGATGGCGCCGTCACGCACCACGTAGTGCTTGCCGGTGGCAACGTCAGATGCCCACGCCTCCTCTTCATTAAGGGCTGTAAAACCCGCTGTGTTCAGGCGACGCGCGGCTTCTGCTGCCGCGTGAAAGCTGGTGGGCGCTGCCTGCACAAAGCTGGCGAGGTCATCAATATTCTGAGCTGCATCAAAGGTCATGCTCCCCATTTTACGCCCCGCAACCTATCAGATGTTGATCACAAAGATACTGCCGAGAAGAGTTCATCGGCGAAATACACCGGGTGAAAGATTCAAAGAGGTGTGTGCCGTGCATAAGATTGAAGGTAAGCATCCCACTGCTGGAATGAGTATTATGAGCCCGCGTTTTAATCCTCCGCCCAGCCCATCATCCGGCAGGTGGGTGTTCGCGACTGACCGCTTGCGTCCTCGCCCCGTGATGCCAACAGCTGTGCAACTGGATTCAAAAACGCCCATCTGAACATTTCAGATGGGCGCTTTCACATCGTTTATGATCCAATAACCGGCTGCTGATCTGCTGCCGGGCGGACGCGCTGGATCTTGCGTTTGCGGGCGGCAAACACCACCGCACCGGCAAAGATAAGTTCCATAGCGAACACGGTAAAGAAATCTGCGGGAGTAGAACCTGCGTTGGCGAAGGGATCAACTGTGCCCATGAGTCCTGAGAACATTGCCAGAACGTTGTTGATAACGTGCAGGGCGATAGCGGCTTCTAGTCCGCCGGTGTACCAGACTAAGAACCCAGCGGTGAGCCCCATACACAGCACAGAGAGCTGACCCCAGAGATCATAGCCGTGACCGAGCATGAATAGGGGCGCAGGCAGAATAATCGCCCATGCTGGATGCTTGAGCCAACGGCCGATGGTTTGCATCAGGTACCCGCGGAAAATAAGCTCTTCGGCGTAGCACTGAATGGGCACCAGGGTAATCAGCAGCACCAGATAGATCCACAGGGGGCTTGCCTGCTCCCGCCAAGGCTCAGTAGCTTCAGCTCCACCCATGAAAGGGGTGATAGCAAGCGGAACCAGCAAAAAGATGAGGGCAGCAATACCACCGCACAGCAGCATCCATCCCCACCGCAGGCGTCCGGCAACCGAATGAACCAGCCCCCACGGTTTCGGGCCTATGATGAGACGAGCCAGCCACATTGACGGGAACATCACCGCAATGGAAGCAAACAAGTAGGCGAACACCCAGGGGTTTTCAAAGGCTGCGGTGGTGAAGGCTTCCATCGCTTTAGACGGGTCGGTCTCTGAGAAAAGACTGGGGAAATCCGGCACCATGAATATCGCCGCGACGAGGGGAACGGTCAGCAGGGTCTGAAGAGCCAGAAAGATTCCCAGTCCGATAGCGCCTTCCACTAGCGGTTTCCACCAAGCATTTTTGGGGTCAGCAAAAGCGAGGCGGTGGTGGGGCAAAGGCCTGGGATTGTAGGGACGCGCAAAGGCGGGGTATTGCCCAGGGTGAGGTGCATTGGGCGGTAGCTGCCCGTTATACCCCACTGGGGGGTAGGGCGCGTTCGCTCCGGGAACGACCGCGGCGGGTACTCCATAGTTACCGGTTGTTGGTGGAGCTCCGGGCGGCTGGGCGGCAGCGCCGTTAGTAGCTGCGGAATCTTGTGCCCAGGGCACATGGTCAGGGTTTGAACTCATACCTTTCACCCTAGCAAAACGAGTGCCTCTCCAGTGACGGGACGCTCGCTACCATCTCACAGTCGTCGCGGTGGTGTTCCCAAGCGGGGCTGGGGTCGCCCTCGGGCACCTTGCCGCTAATCGCATCGCCGTGGGTATTTTTAATGTCTACCATGATGAACTTTCCCTACTTTAGGATTCCGGTGAGTACGGCGATGGGGATGCTGATGTTGCCCCAGCATGACAATCAGGGCGTACACACCGGCAATGAGAATGCCCCATGAGCGTGCTTTTTCGCTGACGGTGACGCCGAAGTCGTAGACTACCGCCCACAGACCGTGTGCTAGGTGAAGGGAAGAGAACGACCAGCGGCTAGGTAGACCAGTGAAATGAGGGGCGCTCTGGTGTATACAGCCTTATTTTGTTGCGATGTGCCGACGATGAATGAGGGCAGTGAGAATCCATAACATGACCGCCGCAAAGAGACAGATAATGGGTACGGACGAGACGATCAGCGCGGGTGCCGAAGCATCGTTAAGCCCCTGGTCACTACCGTGAATCCTGATCGCAATATTCATGGGCGAGATTGCCAGCCCTACAGCGGCAACCACCGTCAGGGCGTAAAAGACCCAGCGCACCCAGGTACGAGAATAAGCGAGGAAGGGGCGCGCGTCCACCCACAGAGTCATCATCAGCAGCGGCAACCAAATGTTGTGATGAGACCACGAAATCGGTGACATCATCATCATCAAAAAGGCGTTCAGGGAAATCTCGCTCAACACCATGCGACGGGAGTGCAACTTCGGCAGAAGATAAGCAACGCCCAGCAGCAGAGCCAGCGTCAGCGTGTACTGCAAGATTTTGAGCAGGGCGCCTTCGGGAATCCCCAGGTGCATGAGCCAGCCGAGAATCGAGATGTTGTCAGGGAAGTTTATATTGCCCACGCGCGAAGGATCAGAAAGAGCTGAAAACCAAAACTCTTTCGCCTCTGCGGGCATCAGAATGAAACCCAACACCACGGTTGTAAAGAAGCTAATGCCTAGGGTGATAACGCCCTTAAAATCGCGGCGCATCAACAAAATCAGGCCAAAAGCCAACGGGGTCAGCTTAATACCACCGGCGATACCAATCAGCACACCGCGCGGAATACGGCTTGCCGGGCGTAAAAGGTCCACCAGCACCAAAAGCATAATCAGCGGGTTAATCTGTACCAACCCCATCAACCCGCGACGCCACGGCCCCAGCACCAAAATGCCCGCAGTCATCAAGGCAATCGTTCCGGTGCGACCGATAAAGTGCTGGCAGGGAATCTCATACCCGCGAGCATTCACGTAATCGTAGATAAGGGTCGCGAGTAGCCACGCCACCGCGAAAGACAGCACCAGCACGCAAACCACCCCCAGCCAGTGCGGCATGAAAGCGAGCGGCACAAAAAGCATCGCCGCAAAAGGCGGGTAGGTAAAGGGCAGCCAGAAATCCTCGCTCCACCGCACAATATCGGGAACATAGAGGTCCTTGGTAAACCCCTCGTTATCAAAAATAGTCATCGCGCCAGCGCGGTATACCGAAAAATCGAAGGCATCCAGCGTTAGTGCCTTGTACATGTGTTGGTATACCACCCAGGCAAGCAGGGCATAAGCCACGAAAGATAGCCATTTCTGGCTAGAGGTCACCCACAGGTTTGTACTCACACCACTCACGAACGCGGTGCCTCAGTGGTATTGTGAGCACCCTGCGAAGATTGGGTAGGCTTAGCAACAGCAACTAATCGGGTACCCTGGGGTACTTTCTTCTTGTTCCTGCGCGGAGTGCGGGCGGGCGCGTCCGCCCCGGTGCTCTGGGGTACGGACGCGATGGTGAGGGCCAGTGAGACCACCAATAACCCCAAGGCAATGTAGTAAATGAGCTGAGTGGGGTAGAACCAGTACATATCGGTGTACACGCCTAAACCGGTGAGCACTAGCAGAACCGCTCCGATACCCGCCAGCGCGTAGTGAATCGGGGTGAAGGTGCCTCGCACCGGGTTTTTGAACCCGATGTAGGCGGCGGCGAGCGCGAATAGGATCGGGAAGAAGACCTGCCCCCACATGGTAATGGAGTCGTTGGAGTAGCGGTAGATTCCTAGCGCTTGGATCACCGCGACGGCTAGTAAAAGAACGAGTGCTGGCAAAGATTTCACGTTGGCAAGTTTACCGCAGGCAGTGGAGCCTCTCCCTCTTGTGGTCGAGAGCGCATTTTAAGACATGTTATGCCGCGAAACCTGTATTTTTTTGTATTCTCGGCAGCTAGGGGGTCAGAAAGTAGGTGAGGGAACCAAGGATGAAGACGCTACCGGCGGTCAGGGCGCAGGCGAGTTCCACCAGTATGCCCAGTCCCATCGATTTGAGGGCTGCTACGGTATCGGGGATTGCTCTGCGCATATCGCCCTGACGCACAGACTCGCTGGTGTACAAACCCACCGCGAAGCCAATGAAGAGACCGACAATCGGAATCACAAACATCCCCACCACGGCACCAACGATGGCGAAGAGAATAGAGCGGTTGGGTATCTGGTGCCTTTTCATGGTACGCCCGGTTAGCACTGCTTGGGCGGTCATACCGGCAATCATAATCAGCCCGCCGATAATAGCCACCGCCCATCCTTCAGGACCGCGCAGGGTCAGACCCCACGCGAGAATACCGGTGAGTGCTGCCAGCGAGCCAGGCAGAATGGGGTACACAATGCCAACGATGCCAACAGCTATTAGCAGGACGGCAATGATGGTCATGATTACAGCGAGAGTCATGCTTTTTAGTGTAGAGGACGCGCTCCCCTGCCCCTGCGGCGGGTGGAGGTTTGTTGAGTGGGGCAGAGTGAACGTCCTATAATTGCATTATTCATACCAATTAAATGTTGAGGTAAATTGTGCCTGAAAACCCTGCGCCACTCCCTAACCGCCGACCACTCACGTTGAGCGCGCCGGGCACTCAACCCGCCGATGGGCCGGGCATGCCGGTGTCTGAGACGCAGGCGAAAGATAGGGCGTCGGGGCGGGCTACCTGGCACCGCAAGGCGTCGAAGCCGGTGAGTCTGTGGATGATTGCCCTTTTTGTGGCGCTCATGGTTCACCGCTGGGTGCCTGATGCCCTGTGGCTAATGGTGCATATGGTGACGCTGGGTCTGATGACTAATAGCATCCTGATTTGGAGTCAGCATTTCACCGAGGCGCTCCTGAAGAACCGTCTGCCTGATTCGGCGCGCGGAGTGCAGATTCGCCGTATTTATATGCTGAATATTTCTATTGTGGTGATGATGGCGGGTATGCTCACGGCGACTTTCCCGCTGACGGTGGTGGGTGCAACGGGCGTGGGCGCAGTGGTGGCATGGCACGGGTTTTCCCTCTTGCAGCAGGTTAGAAGTGCCCTGCCTGCCCGGTTTACGTCTACGGTGTATTTCTATATTGCGGCGAGCTGGCTGTTGCCAGTGGGTGCTGTGCTGGGCGCTTTCTTAGCAAAGGGACTGAGTTCTGACTGGTATGAGCGCACTCTGCTTGCCCACGAGGCAGTCAATATTCTGGGTTTTGTGGGGCTGACGGTAGTGGGCACTTTGACGACTCTCTGGCCTACTATGTTGCGCACCAAGATGGTTGCCAATGCGGTACAGCTTTCGTTACGTGGGCTTTACGGTATGTGCGCCGGTCTTGCGGTGACCGTTGCCGGTGCTTTGGCGGGGTCTCAGTGGCTCGCTGTTGCCGGTTTGGTGCTGTATTGCCTGGCGTTGGGGGTTATTGGCTACCTGATGGTGCGTACCTGCACCGCTAAGAAGCCAACTGAGTTCGCCACGATGTCGGTGTCGGCTGGCTTTATCTGGCTTATGGTGGGTGTTATCTGGACTGCCGCTATGGTTGCTACCACCAGCTTTGAAGAGCTAAATATGCGAACGGTCACCCCCGCGTTTGTGGTGGGTTTCTTGGTGCAGGTTCTTCTGGGCGCTATGTCTTATCTGCTACCGGCACGCATGGGCGGGGGTCCCGCAGCGGTGCGTACCGCTAATGAGGAGTTCAACCGCTTTGCGGCAGGACGCGTGGTCATTGTTAACCTCTGTCTGTTGGTGTTCGTGCTCCCGGCAGATGTCACGGGTTCGTGGGTGCGAACCACAATGTCCTTGTTGGGTGCTTTTACCCTGTTTGCTTTTATGCCCCTGATGATTCGCGGGGTGCGTCGCTCTGTTACCAAGCGCAAAGAGATGATCTTGGCGCGTTCTCGCGGTGAGGCGCCCAAGCCTGATCCGCAGGCGTTGAGCCCCTCCCCTGCCCGTCACGGACGCGGTGCCGCAATCGGTGCCGGTGCGGTTGCGTTGGCGCTGGTGGCGGGGTTGCTCGCTAACCCCACCGTGTTCTCGCGCGGTGTTGAGAGCGTCTCAAGCGTTACGCCCACGGGTGAGACAACCACTGTGCAGGTGGAGGCTACCGCTGATATGCGCTTTGAGCCGGCTGCCGTTGATGTTCCTGCCGGTAACCGCCTGGTTCTTGAGGTCACCAATACCGATGCTGGCAATGTACACGATTTGGTGCTTGCTAACGGCACCAGCACCGGGCGCATTGATCCCGGTGCCACAAAAACCCTCGATGCCGGTGTGGTCGGTCAGTCCTTAGAGGGCTGGTGTTCCGTTGTGGGGCATCAAGCGATGGGTATGGTTTTTGATGTCAACGTGATAGGCGATGAGCCAGCAGATGCTGGCCACTCCGCGCATGCCGGTGGGCAGGGTGCGTCCGCTCTTTTAACCACCGCTGATCTTGACCTGGCAAAAGCGCCCGAGGGTTTTGAAGCCCGCAGTGCCGTTCTTGAACCGCTCCCCGAAGACGCAGCTACCAAGGGTGCCACGGTACACCGCCGTACCCTTAAGGTAGAAGAGCTCAACCGCCCCGTCGCACCCGGTCTAGAGATGCAGGCGTGGACCTTCGGCGGGGAGATTATGGGTGAACCCTTGCGCGGAAAAGTGGGCGATATTTTTGAGATTACCCTGGTCAATAACGGCACGATGGGTCACTCCATTGATTTTCACGCGGGTATGGTGAGCCCCGATGAGCCCATGCGTACCATTGCGCCGGGTGAGTCTCTGGTCTACCGGTTTGAGGCTCGCGGTGCAGGTGTGTGGCTGTATCACTGCTCTACCGCGCCGATGAGCACCCATATTGCTGCGGGCATGTACGGGGCTGTCATTGTCGAGCCCGAGAACCTTGAACCCGTTGACCGCGAATATGTACTGGTGCAAAGCGATACCTACCTGACCGATACCGGCAAAACAACCGATAACGGTAGCACGATCGCGGCGGTGCTCCCCGAAGCTGTTGCCGCTGGGGTGCCTTCACTGACTACCTTCAACGGTTACGCCAACCAGTACGTGTACGACCCATTGCAGGCTAAGGTGGGCGAGCGCGTACGCATCTGGGTGCTTGCTGCTGGTCCCTCGAAGGGCATGAGTTTTCATGTGGTGGGTAGCCAGTTCGATACCGTGTATAAAGAGGGGGCCTATCTGCTGAAGCAGGGCGAGGACGCTTTGGGTAGCACCGACGGGCACGCCCAGGCGATTAATCTGGCGGCTGCACAGGGTGGTTTCGTTGAGATGGAGTTTTTAGAAGCGGGTAGCTACACTTTCGTCAACCATGATTTCGCCGAGATGGAGCGCGGTGCGCGCGGTGTTATTGAGGTCGGTCAGTAGTTTTTTGAAGTGGTGTGCCGCCCTCGTGCCCTTAGCGGGGTGGTGCCGGGGGAGTAATCCCGAAAGTGTGAGTAAGCGGTAACTCTGCTTGCTTAAACATTTTCGTGAGAAACTACTAAGCTAGATGCGATGGCTACTGATAAAAAAACTTCGTACGGTGCCCCTATCAGAGTGCTTACCGGCGTGCTGGCGCACTGGCAGGTAATTGCGTCCGCGGTACTACTAGGCATAGGTGTTGCTGGTTTGGCTGCTACCTATAACTCATACTGTGGTATGACGGACTTAGCGTATGCGCCTACAGAGGTGCATGACAATTTGCGGGCGGCATCTACTGAATCTGGGGTGCGCACGGGTATTTTGGCTGCCCAGTTAGAGACTGAGAGCCGCTGGCGGGTGGGTGCCGCCTCCCCTGCTGGCGCCCAGGGTTTAGCGCAGTTCACCCCCGATACCTGGGAGATTTGGGGGCAGGACGGTGATATTCGTGACCCCGAGGACGCTATTCGTACACAGGGTCACTATTTGGCATATCTGCGTGATCGCCTTGAGCCGCTGGCTGATAACGAGCAGGAGCTTCAAGATCTGATGCTCGCCGGTTATAACGCGGGCCCCGGTGCTGTCGAGGAGTTTAAGGGTATTCCCCCCTACCCTGAGACACAGGGGTACGTGAAGAAAATTAACCAGTTAGGCGCATCGAAGTATCAGGTGACCTGTCACCCTGACCCTGCTTTTAAGCAAGAAAAAATTAGGCACCCCGACCGCTAGGGTTGATTTTTCATGGGCTTTTGAGCCTCAAGTCTAGTCTCAGCAAATGGGGTAGTGCCTTCTTTTAGGGGTTTTAGCGGTTTTCCAGATGTATCATCTCGTGGGCGTAGTCGGTGATGATGCCGTCCGCGCCCCAGTTGAATAGCTGGTTAGCACGAGCGCGGGAGTTCACCGTGTAGACGTTAACTTCAAAGCCGGCTTTTTGGGCGAGGGCAACCATGGGCTGGGTGAGGTTGCGATCCTCGATGTGGATGGTTTCAGCACCGCACAGTTGCATGAGCGAGAGCCAGTCGTGGCCTAGGGCATCTGCGGTGAAGAGAGCTGCGGTGCGGTAGTGAGGTGCGCGTCGTTTGAGTTCGGCGAGCAGTAGCAGGTTGAAACTAGAAATCAGCACTTTACGTTCATCATCGAGCTTGTCGAGTTCAGCGATCACCGCGTCGATGAGTTGGAAGGTGCGCTCTGCACCCTGTTCATTCGATTTGATTTCAATATTGCCGTTGAGTTTGCTCTCGTTCATGACCTGAATCAGCTGGGCAAGGGTGGGCAGAGGCTCCCCCGCAAATTCGGGCGAGAACCAACTGCCGGCATCAATATCATCCAGTTGTTCGACGGTCAGATCGTAAATGCTACCGGTGCGATTGGTGGTGCGGTGCAAGGAGCTGTCATGGATGATGATGGGGGTGCCGTCGGCGATAATATCAACGTCAGTTTCGAACCAGCTCACCCCGTAATCACTGCAACCGCCCAAGGCAGCAAGAGTATTTTCGGGGGCAATGGCTGATAGTCCGCGGTGGGCAAAAATTCGAGGCATCGTTCTCTCCTTGCAGCGTACATACTTTAGGTATCACGATACCCCTGCTTTTTAGCTGTTACCTGAACATCGCGTAAACGGCGTATGGCAACCCTACTGGTGCCCGCCCTGTAGGTGGGCGGACGCGTCCGTCCACGTGTAACAGACAAGCCTACTGGTAGGTGACCACCCAGGGTTTGGGGTCGAGTTCGTAGGTTTGTGCCGGGGTCATGGTGGGGGTGTCTTCGTCGTAGAAGTTCTTCCACGAGGGGTAGATTTCTTTATTTAACCCGGTCAGCAGGGAGTTATAGGTATCTACCTTGAGTTCCGGTGAGCCGTGACCATCAGCGTGTAGGGTCAGTGCCAACTCGGGGTGGGTAACCGTAATGGTTTCGCGGTTACTAATCATGGTGTGTGTGAACTGGTGCAGCACCACCATCTTCTGAGGTAGGTCATTCTTTCGGGTGAAGTCAGCCAAGTAGTCCAGGGTGTCATTGATTTCGGCGGCGGTCACAGAACCAATCTGCTGAAGATGCACTTGCCCAGGTGCTAACCGCCACTCGGGGTCAAGCCCAACACCCACATTGGGGTATTTGAGCAGATCTTCATACAAACGCACCTGACTCAAGAAATCGCTGTGACCGGGTTGAAAATCGATGACCACGTAAACATCGTTCTCGTAGGCTTCTTTGATGAGCGGTTCAATATCTTCAATGAGCGCAGCATCTGAGTAGTCGCCATCTACACCGGGAGCGCTTGACGCTGTGGTCACGATAACTTCGAAGGCGGGCACTACCGTTTCGGTGGCGTGGGGCTGGTACTGGTCAACCAGCTCTTGAACGCGTGCTACTGAGGCGGGAGCGTCCTGCTCACCTAAAACACCGAGGGAGGGACGTCCAGGCGCACCGTAGAGGGCGATGTACCGTTTGCCGTCGAAGACTTCTTGTCCGCCGCCGGGCAGCTCTTCGGGCGTGGGGGTGGGGCTGGGAGTTGCTGAAGCACTCGTCTGTTCAGCGGGCTGAGATGCCGACTGATGCGCCCCTTCCGAAGGTGATGACGCGGTCTGTTCACCACCGCAGGCAGCCAGAAGAAAAGTAGTTGCCACGGTGAGGGCAGTGAAAGCAGAAAGGCGCATAAAAGAGAGGCTTTCGGTCAGAAGTCTGTGTGTACTCTCCACGCTATAGGCTTTCAGATAAACAGCCAACTTATTGCAAAAAATTACGGCGCACCTTCTAGATCGAAACAATATCTTCCAAGGAGCGTCCTGCTGTTTCTGGCACTTGAGCGCGCACAAACCAGATGGCGGCAACGCCCAGCACTGCGAAGAGTGCGAAGGTGATACCCAGACCAAAGGCGGCAACGATCTGCGGAAAGCTGAAAGAAACCGCGAAGTTCGCCAGCCACGAGACAAAGGTAGCAGCACCCATTCCTGCACCGCGCACGCGCGAGGGGAATACTTCTGACATGAGCACCCAGGTGACAGGCGAAACGGCACCCTGCTGAAAGACCAAGAAAATCACTGACACGGTGAGTACCGCCCAAGCACGGGCGCCTCCTTCAACAAAGCTTGAGATGAGGGCGAGCGCCAGCAGGGACGCGGTGGTTCCGGCTAAGCCGATGGTGAGGGTTGCTCGGCGGGGCAGTTTTCCCACGAACCAGATACCAAGTGCTGCGCCGATTACCGAGATCACGCCGTTGGCGATGTTGGCGGTAAGGGCGGCGTCTGTAGCAAAGCCTGATTCGCGCAGCACCTGCGTGCCGTAGTACATGAGGGCATTGACGCCAGTAATTTGCTGCACGATGCCAATGGTTGCACCAACCAACAGAGTGGAACGCAAGGCGGGGCTTGCGAAGAGGTCGCGGAGGGTAGCGGTTGAACGGTTTTCTTCGGCAGCCAGACTCCTTTGGAGGGCGGCAAGTTCTGCCGGGGTATCGTCGACAGTGTTTTCAAGGACGAGCTGGGCATCGCTGGTGCGTCCTACGCGCAGGAGCCAGCGCGGTGATTCAGGAACCGCGAACATACCGATAAAGAGGGCGATGGCGGGCGCGATGGAGAGCGCAAACATGATGCGCCAGATGCCAGTTTCGTGCAAGAAGATGTTACCGAGGGCGGCGTTGATGCTGTAAGCAAGCAACTGACCGGTAACGATCATAAACTGGTTGCGGGTTACGATAGCACCGCGCTGAGCGGCGGGCGCTATTTCAGCTAGGTACAGCGGCACAACAGCCGATGCGGCACCCACTGCGAGACCTACGATCACGCGAAAGGCAATGAGCATCCCCAGGGCAGAAGAGAAAGCGATGCCGGCTGAGCCAAGAATAAAGACGAGGGCTAGCACAAAAAGAACACGACGGCGTCCGAATCGATCAACTAACTGCCCCACTGTCACCGCACCTAGAGCAGCGCCCAACGTCAGCGATGAGGTCGTAATACCCTCAGCAACTGGCGACAGCACAAACTGATCCTGCAAGAAAGGCAGCGCACCGTTGATGATGCCGGTATCGTAGCCAAACAGAAAACCACCGAGGGTGACAATCCAGGTATAAAAGTTAAGGCGTGAACGCCTGGGTGCTGGTGTTTGTTGCATTGCTGATCCCGCCCAAAGATGTAAGTAGGTAACTCAGAAACTTTACACCTCACGTAACCTATATACGCTATAAATACCCCTGTGAACCCTAAAAATAAGTTTTAGGTCCACAGTTTGTAGTGCTGGATGTTTATAGTTGCGTGAGCAGTTGGTCAAAGGATACGAGTTTGAGGGGTCTAATCCTGGTGCCTTGCATTCGGCGGCGATGCCTTCATTGTGTTGAGTGGTTTTATTTTGGAACGAGTGCCTTTATTGAAATAGATTCCGCATCTTAGCACCGCGAAATCCACACAGAAACAGAAATAGTATGCCTAGATTAAATTAACTTTACGCATCAACGGTTTCTGTTGAGTCATCATCCCACAGCTCGCGGGCAAGTCTTGCGATATGAATGGCTAGGTAGGTCAGCTCATCATCGGTGAGCTCCTGACTCAGGTGCATTTCGAGCAGCAACAAAACTTTACGGGCACACGCAAAAGCCTTTGGATAACTGGTACGCATCGCCTCTGTTACGAGCGGCATGGAAGTTTCAGCGGACGCACGCGCTTGCGCTTTCTGGTCGGTCCGCACGAAGAGATAACGCAGGTGGGTAACAAAGCGAGCCACACTCATAGCTGTCTGATCAACCTCGTGACCGTAGCTGGTGCCGATGATATCGAAAATTTGAGCAAACACCTCCGTCATGCGGAAAGTCCTGCTCATATCTTCGTAATCAAACTGCGAGTTCACTAGGTGCAGCGCTAGAGGTATTGCCTCGTTTTCAGGTAGTTTCACACCGGTGCGTTCGAGCACTAGCTGCAGGGCGCGATACCCGAACTCTACCTCTGTGGGGTAAAGCTGCGTAACTTCGAGGGTAAGGGGATAGTCAACGGTGACGCCCTCCTGCGCACGTACAAGGGCATAGTTGAGGTGGTCAGCCAAAGGAATGATAAAAGAGTGGGCTATTTTGATACCGTGTTTTTGGGTGACCTGCTGCTCTAGCTCTGTAGCGAGCGAAAGAATTTCTGAGGGGATCTGCTCTAAAGACCAGGTCAGACGCTCGTTAGTAGTGGACGCATCCGGAACAAAGGTCTGTTCGACCTTGGTGGGGTCTATCATATCGCCTTTGCGTTTACCGAAGGCGAGCCCCTTACCGATAACCACTATTTCCTGACCTTTAAAGGTAGTAGCTAGAGCGACATTATTATTGTAGATACGACTAATGCGCAATAGCTTTCCCCTCGCAGTTTGTTTTACAAGTATAATGGATATTTTCGTTCTAAGTTATCCAGTTTACCGGGAAACTTACAACCCAACATTAAACGAAAAAGGAGCCCGAGCCACAGCCCAAACTCCTCCATCAAACAAAAAACCCGCGGTGACCTACTCTCCCACACCCTAACAAGTGCAGTACCATCAGCGCAAAAAGCCTTAACTACTGGGTTCGGAATGGAACCAGGTATTTTACTCTCGCCAAAACCACGGAAA
>NZ_JAFEUT010000005.1:0-283516 GCF_016900985.1 Rothia sp. ZJ1223 | reverse complement strand
GATCCCCTCCGCCAGGATGCGGTCCTCAACAAGGCGGACCACCCGATCCTTGGCATCCTGATCAAATTTCTTCGGCATGTTCCAGATTTTCCCATCTACTCAAACGGAACAAAACCTGGGACACTTCACCCCAGCTCCGTGAGCTTTGAAAGCATAAGCATCATGCCTAGCCCCAGGCACCGGGTCAGTGATAGCAAGAAGCTTTCCATCGAGGGTACAGATGATCTGGTGATTGAAGCCAGCTCGTTTGTGTTTACCTGAGAAGTTTATTTTTTCGCAAGGGATACGCCAATTCCAAGCGGGAACGAGTGTTCCGTGGCTTACCAGTGAACCTGGTGCATCTAGTGCTTGTTTCAGTGGCTGGATTAGCAGCCTCATGAATCTTCACCAGTGCTTTTTCTCTTCTGTTGATAGTCCTTGAAACTGTTGGCTGAGAGACGTTGAAGAACTCTGCTAAGAGTTGACGGTGAGGTCGTTGTCGGTGGTAGATCAGTGTCAGGGTGAGAGCTTGGGTTAGGGTGAGTTTTCTGGGTTTTTGTTGGGTTTTCTCTAGGCGAGGTGGGTATGGAGTGTATCGAGTAGGGTGGTGAATTGCTGGTGGGTTAGGTCTGTTGTGGGGCTTGTGGGGCGATGGTCTTTTCTGGTTTGGCTTTGAGAGTATTTGTGATGGTTTATCCTCATGGTTGCCTTCTGGTGGGGTCGTTGTCTAGTTGGTGGGGGTTTGTGTCCTAACCCCCTTATGAATAAGCCTCAAACAACTTTCCACATGTGCAACACTACAGACCATCGATAAACCCGCCCGCCACCTTAGCAATCGTCCCCCCGCTCACTCGCATAAATCCTCAACTTCTGATGCCGAGCCTCATCCCAACTTAATCGTCAGCAGCTGCCTCAAGGACTTGACTGTTTCCTGGTGGGGTGTCGATAAAGACGAAGTCGGCGGTGCTTGTTTTGCGGGTGATTTCGCGGTGGTTTACTGAGGTGACAGTAAACGGTAGCAGAGCCCCGTTTTTCTTCGGTGGTGTAGACCCCGTCTGTTGCTGCTCTTTGAGGGTCAGCGTCCCAAAGTTCTACTAAACGGTGGGGCGAGGGTGTGCGCCTACTTTTGAATAAGCCTCGCCTTATTGCGTGTGCAGCAGGCACTTTCGGTGTAGGCGAGAAAACCGCGTCCCTAGTTCTTCTTAAACCTGCCGGATGCTTTCATAAAGGCTCGGGCGGCAAAACGAGCGCCGGTCGCGTGGGTACCCGTGGCGGTTTTTGGGTCAAATTCCGGGTCTGCAGTAACGGGGGCAGGTGCATCTACCTGCTGAGCATGCACCGGTTCAGGAGCAGCAATCTCTGAGGCTTCATCAGGGGAGTCCGGCTCATGAATCACCGGCGACTTAACCGCAGGCTGTGAAGAGGTGGACGCGTCCGCAGAACCCTCTAGCGGCTCTAAACCTGCGGGGAAGAAAGCGGGCGGCTCACCTAAATTGTGCCTGACCTGTTCAATGAGCTGGCCGGTAAATTCTCGGCGTACCCGGGCACTGGTAGCAATAGCAGAACCGGTACGCGCCAGCTGCTCACCGGCTTTCACCAGTAAGAAAGTCTTAGGGTTGCGAGAAGCAATAACGCCAGCAGCCCCAAAAATATTAGTTTTGTTGCTACCGGGAACATTCGCCTGAGCCATCGCCTCATCAAGAGAGGCCAGTAGCTCATGAACATCGCGCCCCAACACCTGAGAGGCAGCTTCATCACTGCTAGAAGGGTTCAAACCGTACAGGAGCGCCACTCCGTGAACGTAGGCTTTGACCGCTTGAGCAGACCCCACCTGAGCTGCCGTACCCACACCTTGCCGTGTTGCCTGATTGACGTTGGCAATCTTCTGACCGGCGGCACCCAGGTGCGAAGCTGCACGAGTAGCAGTAGCTACCTTAGGGTTACGGGTCAGCCGACCCACCGCGTTAGGGGTGAATTCGGTGGCACCAGCCTCAGCCCCGCCCACCAGCGTAAAATCGCGGGTGAACACCTTACCCAAGCGCTCAATCACTTGGGCGGGCGTAGCCTGCGGTGACTGCGCCCGTATCTTACGAATACGACGCACCGCTAGCGGCTCACGCACTTCCTGATCCGACTCACCGGTTGCGGGTGTCTCAGGGACGGGGCGGGGAGTGTCAGCTACAGAATCATCGGGTGAAGTAGGGTGCTCAGTCATGCTCTCTATTTTAGAGCACCCACGATTCTTCACCGCAGATTAGCCCCTCAGCAAGAGCACATGTACACCCCACTAAAAACCGCCGGCACTCTCCCACCCACAAATGGGGGGGGGAGTACCGGCGGCTCTATACTGAAAATTTACACGGCAACTGGTGCTGTGAGAGCAGAACCTACTGGGCGTAACGCTCGGTAGCGTATTCCAGTAGCTGCGCTGCAATACCGGTGTAGGTATGCGGGGTCAGCTCGCTCAGTCGCTTCTCGGCGTCTTGAGAAAGACCAAGCTCGCCAACGAATTTTTTGAGTCGTGCCGCGTCAACGCGGTGACCGCGGGTAAGTTCTTTCAAACGCTCGTAGGGGTTTTCCATGCCCTCAACACCGGCAATAGCCTCAGCACGCATCACCATCTGAATAGCCTCAGCCAGAACCTCCCAGTTGGCATCCAAGTCATCAGAGATAACGTCGGTAGCAATATCAAGGCGTTCCAAGCCCTTGACTACATTGGAGATAGCAAGTACCGAGTGACCGAAAGCCACACCAATGTTGCGCTGTGACGAGGAGTCAGTCAAATCGCGCTGCCAGCGGGACTGCACCAGGGTTGCACCCAAGGTGTTCAACAGTGAGTTAGAAATTTCAAGGTTAGCCTCAGCATTTTCAAAACGGATGGGGTTCACCTTGTGCGGCATGGTTGAAGAACCGGTTGCACCGGCCACGGGAATCTGACGGAAGAAACCAATGGAAATGTAGCTCCACACATCGGTGCACAGGTTGTGCAATACCGAGTTGAAGTGAGCAATGGATGAGTAGAGTTCAGCCTGCCAGTCGTGGTTCTCAATCTGAGTGGTCAGCGGGTTCCAATCCAAGCCCAGACCGGTTACGAACTCCTCCGACACTTTCTGCCAGTCGGCACCGGGTACAGCCACAACGTGCGCTGAGTAGGTGCCGGTTGCGCCGTTGATCTTACCCAGGTACTCGGTGCGCTCAACGTTGCGAATCTGACGGTTCAAACGGTAGGCGAAAACAGCCAGTTCCTTACCCAGGGTTGAGGGGGTTGCAGGCTGACCGTGGGTACGAGAAAGCATGGGCACGTCGCGTGCTTCTTCAGCGAGCTTCATGATCTGATTAACCAGCGAACGAGCCGCGGGTAACCACACCTGAGTCACCGCGTCCTTGACACCCAAGGCGTAGGAGAGGTTGTTGATGTCTTCTGAGGTGCAACCGAAGTGAACCAGCGGCTTCAGATGCGCTAGGTTCAAACCTTCAAGACGGTTGCCGATATAGTACTCAACCGCCTTCACATCGTGAACGGTCACGGCTTCAATCTCAGCCAGTTCCTTGACGGAATCAGCCTTGAAATCGGTCACAATAGCACGCAAACCAGCCTCCTGTTCGCTGGTCAGTGGTTCAAGACCGGGCAGAACCTGGTGGTTGCACAGGTAAATAAACCATTCGACTTCAACGTGAATGCGGTCGCGGTTAAGGGCGGCCTCAGACAGGTAGTCAGTCAGGGGTGCGGTGGCAGATTTGTAACGACCATCGAGAGCGCCCAGTGCGATGTTCGCATCGGCAAGTGAGTGGCGGCCAGAGGGTAAGAAGGTGCTGTTTTCAGACATACTCCTATTTTGGCATGAAGCAGGCCGCATCCTTGAACCTGCCACCTGTGGATAGCGCAAACTTGGTACAAAAATCCTGTGGATAACTTTTGTTGCCCCCTACTTATCCACAGATTGAGGCTTCACCCTTGGCAGGATGCGCGCAATTTCTTACCGTAAAGGTACCACTGGTGAACTGCTGCGCCCGCCAAGTATCACCGAGGAACACAAGAGATCATAAATGAAAGAAAAGAGCCACCTCATGACACTCTTTCAGGACGCACTGGTAGCGGCGACTGCTCGCGGTGTGGGCTCGGCAGCTACAGCGCCGGTGGTCCAGCACGTGAGCTCTTTAGCGCAGATGGTGCGCGAGTACGCCACCACGCTAAGCGCAGAAACCGTAGCCCAGCAAGAAGCCCTGTACACCAGCGCGCACCGCATTGCTACCAGCCAGAATATTAGCTGGGAATCACGCACCAGCGACCTTTACAACGATCTGGTTCGGGGGCATTTGCAGCGCAACCAGGACGCGCGTGGCACTCTTGAGACGGCAGCAGAACACATTATGGCAGCCGGTGACGTTATTGCCCATCAGCTAGAAGCTCTGGCAATAGATATCAGGCAAGCAGGTGCTGGCGTGGATGCCGCCATCAGTGCCGCAGCGTCTCACGACTCCGTTGAAGACGTACTGGAGGTGTTTGCCGATGCCACGGTGGGCGCTGCCGAGTCAGCCCTTTACCTTTTACTGAATAACCCGCTGATTGACGCTGCTCAGCAGCTTATCCGTTAGAAGGAGCCATCTGGTGTTCACAAGAATCGCTGTTGATACTGAAAAACTTGCTGAATCGAGCGCCAAAATGTCGCGTTCAGCTGATGAATATGGCAATATTGCCGCTTCGCTCACCGACGTATCGATCAGGCTTGCGCTTCTAGCTGGTCTGGATTCATCGGGTGCTGGCGCTCAGGCACTGAAACTCGTAGGATCATGCGCCGCTGGCATTGCCGCTGAGAATCTGTTGATTCACATGAGGGCTCGTTCTTTAGCTCGGGTTCAGGAGAATTATGAAGCGGCTGAGAATGCGGCGCTGACAATCTTCAACGGGGTGCTGGGGCATGATTTCAACCGTCAGGATGTTCGTGTTGCCGCCGATATTTCTGTGGGGTTGAGCGCCGAATACTTCAAACAGCATGCTGGTCAATTCACGTTCTTGAAGGCTAAGGCACTGTGGGATCTCTCAAATATTGCCGCTACGAGCAAAACCCCTTACGCGGTGGCATTTAGCTCTATCGGCTATCTGACCTCGATCACGCTCTTTGGCGCCTCAACATTCTTAGATATTGTCTATGGCGGTAGAGCCTTTGCCCTGCGTAATCTCTTTGATCGGTTGACCGCGATGGGCTATTTGGTAGACGAGATTGATGACGTGTTCTACCGAATCTTTGCAGCCGGTGGGGTGTTTATGCCTTTAAACCATCACAGCACGCAGGTCTTTGCCAGCGGTTCCGGGCGAAAACTCTCCAATGATGTGAACGATATAGGTGTTCTTGTGAGGAACTTGAAAGCTGTAGGTGATGAAGCTGAAAATCTCGATACAGTGACCCAGGACGCCGGTACGCTGGTGGGCTATGGCAGAATCGCCGTGCAGAAAGTGATAGATGAAAACGGCAATATCTCGGCGGTAGTGT
Source organism: Rothia sp. ZJ1223 (assembly GCF_016900985.1). NCBI lineage: Bacteria > Bacillati > Actinomycetota > Actinomycetes > Micrococcales > Micrococcaceae > Rothia > Rothia sp. ZJ1223. The sequence goes on along the minus strand of NZ_JAFEUT010000005.1, from coordinate 278,045 downwards.
ACATACCCGGCACTGATATCGCCGAGCTGGGCAAGGGCGATATTCTCGGGTACGAGGGTGCCTTAGAGATGACGCAGATGGATTGCGGCACCACCTACGAAGACTCCACAGCTATTACCCAGCTCATTGATCAAGCACTGACGGACGCGGGGGTAGATTCCAGCATCCCGCTGATGATGGTGGGGCACAGCCAGGGCGGCATGGCTTCTTTCAACAGCGCCGCCAACCCTTATCTACGCAGTAAGTACAACATGAAACAGGTGGTGAGCTTCGGCGCCCCCAACGGTGAGAAGCCCAAGGTACCGGGGGTGCAGTACACTGAGGTGCGCGGTATCGACGATATTGTGCCGGTGTTTCAGGCTAATACAGCCGAGCACACTGATGATGGTGATGACCGTATTTACTACGCGAACACTACCGAGAATCCTTGGTCGATCAATCCTTTTCACGGGCATTATCTCGATGGCTACGTCCACGCCCTCAAAAACCCTGAAAGCTCACTGCTGACAGAGAATTACAGTGCTGATGTAGCCTTTGTGGGCGCTCCCGTGGCTGTTTCATCGACAACCATGACCTCGGGTTCAAGGATGCCTCAGAGCACTACCCCTCTGCGACTAGCCGCCCGCACCGTGTCTCAAACTGCACCCATGATGTACCAAACAAGCATGGAGGTTGCCCAGTCAAAGGGGCTTGATGCGGCGAGTGAGCAGCAAGAATGGATTGTTGATGAAAACCAGAAACGCCAGTGGCACACCTCGGCTGAAAAGGCTGAGGACAAGGCGAACACTAAGAAAAAACTCCAGAACTCACGTGACATTCTGGAAACCGCCGAAACCTACTACAACTTAGCAATGGGCACTAGCAAAGCCCTAGACGGTGCAGCCCCTGAGACCTTGCGCCACTTAGAGCCTGATACCGTGCAAGAAACCGTGAAATATCATGTTCCGCGCATCGCCGCGGACATCGTCAATAACCAGCCCCCTGATCGCGTTCCCGCTGACTGGGTGAGAGAGTTCAACCTAGACGCACGGGGGCAGATAGCCGTGCCTGAGCCGGTTGGCGCGTCCGCACCAGCGACGGGTGCAGTAGCTGAACAAGGGCACTGGGCACACCACTTTGAGCCCCTACACCAGCACCAGTTTGCAGACAGTGAGTTGCATGAGGGGCGCCGCGAACCGGCTGTAATAGGCGCACAGTGAATGATTACACTGCTCACAAACCTATAATCAAAAGTATGACTGAGAACAACATGCGCCCCGCCCCTCGCCCCGTTTTTTCCTCCCTGCCCAAGTATGCAGCCGGCAAACCACCGGCTGAGGTAGAGGGGTTAGAACGATTCAAGCTGTCTTCTAATGAGAACCCGTGGGGAGCCGTGCCCGCTGTGCGAGAGGTACTGGCAGATTTTGACCAGACCCACCGCTACCCCGATCCACTCTCTACCTGTCTGCGTCAGGCGCTCGCTGATGAGCTTGCGGTTGATGCTGACGATATTGTGACCGGTGCCGGTAGCCTGGGTGCTTTACAGCAGATTCTCACGACTTTCGCGGGCAGTAACGAGGACGGTAGCCAGGACGAAGTCATTTATGCGTGGCGTTCCTTTGAGGCGTACCCCATCGTGGTGGGTCTTGCCGGGGCTCGTAGCGTGCAGGTGCCCAATACTGCAGAGGGCGCACATGATCTGGATGCGATGGCGGCAGCTATCACTGAAAAAACCCGCATCATTTTGGTCTGTACCCCTAATAACCCCACCGGTCCAGCGGTGACCGAGTCACAGTTGCGCGGATTTTTAGAAAAAGTGCCCGGCAATATTGTGGTGGTCGTGGACGAAGCGTATTTTGAGTTCTGTCAGGCGACCCCGCTCGATGAGGGCGTTGAAGGCCCGGTCAATGGTCTGGACGTCTACCGTGACTACCCGAACGTGGTGGTACTGCGAACCTTCTCTAAAGCTCAGGGGCTGGCAGGTTTACGGGTGGGGTATTCGGTTTCTCACCCCGAGATCACCCAGCATCTGCGGGTGGGGGCAACTCCTTTTGCTGTCTCAACACTGGCAGAGTCAGCTGCGGTGGCTTCCATCGAGCACAAAGATCAGGTAATGGAGCGGGTAGCACACCTGGTGGTTGAGCGGACGCGCGTGGTCACCGCCCTGCGTGAGATGGGGTACACCGTTGCTGAGACATTCGCTAATTTTGTGTGGTTACCCCTGGGTGAGCGCACCTCCGCGTTTGCTGCCGCTGCTGAGGCGCAGGCTTTGAGCGTGCGAGCTTTTGGTACTGAGGGGGTGCGGGTGAGCATTGGGGAGGACGCTGCTAATACGCGCTTGCTAAAGGTAGCCGCTGAGCTTTTGTCGGCTGAGCGGGGCTAAAGTCCCGGTGAGTTGCGATCGCTATCTTGCTCGTAGTGGGGGCGCGTCCTGAGTATCTGCTGTGTATTGCGCTACGTGATGCTTTACAAATCGCTATTTTTGAAAAAATGGTCTAATTTTTTTAAGAAAGGTCTTGATGGGATGCGCGTAAGACACACCCCACCGAGCTGTAAAATATGGAGGGTTATATGCCAATAACACACGCTCATCAGGACGCAAACCCCTGGGGTATTCCGCCGCTGATTCAACTTTTGACGCCCGAGGCGCAGGTTCAGGAGCATGAGGTTTTCAGCGGCTATGTTGCTGATATAGATCGAGAAACTTTGGAGGGGCTGTACCGTTCGATGGCGCTGACCCGCCGTTTTGATGAAGAGGCTACTGCCTTGCAACGTCAGGGTCAGTTACTGCTGTGGGTTTCGAGTCGGGGGCAAGAGGCAGCGCAGCTGGGTTCGACTTTCGCAACTGCTGAAAGCGACTACATTTTCCCCTCTTACCGTGAACACGGTATTGCTTTGGGTCGCGGGATTAAACCCGGTCAGTTGCTGGCGCTGTTTCGTGGTATTGATACTTGCGGGTGGGATCCCAAGAAGCATAACTTCCACCCTTACACCCTGGTGCTCGCAGCCCAGGTGCTTCACGCTACCGGTTACGCGATGGGTCTGAACTTCGATGCAACCATCGCTGAAGAAACCGGTGAATTGCAGACCGGGCAGGGACAAGCTACCGAGCCGGTAGCGGGGGAGAAGCCTGCTGTTATCACCTACTTTGGTGATGGCTCTTCCACCGAGGGTGAGATTCACGAGTCGATGGTTTTCGCTGCTTCGTACAACGCCCCGGTTCTTTTCTTCGTGCAGAATAACCGCTGGGCAATCTCAGTTCCCTTCGAAACTCAATCGCGTGTACCTATCGCCACTCGCGCAGCGGGTTACGGCTTCGAGGGAATCCGCGTAGACGGCAACGATATTCTTGCCGTTATTGCAGCCACCCGCTATGCACTGGAGAAAATCCGTGCGGGGGAAGGCCCTGTGCTGATTGAAGCTGAAACCTATCGACTTGGTGCCCACACCACCGCCGATGATCCCACTAAATACCGTACTGATGCCGAGCTCACCGAACGCACTACCGTTGAACCCCTCGTCCGCCTTGAAAAGTACCTGCGAGCCCTGGGCACTACCGATGAGTTCTTTGAAGCGCTCGCTCACGAAATAAAAGAGTACGGCAGCTCGGTGCGCGAAGCCGCTCTGAGTTTGCAGAGCCCCAGTTTTGAAGACTTCTTCGACCGCGTCTACGCACAGTCGCACAGCCAGGTGCAAGAAGAAGCCCAGTGGTACCGCACCTACCAAGACGGTTTTGAGGACTAACCCACATGATGACCGAAGAAATGAACCAAGAACCTGCGGTAGAGACCCTCTCGATGGCTAAAGCTATTAACCGCGCCCTGGTCGATGAGATGAGTAGCAACCGTAAGGTGGTTGTGATGGGTGAGGACGTGGGCGCTTTGGGTGGTGTTTTCCGCGTAACCGAGGGGCTCAGCACCCAGTTCGGCACCCAGCGTGTTATGGATTCCCCGCTGGGCGAGGCAGGAATTGTGGGTACCTCGCTAGGTCTTGCCCTGCGCGGCTACCGCCCGGTTGCTGAGATTCAGTTTGATGGCTTTATCTTTCCTGCTTTCAACCAGATCACCTCGCAACTCTCGAAGATGCACGGACGCACCGGCAAGAACTACGAGGTTCCGGTGACCATCCGCGTTCCTTTCGGCGGCGCTATTGGTTCAATTGAGCACCACTCGGAATCCCCCGAGGCGCTGTTTGCCCATACGCCGGGATTGCGCGTGATTACCCCCTCCTCACCTCACGATGCTTACTGGATGCTGCGTAAGGCAATCACCTGCCCAGACCCGGTGCTGTATTTTGAACCCAAGCGTCGTTACTGGCAAAAGGGCGAGGTGAATTTTGCAGATACCACCTTTGACCCCTTCACTGCTGAGGTACGCAGGGCGGGAACGGATTTGACCATTGCAACCTATGGCCCTCTAGTGCCTGTTGCTTTGGCTGCCGCTGAAGCCGCTGCTGAAGACGGTCGTAGCGTTGAAGTGATTGACCTGCGCAGTATCTCCCCGCTGGATGTTGAAACCGTGGCAGCATCAGTGAACAAGACCGGACGCTTGGTTATTACCCACGAGGCACCGACCTTCGGCGGCATTGGCGGTGAGCTATCAGCGCGCATCACCGAGCGGTGCTTCTACTCGCTGGAATCTCCCGTGTTGCGTGTGGGAGGGTTCCATATGCCCTACCCTTCAGCCCGTGTTGAAGAAGAATACGTGCCGGGCATCGACCGTATTCTTGAAGCCATTGAACGTTCGTTCACCTACTAAGGCAAGGCATCATGTCACAAATTTTCACATTGCCCGATGTGGGCGAAGGTCTAACCGAAGCTGACATTCTGTCGTGGAAGGTCGCTGAGGGCGACGCCGTTGCGGTTAACGATGTATTGGTAGAGATCGAAACTGCTAAGTCAGTGGTTGAACTCCCCTCGCCCTATGCCGGGGTTGTTGAGGCTCTCATGGCAACCGAAGGTAGTACGGTGGCGGTGGGTGCCCCCATTATTTCTATTGCCGATAGCGCGACAGACCGCGGTGTACCGGTGGCAACTCCGGCAGAACCCGGCGTAGAAGCGCTGGTCGGATCAGGGCCGAAAGCTGACCCCGTCAAGCGTCGTACACGCAAACGTCAGGTGCCTGCTGAGCAAGCGCGCCCTGAGTACGATGGCGCACCCCAGCCGGTAGCTGAGAAAAAGCCGGCAGGGGCAGAAGAAAAACGCGGTCTGTTAGCCGGTATTAGTAGCTGGCAAGATCTGCAAGGACGCGCCAGCAAACTGGTGGAGGACGGCAAAGAAGCACTGCTGCGTCGCCCCTCAGTCCAGTCTGCACCGGCACCAGAAAAAACTACCCAGCCTGTACCTCGCCGCCAGACCTTGGCGAAACCGCCGGTGCGTAAGGCAGCCCAAGACTTGGGCGTAGATTTAGCGCATGTGACACCCACAGGTAATAACGGTCAGGTGACCAAGCAGGATCTGCTCAACTATGTGGCGCACATTGCCGAAGATACATCGACAGCAAGCAATGGCGATTTCTGGTCGGCTCAAACCGTGGGCGATGACCGCATCGAGCGCATTAAGGTACGCGGTGTTCGCAAGGCAACAGCCCGCGCTATGTCGCAGTCAGCATTCACTGCTCCGCACATTTCTATCTTTGTCGATGTCGATGCTACCCGCACGATGGAGTTCGTCAAGCGACTCAAAGCCTCGCCCAAGTACCAGGGCGTGAAGGTGACCCCGCTCTTAATTCTTGCCAAGGCTGTTATATACGCGGCGGCTCGCACCCCGCAGGTGAATGCTACCTGGACTGACTCTGAGATTCTGGTCAAGCATTTCATGAACTTAGGTATCGCTGCGGCAACACCGCGCGGTTTGCTGGTGCCCAACATTAAGGACGCCCAAAACCTCTCCTTGCGCGAGTTAGCGGTGGCTCTAAACGATCTGACAGTGACTGCTCGCGAGGGCAAAACCCAACCTGCGGACATGTCGGGGGGAACCTTCACAATCACCAACATCGGCGTGCTTGGCATTGATACGGGTACACCGATTTTGAACCCGGGTGAGGTTGGTATTCTCGCCTTCGGCACCATCAAGCAAAAGCCATGGGTAGTAGATGGTGAGGTTATTCCCCGCTGGGTTACCACCCTCGGTGGTTCCTTTGACCACCGTGCTGTTGATGGGGATCTCTCAGCGCGCTTCATGGCAGACGTTGCAGCAATTCTCGAAGAACCTGCACTGCTTCTGGATATGTAGGCTCCCACACTGCCTAACCCCCGGTTACAAGGTGCTGGTGATAACAGGCAGACGTAATAACGTGCCTCCGCCCGCCGTGCATCTCCTACCGTAGACCGCCGCTGAAAAACGCACTCGATGCGGTGCGTATGAAAAACTTCTGGGCACTAAATGAGGGCCCTCACCACTGGTGAGAGCCCTCAAAAAGAAGATGTGCTACCTCAACCGGCTAAGGGAAACTTCCCCAAGTTTTTCTTAGCCGTTGCGTGGGCTGCCATTAGGGTAACAGCTGCTGATGAAGAGGTGGCGATTATCTTTACTCAGAAAATTGGGTTCTAGCTCAGTCCCCCAACGTCGCTAGAACAACACAAAGAGTCCCCCGACTCGTGTTTTTTCTGAATATATCTATTGTGCCAGATACTGCTAAGGGTACGTGTTGTGCCCATTAGACACACTTATGCTGACAGATCCCTAGAAAATTTCAACAGCGCCGGTTTCGCGGTCAATTTCGTAGGCGATGGCGTTGTCTTCATCGTCACCACCGTCGTAGACCACCATAGCGGCAATCGCGTCATCGGCAGGGAAAGCTCGAATGGTGACGGTGCCGCCGTCCGTGTTTTTGAGGACTTCAAGGACGCTCGTGGTGAGCGAATCGGAGATGCGCCGAGGCATGGTTTCTCCGAGTTCGTCGAGAATATCGACGCGGATGCCGCGCTGGCGGGCTGCCCACGTTGCATCCAGAATTGCGCGGTTGGCGATGTGCCTACCGCGAATGGTGTCGCGCAACTGGGCCTCAGCGAGTTTGAACTGTTCTGCTTCTTCGAGGCTGATAGGTGAGGGGTCGAAAGCAATGCGACTGAGCATACTCTCGGTGAGCGTACGAACCTCAGCTACACGTTGGGAGGCAACGTTACCCAGACCTTCTTCTTCAGCGTGATTGTGCTCAGCTGAGCGCAACAAGCTGGTGGATTGCTCTGTCTGCTGGGTAGCGGCAGCGGCTAAGGAATTCATGCCTTGAGCAACCGCGAGCAGTAGGGCAGGCACCAAAAAGATGGAAAGAAACTCGGCAAGGGTTCGTTCAAAAGACTGGTACCACTGGGCAACCAGCAGCAGCATGAAAAGAAAAACAATCCACCCTACAAATGATCGCTGACGCAGGATCAGAATAATGCTGATGAGCTGAAAGGGCAGAATAACCAGCAAGACCGTGCCGCGCGGTAGAGAGTGAGGCAGTACCTCAAGTAGCCCCTGTACGCTGTACATGGAGAGCAGGGTAATGATGGGCGAATAGACCTCGGGCAGTCTTGTTTTATCAAGCTCTAAGAAGGTCAGACCGAGAGCTACCGCGAAGGTGATGAACGCAAGGAGCATCTTACCCATCGAGTTGCTGGTGTAGGTGGGGTGGGCAATCTGCCAGACCAACATAGAAAGTCCCACCATGATAATGCAAAAACAAATAGCGTAGTTCAGGTACTGGTTACGCAAAAAACTAAATCGAATTGCCATTATTTCTCACCCGGCCACTGCACGGTTACTTTGGTGCCTTTAGCGGGGGAGGAATCAATGTAGACTTCACCACCGACTTCTCGCATGGAGTGCATCATTGAAACGCGCACGCCCATGCGCCTGATATCGATGTCTTTGAGCGAAAAACCGGTTCCTCGGTCAGAGATAGTACAGATAATAAACGAACGGGATTCTGCTGAGCGGCTGGAACGCAGGGGACGGCGGTATTCCGTGCGAATACTGATTTGGGTGGTACGGCTACCGGAGTGACGGGCGCTGTTTGAGACAGCTTCAGTGACGGCATGGACGAAGGCACGCGCCGCAGGTGCTGGCAGGACAGACTCAGAGTCAGCGGCAGGGTAGTTGTGCGGTGCCTGAGAATCGTTGAAACGCAGACGATTGTTCCACGGTGAGATGCCCTCTGCCACTTGTTCAGTAAGCGTCTGAAAAGTGGTGGGCAGCTCGAATCTGGTTTTCGCGGTTTCCTGATCGAGAACCGACAATGCACGCTGAGCCAGTTTGCGCGTCCGCTCAGCAACTAGGCCTTGCTGACGTGAGGCGTCCAGCAGGGTTGCCATTACGTTATCGTGAACGAGCTTGTCGAACTCCTGCAGCTGCTTAGAAATATCGCGGGTACGGTAGACGCGCAGGTGGGCGCCTAGGGTCTCGGTGTAGAGCGTGTCAGCGTTGTGGGCGGCATCAATTACTGTTCCCACAAAACCTGCGAGTAACGTACACGAACCGGCCACGTAGGCAATGTAGATGAGCACTAAACTCGTGTGTATCTCGGTATTAGTGGCAGAGTGCGCACCTATCAGCGAGGCACTAAAAATAGCCGTAAAGCACACGATGCTGAGAATAATACCGCGTGCCGATAAAAGAATGAGCGGTGTCAGTACACCGTAGAGGGGCAGAGTCCACATCCACGAATAGGGTGAATCACCGGGTTCTAGCGCTAGAGGCCACACTATAAGCCCCAGCAGAGCAATCGCCGCTGCCGGGTAGATGAGCGCAGGAAGATATTCTTTGCGCAAGCTGAAGTAGGTCAGTGCCGAAGAATGGATGATGACCAGCAGACCAATAAGGTTGTACCAGCTACTGTAGGTGCCAGGGTCTGCCACCATCTGCACCACAATAACAACGCCGAGCACAGCATAAAAAAGCTCTAAACGGCAGAACAGGGCGAAAGTAATGGACCCCACGAAGCTCTGCCCGTTACCACCCTGCGAACTCACCGGGCGCGGGCGCGTGAAGGTGTCTCGGGTAGACGTCAGACTCAGAGAGCGGGCAAGATCCTTGGTGACATCGGTATTAGTAGCCAATAATTTACTCTTTGCAGGTGGTTGCGCCCTCCGCGGAGGCTGCGGGTCTTAGAGGTAGCGTTCTGCTGAATTAACGTCTTCCATGCTATCAACGAGTCCGTCTTCAATAGCTCGAATGCGAAGGTCGATTTTGGTCGGCGCGGGGCGCCCCACACGCGCGTACTTCTCACGGATGCGGTCGATATTGGTCTTAACAGCGGACTGCTTAATGCCCATACGGCGTGCCACCTGAACCTGCGCGAAACCCGATGCGTACAGGCGCAGGGTCTCCTGCTCACGCGGGGAGAGGCTGGCCTTAGAGAACTCGTGGTCAGAGTCGATAGCAGCAGCGAGTTCTTTGGTCACCACAGCTTTACCATCTGCAATGTTGCGTGCTTCTTGCAGGGCGTGGTCGAGAGGCTCCGACTTGCGAACTAGACCGAGGGCACCTTGCTTCAGTGCTTCGCGAATGAGGGTAGGGTTCTCCCCGATGCTGAAAATCAGCACCTTGATGCCTGCCTGCTGCAAGAGCTCAACGTTGTTGCCGGGGCGAGAATTATCTTGCAGTGAAAGATCAAGGAGAACAACATCGCACTCGCGCTTAATCTTGCCGAGGTCAGCATTCGCAGGGTCACGGGGGTTACGACCCAAAGCAATCAGTAAATCAATGACGGTGGGTGCAGCAGCTACAAGCTCTACATCTTCGCGTCCCACCGCAACGGCCCGCAGACCTTCGCGAACAACCTCATGGTCATCAACAATTGCAACTTTGGTAATACTCAAAACATCCCCCTATGAATTTCGTACTCAACCATTGACAGAAAAATACGTACACATTACTTACTTATTAGTTTACGGTGCCATTGAGATACACCGTGTACAAGCGTTGTGTACACTATCGGGTGTTGCTTCGCCACACTATAGATTAATACTACCGTTTGTGGCTTTAGACCGGGCGAATACTGCTGGGGGCAGCCTTTGGACGGTAGCCGCGGGTTACTTTGGTTAGTTACCTCACTTTATTAAAATCCGCGCGTCCGTTCAAAGTTTTTGTGATAGCGCAGACCCGCGCTTGCCCCCAGCAAAGAACCAATGAGGGCTGATGCCGAAAGCGCTAGTATCGCCAGCGCATTGACGGACGCGGTGGAGTCCGCTAATCCTTGCACGGCAAAGGGCATCGGACGCGCAAAGTGCGTACCCGCAACGAAACTCAGAAGGGTTGAAAGAGCGATGGTCAGCACCAGCCAGAGCCATACTGCGAGCCCCTGCTTGAAACGGGAGAAGCGGGTGAGTCGAGCCGCTGTGTAGCCGCCCACGCTGAAACTCAATGCCCACAGGGCAAGGCTGACGCCCCACCATACCCACACTGCCTGATCAGTATTATCGGCTGCTAAGCCGCGTTCAAGGGTGGCTGCTACTCCGATGTACTGGGTTGAGGCGGTGAGGTGCAGTAACATGTCGTACAGCCAGCGCAACCCCAAGAGTGCGGCGCAACCGGTGAGAAAACCTAAAAAGGCGGGGAACAGCCTAATGCCACGTTGCGCTCTGACGGCGGGTAGGGGTTGCTCAGCGAAGAGTTCAGCTTCATCCTCCTTCTGACCGCAGTTTTCTACCTCGTGAACTACCGGGTAGGAGGCGGTAGCTTCAACTGTCGGTTGAGGGGCAGTGATAGGGCGTGTGGCCGTTGAACTGATGGGCTGAGTGGCAGGTTCTTCATAGTGCAGAACGCGCGTGGGCTCATCATCGGTATCAAGGGTGCCGGTGCGATCATCGTCAAAGACGTCGTCCCACACGTAGGTTTCATCATGGCGTTTGCTATCGCTCATCGTTGTTGGCTCCTGTTTCTGCCAGGGTCAGCGAGTGGACGCTGAACGGGTGGGGGTAATCTGGGCGGTCACTCTCGGTAACGGTCTTGATAAGGCGGGCGGGGTTTCCCACAGCTACCGAGTTCGCCGGTATGTCTTTGGTGACCACACTACCTGCGCCAATGACGCAGTTATTGCCAACGGTGACACCGGGGCAGAAAATAGCGCCACCGCCAGCCCATACGTTGTTGCCGATGGTGATGGGCAAACCTGCCTCCCAGTAGGCTTGACGATCAGCAGGGTTGAGCGGATGCGTGGGTGTAAGAATCTGAACGCCCGGTCCCGCCATAAAATAATCGCCAATGTATACGGGGGCTACATCGAGAATGACCGCACCGTAGTTGAAGAAACAGTGGGATCCCACAAAAGTGTTGATGCCGTAGTCAAAATCCATGTGCGGGCGAAAAGTGGTGCCTTCACCGACTGAACCCAAAAGTTCTTCAAGTGTGGTGCTCATGCCTTGCTCATCTCGGGCACGGTAGTACTGGGTGTACTGCTGCACCAGATTCTCGGCGCGCAAGGTGATTGCCGAGCAGTAGTCATCGGGACGGTAGGGTTTACCCGCCACCATATCGCGAAAATCGGGGGAGGGCATCTGCGGATCAACATTCATCGAGCTACCCCTGCCACCACGTCATTGCTACGGTGACCAGCACACCGAACACAGCAAGTATCAGCGTCGCATAGATAAACCGCCGAATGATTTCCCGCATAAGTTCGCGGAACTCCTGATCAGTAATATCGGTCTGTTTTTTCTGAGCCATACCCCCAGTATGGCAGTGAGCGGCGCAAAATAACACTGCGCCGACCCCGAAAACTAACCGCTCCTTAGTACCTGACACGGCAAGACCCCGCCGGTAAAACATGGCACAATTTACCTCATGCAGTCTCAGCAGAACGATACATCTCAAGATTTTCCCCTCGCATCGCGTCCGTGGATTCAGGGCTATAACCCCGGTGTAACCCGCGATGTTCCCCTCTCCGACACATCCCTCAGTCACCTCATGGAACAGGCAGTGCGCGACGCCCCTGACGCTGTGGCTCTCGACTTTTTCGGTGCAACCACCACCTACCGTCAGCTCGGCGACGATATTCGTCGCGTGGCAGAGGGACTGCGTCGTGCCGGTGTTCAAGCCGGTGACCGCGTCGCTATTATCTTGCCTAACTGTCCCCAACACGTTGTAGCTTTCTACGCTGCCTTCCGTTTGGGCGCCGTCGTTGTTGAACACAACCCCCTCTATACCTCTGCAGAGCTACGCCATATGTTTGAAGACCACGGCGCGAAGGTAGCTATTGTCTGGGACAAAGCACTACAGAACGTGCTGGATCTTCCCGGCGATGTTCGACCCACCACCATCATCTCGGCGAACCTCATTGAGGCAATGCCCACCCTCATGCGCACCGCCCTGAAACTGCCCGTCAAACGCCTGCGCGAATCTCGCGAAAAACTTGAGGGCAGCGTCCACGCTCGCGGGATTATCAGCTGGAAACAGTTGCTAAAAAATGAGCAGATCGACCCGCATCACCACCGTCCCACCGCCCACGATATTGCGATTTTGCAGTACACCTCGGGCACTACCGGCAAACCCAAGGGGGTTATTCTCACCCACCGCAACCTTGAGTCGAACGCTCGCATGGGTGAAGCCTGGATTCAACCTCAGGGCAATAATGTGATTTACGGGGTGCTGCCGCTTTTTCACGCCTACGGTCTGACCCTGGGTCTAACTATTTCTGTGCTGATTCAGGCGCGTCTGGTGCTCTTTCCCACTGTCGATATCAACCTGATTCTTAAAGCACTGAAAAAGACCACCCCCACCATTTTGCCCGCAGTACCTCCCGTGTACCGTAAACTCCTGGATCAAGCGAAAGCTGAAAACAAGACAGATTTGCTCAACGGCATTAACTACGGTGTTTCAGGCGCGATGAACCTGCCGCCCGAGCTAGTGGAAGAGTGGGAATCGTACACCGGTGGCTTCTTGGTAGAAGGCTACGGTCTAACCGAGTGCAGCCCCATTGTAAGCTGTAATCCCCTAAGCAAAAAACGCCGTGCAGGATCTATCGGTCTGCCCTTCCCCTCCACTGACCTGCGCATTGTTGACCCTGATACTCTCGAAGACTTGCCACTGGGCGTTGCCGGTGAACTGCTAGTCAAGGGGCCGCAGGCTTTTAGAGGATACTGGAAGCTCGAAGAAGAAACCCGTAAGAGCATCACCGCTGATGGCTGGTTGCGTACCGGCGATATTGTGACGATGGACGATGCAGGATTCCTCTACGTTGTAGATCGCATTAAAGAAGTAATTATCACCGGTGGCTTCAACGTCTCACCCACCGAGGTTGAGACAGCCCTCAAGCAGCATGATTCTGTGTCGGACGCGGCTGTAGTGGGTCTACCCGCCCCCGGTGGCGGCGAAGAAGTCGTAGCGGCAATTATTCTCTCTGAGGGCTATGCCCTTGACCCCGAGGAACTCAAAGAGCACATGCGATCGCGCGTCACCCGCTACAAGGTGCCGCGCCGCTTTATTGCCTTTGACGAGGACTTCCCCCGCACCATGCTGGGCAAAACCCAGCGTCGTCTGGTGCGCCAGAAACTCGAAGACAAGAAGTAAAAACGTACAAAGCCGGTAGCCCCTCAAGTTCGGGACTACCGGCTTTTGTATAACGGGGCATTGAAGTGTTCTAGTCCGCGAAAGTTGCTACCAACTTTCCCTGCCGATCGAGAAGGTTACCGCCGGCGGGCTGGTCAAAGCCCAACGCGCGGGCAGGAACAGTAGCAGCTGCCTCAATCGCCTCAGGCAGGGAGATTCCCACAGAAACAGCGGTTTCCACCGCACGCGCCAGAGTCAGCGTGCTGCCTGCAATCGCCCCACCCTCAGAGAGCCTTGCCACCGAATCAACCACATCAACATCGAGCGAACCCAGCATGTAATGACCGTCCTGACAACCGGCAGCCGCCATCGCGTCCGTCACCAGCGCAACGCGTCCGGGTGCCATCGCCCACAGCGCTCGCATGGTCGGTGCATGAACGTGTACGCCGTCGCAAATCAGTTCAAGGGTTACATGCTCAGAATCCAAAGCGGCAGCTACCGGTCCTGGTTCGCGGTGCAAGAGCGGGCGCATAGCGTTGAAAGTATGTGTGAGAATAGACGCGCCAGCTTCGAAAGCAGCCTTCGCCAGGGCGTAGTCAGCGTCGGTGTGCCCCACTGCCACAGCAACCCCGTGCTCCACGAAATACCGAATAGCCGCTAAATCGCTATCTGTTTCAGGGGCAATGGTGATTTGCTTGAGATACCCTCCCCCCGCCTCAATCAGCTGGGCTGCCTGGGCAGGGGTAGGAGAAACCAAAAAATGAGGATTGTGAGCGCCCTTGTGCGCGGGAGAGAGGTAAGGACCCTCCAAATGAATACCCACCAGCTGACGCTCATGACTCTTCTGCCTCTCAATCACCTCGCGCAGAGCACCCACCGTTACAGCGATATCCTGCACCGGGTTAGTCACCAAGGACGCAACCAGCTGACCGGTACCGGCAGCAACATGCACATCGAGGGCAGCACCGATAGCGGGAGCATCCTCAAAAGAAATGCCACCACCACCGTGATTATGAATATCAGTAAAACGCGGCGCCAACGTGAGATCAGAACCGTCAAGGGTAGCAACATCGGCTATCTGTGGGACATCACCCTCACCACGGGCCACCTCAGACCCATCGCGCAGATGAACCCAGCCCCGAGCAACATCTGACCCAGCAGAATGCATCACTACATTAGAATAAAGCTGCTCTGACATGCCTATATGCCTTCTCTTTCAACCTTGACTTCAAAATCATAACGGTCTGCACGGTACAGAGTTGTCGTCGCTTCAACCGGTGTACCCTCACCAGTGAAACCCACCCGATGCACAGCCAACGCAGGAGCGCTCAACGGCTGCTCCAAAACCATAGCTTCAGTAGCACTCAACGAGTGAGCGCTAATACGCTGGGTCGCTGAAACAATACGATACCCTGCGCGAGTCAGCTGCTCATCCAACGAACCGGTAGTGTGCGGAGCCTGCTGCGCAAAAGGAGCCCGCAACAAATAAGCCGTTTCATACGCCATCGGCAGACCATCAGCAGTACGCAAACGCACCACCTTATACACCTGAGCCCCCGGCGGCAGACGCAAATGCCGAGCCACCGCGTCCGGAGCCTCCACCAAAGCACATTCCAAAGTTGCCGAAGCTGGCTCATGACCGCGCTCGCACATATCTTCGGTGAAAGAGGTCAGCCGGGGAGTCTTGTGGATGTTGAGACGCGCGGCAACGTAACTGCCAGAGCCAGCACGGGTATAAATGTCACCGCGCAGGGTCAGGTAGTTGAGGGCACGGCGCACCGTATCACGGCTTACCCCGAATTTTTCTTGAAGGGAACGCTCGGTGGGCAGTGGGGCGTGTTCTGCTGCCGTAGAAATATAAGAGGTACGCAGCAATTCAGCGAGTTCTTTATACAGCGGCTGCTTAGGATTCTGAGTAGTATTCATTGGTATGCATAGACCTGTAATTGGTTTCGTTAAATTTAGTAAATCATAGATTTTTGTAAAAATTGGTACGTATTTCTTGTGTGTCGTGACTTATAGTTGAAGTATGGAAATTATCATCATGCCCTCAGACAACGAAGTCGGTCGCTATGCAGCCTCACTCATGGCTAAAGAAATCAGCGCGAAGCCCAATGCAGTACTGGGCGTAGCCACCGGCTCATCTCCCGAAAGTACCTACAAGCACCTCGCCCAGCTCACCAGCGAAGGTTTGGATCTCACCAACATCAAAGCATTTGCCCTTGACGAGTACGTAGGTATGGACCTTGACCACCCTGAGTCTTACCACAGCGTAATCCGCCGCGAAGTTGTAGAGCGCGTTGGTCTCTCACCCGACAACGTGCGCGTACCCAACGGCATGGCAGAGGACATCGCCGCCGAATGTGCAGACTACGAACGAGACATCAAGGAATCGGGCGGTGTTGATATTCAGCTGCTCGGTATCGGTTCCAACGGTCACATCGGCTTCAACGAACCCGGTTCATCTTTGGTATCACGCACCCGCATCAAGACTTTGGCTCCCAAGACCGTCAAAGACAACGCTCGTTTTTTCGACGGTGATGAATCCAAGGTGCCCGTTCACTGCCTGACCCAGGGTATCGGCACCATCATGGAGGCACGCAAGGTTTTGCTGGTCGCTATTGGCAAAAACAAGGCGAAGGCAGTTGCCGGTCTGGTAGAAGGTCCCATCGGTACTTTCTGCCCCGCGTCCATCTTGCAGATGCACCCGAACGCAACCATCGTGGTTGATGAAGAAGCCGCATCAGAGCTGAAGAACACCGAGTACTACAACTACGCGCGCGATAACATGCCTAACTGGCAGCGCCCCGAGACTCTCAAAGCGTAGTGGCAATGAAAGCTCTCGCTGGTATAAGTGCTCTAGCGGTTGGTGGTGCGGCGGTCTATCTCGGTCGGTACGCTTTGATGCGTTCTGCCGATGTAGAGGCAGTTGCACCCTCCTTGCGCCATCCCATTCTCTACCTGCCCAAGCACAATAAACTTTCGCTGTACGTGCAGACCTACAATTGGAAAAAACATTTTCCGTTGACCCGTTACGATGGGCTGCTTGATGTTCACGAGGTCACAACAGGTGCAGAGGGGAGTGCCGGTGAACTCGTCTCATTCTTGAACGTGCCCAGGCAGCGTTCCGGACGCGGTGCCGTGGTGTGGTTTCACGGTGGCGGGCATTTGGCGGGCTCTGCTGAGGCAGATCAGATGTACTGTTCCCGCCTGGCTTTTGAGCTGGGTGTTCCAGTGCTGAATGTGGAGTACCGTCTGGGCGGGGAGTTCGCTTTCCCTGCTGATATTGACGATGGTGTGCAGGCTCTGCGCTGGTTGATAGACCACAGCGAGCACTACGGTATTGATTCCCAGAAGATTGCGCTGGCTGGTGCAAGCGCTGGTGCGGGTATTGCTGCCTCTGTCGTTCAGCGGGCTGTCGATGAAGGTGTGCCTGTTGCTTATCAGGCACTGATTTACCCCATGCTGGATGATCGCACCGGTACCCAGCAGGATCACGAGGGACGGGCGCGTTTTATTTGGTCGCCTGAATCCAATGAGCGTGCGTGGGGCATTTATCTGGGTGGGGCAGCAGGTGCTGCTGAGTTGCCCGAGTATGCTGCACCCGGACGCCGCACTGACCTCACCGGCTTGCCTGCCACTTGGCTGGGCACCGGTACTCTGGATCTCTTCTACCCCGAGGACGTGGCGTATGTGGAGAACCTCCGCGCAAGCGAAGTGGAGGTAGAAACCTGCATCATTGAAGGTATGTACCATGGGGCCGATGGCATGATGCCCCTGGCTGAAGCCTCCACGAAACTGTGGAGGTCGATGATTGAGGGGCTCCGGACGGCGGTGCTCTAGCACTGAGTTCAAGCTGCTGGTCACCAGGCAACACCGGCGAATACCGGTCAAAAGACCCCAGAAGGTAAGATTCCATGGAGCGTGATGTTCTATGTCTTACCTTCTGGGGTCTCTCTGTTTACTTGCTTACTTAAGCAGCTGTGTAATGTTGCTAATCATCGCAATGCGCTGGTCTACGCTGGCGGTTTTCGGCGCCTGAATTTTTGCACCCACGTAGCGCGGTGCGTCCGCAACAATCTCTAGGCAGCGAGCTATTTCGGCGGCATCCATCAAAGACGTCGGCTCATCAGCAGTCAGGGGTAGGTGGGCATCTGCCCATTCCCCACCGTACTGATTTGCCTTGTGCCCGGCACCCGAGAACATGAGCCCCTCAAGCACACCGGTATCAACGAGTGCGCGCAGGTGCTCGCTCGGACGCTCACCGTCTTGAGCCTCCACTGCTGAGCGTCCCCAGTTCACAGTGATACCTAGTCCGGCTTGTTGCGCGGCAGCGATCTCAGCATCCAACGACAAGAAACGCTTCTCGCCGGCAATCTCGGGGGAGTAGGCGTCGCAGTGCTCAATCACTAAACGGGTCGACCAGGGATCTTCACTTAGCAGTTCTTCCAAAGACTTGGCGAAAGCCTGCTTATCAGCCTTCACTGAGGGTGCCGAATGAATATGCAGTGCGCTCACTGACTGCGCACCGGTCGTCTGATTAATCTCCTCAGCGACTTCGCGAGCTTGACGCACAAAATCAAGCCCGGCGGTGCGTCCTCCCTCGTCTGTTGATGCCAAACCAAAGACACCGGTTTCACTCACCCGAGCCATAGTGCCCGGAATCAGCGTGATGATCGACTGCGTGAATCGCCCGCGCATCTGTTGCGCCAGCCAGCCGGTCTCAACGTTCAGACCGGTCTTATGAAAAGGAATCTCCAGGGCAGTTGCCCCAGCAATCTGCGCAAGCTGCGCATAAAATTCTTCTTGCTCAGCAACATCAGTGGGCATGGCAGCGTAAGCTCCCACCGCTACAGGAACAGATAGATTCGACATTAAATACACCTTTCTCTTTATCTCAATAGGTCATCAAAGAAAAATAAAAACCGCCCGCAACATCCATGCTGCGGGCGGGGTGAACATTACTTAGACAGAGCGTTCTTAAACCAACCGGTAATAGAAATCGGGTGGGTGATAGCGGTACCAACCACTACCGCGTGGGCACCAGCCTCCAGCGCCTGATGTGCCTGTGCCGGGGTATGAATACGTCCCTCAGCAATCAGTGGAATACCGGTTTCGGCGGACGCGATGGCAGAGAGCAAATCAAGGTCCGGGCCGTCGGTCTTGGGGCGGGTATCGGTGTAGCCAGCCAGCGTGGTACCGATGAAATCAGCACCCGCTTCGGCAGCTGCCAAAGCTGCTTCCAACGAATCACAGTCAGCCATGACCAGGGCGTTGGAGTTCTCATGCACTCCGGCAACAACCTCAGCCAAGCTCAACCCGTCCGGACGCTCGCGGGTAGTGCCGTCGAGCGCGACCACGTGAGCACCTGCGTTCGCTACCGCCAGGGCGTGGTGGAGAGTGGGGGTGATGAAAATGCCGTCGTGACCGTCTTTCCACAGACCAATGACGGGCACCTCAACAGCGGTACGGGTGAACTGAACATCGGCTAGACCCTGCACACGAACAGCGGCAGCACCACCCATAACAGCTGATGCTGCTACCTGACCAGTGGTGCGGGGGTCTCGCATCGGTTCACCGGGGTAAGCCTGGCACGAAACAATGAGCTGCCCGGCTAGTTTTTCAATGAGTTCTGAGCGAGTGAACATGGGTTTTACCTCTCAAGAAAATTAGGAATAAGGGTTGCTGCACCAATAATCGGCGCATCGGAACCAAGCTGTGCAGCTACGAGGGGAGTTTCTTTTGCCTGCCCCAAAGCTGCTGCCCTGAACTCTTTTTCAACGATGGGCAGCCACAAATCTCCCAGATTTACCATACCGCCTGAGAGTACAAGTACGTGCGGGTTCAAGATATTCACCAAGTCTCCCAGGGCAATACCTGCGGCGCGGGCGGCAAACTCAATGGCGTCAATTGCTTTTTGCTCACCGGCTCGGGCGCGGGCGGCAACGTCTTTAGTATCGGGTGAGGATGCGTCGCCACCGGTTGCCAGGTAGCGGCGGTGAATGGCGGGTCCGGCTGCTACGGCTTCAAGGTGACCGGTGCCGCCACAGGGGCAGGGAATATCCAGCGCGAGCGGGGAAGAGAAGTGCCCTACATGGCCAGCGAGAAAGTGGGCGCCTTTGAGCGGCTCACCCTGGCTGATGTAACCTCCACCAACTCCGGTGCCGAAGGCTACGAGCAAGCTACTAGGTGCTTCAGCTGCTGCGCCAGCCCACGATTCACCCAGAGCGTGGGCGTGAACGTCATTGACAGCGTAGGTGGGTAAACCGGTCTCTTCGCTGATAATATGCGCCAGTGGTACACCGCTCCAGTCTGTAATAACATTTGCGGCAGTGATTACTTCGCCCTCAGCGCCAATCACACCGGCAGAACCGATGCCAATACCGGTCACTTCGCCACCGCGCGCTGTTACCTGCTCAATAACAGTCAGAGCACCGCGGGCAGTATTACGAGCCAGTTCTTCACCACCAATATCAGCGATGGTAGGAATCTCGTGTCTCTCGTATACCTGACCGTTAGCGTCCACCACGCCGAAAGCTGTTTTAGTGCCGCCCAAGTCAATGCCCACAGCAAATTGTTGAGTCATTGAAAAACCTTTTCTCTTGAAAATGGCAGTGTCGGTGAGTCTTAGACCGTTAGAGAACGAACAAGACTCACCGACACATGATGTAACCGATGGTATTTAGAGCAGACCTGCTGCCTCAACGATGCCGCGAATACGCTCGCGTTCGCTGTCGCCCAAGGTCTCCATGGGGGTTGACATGGTGTTGGATTCGAGAACACCGATGATCTCAAGAGCGGTTTTGAAAGCACCGAGACCCGCTGCGCCACCTGAGACAGTGGGGGTTTCTACAAAGACGATGTTGAACAGGTCAGCCAGGCGGTCCTGCTCTTTACGCGCTGCGTCCCAGTCACCCGCAACAGCAGCGTCGTACAGACGCTTGTAGCCTGCGGGGTCGACGTTGCCGAGACCCGGAACAATACCGTGAGCGCCGGAGAGCATCGCGCCGTCGCATACAACTTCGTGACCGGTGAATAGCGAGAAGCCTTCGATGTCGCGGGTAGCCTGAGCCAGCAGTCGGAATGAAACATCATCGCCCGATGAATCCTTCACACCCACAATAACGCCCTCGCGAGCCAGTTTGGTCAGCAGGGGAACGCTGAGCTTCTGCTTGGTACGAACGGGTACGTCGTAGACAAAGACAGGTACATCAACAGCTGCAGCTACTTCGCGGAAGTGACGCTCTTCTTCGATGGGGTTATCCAGCGCGTAGTACTGGCTGGTGATAACGATAGCATCGCCGCCAATAGCCAGCAGGCGCTTTGCCTCATCAATGACGCGCGCGGTGGTCTGATCGTTGGTACCTACGATGACGGGCACACGACCCTCGTTAGCCTCAATCACGGTCTTGAGCGCAGTTTCACGCTCTGCGTTGGTCAGGTAGGGAACTTCACCGGAAGAACCGAGAACGAACAGACCGTTGACGCCGCCTTCAATCAGGTGCGCAACTGATTTTTTCAGTGACTCAACATCGAGCTGACCATCAGCGGTACGGGGGGTAAGTACCGGGGGAATAACGCCCGAAAACTTGGGATTTGCCATGGTATAAAAAACTCCTTTATTTTACAAAGATATAAAAAGTGTGGTGAAAGCGGCGCACCCACTGTGGCAGTGGTGAATCAGTGGATGCACCGGCGCATCAAAAGCGGAATTAGACGTGCAAGAGGGTGGGCGCTGCGCCCAAGAGCTTGCGAGTGTAATCCTGGGTGGGGTGATCGAAAACCTGCTCAGCAGAACCCTGCTCAACAATCTTGCCCTTGTTCATCACGCAGATGCGGTCAGAGACGTAGCGAACGGTTTGAATATCGTGAGAAATAAAGACCATACCCAAGAAGAGCTCTTCTTTCAGGTCGCTGAGCAGGTTCAGAACCTGCGCGCGAACTGATACGTCGAGAGCACTGGTGGGCTCATCAGCCACAATAATCTTGGGTTCCAAAGCCAACGCACGAGCAATTGCCACGCGCTGACGCTGACCACCTGAGATCTGTGAGGGCATCGCGTCCGCTGCTGACTGCGGCAAACCAACGAGGTTGAGCAGCTCGCGCACGCGACGGTCGCGTCCTGACTTATCGCCAATACCGTGAACATCTAGGGGATCTTTGAGAATATCCTGAATGGTCATACGCGGGTTAAGCGCGGTTGCCGGATCCTGGAAGATGATTGAAATATCAGAACCAAATTCCTTGCGGAAAGCAGCGTTGCGCTTGAGCGCGTCGCGTCCCTTGAAAGTCATCTGACCGTCGGTTGGCTTCTGCAAACCAACAACAACCGATGCCAAGGTTGACTTACCGCAACCAGATTCACCCACGATACCGATGGTCTCACCGCGGCGAATCGACAGTGATACACCATCAACGGCTTTCACGATGTTCGGCTTGAAGATACCGCCGGTACGTGAACGGTGATAGACCTTGATGTCTTTGAGCTCAATAATGGGCTCTGAAACTCGGGCTACTGCCTCGCGACCCTGGGTGTTGAGCATGTTTTCCCCTGCCTCGCTGCTTGCTGCTACTGAGCCGTTTACTGATTCAGTCATTGCCTTAAGCTCCCTGCTTGGTCGAGGTGGTTTCAAGGTGCGATGCCCAGTAGTGGTCTTCTTCGCCTTCAACCGGCACAAAGACGAGCTGCTGGTTGGGGTCAGCACCCTCGCGCAGTGAGCGCGGAGCGAACCGGTCACCCTTGGCGAAGTCGCCGGGGGAAGGCACGGTGCCGGGAATCTGGTAGAGACGCTTAGAACCTGACTCAATTGAAAGAACTGAGCCCAACAGACCACGGGTGTACTCGTGCTTGGGGTTCATCAGCAACTGGCTGGTAGCGCCAGACTCTACAACCTGACCCGCGTACATCACCGAGATGCGGTGAGCTACCTGAGCCACCAGAGCCAAGTCGTGCGACACGAAGATCATGGCGAAGCCCAACTGCTCGCGCAGCTCGTTCAACAGAGCAATAACTTCTTTCTGAACGGTCACGTCGAGCGCAGTGGTGGGCTCATCGGCAATCACGAGCTTGGGTGAGCGTGAAAGTGCCATAGCAATCAGCACGCGCTGACGCTGACCACCGGAGAGTTCGTGCGGGTAAGAGTTCAGAGTGCGTTCTGCATCAAGCTTTACCAGGGTGAGCAGTTCCTCGGGAGTCTTGCGTCCACCGCGGCGGGTCAGCTGCAACATCTGATCCTTAATCAGCATGGAGGGGTTGAGCGAGCTCAACGCATCCTGGTAAACCATAGAGATCACAGCACCGCGAAGTTTCTGGTACTGATCCTCTGAGGCACCAACCAGCTCCTGACCCTCGAACATCACCGAACCGGTAATCTTTGCCTTCTTATCGAGCAAACCAATGATTGCCAGTGAAGTAATTGACTTACCTGAACCCGATTCGCCCACAAGACCCATAGTCTGACCCTCATGAACGGTGAAGGAGACGCGGTCAACAACAGGGGTGTCGCCGAAACGTTCGGGGAAGAAAATTGAGAGGTCTTTGACCTCAAGAATGACGCGAGCTTCTGGGTTCGCAATCAGACGGTCGCCACGGCGGCTCTCAGCGTCCTTGAGCTGAGTCAAAACACCTTCGAGGTTCTTTGAAGCCAGACGATCCTGATAGCCCTTTTCGCTGATCAACGCACCGGCTGAGATTTCTTCAGCGGTAATCTTGCGCGGAGTATCTGAAAGAGCATCGGTACCAACAGCTTCACCGTATGACTTATCATCAGCAGCTGAAGGAGCAGCGGTGAGAGCACCTGAGGTACGACCACCGGTGTTGTTCTCTTCATCGATCTTGACCTTGCGACGCAGCTTGGGGTTAACCATGGCGTCGGTCATACCCTCAGAGAGAACATTCAGCGCAAGCACGGTCAGCAGGATGACCAAACCAGCGAAAGTGGTTGCCCACCAGCCACCGGCAAGTACGAGCGCGCGTCCGTCAGCGATGACGTTACCCCATGAGGGGCTCGGCGGGCGAACACCTGCTGAGAGGAATGACAGTGATGCTTCCAAGATAATCGCATCTGCAACCATAACGGTTGCGAACACGAGAACGGGAGCGATGGTGTTACGAACAACGTGCTTGAGCAAAATGTAGGGGCGTGCTGCACCCATGACGCGTTCAGCGCGGACGTAGTCTTCGTCCCATGCCGCTAGCACCTGCGCACGCACAACGCGTGCCAGCTGCGGGGTGTAAACAATAGCGATGGTAACGATGATGGTACCCACGGAGTTACCGAGTGAAGCCAGCAGAACAGCTGCCAGAGCGATACCGGGGAACGCCATGAGGATATCCATCAGGCGCATCACGATTTCGGAGATAACCTTTGAACCGGTTGCCGCAATAGCACCGAGAATACCGCCCAAAGCAAGTGCCAGAGCAACAGCGCCCAAACCAACCTGCAAGGACGCGCGGGCACCAAAGACCAGACGCGAGAGAACGTCACGACCCTGACGGTCAGTACCGAAGAGGTATTCACCATCGGGTGCTGAAATGGGGGCACCGGTTGATGCCAGCGGGTCGTGCGGTGCAACAAACGGTGCAAACGCTGCCATCAGAATAATGAGTGCCAAGAAAGTAAGGGCAATTTTTGAGCCCAGGGGGAGCGCCTTGAACCGGATTCCCGGCTGCGAAAGGCGGTCAGCTAAACCTGATCGCATGGTAGGTTACACCGTCCTAATACGCGGGTTGATGAGCATGTACAGAAGGTCAACGACGATGTTCACCAGAACGAAGGCAACCGCGATGGTAATAACTACGCCCTGAACGAGGTTGATGTCGTTACCGGTAATACCGTTGAAGATGAGGTTACCCATGCCGTTGAGTGAGAAGATCATTTCGATAACGACCGCGCCACCCATGAGGTAACCGATGCGCAGACCCAGAACAGTAACGGGGGTGATGAGAGCGTTTTTGAGAACATTCTTGGTAATAACCTGTTTGCGGGGCACACCGTTACCGATAGCGGTGCGAACGTAGTCCTTATCGAGCTCTTCGACCATTGAGGTACGAACGGTACGAATCAAGGACGCACTCACCGGCACCGCCAACGCAAGAGCAGGAAGGAACATGTGGTTGATCCAGGGACCAAAACCAGCGCCGGGGGCTGAAGAACCACCGGAGGGGAACCATCCCAATTCAAGGGAGAAGTACTGGATCAATAGAATACCCAGCCAGAATGAGGGGGTTGCGATGGATGCCATGGAGAAAACGCGGATGATCTGATCAGGCCAGCGATCGCGGTAGAGCGCCGCGACGACGCCCAGAATAAGAGATGCTACCGCAGCGATGACAACGCCCAAGAAGGTGAGCTGCAAAGTCATGGGGAATGCCATCTTGATCTGGTCGATCACGGGCTGAGCCGGGGGGGTGGTCATGCCCAAATCGAAGCGAACCAAGCGTGCAAGGAAGGCAAAGTACTGAACGACGAGGGGACGGTCATAGCCCATCTCGCGGTTGTAGGCTGCCTTCGCCTCTTCCGAGGCACCTTCGCCAAGAGCGATGGTCGCCGGATCACCGGGGGTAAATTGCAAAATAACGAAGACGAGAATGGTCACGCCCAAGAGCATGACAGGAAGGGCAAGAAGGCGCCTTCCGAGAAGTCGAAGAAAGTTAGACAACGGGGTCTCCCTAGACCTAACGCTAGATAGGGGTGTTGCGGTGAAAAAGAAGGTTGCGGCAGATCAACCGATAAAGGTAACCTGCCGCAACCTTCTGTGCACGATTCACGATGGTTGAGAATCAACAAGTATGTGTGGAATGTAGAGTCTCAAGAACCGAAAAACGCGAACTTGCGCGCAGGATTACGCCTGCGTTGAACCAACGTTCTGGAATGACAGACCGGTGGTGGGTAGTGGCTTGAAACCGTTGAGGGTTGAGCCGTCCCAAGCAGTGGGGAGTTTGCGGTGGAAGAGGGGGTACAAAGGCGCGTTCTCGGCGATGATGTCGATAGCCTTCTTCCAGTCTTCCTTGGGATCTTCAGCCATAACAGCTGAGTTCATGAGCTCCTGAACCTGCTTGTACTCGTCAGTGTTTGACCAGCGGAAGCGCTTCTCAGGCCAGGTTGTACCGCGGTACCACCATGAGAGCAGCAAATCGGCGTCATTACCGAATACTGAGGGGTCACCGGGTGCCAGTACAACGTCGTAGTTGCCTGAGTCAACGAAGTCTGAGTACAGAGCAGCTGATGCCTGATCGGAGATGGTGACGTTCAGACCGAGGTCCTTCAGTGATTCCTGAACCAGCTGTGAGCACTGCTTGACCCAGTCGTGGTCGGTGGTGTGAATGGTGAATGAGATACCTTCAGCACCGGCGTCCTTGAGCAACTGCTGAGCCTTAGCCTTGTCGTAGGTGTAGACAGTGGAAGCCTCAACGTAGTCCTTGTGTTCCTTGTGCAGGAAGGAGGTTGCTGCGGTTGCGTTACCGAGCAGAGCGTTGGTGATGACCTTGTCCATGTCAATGCCGTAGAACAGTGCCTGACGTACTTCCTTCTTATCGAAGGGAGCCTTTTCGCAGTTGAACATGAGGAACAGCAGACCGAAAGACTGTACTGATTCAACGTTGACGCCTGAGTTCTCAAGAACCTTAACGTTGTCGTAGGGTACTGACTCGATAGCCTGAACACGCTTTGACTGCATAGCGGTCACGCGAGCTGCTGCATCTGCAAGGATTGACCAGTTCATGGTCTTTGCAAGAGCAGGACGGGGACCGTTGTAGTCTTCGAAACGCTCGAACTTGATCTCTGCGCCCTTGGTTGCTGAGACAAACTTGTAGGGGCCTGAACCGATGGGGTTAGCGCCGAAGGCTTCGAGGTTGTCAGCTGCTGATGCGGGGGTAATCTGCACCAGTGAAATGCGGTCAGCAAAGAGGGGGAACGCCTGGTTGAGCTTGAACTCAACGGTCTTCTCATCTACTGCGGTGGTTGAATCCAGGAAGTAGAGGAACTGTGCGAACAGTGACTCGGGAGCTGAGAAGCGATTGAAGGTTGATACAACGTCGTTAGCGGTCACGGGTGAACCGTCATGGAACTTCGCGCCATCGCGCAATACTACGCGGTAGGTGGTGTCATCGACCATTTCGGGGTCGCTTGCTGCCAGAGCGTTGTAACGCTCGCGGGTTGCGGGGTCAAGACCGGTCAAACCTTCAAAGATGTGCAGGTTTGCTGCCATGGGACCTGCGCCTGATGCAACTGCGGGGTCGAATGAGGTTGATACGTCGTAAGCAATACCTGCGTTGATGACGCCGTCTTTGTTGACTGCGTCTGCGCCTGCTTCAGCGGTTGAACCTGATGATGAGTTGTTGTTGCCACACGCTGAAACGCCTGCTGCGAATGCGAGTGCTGCGCTGGCTGAGCCAGCGACCTTGAAGAAGCCGCGGCGGTTGAATGCCGAGGTGATGGGGGTGTTCATGGAAGTCTCTCCTTTGTGACTCATATGAAAGAAGACCAGGGGCTCGCCCCGGCGGGAGGTAGGACGTCCTACCTGATAAACTTCACGTTAGTAACTTAAATAACAAAGCACAAGTGTGTGGCAGTGTGTCGCTCTATAAAAACTTTGGTGCAAAGCGCCAAGAGCGGTGTGTAAAAATAAGATGGCTTTTCATTCTTAGTGAAAGATTTAGAGGTGATTGCGTTGGTGGCTAAAGGCACCGGTGCTACAAAACCCACAGCCCGTGAACGGCAGAAACTTCTGCAGCAACAGATTGTTGATGCTATTTTGCAGCGCAAACTCACGGCGGGTTCACCTCTGCCCCCCGAACATGAGCTGATGGAAGAACTGGGCGCTGGACGAAACTCTATTCGTGAAGCAATCAAGGCGTTGGACGCGGTGGGTATCGTCGAGGTGCAGCACGGCTTTGGCACCTTCGTGAGTAACGACGCGCTGACTCCTATGGTGCGTGCTCTCACCTTTCGCGGGCGTCTTTCGCTTTTTGATAATGGGCGTGAGGCGCTTGAGCTGGTAGATGTGCGTCAAGCGCTTGAAACGGGTTTGATTCCTTTTGTTGTAGCTACCATTTCAGATGATGAGTTAGAACTCGTGCGGGTTGCTGCTGAGGGTATTGAGGCAGCTAGCCGGGGTGGCAGTTCTATTGCGGTGTGGGATCAGCAGTTTCACGCTGCCCTCTTTGCTCCGCTGGGTAACGAGCTACTTTCGGGTCTGCTCGATGTTTTTTGGCAGGTGTACAACAATATTTCTGTGTCGCTCGACGGGGTTGCTCCCGTTGCCGGTAAAGATTTGTGCGAACTGGCTGATGCGCATACCGCCCTGTTTGAGGCAGTCAAATGCAGGGATGCAGTTGCTGCTGTCAATCTAATGACCGCGCACTTTGATGGTATTCGGGGTCGCGTCGAGAAGTGGGCTCGTCAGTTGGAAAGCCAGGCTGCGGTTGAATCGCAGGCACATTAAATAGGTTCTGCTGACCGCCCAATAGAGCTTGTTTTTGACGTCGCTAACGTGAACGAATATTACATACTGTGACAGTATGACTTCATATTGCACCCAACACGTGATTTTCGCCCCCATTTAGGCACGAAAAATCGTGAAGCATTCTGCTGCGTGGTCTAATTAATACAGCACGCCGCAACGGCGTCCCTTGCATTTTATTCAGCAGAAAGATTCATAGCCGTGAAGAAATTTGTTGCCTCTTTGGCTCTTGTTCCCCTCGCATTCGGTCTCGCCGCATGCGGTTCAAACTCATCAGAAGGCGAAACCATCAAAATTGGTGTAACCGGCGCCAGCCAGGAACACGAGGCTTTCACCGAAGCAGCCAAAGAAGAGGGCATCTCCGTTGAGATCATTGACCTGGCTGACTACAACAAGCCCAACCCAGCCCTCAAGAGCGGCGATATCGACCTCAACTGGTTCCAGCATCTTGATTACCTCTCAAAGTACAACGTAGAGAACGATGACAACCTGCAGCTGGTTGGTCCCACCGTGATCTACCCCATGGCTCTGTTCTCATCACAGTACGATTCTGTTGAAGCGATCCCCGAGGGCAGCGAAATTGCTATCCCCAATGATCCTTCAAACAGCGGTCGTGCTCTGCTACTTCTTGAAGCTAACGGTTTGGTTGAGTTCACCTCAGAAACTGATGCTCCCACCGTTGATGATGTTGATACCAAGAAGTCCAAGGTGAAGATTTCTGCTGTCGATGCTACCCAGACTGTGCGTTCCATGGGGTCAGTAGCAGGTTCGGTTGTGAACAACGACTTTATTCTCGATGCGGGTCTTGACCCCAACGAGGCACTGGCAATGGATGATCCTGCTAACCCTTCAGCACGTAAGTACGTCAATGCTTTCGTTTCACGCGATGGCGATCAGGACAACGAAACTTACAAGAAGCTGGTAGAAATCTTCCACAGCCAGAAGGTTCAGGACGCTGTTCAGGAAGTTTCCGGTGGCACCGCAGTTGAGGTTACCACCGACATTGAAGAACTGCGCGCTTCCTTGGCTGAGCTCGAAGAAGATCTGCGTAACTCCTAAGTAATTGTGCGCCAGTAAGCGGTAACAGCGCCCCCATCTCTACCCAGGGAGCGGGGCGCGGGTTACCGCTTCTTGCGTTTTGGCTATTGCCTGAATCAGCAGGTAGGCTTGCGCGGGTGCGCCCGCAATTTTGTATAAAGGCAAGGTAAGAAATTGAGCGAAGTTTCCCACAGCACCGCTGACGCTACGGCGATGGTTGAGCTGAAGAATGTCTCAAAGGTTTTTAAGAGTGGTAAGACCGAGGTTATCGCTGTCAATGATGTGTCGCTGACTATTAACCGCGGCGAAATTTTTGCGATTATCGGTTATTCCGGTGCCGGTAAGTCTACTCTGGTGCGCTTGATTAACGGGCTGGAAGAAACCACTAGCGGTCACCTGTTTGTTGATGGTTTTGAGATTTCGGGTAAGCGCGAATCACAATTGCGCGATGCCCGCACCAACATCGGCATGATTTTTCAGCAATTCAACCTGATGAATTCTCGTACGGTTGCTGCAAATGTTGAGTTCCCCCTGAAGATCGCGGGTTGGGACAAAGCTAAGCGCACTGCTCGCGTTGCTGAGATGCTTGAGTTTGTTGGTCTTGCTGATAAAGCAAAGAATTACCCCGATCAGCTTTCGGGCGGTCAGAAGCAGCGTGTGGGTATCGCCCGTGCGCTGGCAACATCGCCCTCCTTGCTTCTTGCAGATGAGTCCACATCAGCGCTTGACCCTGAGACTACCCACGAGGTGTTGCAGTTGCTCAAGCGCGTCAATCATGAACTGGGCATTACCATTGTGGTCATTACCCACGAGATGGACGTTGTCTCAACCATTGCCGACCGTGTTGCCGTGATGGAAAAAGGACGCGTGGTCGAAACCGGTAACGTCTATGAGGTGTTCTCGGCTCCGCAGACTGCTACTGCCCAGCGTTTTGTGGGTACCACCGTCAAGACTGCGCCCACCGGTGAAGAAGCTGCTGATCTGAAGCACCGCCACCGTGGTTACCTGGTTAACCTTGAAATCACTGAGGGCAATGAGCGGCTGGGGCAGGTGCTTTCACGTTTGGCGGAGCGCCGCGTCCATTTCAATATTGTGCAGGGCGGCCTCGAAACCCTCCAGGGCAAAACCTACGGCACTCTCACTCTCGAATTGCTAGGCGATATCACGTCAATCGACGCTGTTGTTGCTGAGCTTCAAACCGTAACCCGAGTACAGGTGGTTCGCTAATGTCACTGTCAGATATTAAGTGGGAAACTTTCATTCCCAATAAGCTGATTCCGGGGCTACTTGATACCCTGTACATGGTTGCGGCGACCATGCTCATTGCCGGTGTCATTGGTCTGATTATGGGTGCTCTGCTGTACACGACTCGTCAGGGCAATATTTTGGCTAACCGCCCCGTCAATATTGTGCTGAACTTTATTGTGAACGTGGTGCGTCCTATTCCCTTCATTATTTTGCTGGCGGCTTTGGGACCGGCGACCTCCGCTATTGTGGGCTCACGTCTGGGCACTAACGCGGCAATCTTTGCAATGTGTGTGGGGGCGGTTTTCGCTATTGCTCGCATTGTTGAGCAGAATATGGTGTCTATTGACCCGGGCGTTATTGAGGCTGCCCGCGCTATGGGTGCTTCAAAATTGCGGATTCTCTTTACCGTGATGATTCCTGAGGCTTTGGGTCCGCTGATTTTGGGTTACACCTTCTTAGTCATTGGTGTTGTTGATATGTCAGCGATGGCAGGTTACATCGGTGGCGGCGGCTTGGGGCAGGTTGCCCTGGTCGATGGCTACCAGCGTTTCAATGACATGATTACGTGGACGGTTGTTGCCGTGATTATCGTGTTGGTTCAGATGGTGCAGCTGGTGGGTAACCTGCTAGCCCGCAAGGTTATGCGTCGATAAGTGGCTTTCTTACTCTGGTGACTGTGTACGTCACCGGGTAATACCAAAGGGTGCCCTCTCTGTAGAGAGGGCACCCTTTGAGTTTTTAAGATGGGGTTTAGCGTTTTTTGCCGGTGATCCAGTCAGAATCGTAGAAGTCGTCGCCTTCACTTTTGCGCAGGTCGCGTTCTAAGAGCTGCTCGGCAAAATCAGTGGGCCGCATGATGCGCTCGTCATCATCGTGAGGTGAAAAAGCTGCTAATGCAATTAGACCGTACGCTAGAGCCGCAATGAGTAAGCCAAACATACCCAACTCGGCAAAGAAGATACCCCAGGCGCGCGTCACGAGCGGGTTGGGATCTGCAAAGACGGTGGGCACGAGAGCGAAGCTGGTAATCAGGCTAAACACCGACGCGATAACGAGCAGATGCGGTAGCCAGAACCACCGGGCTTTAGCATTTTTTGCCGGTGGGGGAGCGCCGGGCAACCTCAGGCTTTTGAACAGTCTGCGGCGTACCGCAATGATGAGAAAAAGGCTTATACCTACGGCAATAGCGGTTGCCCCTGCGGTAAAGAAAAAGCCTGACAGCGCTAGCAGTGCTGTGACCAGTGCGCTCACCATGAGGAGGGTGAAGCTAAGACCCGTTGCCATGCGCACGCGCGCGTTCACCAACCGCTGTTCTTCAACAACGAAGTTGGGGTGGGGAGCAGGCTCCTCCCAAAAGGGGCGAAAGAACTCGCGGTCTTCTGCGCTGAGTTCTTCAAAGCGCAGACCGTACTTACGCGGCGGTTGGGGCGTATGAGGTTGCTGGGAACTCACAGCTATTACGCCTTGCGTGCCGCTTTAACCCAGCGGTTGAGGGTCGCGAGAAAATCTGGGTCTGTGTAGGAATCGAAGCGACCCTGACCGGGCGCGCCGGTGTCGCCGTGACCGGTAAAAATTAGGGTGTTAGCGCCTGATTCCTGGGCTGCGCGGGCACCGGTGACTGAATCTTCAACGGTCAGTGTCTGCTGGGAGTCCCCGCCCAAACGCTTGATCGCTTCGGCGTACATATCGGGGGCAGGTTTGGGGCTGGCAACGTCATCAGCGCCTACCCAGGTGGTGAGATAGGGAGCGAAGCCAAAAGCCTGCATCTTGCGAGTCAGCAGGTCAGCTGAAGAATTAGAGGCAACCGCTACGGGCATTACCTTGCTGAGTTTCTTAATGGTGTCAAGAGCACCAGGTATGCGTTCCATACCGCGCTCAATCATGTTCTCTTCGACCTTAAGAACCACCTCAATAATGTGTTTCTCGTGGGCTGCCGCGTCATCGGCAGAAGCACCATGAGGGGTGGTGTTGGCTGCCAGTACGCGAGCGAAATCGAGGGCAGCTGCACCCATGAGTGCGTCCTCATCAGCCTGAGTAAACGTTGCACCGTAGCGCTCAAACAGTTCTGCTTGGGCTGTGAGCCAGGTAGATTCAGAGTCGAGAAGAACACCATCGCAGTCAAAGACAGCGCAGGTAGGGTACCAATCAGATGAGAGAGAAGTTTCAAACATACTTCTATGCTCTCACGCCGGGCGTGGGATAATAGAGCCTATGCCCAAAAATTCTGCTTCCACTCTCGTTCTTATTCGCCACGGTCAGACTGACTGGAACATTGACCGCCGCTTTCAGGGGCAGGTTGATATTCCCCTGAACGCTACCGGACGCGAGCAGGCTGCTCTTGCTGCCACGAACCTCAGCGAGTTCGCACTGATGCGTCAGCAAACTCAGCCCGATTTTGCGTGGGACGGAATCATCACTTCACCACTTTCTCGCGCCCACGAAACCGGGCAGATTATTGCCGATGCTCTGGAACTTCCCCTGCTGGAGCAGGTAGATGGGTTAAAAGAAAGATTCTTTGGTGATGCCGAGGGCGAAATTGTTGATCGCGAAAACTGGCTACACTTTGAAACTCTCTTTGCCGGGGTAGAACCTGAAACTGAGTTCATTGACCGGGGTATCGAGGCACTAAACGCAATTACCGGTAAACACGCAGGAAAAAACATTGTGGTAGTCAGCCACGGCATGTGGATTTCTAAAGTTATGGGGCATCTGACCGGTGAAGAACACCCCATTCCCGAAAATGCCAGTGTGCTTGAGTTTAACCTCGCATTACTTGAGCAATAAGACCTCCCTTTTCTCTATACCTGAACCCTTCAACCCCTTCCTCCGAAAGGTGCCACCTGTGCCCAGCGTCCTGCCAGAACAACCCACTTCGCAAGAGCTCAGCGGGTCATTGCTCCTGATCCGTCACGGTCAAACAGACTGGAACAAGACAAAGAAAATGCAGGGGCAGGTTGATATTCCGCTCAATGCTGCAGGTATCGAACAGGCGCATGCAACCGGTCAAAAACTGGCAGATGAAGGGTTCAGCTTTGAGGTGCTGGTGTCATCCCCTTTCTCGCGCGCTGCTGAAACGGCTCGTGTCATTGGCACCTACCTGGGGCTGGAGCTGGAGCGCACCTATCCCCAATTAGTAGAGCGTGCTTACGGGGATGCCGAGGGCGTTCAGCTCACCTTTGAACAGAGCCGTACTGTCTACCAAGATTTTGCTGGAGTTGAATCTGAAGAGAATCTTTTCAACCGCACCGTGACGGTTCTGCGTCAGATTGTGCGTGATTATCCGGGGCGCCGCGTCATTGTGGTGTCACACGGTTCTGTTATTCGCCGGGCGCTCAGTGCCGCCCAAGGCTTCGAGTGGGTGGAACCAGTCCCCAACGCTACCCCGCTTGAAATTTCTATCTCGGGATTATTCGCTTGGGCAACCGAGAACGAATCGATGCTGCCGCGCCCATGAAACAATCTCTCTCACCATCGCGTTCGGTGACCCAGCTTGCACCGCGCGCTGTTTTTGTGCTTTATCTACTGGTGTTGGGCTTCATCGTGCTGTGGCCCAGTCACGTTGATGACAATACAGCCGGCGGGTTTGTGGATGCACTGATGCAGCGCGGTCACACCGAAGGCTGGTTGCCGCTGTGGTTCACCTACGTCGTTTTGGAATGGCTTTCAAACGTTGTCATGTTTACACCGTTTGGTTTTTTGTTGGTTTGGCTGGTGCGCCCACAGTTGCGTTCTTGGATTCTTGTGTGGGGTTTTCTGCTGACCTGCGCTATTGAAAGCACACAATTTTTTATGCCCGATCGCACCAGCTCATGGCTAGATATTCTAGCGAATACGCTGGGTGTCGCCCTCGGCCTTTTGCTAGCGGTTTTTATCAAACGCTGCGCAAAGCGTCCGTAAAAACCACATGAAAAGCAAAAAACGCACACGGAAAACCCGCTTAATATGACACTATCGCATTGACGGCACCACAAAAACCCACATAAAATCAACCTACAAGAACCAATCGGTTAAATCTCATGAGCAGAGGTTGCACATAAATGTTTGCAGAAGAACGCCGTGCCGAAATAGCTAAGTTGGTATCATCGGCGCGGCGAGTTAACGGTGCTGACCTAGCACGACGTTACGAAGTCACCATGGAAACGGTTCGCCGTGACCTTGCCGCCCTCGAAGCTGAGGGTAAGCTACGTCGCGTCCACGGTGGTGCGGTCACCGTTGAACAGTCCACCTCCGTCGAATCCTCCATTGCCCTGCGCCAGAGCATGAACACCCCCGAGAAACAGCGTATTGCCCAAAAGGCTTATGATCTTTTGCGCGATTCGGACGTGGGGGCTGTTGTTTTGGACGCCGGTACCACTATTGAAATTTTGGCAGATCGTATTGCCACTGAAAACTTCAGTCTCAAATCTGGCTCTGATCGTCTGATCATTACTCATGCTCTTCACATCGCCGTGAAACTGGCTGAGGCAGATGGCATTGTGCTTGATTTGGTGGGCGGTCAGTTGCGCAGAATGACGTGGGCTGCTGTGGGCGCGCGCGCTGCCGAGCACTTTTCAACGATTCGCCCCGATATCGCGGTCATTGGCGTGAACGGTTTGGATGCCGAGTTTGGGTTGAGCACCCCCGGTCTTAATGAGGCAATCGTCAAAACCGCCATTGTTAAATCGGCGCGCCGCGTCGTGCTTTTGTGCGATTCTGCCAAGTTTGGGCAGGAATCGCTAGTGCGCTTTGCGGCTTTTGACGATATTGACACTCTTATTACAGACAAAGAACCCGAGGGTGAGCTTGCGAGTGCTCTCGAAGAATCCAACGTGGAGGTACTTATCGCATGATCGTTACACTAACCGCTAACCCGAGTATGGATCGCACCGTTGAGCTTTCAGGTGTGCTTGAGCGCGATGCTGTTATTCGCGCTGAGCGTGCTGTTGAAGATCCCGGTGGAAAAGGCGTGAATATTTCTCGTGCGTTACAGTCATCGGGGTTCGATACCGTAGCTGTGCTGCCCGGCGATGATGCAGACCCCGTACTGCACCAGCTGGCGGAGGCGTCGGTGCGGTGCCACAACCTGCCCCTTGGTGAGCCGATCCGTTCCAACATCACGATTGTTGAACCCGATGGTACAACCACCAAGATTAACGCTCCCGGTGCTGCCCTTGATGATGCTCAGCAGCAGCATCTGACCCGCGTCCTGGTAGAAGAGGGTATAGGCGCATCATGGCTGGTGCTGGCAGGTTCTCTGCCTCCCGGCGTTGATGGCGGCTACTACCGCTCGGTCATTCAGACACTGCGCGATGAGTTGGGCGACAAAGCTCCGCGTATTGCTGTTGATACCTCGGGGGATGCCCTGCGCGAAACGCTTGCAGATGCAACTGCCCTGCCCAACCTCATTAAGCCCAATGCCGAGGAACTGGCAGAGTTGGTAGGTCGCCCTGAAGCTGCTGAGGAGCTTGAAGAAAACCCTGAACTGACCGCTCGCACCGCCCGCGAACTCGTAGAACGCGGTGTTGAGAACGTTTTGGCAACCCTCGGAGGCAAAGGTGCTGTGCTGGTAAATGCTGAAGGCGCTTGGCACGCTCAGCACGCTCCGGTGAAAGTGCGCTCAACTGTGGGTGCCGGAGATTCTTCTCTCTCGGGCTTCCTGATAGCTAGCGAACTGGGCAAAACCGCCAGCGAACGCTTGGTGCAGGCAGTGGCTCACGGCTCCGCCGCAGCGTCCTTGCCTGGTACGCAGATGCCCACCCTAGAATCAACCACTCCCGAAGCTGTCACCCTGCGAGAGATTCAGTTTTAAAAGTTTTCCCGGCTCTAAGCCACCTATCATGTCTTCTGCGCCTTGTATGAAGACACCACTATCAAAAGTAGTAAGAGACATCTTCTACAAGGAGGAACACATGTCTGCACTTATCACTACGGAACTCGTCACTCTTGACGAGAACCTGGGTGCAACGCGTTTCGACGTGATTGAGCACTTGGTGAAATCCGTTGTGAACGCCGGACGCGCTAGCAGCTTCGATACGCTGTACGCGGACGCCAAAGCTCGTGAATCGAAGACTGACACCGGTATTCCCGGTGGTATCGCGATTCCCCACTGCCGCAGCGAAGCCGTTACCGAACCGACCCTAGCGATGGCGCGTCCTCGTCCCGGTGTTGACTTCGGCGCGAAGGACGGTGCAGCAGACCTGATTTTCTTCATTGCAGCACCCGCCGATGGCGATCAAGCTCACCTAAAGATCCTCTCGAAGATGGCTCGTTCACTGATGAAGAAGTCTTTTACGTCTGCACTGCGTGAAGCGAAGACTGAGCAGGAAATCGTTGATTTGGTCAACGACGCTTTGGACGTAAACCCTGACGGCACTGACCGCACTGCAGAGCAGAAAGCTGCCGCTACTCAGATAGCAGCCCCCGCTACTACCGGTGTAGCATCGGTGGCTACTGGCTCGGCTGCTAACGCCTCAGAGGCTCCTGCTGCCCGTCGCAAGATTGTTGCTATCACCGCTTGCCCCACTGGCATTGCACACACCTACATGGCAGCGGACGGTCTGACCTATGCTGCTGAAGACATGGGTGTTGATTTCAAGGTTGAGCCTCAGGGGTCATCGGGTGGCGAGAAGCTGACTCAGGCTGAGATTGATGCGGCTGATGCTGTGATCTTCGCAGTGGACGTGCCTGTGCGCGGACGCGAACGTTTCGCGGGCAAGCCTTACGTTGAGGTTCCTGTCAAGCGCGGCATCGATGAGCCTACTAAGCTCATTGAGACTGCTTTGTCTGAAGCTGATAACCCCAATGGTCGCCGTGTGACAGCTACTGGTGCCGCGGACGCGTCCGAAAACGGCGAAGAAGCAAGTTCATGGGGCAAGCGCATTTACAAGGCGATGATGTCCGGTGTTTCGTACATGATTCCCTTCGTGGCTGCTGGCGGTATTATTCTCGCCATTGGCTTCATGCTTGAAGCGATTACCATGCCCAACCTGGGCGATGTCGATCCCGCGGCGATTCTCGATATCAACGGCGAAAGCGGTCGTACCCTCTTCAACCTTCAGGGTGTTCCCCTGAGCCTCTACTTGGGTGCTGCCCTGCACACCATTGGTGGTGCCGGTCTGGGTCTGATGGTTCCTGCCCTCGCTGCTTACATTGCCTACGGTCTGGCACAGCGTCCCGGTATTGCACCCGGCTTCATCGCCGGTTCAATTGCTGTCACCGTGGGTGGTGGCTTTATCGGCGGTATCGTCGCTGGTCTGCTGGCTGGTCTCACCGCGTACACCCTGCAGCAGCTCAAGCTGCCTCGCTGGTTGGGCGCAATGATGCCCGTTGTAATTATTCCTCTGGTCGCCTCCCTCGTAGCGGGCGGTCTCATGCTCCTGATTCTGGGCGGCCCCATCGCGTGGATTACCACCTCACTGAATGAGTGGCTGACCTCCATGAGCGGTAGCTCAGCGATCCTGCTCGGCATTATCCTTGGCCTCATGATGGGCTTCGACTTGGGCGGACCTGTCAACAAGGCAGCCTACCTCTTTGCTACCGCAGGTCTTGCAGCGAACACCGATGCTTCCCGCGAAATCATGGCAGCGGTTATCATCGCTGGTATGACCCCTCCTCTGGGTATGGCACTGGCTACCACCCTGCGCGGCAAGCTCTTCTCAGCACCCGAACGCGAAAACGGCAAAGCAGCCTGGCTGCTGGGCGCGTCCTTCATCTCTGAGGGCGCCATTCCTTTTGCGACTGCTGACCCCGCACGCGTGATTCCCTCATCGATGGCAGGCTCAGCAGTAGCTGGTGCTATCGCCATGGGTGCAGGCGTTGCATCCCCGGCACCCCACGGTGGTCTGTGGATTATCGGTCTGGCAACCAACATCCCCATGTTCCTCCTTGCAGTTGTAGCGGGTACTCTCGTTACCGGCTTGGTTTATGTAGCTCTCAAGAGCGTTGGTACAAAGAACAAGGTAGATGCATAATTCTCTAG
Source organism: Rothia sp. ZJ1223 (assembly GCF_016900985.1). Lineage (NCBI taxonomy): Bacteria > Bacillati > Actinomycetota > Actinomycetes > Micrococcales > Micrococcaceae > Rothia > Rothia sp. ZJ1223. Next base: position 239,892 of record NZ_JAFEUT010000005.1, on the reverse strand, counting down.
TAGGATTTAGCACAACCGAAACATTTCTAAGGAATATCGAATGACTATGTACAACGGTGTTGGCGTCTACGCAGGTCGAGTAATCGGTCCCGTCCTTCAGATGCCTGAACCCATTGCTGAGCCCGCCGCTAACCTCAAGCTCGCAGCGGATGAAACCCCCGAGCAGGCGGCAGAGCGCATTAAAGCAGCTGCGGACGCGGTCAAGGCAGATTTGTTGGAACGCGCTGAAAACGCATCTCGCGACGGTAAAGCAGTTCTCAAATCAACCTCTCAGATGGCAACCGACCGAGCACTACTCAAGGGCGCTATCAAGCTGGTTGAGAATCAGGGGGTAGCACCCGAGCGCGCAATCTGGGAATCGGCAACCTCATTTGCTGATCAGATGGCAGCTCTCGGCGGTTATATGGCAGAGCGCGTAACCGATATTTACGACGTTCGCGCTCGCATCGTGGCTCAGCTGACCGGTCAGCAGGCACCTGGCATTCCCACCTCAGATGAGCCTTTCATCCTGGCGGCAATTGACCTTGCACCTGCAGATACCGCAACCTTGAACCCTGAACAGGTTATCGCTCTGATTACCTCAGACGGTGGCCCCCAGGCACACACTGCTATTTTGGCTCGTGGGCTTGGTCTGCCGGCTATTGTGGCAGCCAAGGGCGTTACTGAAATCGCTAACGGCACTGTAGTGTACGTTGACTCCAACGAAGGCACCGTCAATACCGAGCCTTCCGAAGAGCACCGTGTAGCGGCTGAAAAGTACGCTAACCGCAAGCCTCTGGCTGACTTCGACGGTACCGGCGTGATGGCAGATGGCACCCGGATTCCCCTCTATGCTAACGTCGGTGACGGCAAGAGCGCAGAGAAGGCTGCCGGTCTCAAGGCAGAAGGCGTTGGTCTGCTGCGCACCGAGTTTGGTTTCTTGGGGTACGATGCTGAGCCTTCAGTAGATACTCAGGCAGAAACCTACAAGTCAGTTTTTGACGCTTTCCCCGGCAAGCATATTGTTGTTCGCACCCTAGATGCAGGTGCAGATAAGCCCCTGCCCTTCTTGAACACCAAAGAAGAAGAGAACCCCGCACTGGGAGTTCGAGGCTTCCGCACCGACTGGACCGTACCCGGTGTTCTGGCACGCCAGCTCGAAGCGATCAAGAAGGCATCAGAGGGCTCAGACACTGACATCTGGGTTATGGCACCGATGATTTCAACCACCTCAGAGGCCCGCAACTTCGCGAATATGCTCAAAGAAGTTGGTCTTGAAACCCGCGGTGTTATGGTCGAAACCCCCGCAGCAGCTGTTAACGCAGAAGCTATCTTGGGCGAAGTTGACTTCGTTTCGATTGGTACCAACGACCTGACCCAGTACACCATGGCAGCTGACCGTCTGCTCGGCGATTTGGCGCACCTGAACAACCCCTGGCAGCCCGCTGTGCTGAAGATGATTAAGCTGACCGTTGAAGGCGCACGTCGCGCGTCCACCACCGCTGGCACTAAGAAGTACGTATCTGTCTGCGGCGAAGCAGCAGCTGATCCGGCACTCGCTGTAGTTCTGGTCGGTCTGGGCGTTGACACCCTCTCCATGAACGCAGGTGCCATCGCAGCTGTTTCAGCGGTACTCAAGAGCGTCACTAAAGAGAAAGCTCAGCAGATCGCTGTTGAAGCGCTCGCGCAGATCTCATCAGCTGAAGCTAAGGCAGCAGCGCGTAAGATGCTCCCCGTTCTTGACGAGCTGGGCCTGTAAGGTCAAAAATCAAATGTAATCTGAGTCAAAAAGCCGGTTTTTACGCCGAAAAGCTGTGCGACCTGCTTTAGACTCAAAGTGGAAGAACATTTCCGCACATTTTCCTAAGGAGAATCATCATGGCAGAACGTATTGCCACCATTGCAAGCCGCGTTGGTCTGCACGCACGCCCCGCAGCTATCTTCGCAGAAGCAGCAGGCGACTTGCCCGTTGAGGTTACCATCGCAGCTGAAGGTGAACCCGCAGACGAGGCAATGGACGCAGCGTCAATCCTCTCACTCATGTCACTCGGCGCTAAGCACGGCGACAAGGTTGTTCTGCGTGCCGAGGGCGAAGGTGCTGATGAAGCACTCGAAACCCTGGTTAAGATCCTCGAAACCGACCACGACGCTGAGTAAATAGTTGACCCTTCATGGTTTTGGCTCCCCGCTGTTGAAAAACGGCGGGGAGCTTTTTACTGCTCAGAATATGCAATCTGCGGGTTGGTTTTACTCTGAAACAATGGTTTGATGGCATAAGCCGATGACCTTCCGGGTAAGGTCACGTTGGGTAAGCTGTAAAGACGCGCCCAACATCGCTAGACTTGTGAAAGATAATCGTACTGTGCGCATTTCGCGCCTTGAGAGATAAGAGTTGAGGCTCCTTGCGAGAATTTACCGCACGCTTTGCAACCACTGAAGAGATTGCTAACTGGGATGCTCATGTCACCGCTAACCCTAACGGCGGTAACTTATTGCAGTCGGCGTCTTTTGCATCCGTCAAAGCTAAGCACGGCTGGAAGCCCCTGTACTTGGTGTACGAAGGCACTACTGTTCGCGAGGGCGAAACTGCGCCTTTTGCTAGCTACAACTTGGTTCTAGAAAAGAGCGTTCCCAGCGTGGGCAAGCTCTGGTACATGATTAAGGGCCCAGACGTGTACAGCGTTGAGGATATCCCCGCTGTTTTGGATGCTAACAAAGAGTTCATCTCAAAGAATAAGCTGGGTGTCTTTGCGGTTAAGATTGAGCCTGATATCGTGGCGTCTGAAGAGACTAATGCTTTCTTAGCGCGTACTGGCTTGGTGAAGTCTTTCAATATTCAGCCCAACGATTCCACCGCTATCTTGAACACTGACATGTCTGAAGAAGACGTGCTGAAGTCGCTGAGTTCGCGTGGACGCAACGCGGTGCGTCGTTCATTGCGTGAGGGTTGCGAGGTTGAGCGTGTTGAGCTGACCGAAGAGAATATGCGTAAAATGTACGCTTTGATGGATACCGTGGGTCAGGGTAGCGCGAACGTTAACCTGCGTTCTTTTGAGTACTACAAGGATTTCTGGACCACCTTTGAAAAGGCCGGTCAGGGTCGCCTGTACTTCACCTATGAAGACGGCGAGCCTTCGGTGGGCGCCTACGTCATTAATTACGGTAACAAGGGCACCTACAAGGACGGCGGTTCTAAGCCACGTCGCAAGCAGTACGGCGATTCGCACCAGGTACAGTGGACGGCTCTGACGGACCTGATGAAAGACCACGGCATCGTGGAGTACGATTTCTGCGGTACCCCGCCGAGCGACCAGCTCAAGAATAAAGAGCACAACTACTACGGTTTGGGTCTGTTTAAGACTTCCTTTACTAAAACCGTAGTCGATTTTGTGGGCGTTTACGATCAAGCCATTTCACCTGCTAAGTACAAGCTGTGGAACTCATTTGCTGAGAAGGTTATGCGTCAGTTGTGGGTTCGTAAAACTGGTCAGCCTTTCTACTAAAATGCGCCCGTTCACCTCTGTGGTGAGCTCATTAAAGCGGTTGCGTTCTCCATAGAGTAATAAGGGTAAGAACGTAGCCGCTTACTCTTTGTACGGGGTAATCATCAGTATTGGTGAGGGAGGGAAAAACCTATGGCATCTACCGATAAGACTCAGCTACAGCAAAAAGCGTACCCTTCTGCTTTCGAGCAGGTTTCTCTTTCACTGAGTTCTGAGGGTGCTTTTGGTAGCTCTGCTGGGCTACCCCGTGCCCGTGATGTTGCGGCGAAGTCTGCTGCGGTTGTAGATAGCAATTCTGAGTACGTTGCTCATTCTTCGGGAACCTCGGTGGCTGAGGGATCTGCGAAGATCCACGGTGCTGAGAACCTCGGTGAGACTGCTGGTGGGGCAGCCGAGTTGCCCTCTGCGTCCTTAGATGCTTTTGGCAGTTCTTTGCCGGCCATTGACCTATCGCGGGTCAAAGACCCCGGTCTACGCGATTACTTACTGAACCACAAGCCTGATTCTACCGGTGAAAATACACCGGATGCTTTCGGTGCTGCCCACGATATGCCGGTGGCGGCTGCTACCGAAGATATAAGCCCGTTTGGTCCTGCTGCCACTCAGCAGTCAGAACCTACCCCGCTTACCACAGCGATACCCCTTGCCACCACCACCTTGCTGGTATCAGGCACAGGTATGCAGCAGGCGTCCTACCCCTCAGTGGCACCTGCTACGGCGGGTATTCCGCAGGTAAAATCTGCGCCCAAATCGCCCTCGAAGGTTCGCTCTACTCTCAAATCTTTTGTTCAGCCCGATAAGTCGCTGACTAAGCCGGTGCGCGGTCTAGAGCGTATTTCTCAGCGTCAGTTTGCGATGTCTTCGCGCAAGCACCGTGAACGTTACGTTCGCGAAAAAGAAGAGGCACGCGAGGTTCTGAACTTCACCCTGCGCTTGTCTGAGACCATGTTCCATTACGGCGCGGACGCGATGGATGTCGATTCCGCGATTGTTGCGGTGTGCGCCGCCTACGGGCTCGACGAGGTTGAAGTTGATATTACCAACCAGTCGGTTATCATCAACTACGTTTCTGATATTGACGGTTTGGTAGATTCTAACGGGCACGCCCGCGGCGACTCATTTGAGCGTTTTAGCCACACGGTGGTGCGCGTGGTGCGTTCCTGGTCTGAGAACTATGCGGCCTTGGCAGATGTGTACAAGCTGATCCACGACATCACCGAAAAAGGGCTGAGTCGCGAGGACGCCGACCGCAAACTCAACCGCATTAACAATGCGAAGAAACTGTATTCGCCGATGACGGTGATGATTGCCAACATTGCGGCAGCGGGTACGCTGACCATCGGCATTGGCGGTAGCTGGCGTGCCGGTCTTGTGTCATCTTTGCTGTTTTTGTGCGTCTACTTTATGGATCAGATGCTCAGTAAACTTAACATGCCCAGCTTCTTTCACATGGCGGCAAGCGCAGGTCTTATTACCTTCGCGGCGATTTACCTCGGTGATAGCGATTCGTTCTTAACGCAGTTAGGCATTCCCGTCTCTGCACCGCACATTGTTGCTGCCGGTCTAATTATGCTGTTGCCAACCTTCAAGCTGGTCTCTGCGGTTCAGGACGCGATCAACGGCTTCCCCCTGACGGCGGCGGGGCGTTTTGTGTCTACTGCTATGTCGTTTTTGGGCTTGGTGGTGGGTCTTGCCAGCGGTGTTGCGGCTCTGTCGTTTATGGGTGCCACGCCTTTGGATATTAGTCAGAGTAAGTTTGATACCCCTGAGATGGTCACCAACATTGTGTTTATGACCTTGGCTTCGCTTTCTATTGCGGTGACAACCCAGACCCGTAAACGTACTCTGGGGTGGATTGCCCTTGTAACGGTCACGTCCATGCTGATCTATCACGGCTTTACCGCTGTATTTGGTGCGGGCAGCGGACGCGGCAACACAGCGATTGCTGCTCTGGTGATTGGCTTGCTCAGTACTTTGTTGGCGCACCGCTTTCATGCTCCGCAGGCTATATTTTCTATTCCCTCGCTGACCTTCTTATTACCCGGTCTTTCAATCTTCCGTGGCTTGTATTCGTTCACGGTTGAGGCAGACTCCGTGATGGGTGTGCCCGGCATGGTGACAGCACTGGCGATTATTCTGTCGATGGCATCAGGTGTGGTCTTGGGCGGCTATATCATGCAGTACCTGATTCAGCGGTTTGCGCCCCAACAAAGTGCGACGACCGACAACCTTACTCAGGCTATCCCGCAGGTCATGGATCGATAGGTAGCGTGCGATAGTGAGCACGCAGAACAACTGGGATCCGTTCGCGCCTTCCCTCAGTGAATCCGCCGAGGTGGCTTCTGAGGTGCCTATAACCATTAATGCTACCTACCCCTCGGCTGACCCTCTCATTAATGCTGATGCGGCTATATATACAGGTCAGGCGGAGATAACCAGACAAGCCGCCATCTTGCCTACCGCAAACGATGACGGTCAGCTGCTACCTGCGTCCTACCCCTCGGCTGAACCGGTATCGACAGCCACGGCGGTGCTACCGGTTGTTATCCCTCAGCAGACCAAGCGTCGTGCGCCAGGCAAGGCGGTGCGTAGGAGCATTTCGCAGTTTATGCGAGCTGATCAGGCTCTCACTGCTCCCTTGCGAGGGGTTGCCCGCGTGGCACAAAAACAGTTCACTCTGCGCGCCCAGCGTCGCGAAGAAAGCTTCGTGCGCGAAAAAGAACAGGCACGCGAAGTCCTGAATTTTACGGTGCGCTTAGCTGAGACGATGTTTCACTACGGTGCAGACGCTATTGACGTGGACTCGGCAATTGTGTCTGTCTGCTCGACCTACGGGCTCAACCAGGTCGAAATCAGTATCACCAACCAGTCAATTATCATCAACTACGTTTCTGATATTGACCGAGGGGTATATTCACCCGTGGGTGGCACTGAGGAGGACTTACGGTTCAGCCACACGGTGGTGCGGGTGGTACGAACCCTCTCAGAAAATTATGCGGCGCTCAACGATATTTACCGGCTGATTCATGAGATCACTGAATCTAACCTGCCCATGAAGCAGGCAGCTGCCAGACTGACCTCTATCAACGAAACCCCTAAACTGTACTCGCCGCTGTGGGTGCTGCTCTTTAACCTGCTCATTGCCGGTAGCTTCACTCTGGGAGTGGGCGGTAGCTGGCGCGGTGCGGTGGTTTCAATCGTGTCATTTACTGTGATTCATTTTTTGGGGCAGTGGTTGGCTAAGTTTGGTCTTCCCGGATTCTTCATGATGATTTTCAACGCCGCTGTTCTTGCCACCATTGCTCTTTACATCAGTGATGATACCTCGATTTTCTATCAGCTGGGCTTCGAGGTTTCTGCCCCGCACATTGTGGGTGCTGGTCTTATGCTCTTTATGCCCACTTTCTTTTTGGTGTCGTGTGTGCAGGACGCTCTCCACGGCTTTCCGCTGACCGCTGCGGGAAAACTTGTAAGCACCGCTATTTCTTTCTTGGGTCTGGCAATTGGCATCGCAACGGCGGTAGAGATTTTGACCTATGCAGGCGCTAGCGGAATTGATCTACAAAAAGCGGTGTTTACGCCACCGCCACTGTGGGTGAGCATCGTTGGCATGGCGGTGGGTAGCATGGCGTGCGCCGGGGTCACTCAGGCACGAAAAACTAATCTTGCCCTGATTATTGTGGTGTCTTTGGTGGGGCAGGCTGTGTACTACGGTTTTAGCACGGTGACGGGGTTAGAGGTAACCCGCGTCAATGCTGTTTTGGCGGCGTGTACGGTCGGCGGTTTGAGCACTTATTTGGCGTATAAACTTCACGCACCCCAAGTGATTTTCTCGGTCTGCGGCATTATGTTTTTGCTGCCGGGTTTGACTTTCTTTAGGGGGTTATATGCCTTTAGTGTGCATAACAACGAATCCTACGGGGCAGATGGCATGATCAACGCAGGCTCAACAGTTCTTGCCCTCGCTGGTGGGGTGGTACTGGGGGGTTACCTGATGGAAAACGCCATTGCCCGCTGGGGTAGCAGCGCCCGCGCCCAGCGTAAGAACTTCAACCGCTAAGAATCTTTTTAGGCAGAGGCGGGTAACTGCCAGTTCACGGATTGGGCACCCTGCTGTATTAGCAGGTCGTTCGTGTGTGAAAAAGGACGTGAGCCAAAGAAGCCCCTGGAAGCACTCAAAGGTGAAGGGTGAGCCGACTCAACACAGGGGTAGCCGCCCAGCAAGGGCTTGCACTTGCGCGCGTCCGCGCCCCAGAGAATACCCACCAGCGGCGTTCCGCGCTGTGCGAGGGCGGTGATGGCGCAGGTAGTGATGGTTTCCCAGCCCTTATTGCGGTGCGAACCGGCGTCCCCGGCACCTACCGAGAGCACTCTGTTTAACAGCATGACACCCTGATTACTCCAGGCGCTGAGGTCACCGTGGGCAGGCGGGGTGATTCCTAAATCTGTGTGCAGTTCTTTATAGATATTCTGCAAAGAGCGTGGCACGGGGCGAACATCGGGTTGCACCGAGAACGAAAGCCCCATTGCGTGACCGGGGGTGGGGTAGGGGTCTTGCCCAATAACGAGCACTTTCACCTCACTCATGGGCCGCTCAAAAGCTCTGAAAATGACGGACGCCGGTGGTAAGGTGGCGCGTCCGGCGGCATGCTCTTCGCGTAGAAAGTTGCCCATTGCACGAATATTCTCTTCGACGGGCGCTAATGCGTGAGCCCAGTCGGCAGCCATAATTTCGTTGAGCGGACGCGCGGGCATAGGCACCCCACCTTTCACGGTTGAAAATTTCGCGGTAGGGTACATACGTTACTAGATAGAAGGTGTGGCGGTCTCTATGGAATCTGAACGAGAACCTACCGGTGAAGTGATAGATGCAATGGAGCAACCGTTATCCGATGAGGACGGTCTTGAAGAAAAAACCGATGAAACGCGGGAACCTGAATCTGACATTCCAACCTCAGCGCTGACTGATATTGAAGCTGCCATTATTGGGTTAGAGAAAAGACGCTGGAAGTACCCCGGCGCTAAAGAGCAGGCTATCCGCCAGCAGTTGAGCTTGGGCCCTATCGCCTACTACCAGCTACTTAACACCATGATTGACACCCCGCGTGTGATCGCTGTTGAGCCTGCCCTGACTCGTCGCCTGCGAGAGCACCGCGATAACGGATGAATTGGGGGAACGGTCCCCCCCCCCTTGAGGAATGTTGCCGCTGCGAACGTGTAGCCTAGAACCACACCTTTTCTTTTTGGAACCCTTTGCACCTCAGGAGTAGCCTCAATGCAGCAGTTTCCCCGCGACGAATTCGATGATGTTGATGAGAGTTCAAAACGCCGCGGAGCGTACCGTGCGCAGGACCCTCTCGCCGGTGCTTCAAAAACCCTGCTACCTCTTATTGGCGCGGGTCTAGCTTCTTTGCTTTTGGGCGGATTCATGTACATTTACTCTCCACAGACATCGGCACCGGGGGCAGCCAAAACTACCGAGGCGAGCGCGTCCGCATCAGAAAGCGAAATCCCCACCGCCGAACCTACCCCCGAAGACACAGGGGAGCCCGTTATCCTTGAAATCTATAACTCTGGTGGAATTACCGGCGCCGCCTCAGATGCAATGAATCTGATTATGGCATCGACTCAAAACGTCACCATCACCCAGGTCGGTAACTGGCAGGGCACCCCGGTTAACGGTTCTATCGTCTACTACGCTGCGGGCTACGAGGACGAAGCAAACGAAGCCGCTGACACCCTGGAAATCCCTTACATTCAGGAGGACCCGACTCAGGCGGTGCCGGTCATTGCGGTGCTCGGACCAGATTACGTTCTTTCTTCGTTGCGCGTTGATAGCGATCAGATGTCTGGCGAATAAAACCATCAAACTTTCACGACGCGCTTGGTAAAAACTGCCCTAGTGGCTGCGGTCTTCGTGCGCTGTGGGCGATTAAAGGAACCTAAACCCCTTGCTATGTTTGCGCTAGAGGTGGCTCAGGTGCCAAGATTGGAATTAGCACTTGAAGTGTGTGACTGCTAACCGCTGTGCTAGGTGATAGCAGCTACCACGCGCAAAAGTAAACTTTTGTGTGAACGGTGAGGGGCGCGCGTCCTGACGATACAGAAAAGTCAGGGTGTTAGACGTTCCGTCCGTCGCGGGCACCGAACACGCGAACACCGACACTACGTCCAGGAGGGCGAAACACCAATGGCAAAGTTGATTGCTTTTGATGAAGAAGCACGCCGCGGTCTTGAAAAGGGTTTGAATACCCTTGCAGACGCTGTCAAGGTAACCCTTGGCCCGCGCGGTCGTAACGTTGTATTGGAAAAGGCTTGGGGCGCACCCACCATCACCAATGACGGCGTTTCAATCGCTAAGGAAATCGAGCTTGAGGATCCTTACGAGAAGATCGGCGCGGAACTCGTTAAAGAAGTCGCGAAGAAGACCGACGACATCGCAGGTGACGGCACCACCACCGCAACCGTTTTGGCTCAGGCACTCGTCCGCGAAGGCTTGCGCAACGTTGCTGCTGGCGCTGACCCGCTGAGCCTCAAGCGCGGTATCGAAAAGGCTGTTGAAGCTGTAACCGCTGAGTTGCTTGAGTCAGCTAAAGAAGTTGAAACTGAAGAAGAAATCGCTGCAACCGCATCAATTTCAGCCGGTGACAAAGAAATCGGCAAGCTCATTGCTCAGGCAATGGAGAAGGTCGGTAAAGAAGGTGTTATCACCGTTGAAGAGTCAAACACCTTTGGTCTTGACCTTGAACTGACCGAGGGCATGCGCTTTGATAAGGGCTTCCTCTCAGGCTACTTCGTGACCGACCCCGATCGTCAGGAAGCTGTTCTTGAAGATCCTTACATCTTGATCGTGAACTCCAAGATCTCCAACGTAAAGGATCTTGTTCCCGTTCTTGAGAAGGTCATGCAGGCTGGTAAGCCCCTGTTGATTGTTGCTGAAGATGTTGAGGGCGAAGCTCTTGCGCTTCTGGTTCTGAACAAGATGCGCGGTTCTATCAAGTCTGTTGCTGTGAAGGCTCCCGGTTTCGGCGACCGCCGCAAGGCTCAGATGGCTGATATCGCTATTCTGACCGGTGGTCAGGTTATTACCGAAGAGGTTGGTCTTTCACTGGATCAGGCAACCATTGACCTGCTGGGTTCAGCTCGCAAGGTTGTTGTGACCAAGGACGAGACCACCATCATCGAGGGCGCTGGCGATCAGGCTTCTATCGAGGGTCGTGTTGCTCAGATTCGCGGTGAAATTGCGAACTCGGATTCTGACTACGACCGCGAGAAGTTGCAGGAGCGTTTGGCGAAGCTGGCAGGCGGTGTGGCAGTTCTTAAGGCTGGCGCAGCGACTGAGGTTGAGCTCAAGGAACGCAAGCACCGTATTGAGGACGCCGTTCGCAACGCGAAGGCTGCTGTTGAAGAGGGTATTGTTCCCGGCGGTGGCGTGGCTTTGATTCAGGCTGGCGTGAAGGCATTTGAGAAGTTGCAGCTTGAGGGCGATGAGGCAACTGGCGCGAACATCGTGAAGGTCGCTATCGACGCTCCCTTGAAGCAGATTGCTGCTAACGCAGGTCTGGAACCCGGCGTTGTTGTTGATAAGGTACGTGGTCTGCCCGTAGGTACCGGTCTCAACGCTGCAACCGGCGAGTACGAAGACTTGATGGCTGCCGGCATTAACGACCCCGTTAAGGTAACCCGTTCAGCTCTGCAGAACGCAGCTTCCATCGCAGGTCTGTTCTTGACTACCGAAGCTGTTGTCGCTGACAAGCCTGAGCCTGCTGGTGCGAACCCCGCAGCTGGCATGGATCCGGGCATGGGCGGCATGATGTAAGTTACCGGCTTATGACTCAGGACGTCGCATCCCCACTCTCAATGCAACTTTTAGGTTGATGAGGAGAGTGAGGACGCGGCGTCCTTGCTTTTAAGCTCCGCAGCGAGGGGGCGTTTTGCCCGCTTCTGCGCGGGCTGTGGGCAAAAAATATTCCTGGGGTGCCTTGCGGCGCTGGTGCGGATGCGGTGGGCGCGTCCTTGTCTGTCATGGGGGCCTCGGAAAGTTATGTGGTAGTGCTAAGTGGGTATAAGTGGGGACAAAGACTGTGCGTAAGATACCCTACACAGACACTGATTAAACCTCTATCTCATTTAGACTGGGAGACGTATTCACTGTGTGCGGGTAGGGGAACGTTCACACGCCGCGCACAATCTTTCACTTTCGCGAATCTAGGGGAAATTCTGTGAAAAAGACTTTTACTCTCTCCTTGAGCGCTGTTGCGCTGATGGCATCGGGTATTGTTCCGGCTCAGGCAGCTGAGGCTCAGGAAGCACCTGCTCAGGTTGCTATTTCTGAAGAAGCTCGTCTCAAGATGAATGCAGAAGCTGCGCGTCACTGGTACGGTCAGCCTGTTGGCGAAGTAATTGTGCTTGACTCAAAGGCAACTGCCCAGCAGTACCAGCGCGGCTACGTTGTTAACTACGCAGTGCAGGCAGACGGCACCACTTACGAATACCAGACCGCATTGAGCAATGAAGTGTATGCTTTCTGGACTGGCGCTAACGGTGGCGCGACGTTCGAGCAGCAGGTAGTGCGTTATGGCTACCCCATGAACACTGAAATCGCTCAGCACAACTGGCGTTATATGTCTAAGGGCGCGCTGACCCGTTTTTACCGCGAGGGTGCGGACGATAGGTACGGCACCATCTTGGCTTACCACCCCGGTGCGGGCAAGGTAATGGACCGTAGCTGGTGGCAGTACGCTGACGACGCTATTGACTGGAACGAATCAGTAGTTCTGGGTGATAGCAACCTTATTCCTAGCAGGAATAGCGGCTACGTTGCGAAGGGTTTGCAGGCAGCTGGCTACTCAGCCAACGAGTACACCGCAGCCGGTGCTGGTATTTCAGCAGTTGGTGCGGGCGGTCAGTCCATCAAGAACATGGTTGTTGATAACGGTGTTGCACTGGGTATCGGTACTCCCTGGGTTGTTAACATCCAGGCTTCAGCGGCTGACGCTGATGTTGATCCGGCAGTTCTTGAGGTAGATTTGCGTGCTACCATCGCTGAGTTGAAGAAGGTTTACCCCCACGCTCGCGTCCTGGTGAACGATGTTCCCTCAGCTAGTGACGATCAGCGTCTGAACGCTTTGAGCGAGCGTCTTGAAGCAGTTTCGGTCGATGCTGGTGCGCGTTTTGTGGCTACCCGCGGTTGGGTCACCCAGCACGGTATTGAAGCTGAAGTTGATCCCGTAACCGGCTACATTTCAGAAGCTGGTCAGACAAAGATTGCTACTTCTATGAAGTGGGCACTGCACTTTGCAATCAACAAGAAGTAAATAGTTTTTATCGCTTCATAGAGAAAGCTTCATCGCGTTCGCGGTGGGGCTTTCTTGCTGTGCGGGTGCTTTGTGCTCAAACGCTGGGGCTGCTTTACCGTTAGACTTGTGCCGTGATGCAGTGTGATTATTTTGATGCCGGTGTGTGCTCCTCCTGTAACCAGATGGGGGTGCCTTACGCTACCCAGTTGCTTGCCAAAGAGAACGCTGCGTGTGAGCTTTTTTCTCATTGTGAGGGTCTTGTTTGGTTGCCGAGCGCTGTGAGCGATGAGTCAGCGTTTCGTAATAAAGCGAAGATTGTGGTTGCTGGAACAGTTACTGACCCGACCTTAGGTATTGTGGATGCTCGCACCGGGTGTGGCACTGACCTGTCTGGCTGCGGTCTTTATACTTTTGAAATTACACGAATTATGCCGGTGTTGCGTGAGCTCATTATTCGTGCCGGACTCACTCCCTACGATATTCCGGGGCGCAAAGGTGAGCTGAAGAATATTTTGGTAACCGCCAGTGCGAGCGGTGAGGTTATGCTGCGTTTTGTTCTGCGCTCTAAAAAGCTCCTGGTACCTATCCGCCGAGAATTGGCGCGTTTACACGAGGAGATTCCGTCTCTAGCAGTGGTTTCTATTAATCTTTTGCGTGAGCACGTTGCTTTGGTTGAGGGCGATGAGGAGATTGTGCTGACCCAGCGCACCACCCTACCTATGCAGGTGAATGAGATGACTTTGCACCTGCGTCCGCAGTCTTTCTTTCAAACGAACACGGGTATTGCTGAGGCAATGTATCACCAAGGACGCGCGTGGGTTGCCGATGTGCAACCGAAAAGCGTGTGGGATTTGTACTGCGGTGTGGGCGGGTTCGCTCTACATGCGGCAGCAGCGGCTCCGTCGGCGCAGGTTGAGGGTATAGAGATTAGCGAGGAAGCTATTCTTTCTGCCCAGCGCACCGTGGCTGAACAGAACCTTAAGAACCTGCACTTTGTTGCCGGGGACGCCACTGCTTTTGCTGTGGAGTCTGAGCGTACACCTGAGCTTTTGATTATGAACCCACCGCGTAGGGGCGTGGGGCAAGAACTGAGTCACTGGGTTGAAGAATCGGGAATTGATACGGTGATTTATTCATCGTGTAACGCAAAATCTCTGGCTAAAGACCTCACCTTTATGCCCTCTTACCAGCCCGTGGAGGCGAAGGTGCTTGATATGTTCCCGCAGACCAGCCACTATGAAATGATGATGCTGCTCAAACGTAGAAGGTAGTGCCTTTCGAGTAGACCTGTGGTCTGATGCTGGCAAGCATGGGCTGAGCGGATACCTTCTGTGAAAAGTGTAGTGACCGGTGGCACTGATGCCCCTGACACGTTCACAAGCGAGGCAGCTGTTGCTTCTACAGGCACGGTGAACTGAGAAAAGGCGAGCGAAGAGGCACACGAGAAGCAGACTTTACTCATGTGGTTGACCTCGGCGATATTAAACACGTTGAGCTGTCGGCGGAACGTTTCCCCAGCACTAACGAGAGGCGGTTTGCCCGCGGCTGTGACCGTACCCGGTAAACTACTCGTAAAAATATTTTCTGAAGCAACCAGCTAAATTGTAGTAACATCAAGGATTTTTGCGGCTACTCTCCATTTTGATGTTGTCGTTATCGGTTTTGGGCAAGGCAGGCAAACCCCTTGCTCGGACTCTCGCACCGCAGGGCAAAAATGTTGCCCTGATTGAATAGTCCACCAACATGTACGGTGGCACCTGCATCAACATCGGCTAAAATAAAGAGGGGGCATTGAATACTGGTGCTTCCTTTTTCTTTATTGTTAGATGCTAAGCCTAGAGGGTGCCTTCGGTGCGTGATACTACCGGCAGTATGCCGAGTTTTTACATGAGCACGGGGCAGGAATCTATCTATAGCACCGGAACCCTGACTCCCGTGACTGAAGAGAACTGTCTTGAGGTTGCAACAGCCCGCGATTCGGTAGTGATGGGGCTGGTGCCCTTCGACCCCGCCCAACCGGCTCGACTGTGGGTTCCCGAAAGTTTTGAACGCGGCACCCTGCCTGTTACCACTGAGAAACCCATGCCCTCACTGGCATCAGTTTCAGGGCAGGATAATCCCGGCTACCGTGCCGCCGTGGCTACGGCGGTAGAATGCATGGGTAAAGGCGAACTCGATAAGGTGGTACTGGCGCGCACCCTCACCGCAGAATTTGACGCTCACCTTCACGCACCCGATGTACTGGATAACCTTCGCGCCCTCCAGCCGCGTGCCTACACCTTCTCTGTGGCGATACCGGGTACCAAACAGTACCTCATGGGCGCGTCCCCCGAACTCGTTTTCAGCACCCATGACGGCGACTTCGAAACTTTCCCCCTGGCAGGCTCAGCGCCACGTCAGACACCAGGTAGCATCGAAGACATGCAAACCGGTGAAGAACTCATGCGCTCTGCCAAAGATCGCGCTGAGCACGCCACCGTTGTTGATGATATTCGCAGGCGCCTCACCCCCCTAGTGGAGACCCTCGAAATTCCGGCAACCCCCACGCTCGTCACTACCCCGCAGCTATGGCACCTGGGCACCCGTATTCAGGGTAATCTTGCCCCCGGCATCAGTTCTTTGCAGGGCGCTCGCGCTATCCATCCGACCCCCGCAATCTGCGGTACTCCTAGAGAAGAAGCACTGGAAACCATTGCTGAGCTCGAAGACTTTGACCGCGGCTTTTTCGGTGGTTTGGTGGGGTACATGGACGCTAACGGCAACGGATCGTGGGCGCTGGTACTTCGCTGCGCTTTGGTAGGCGAGCACAGCGCTACGCTCTTTGCCGGTGCAGGCATTATCAAGGCGTCCGAGCCTGTAAAAGAGCACGAAGAAACCGCGACCAAATTGGGCACCTTTGCCCAGGCGCTGGGTGTCACAAGCCTCTAAGAGACTTTCGCGGGATTCAGCTGGTTCCTAGAATTTCTCGCACCATTTTGGGTGTGGTGACCGGGTGCAAGCTCACCGTCACCGGGGCTGAGGTAGCAACCGATATGTAGTACTCACCCTGCACAAACCATTGCACCTCAAAGTCGTATCGTTCACCTGCAGGCGTAGTGAAGCGGGCGGACGCGCGGGTATAGGGTAGCGCGTCCTGCCCCTGCTGGGTGTGATGTGGGGTGATGACGACGGCACGCGGGTCTACGGAGAGCCCATGCCCGGTGGCTTTGAGAACAGATTCTTTGGCGCTCCACAGCAGGGTGCGCAGTAAGGCTTGGTGGTTCTCGGGCGCTGTTGCCAGTAAATCTTTTTCGGGGTCGGCAAGTGCCACCCTATCGAGGCTGTTATGCAAAGAGCCACGCAATCGCTCAAGGTCAATGCCCAGCAGGATATCTGTAGCGGGGGTAAAGCCACCTACCGTCATGCCGGTTGTTCTGCTCATGTTCAGGTTCACCCCGTTAATGCGGGGTTTACCGTGTTCGGCATAACTGGCACACAGTCGGCAGGTGCGGTCCACCGGTATCTCGGCTGCAGCGGTTGGTTTTACCCCGAGAACAGAAGCTGCCATACATCGCATGAGGGTCTGCTGGGCAGCGTAGGTCATCGCATCACCGGGGTGGGTGAATTCAGCGGCTCGGCGTTGCTCTGCCATACCCACGTAGGCTAGCCAGCTCACCCCGTAACCGGAGCGCAAAATAGAGGGGGGAAGCAGAAAAAGCTTCACGGGCGGTAGCGCTGCGGTTGGGTTCACACTCATACGAGTCATTCTACCCGCGCCAGTATATGAAGGGGCGACGTTCTCGAATACATAAAACGAGTACTTATTCGCTAATGTTAGGCATATGGGAACTCACACACCAATCATCGCTGCTGCTGACGGGTCGGCCCTCGGCAACCCCGGTCCTGCCGGGTGGGCTTGGTATATTGACGAGAAAACCTGGGCTGCTGGCGGCTGGAAGCACGGCACCAACAATATGGGCGAGCTCAAAGCGGTGCTCGACCTATTTGAGGCAACGGCACACGTCCCTCAGCGCCCTCTGACGGTGATTTGTGATAGTAAGTACGTGATTGATTCCCTCACCAAATGGATGCCCGGCTGGAAGAAAAAGGGCTGGAAGAAGTCGGACGGTAAGCCCGTTCTCAATCAGGATTTGCTGAAGGCGTTGGATAAGGCGATGCAGGGGCGAACCTTCACCTTTGAATGGGTTAAGGGGCACTCGGGGCATCCTTTGAACGAGGCGGCGGACACGCGTGCCAACGCTGCCGCGACCGCTTTCAGTAAAGGTAAAGAACCTAAGACTGGTCCTGGTTTTTCTAGGGCTGATGTGGTGAGTATCTTTACCGGCAAAATTCAGACCGTTGAACCGCGTTCTAAGAGCGAGCAGGAGTCACGCCGAGCTCACCCCACTGCCTACCTCAACGGTGATGCTCTTGATATTGCTGATCTTCAGGCTGAAGAAGAGCACAGCGCCGAGGTCGCGCAGATGGGACCGGAGCGTCTCGCCAGCCACCAAGAAGAGCTACTGCTACGTGAAGAGAATTTCAGTGATGAGCGTAAACTTGACTCTTTCTTAGCCGACGATTTTGTGTGGATTACCCCGCGCGGGGCTATTGTTTCGCGTCAGGACGTTATTGCCCACCGCCACCGCGCCTTTGTGGTGGAGGGGGAGCCCGAGACGGTGAGTTCTACTATTCTCAATGAAAACACCGCCCTGGTTACCAGCCGGGTTTTTACCAAGCGCGGGCACGTCATTCGCACCAGCCTTTGGACGCGCGAGAACTACCGCAACGAAATCGGTGCATGGGTTCTGCGCCACCGGCAGGAGAGCGCCGCCTAAACTGCTGCTACACGGTCTGAAAGACTGTCTTTCGCTGTGCTTTTGGTGCAGCGCGCGCTGTGTTGGTCAGCAACTTTCTTTTTCGCATTTCACACTCCCCACATCGCCCCCCCCCCCCGAGCCTTAGCGCGCGTAGCATGCCAAAAGCTCGGGGATCTTGATGAAACCGATTGAGGGTGCTTAGTTAGCCGATGAACATCGCCGCGTTTGCTGATTCGGTATCGGCGTAGTTGATACCCGCCTTATTCAGTGCTTCGTTGATTTGTGCGATAGCCTCTTCAACCTGGCGCTGGGTAGCTCGCCAGTTGGTCAGCACGCCCTGAAAATTAACCGATGCGGCACCCGTCCACGAATTCTGCAAATCCTGTAGTGAGGCAGTCATACCGTTCACCTCGGTGGTAATGGACTCAACGTAACTACGTGCCTGAGCACTTTTAGCTGCAATGACATCTGAATCGACAACAAACTGTGCCATGGTGGTTACTCCTAAATAGTGGTTTATAAAAAGTGCGGGTTCGTGCGAGATCCCCTTGTGAGGACGCTGCCGCTGGCTCTTGCACCCTCAGCCCGCTCAAGAATTGAGGGGGCAAGAACCTTACGGCTTCGTCTTGGTCTCTACGCTAGAGGCAGGTGAATACCGCGCGCCACTGAAAAGAAAAATCTGTGGATAACCCTGCCTCTTTTGAGGCTAAAAAGGGGTTACCCACAGATTCGTGTGTCCACAGTTGGTGTGTGTCCACAATTTTGGCTGTGGATACTTAGGGGATATGTGCCGGTATCTTCATGACGAAGGTAGCGCCGCCGCCGGCTGTATCTTCAATACTGATAGATCCGTCATGCTGGGCAATAATGGCGGCAACAATAGCCAATCCCAGCCCCGTTCCGCCGGTCTCGCGCGTCCTAGATGTATCTGCCCGATAGAAGCGCTGAAAGACTTTTTCTCGGTCTTCACCGTGGATTCCCGGTCCGTGATCGCGCACCTTGAGCACTGAGAGAAGGTTGCCGCGCGCGTCCTTTTCGGCGCCCACAGCGATTTCAAGGGGCGTCCCCTCGGGAGTGTAGCGAATAGCGTTGGTCATGAGGTTGGCAACCACCTGACGCAGACGGGATTCATCACCCATGACTGGGGCACTCACTGCCTCCTCGTCAGGATCGTGAACGCCCACCACTTCAACATCACGTTCCGGTGCTGTCGCAAAAGCGTCCGCCGCGGCATCCTGGGCCAGCTTGAGCAAATCAACTACGGTGTTCTCGTTGACGCGGCGCTCATCGATGCGTGCCAGCGTCAGCAAATCTTCCACCAGCTGCCCCATACGCTTTGACTCAGATTCAATACGCGCCATGGCCTTGCCGACGTCTTCAGGGTTTTGCAGAGCCCCGTGACGGTACAGCTCAGAATACCCGCGAATACTGACCAGGGGAGTGCGCAACTCGTGGGAGGCGTCCCCCACAAACCGGCGCATCTTCTCTTCGGAGTGCTTACGCGTATCAAAGGCCTCTTCAATATGCGCCAGCATCTGGTTCAGAGAAGTCGAGAGGTGCCCCAACTCCGTGTAGGGGTTGTAGTTTGTAATGCGCTGTGAGAGATCGCCGGACGCGATTTTGGCGGCTGTCTGCTCTACGCGGGCCAGGGGCTCGAAGGCGCGGGTAACCAACACCCAGTTCATAGCAATAGCGGCAAACAGCGTCGCCATACCAAAAGCGATAGTAAGCGTACCCACCAAAGCCAGCGTGGCATTTGACTGAGTGAGCGGGCTGGCGATGAGCACCGAGTATTCTTCAGAGTCAGTAGAAAGCGGCATAATACGCCACTGGGTATGCCCCGATATCGAGGGCACAGTAAAGCCCGTCTCTGTGTATCTCAGTACCGCTTCCCTGTTCCAGCGGCCAATCTCAGGGGCTGAATCTGCTCTGTTAGCCGTGGAAAACTGGTGTACCACGTTGCCCTCAGCGTTCAGCAAATACGCGGTATAAGCAAGCCGCGGAGTCGTATCAATCGTGCGCTCCTCGGTAGGCAAGAGATTACCTGTAATCACCCGAGAGTTCGAAAGAATCTCATCATCAAGCTGACTCGCCAGCTGACTGCGCATAGCATTAATAGCCACCAGTGCTGTCACACTGATAGCCAGAGCAATCAGTAGCGAGCTTAAAACAACCAACTGGGTTCGCAAAGAGAGCGAACCCAGCCGGGAACGAAGGATGCGGTTCTTCATCAGCGCTGTAATTTCTAGTTTTTAGCGGTGCGTAGCAGGTAGCCGACCCCGCGCTTCGTGTGAATGAGGGGCGTTGCCTCGGGGTCGTTATCAATTTTGCGACGCAGGTACGAAATGTAAGACTCCACAATCGAGGCATCGCCGTTGAAGTCGTACTCCCACACATGATCCAGAATCTGCGCTTTTGAAAGTACCCGGTTGGGGTTGAGCATCAAATAGCGCAGCAGTTTGAACTCGGTGGGGGAGAGGTCAATCTCGCGCTCGCCACGGAAGACCTCGTGGGCGTCATCATCGAGTACCAGATCATCAACGCGCAGTCGGGAATCTTCCTCTTCGTGAAGCTGAGTGCGGCGCAAAACAGCGCGAATACGTGCCACTACCTCGTCTAAGCTAAAGGGTTTAGTCACGTAGTCGTCGCCGCCCACCGTCAAGCCGGTTACTTTGGCTTCGGTGTCATCTTTAGCGGTGAGAAAAAGAACAGGGAATAAACGTCCGGACGCGCGGAGTTTGCGGGTGACGGTAAAGCCGTCCATATCGGGCATCATGACATCGAGCACCGCTAAATCGGGTGACTCGGTTTGAGCTTTCTCTAGGGCTTCACGGCCGTTGGAGGCAGTAACAACCTCAAACCCCGCAAAGCGCAGGGAGGTCGCTAGAAGTTCTAGAATGTTTGGTTCATCATCAACAACAAGGAGTTTTGCTTCAGTTTGCTTTTTCACGTTACCTATACTCTCCCTTTTAGCTGTGAATTAGCTGGAATAAAGTCTGAGGGAATCTGGTGGTTTACCGCATGCTGGGTGGGTAAAGACTTGTCACGCTAAACGGTTTTGCGTTGCAAGACCAGAAGAACCATCGCAACCATTAGCAGCACGAAGGCAACTGGTAAAAGAACGAGTGTAATCATCGTGAGCAGTTCCGAGGGGTTGCCTGTAGACCACGTGAGTAGCAGCATGGCAAGGCCGCTGAGCGTGGCGATGATAGCGCATACAGCCCCTACACTGCCGAGCAGTCTAATGGTCTTTGCGTAGGGTAAATCTTTGTGGTGCATCATGTAATAACCCTAGCAAGGTGCTTACCGGCATTTTGAACTTTTCGTGCTTTACTTCTCACTCTGAGAGAGAAAAGTTAAACCTTTGTGCGGTTTTCAGGCTTTAATAGAACTATGTCAGAAAATGCACAGACCACCACCGAAGCTCTCTCGCCCTTTGATCGGGTGGAGGGTGCCGATGAGCAACCCAGTTTGGGCGAGCAAGTGTACCGCCGTCGCACCACCAAAATCGATGACATCATCGCTCATGCCAAGGATGTGGCTTTGCGTGGCATTCTTGAGATTACGGTCGAGAACACTATTGGATCGGTGTACCACATGCGCGGTGAAGAGGAGCGTTTGAGCACCCACCTGTTTGAGTGTACGATGCCCGGTTACCGTGGTTGGTTCTGGTTTGCGACCCTTTCGCGTGTGCCGCGTTCTAAGCAGGTAACGGTCTGTGAGGTGGGTTTGTTGCCGGGTGATGATGCTTTGCTGGCACCCCAGTGGTTGCCGTGGTCTGAGCGCGTTTTACCTGAAGACTCGCAGGAACACGAGGACGACTTCTATGCAGAGGTCGAAGATGCAACAGATGATGTAACGGATGCTGAGGACGTCGAAGATGTACTCACAGACTCTTTTGAAAACGCTGATGAAGAGCTTTAAATTCACACCGTAATGCTGGGGTTCGTAGCGGCTTGCGCGAGTGGTTGAATCTACAAGGGGCGCATCCGTGAAGAAAAACTTTTTCTTTACGGACGCGCCCCCTTTTTTTGTATCTCTGTCGGAGAAGCTAGCGATGTGTGCTTTTAGAGGTTTTCTACCACGTAGTCGATGCAGTTCAGCAGTGCTGATACATCATCTGGGTCGATGGCGCTGAAGGTTGCGATGCGTAGCTGGTTGCGGCCCAGCTTGCGGTAGGGCTCGGTGTCTACAAGACCGTTAGTGCGAAGTGTCTTGGCGATAGCGGCGGCATCGACGTCCTTGGTGAAATCGATGGTGGTAATAACGTTGGAACGCTCGTCGGGGTTAGTCACGAAGGGGGTTGCAAACGGTGAGCGTTCAGCCCAGGAGTACACGCGTGAAGCAGAGTCAGCGGTGCGGGCTGTCGCGAAGCTCAGACCGCCGTTATCGTTGAGCCACTTAATTTGCTCGTTGAGCATCACCAGCGTTGCCAGGGCAGGGGTGTTGTAGGTCTGATTTTTCAGAGAATTATCAACGGCTGTCGGCAGTGACAGTGAATCGGGAACCCAACGATCCGATGCACCAATCTTTTCAACACGCTCTAGTGCGGCGGGGGAGAATAGACCCAGCCACAGACCACCGTCTGACGCGAAGTTTTTCTGGGGTGAGAAGTAGTAAACATCTGATTCACGAATATCAACGTCTAAGCCGCCTGCGGCACTGGTTGCATCAATAAGAATCAGCGCCTTGTCGTCAATACCTCCAGGACGTGCCACCGGAGCGAAAACACCGGTTGAGGTTTCGTTGTGGGGCCAGGCATAGACATCCACACTCTCTTCAGCGTGGGCTACCGGGCGGGTGCCGGGCTCAGCGGTAATGATTGAAGATTCCTCCAAAAAAGGGGCATTCTTGGTGGCTGAAGCGAATTTAGAACCGAACTCACCGAAGGAAAGATGCTGAGCCTTGGACTCTACGAGACCGAACGTCGCTGAATCCCAGAAGGATGTCGCACCGCCATTACCCAAAATTACTTCGTAGTCGCTGGGTGCTCCGTAGAAAGTCTTTAAACCTTCACGAATCTCGCTCACCAGATTTTTAACGGGAGCCTGACGATGGGATGTCCCCATTAGCTTGGCACCTGCATCCGCCACAGCCTGCACCTGCGCGGCACGAACTTTCGAAGGGCCCGCGCCGAAGCGTCCATCTGCCGGCAGCAGATCAGCGGGAATAGTTGGGAACTCAGTCACTTTTACTCCATTTCGTTGGTGGCCTACGCACTGGGAACGTCGTGAGGGGACGGCAAAGACCACATGTACTTCTATTGTGCAGGGCGAGTGGCGATAACAAAGACTTATGAAGCGAACCCGAAGAATTTTTCGATATTTGAGACAGCCCACGGGCCAAAGGAGCCATAAAAGAGGAGCATTTTTTGTTCTGCCCGCGAAAACAGGGTTTAGGTAGCACTAAATAATGGCACACTAGAGATATAACAGGATATTTATTCATCACAGAAGATAACCGGCCTACAGTTCTGGTCGGTGAGGAACCGGGAAAAGGTGAGCGCGTGGCGGACTTAATTGATACAACCGAGATGTATCTACGCACAATTCTTGAGCTTGAAGAAGAAGGCATTACACCCATGCGCGCTCGTATTGCCGAGCGTCTTGAGCACTCTGGACCTACCGTGTCGCAGACTGTTGCTCGCATGGAACGTCACGGATTGGTTGAAGTTGCCGAAAACCGTTCTTTGCAGCTGACGGATGAAGGACGCCGCAAAGCGGTTGAGGTGATGCGTAAACACCGTCTGGCTGAGCGTCTGCTGGCTGATGTGATTGGTCTTGATCTGGAATACATCCATGATGAAGCCTGCCGCTGGGAGCACGTCATGAGCGAACGCGTGGAACGCCGTCTGCTGGAGCTACTAGATAACCCAAAATTCTCACCTTACGGTAACGCGATTCCCGGTTTGGAAGAGCTGGGTGATGTTAGCGAGGTTAACGACTCTCGCACGGTATCTATGGCGATTGCAGCTAAAGACTCCTCTGAATCTGACCTTTTCGTGGTGTCGCGTTTGCCCGAGTTTGTGCAGACCGATATCGATCTTTTGGGCAAGCTGACTGACGCCGGCATTGTCTACGGCGCTAAGGTTTCTGTGGTTTCAACGGGTCAAGGCATCCGCGTTAAAGCGGTAGGTCATGATGATGCTCTGACGCTCAGCCACGAAATAGCAGATGCAATCGTTGTAAAACGTTCCTAAGGACAGTGCCACGGGCGGGACTCGGTGCGGACGTGTGTTCCTGGTACTCAGGGGCACGCGTCCTTTGTTTTGCCCTTAGTAAGTGGCGTTATCAAATCGTTACCTTTGAAGGTTTTTGTGACCTTTGACTGCCCTTAAGGGGCCTCTAGTGAGGTTTGCGGGGTGTTGAAGTAACGATTTTTGGTTACGTGACGAAGCTTTCTTAACCGTACTGATGGGCGGGGAAAAAATTTAGGACGATTGTAAAAAGCCTAGTGAAACGACTTTTATGCGGCTTTAGGTAGATCTCTTTGGGTGGCTCGCCCCTTACCTTGCAAGCGGAAATCTATCAAAACTATATATTTTCGTGACCAAAACGTGACAATTGCTCAGAAGCTGTGTAATGTCTTATCTCGTGCTCATCACTGGTCGGATAGCACCTCCGAGAACTGAACGCCTAGTTCTGCCACAGTTCACACATATCGGAGTTTACTTTTATCACTGCTCGGCAGAAGCGGGGGAACCAAATTTTGGTTCCAACTTTAGGTTGAGAACCTAGGGGTTAAGTCATCTTCACCGATGACCGAGTGACTTCCTACTCGAACCCGACAGCTCACCTCGTTCGGCACTGGAGGAAAACTACAATGGCTTCAAAAACTGTACGCAACGCGTCAATCATCGCAATGGCAACCGCAGCAGTTGCAGGTTCAATCGTTCCCGCAAACGCATTCGCAATTGCAGCACCCGTAGAGGCAGCAACCGCTTTCTCAGCTCCCTCAATCACCAACTACACCTCATACAACAACCAGGAAGTTATTTCGGGTTACACATACACTTACGAGGCACCCGTTGAAGCTCCCGCAGCTGAAATCGCAAACGTTGAAGGCACACGTGCAACAGTCCTTGCGGCAGCTCAGAACGGTCTCGGCGGCTCATACGTATGGGGCGGTAAAACCTTCAAGACTTGGGACTGCTCAGGTTTCGTTTCATGGGTATACGCACAGGCTGGCATCAACCTGACCGCTTACACCTACACCATGGCAACCGAGCTGGTTCCCACCTCAACCCCTCAGCCCGGTGACATCGTCTTCACCAACGGCTACGCACACGTAGGCATCTACGTTGGCAACGGCAAAATGATCTCAGCTCTCAACCCCTCACAGGGCACTCTTGAAACTTCAGTAGACGGTGGCGGCTTCATGCCCGTTGACGGCTACTACACCTACGCAGGTCTCTAAACCATAGACTGAGCACTCATGTGTTTCCTTCAGTGCTGACTGGTCAATAACCAGCATTGATATTGTCTTCATAAAATTTATTCTGCGCCTCAACCGCGTTGGAATTGCTCATCGAAATCATAATCGGTGGATGCGGCCCCATAGAACGACCAGCTACGGGCCGCATTTTTTATGCCCAAAAATTTTTACACCGTTAGACTAGAGGTTATGGCTACGCAATTTGAATCTCCCACCTCAAGTTCAGATGAAGAATTTAAGTACATGGCAATCGGTATGCTCGGCGGCGCGATCCCCGGCATCATCATCGGTTTGCTCATGTCAATTCCGCTGGGGCACGCTGCAATGTGGGTGTCAGTTATCGGTGGCATTGGCGTCGTCATCGGGCTAATTGTTGCGCGAGTGCTCTACAAAAAACGCTCGCAGAGCAAGAGTACCGGCAAAAGTAAATAGTTTAGAGGCTTTCTAGTTCTTCTTGTATGTTCAGGCGCGCAGATTCTTCCCAGAGGTTGCGCGCCTTTTCGGTGCTAAAGAGGCATGGTCGCTCTAACGCCTCTTGCAGGAAAGCACGGCGTTCAGCTCTGAACTCGGTATCACTGTAGGCGCTATATTTAGCGCGAATCCCCGCACAGTACCTGCGGTAGCGAGGGCGAGCGGCGGCAAGAATCGCCATATCTGCATCAAGAAAAGCACCTACTTGCTTATAGGTGAGACTCTCTATCTCATCCAATCGGTGGGTTGCAGTTATCTCAATCAGTTGAGCACAAACATCCCACTGAGTAACACTGAGGACCTTGTTTTTAACCAAAGGAGCCAGCATATCGCGGGCTGCTTCGGCTGAAGCCTGTTTATCAGCACCGGGAGTTGCCGTATAGATGATGTTGTGGAACCACGCCGCCAAAAAAATTTCAAGAGGAACCTCATCAAGAAGCACCTCAAGGTGGGTAAGCATCTCAAGCAGGTGGGCGCTATTGTGATAGGCACGTTCGGGAGCCTGCCACGCATCAAGGAGGTATTCACCCATATCGACAGACTCGGGCAGTCGTTGCGTCCACATCTTGAGCAGTGTCCCACGAATCTTGTGAGGACGTTCTTTGAATGGCACCCGTAACCCCGAGCGGATGAGCGCACGGGTCAGCTCAGTACCTGTAACCTTACGAGCGCCAGCAGTAATTAGGGTGTCGTACAGTTCAGCGGGAATATCGTAATGGTCCATATCAAAAGCCCGCAATGAGAGATGCTGCCGTTTCGCGAAATCGTGCAACTCATCAAGACTCACATCAGACACTAGATGCGAAAATACAGTGCCGTGCGCGGGCCAAACAGGCGGATCAATGAGAATCATGGGTTAAGTGTAGTTTGGGTGTGTCCGGGGTACCGCATATAATGGAGTAGCTTTGTGTTTGTAGCTCAACTGCACGTCAATTTTCCGAGCGTGCGAGGAGATAAAAATTGGGGTGTAGGGGCGAGCGTAAGCGAGTAATCCCCTGAGCGTTAGTTGTGGGGGATACAATATATAAATATGCCTTTGTAGCTCAGGGGATAGAGCACCGCTCTCCTAAAGCGGGTGTCGCTGGTTCGAATCCAGTCAAGGGCACTTTGTCATAGAACCCACCCGTTGTTGTAGCGGGTGGGTTTTTTAGTTTGGCATTGCGTGCAGAGTCTAAACGTATTTCTTATTGTTGTTCTGGTAGCTCTCCGCGGGTGAAGGCGTCTACTTTGCCGCGTACTAGTCGCAGGCAGAGGTAGACGAGTTGGGCGAGGAGCAGGATGAAGAGTGCCCAGCGGGCGCTGATGAGTGCGGATGCGATGCCCACCACGGAGCCTGCGGGGTTGGCGAGGGCAGCGTTGAGCGCTAGGTTGCCGGTGCCGTAGATAATTGCGAAGAGTACCGGCAGGGTCAGGTGTAGGGAACGTTCGCGCAGTGAAAGGTGAGAAGCGAAGATCATGCCAGTCCAGGTCAATAAGCATACAAAAGGCACGATTAGGGCGGCCGAGAGGTGGTAGGTGGCGTACTGTGCGATGTAATCGGGGTCTGTGCTGCCAGCGAATGCTTCTATCTCGTCACGTCCAAAACTGAAGAGTAGTTCTGGCACAGTGTTGCCTGCGAAGTGTGAGAACTGGGGGAGTACCCATAAATAGTTGTAGGCGATTAGTGAGAAGGAGACGATGAAACCTACCACCAGGTACATGTTTGAGGAGGACTTGGTAGGGTCGGCGTAGAGTTCACCCTGCCGGTATCGAGAATCAGCTGCTGACATCTTAGCTGTGGTGCGGGTAGGTGGTGTGGTTGCTTCGAGCTGAGCTTTATCACCGTAGAGACGCTTTTTCTGACTTTTTGAAAGACCCATAGCATCCATTATGCCGTCTGCTGAAAGTTTGTCCCAAGGTGGAGGTGAGGCGGCATCGAATATATCTTCGGTTTACACTTAAAGCACCATGGATCACTTGTTTGATGATGACTTTATGCCCACTTCCCGCTCCAAGGTGCAGAATACGCCCCTTGATGAACAGTCGCGTCCTGACGCCCCGGTAGTGGAGGAACCTCCTTTCGATCCCTACTATGATGCTGTGCCTGCAGATGATGATTTTATGCCTCCGAGTTATCAGGTGGGTGGGAGCAGTTTTGCGCCTGCTGCACCTGCAAGGTATGAGGTAAGCTCTCCGATGGCAGTGCGTTTGACGGAAGGGTTGAACGAGCAGCAGCATGAGGCAGTGGTTCACGCAGATGCTCCCCTGTTGATTGTGGCGGGCGCTGGATCGGGCAAAACCCGTGTATTGACTCACCGCATTGCTTATTTGTTGGCGACCGGACGCGCCCACCAGGGGCAGATTCTGGCAATCACATTCACTAACAAGGCAGCCATGGAGATGCGCGAGCGTATTGCGCAGCTGATTGGGCCCAGAGCGCAGCACATGTGGATTTCAACCTTCCACTCCTTCTGCGTGCGCGTTTTGCGCCGCGAAGCGAAGACGCTGGGGCTCAAGACTACTTTCTCGATTTACGATTCGGCGGATTCTTTGCGTCTGCTGACGCTGATTGCTAAGCAGCACAATCTTGATCCTAAGAAGTTCGCGCCGCGAGCTATTGCTAACAAGATTTCTGGTCTGAAGAATGAGCTGATTTCAGCTGACCAGTACGCTATGCAGGTGAGCCCTTCAAACCCGTATGAGAGCGCGATTTCAAAGGTTTATAGCGATTACACTGCACGGTTGCGCGCAGCTAATTCCCTTGATTTTGATGATCTCATTGCCCAAACGGTGTACCTATTGCGTGCTTTTCCGCAGGTCGCTGAGTATTATCGCAGGCGTTTTCGCCACATTTTGGTGGATGAGTACCAGGACACCAACCACGCTCAGTATGCCCTGGTCCGTGAACTGGTGGGTGCCCACCGTCGTACTGAGGAGCAGGGACCCTACCCGGATGCTTTGCCCCCTGCTGAGCTGACGGTTGTGGGTGATTCTGACCAGTCAATTTATGCTTTCCGCGGCGCTGATATTCGAAATATCACTGATTTTGAGAGCGACTATAAAAACGCACGTACCATTTTGCTGGAGCAGAACTACCGCTCCACTCAGAACATTTTGAGTGCCGCGAACGCGGTGATTGAGCGCAATACAGACCGTCGCCCCAAGAAGCTGTGGACGGCATCGGGCGATGGCGCCAAAATCACCGGTTACGTTGCCGACTCTGAGCATCTTGAGGCGCGTTTTATCGCCCAAGAAGTAGATCGTCTACGCGATGAAAAAGGCGTGGCACCCGGCGATATTGCGGTTTTCTACCGCACCAATGCCCAATCGCGCACCCTCGAAGAAGCCCTCATGAAAGTTGGCCTGCCCTACCGCGTGGTCGGTGGCACTCGCTTCTACGAGCGCAAAGAAATCAAGGACGCGCTTGCCTACTTGCGTGCTTTAGTGAACCCCGATGACGATATCAACGTGCGTCGTGTTCTTAACGAACCCAAGCGAGGCATCGGAGCTAAATCTGAGTCTGTGGTTGCTGACTTCGCGTCACGAGAGCGCATTTCTTTCATGGCGGCAGCCCGCCGCACCGGCGATATTCAAGACTTAGGCGCGGCAGGCTCCAAAAAAATTGCTGCTTTCGTGCAGCTGATGGATGACCTAGCGCAAATCGCAGAAACCGAGGACGCTGCAACCTGTCTTGAAGCCGTGCTGGAACAAACTGGCTACTTACAGGCACTGCGAGAATCTAACGATATTCAGGACGAGACCCGCGTAGAAAACCTCTCGGAGCTGGTGGATGCCGTCCGCGACTTCCAGAATGACAACGAGGGAGCGTCCTTACCTGACTTTCTGGAGCACGTTGCTCTAGTTGCCGATGCCGATCAGATTCCCCATAAGCCCGGTGCCAACGCTGATGGTCACGAACCCAGCGCCGCCCAGATTGCTCAAGAGGTAGAACAGGCGCGCTCGCAGGGTGTTATCACTTTGATGACCCTGCATACAGCTAAGGGCTTGGAGTTCCCGGTGGTCTTTTTGACCGGCTTGGAACACGGGCTTTTCCCGCACCAGCGGGCACTAACTGATGATAGCGAGATGAGCGAGGAGCGCCGTCTTGCCTACGTGGGTCTTACCCGCGCGATGGAACGTCTTTACATTACGCGCGCTGAGATGCGTTCGATGTGGGGTAAGAGTCAGTATAACCCGCCTTCTCCCTTCATTGAGGAGATTCCGCAGGAACTCATTGACTGGAAACGTCGTGGGGGAGCATCCACTGGCGCGGGGTGGGGCGGTAGTAGCTATAGCGGTTACGGTAGCCCCGTTTACTCTGACCGTTTTAGCAGTGCGACCTCTTACGGGAGTGTTGAACGTGAGAGGTTTGGGCGTTCATCAACAGCCGATGCTGCTGGTTTGAAAGCCGCTGCCAAAAATGTCTCCCGTGTGGAACCTCAAAAAGAGATTCCCCTGCTTGCCGTGGGCGATAAGGTTTCGCACGCGAAATTTGGTGAGGGCAACATTATCGCAGTTGAGGGCTCTGGCGATAAAACGGTGGCTAAGGTGCGTTTTGCGGGCGAGGAGAAGCGTCTCATGCTGCGTTATGCGCCTCTGACCAAGCTGTAAGCGGGTACTCAACGCTTCTCAAAAGTAACCTTATGATAAAGAGTGAGCGCACCCGGCGCTTACAAGTTTTAGTAATGAAAGTAGAAAATGCAAGAGGACGCAGTAGCCTCACCGGCAGAAGAATTTACCGAGGTGATGGATGCGGTGACTGATACCCGGTTTCAGATGACCGACCTTACCGATTTGACCTTATTCCGTATTGAGATTGACCCGGATTCGGCTGCTGCCCAGCGTATGGAGAAGGTCTTGGGCGCTAAGTTCCCCCGGTGGGAGGGCGAAGTTACCGGTGACATGACGGGTAGGGAAGTGCTGTACGGTACCCGTCAGATTGTGGCTAACTTGTTCAACCGTGAGAATGTCTTTTTGATTGTGACGCGAGTTGATCAGATTAAGCTGGGGCGTGCTCTTGAGGCGGCGCTGGCGCACGATGATGGGCTGGTGCTCAATGTGTCGGTGAACCGCGCGGTGATTAACCTCAGCGGCCCCGATGCTGCTCGTATTTTGGCGGATAACGTGCTCTTTGAAAATAAGCCCAAGTATTTCGCGCCGGGTATGGCGTTCCGTGTGATGGTTGAGGACGCAGAGTTGATGCTGTGGAAGATCGCTGAGGAGGAGTACCTGATGATTCCCCGAGCTTCTGATACTGCCCCGTTCGTCATCAATATTCTTGATGCCATTAGCGAACACCGGGCGTAAACAGCCAGTAATTTATGCATTTTTTTGCTCGCTTGTTTCTTGATGCGTTAGGGTGTTTTCGCTCATATCGGTTACAGTTGAAAGTAGCGGGACTCTCTGTTCTTTAGCTCTCTTGCCAGGGCCGTGAGCGCAGATTGTTCTCAAGGTAAGAGCCCGGTGCTTTGAGTGTTACCGGGCTGAGACTTCGAAGAAGAAGGATACCCCTGTGGACCTGTTTGAATACCAGGCACGCGACCTTTTTGAGAAGCACGGCGTTCCCGTGCTTCAGGGCATCGTGGCTACCACCCCTGAAGAAGCTAAAGCTGCTGCTGAGAAGATTGGCGGCGTCACCGTTGTCAAGGCTCAGGTTAAGGTAGGCGGACGCGGTAAGGCTGGCGGCGTGAAAGTCGCTAAGACCGCTGATGAGGCTTTTGAGTACGCACAGCAGATTCTCGGTATGGACATTAAGGGTCACACCGTAGAGCGCGTCATGATCGCCCAGGGCGCTGACATTGCTGAAGAGTACTACTTCTCCATTCTGCTGGACCGCGCTAACCGCACCTACTTGGCGATGTGCTCGGTTGAGGGCGGTATGGATATCGAAACCCTCGCTGCCGAGCGCCCCGAAGCGCTTGCTAAGGTTGAGGTCAACCCCGCTGAAGGGCTGAACGAGGCTAAGGCGAAGGAAATCGTCGAAGCAGCTGGCTTCCCCGCTGAACTCCAGGACGATGTTGCTGCTGTTCTCGTGAAGCTGGGCGAGGTCTACGACAAGGAAGACGCGACCCTCGTTGAGGTTAACCCGCTGGTAAAGACTGGCGATGGTAAGATTCTTGCTCTTGACGGCAAGGTCTCATTGGACGACAACGCTGAGTTCCGCCAGCCAGACCACGAGTCACTGGTTGATAAGTCAGCAGAAAACCCGCTGGAAGCTAAGGCTAAAGAAAACGACCTTAACTACGTGAAGCTCGACGGTGAAGTCGGCATCATCGGTAACGGCGCTGGTCTTGTCATGTCAACCCTGGACGTTGTTGCTTATGCTGGCGAAAACCATGGCAACGTGAAGCCCGCTAACTTCCTCGACATCGGTGGCGGTGCGTCCGCTGAGGTCATGGCAGCAGGTCTTGACATCATTCTCAACGATGAGCAGGTCAAGTCTGTATTCGTCAATGTCTTCGGCGGCATTACCGCGTGTGACGCTGTTGCAAACGGCATCGTAAAGGCCCTTGAAATCCTCGGCGATAAGGCAACTAAGCCCCTCGTTGTTCGCCTTGACGGTAACAACGTTGAAGAAGGTCGCCGCATCCTCAACGAAGCTAACCATCCGCTGGTATACCAGGCAGAGACCATGGATTCAGGTGCTGACAAGGCAGCTGAACTGGCTCATACCGCCTAAATTCGCAGTATAGAAGAATCTTAAAGAAGGTTAAAACTATGTCTATCTTTTTGAACAAAGACTCAAAGGTCATCGTTCAGGGTATTACCGGCGGCGAAGGCTCAAAGCACACCGCGCGTATGCTCGCTTACGGAACCAATATCGTGGGCGGTGTGAACGCCCGTAAAGCTGGCACCACCGTTACCCACACCAACAAGGACGGCGAGCAGGTTGAACTCAACGTATTCGGCTCAGTTGCTGAGGCAGTTGAGAAGACTGGCGCTGACGTCTCCATTGTTTTCGTGCCCCCGGCATTCACCAAGGACGCAGTCATCGAGGCTATCGACGCTGAAGTTCCTCTGGTTGTTGTCATTACCGAGGGTATCCCTGTTCAGGATTCAGCTGAGTTCTGGGCACACGCTAAGTCAAAGGTTGATGCTGATGGCAAGCAGATTACCCGCATTATTGGCCCTAACTGCCCCGGTATCATCACCCCCGGTGAAGCCAACGTAGGCATCACCCCCGGTGACATCACAGGTAAGGGCAAGATCGGTCTGGTTTCAAAGTCGGGTACTCTGACTTACCAGATGATGTTTGAACTGCGCGATATCGGATTCACTACCGCCATTGGTATTGGCGGTGATCCCGTCATCGGTACCACTCACATTGACGCTCTGGAGGCTTTTGAGGCTGACCCCGAGACCGAAGCGATTGTGATGATTGGTGAGATTGGTGGCGACGCTGAGGAACGTGCTGCTGATTTTATTAAGGCGAACGTGACTAAGCCTGTTGTTGGCTACGTCGCAGGCTTTACTGCTCCTGAGGGTAAGACTATGGGGCATGCAGGCGCTATTGTCTCGGGTTCATCAGGTACTGCTCAGGCGAAGAAAGAGGCTCTTGAGGCTGCTGGTGTGAGGGTCGGTAAGACCCCCTCAGAGACCGCCCAGCTGATGCGCGAAATCTTCGCTACAAAGTAAATTAGTTTGGTCTTAAGCCGCTAGACTCCTGGGGTCATATGCCCCCAGGAGTCTTGGTTTTATCTCAGCTGATACTTATGTGTTAAAAATAGGATAGATGAAATAGTCAACAAGGTGGGGGCTGACCAGTTCACTGGTCAGCCCCCACCTGTCTATGCCTTACAGGTTAGATTAGGATGTCGCTGAGGTTGAAGTTGGGGTTGAACAGACACTTAAGGTGGTTTTGCCACCGATAACGAAGTTCTGACCACCAGTACGGTTGCCACCGTTAGCCCATGTGAGGGTAATGGTGTCGATAGGTTCGGGGAATGTTAGGGTAACAGTACCCGCTGTAGAAGTAGGCTTTAAATCTACGTTAGTCTTCTTGGCGCTGAATGAGGTGGTGTCGCCATTCGTGGAAATATCAGCATCGCCAGTAACCATAGGGGCAGAAGTTGCTTCTCCCATCAGGGAGGACTTGACGGTATAAACGTCCTGCCAGCTACCGCCCTGGTCAATGTCACCGATGACAAAAGAGAAGCCGGTGACTGGGGTTGAGAAGCTCATGGTCATGGTGGATTTCTGGCTGCCTCCAGTGTAGCCCCCGGAACCTTTCGCTAGCGATTGGACGAAGAGGTAGTCTGACAATCCGGAGTACGTGGGAAAAGGAATGCTTTGACTCTTCTTGGTCATCAGATTTTGAGCGCCGGAGAGTGAGGGACCAGTTGAAGAGACATGGTTAATGGTGAGAACCGCCTGACCATCGTTGGTTACAACGCTACCTGAGTGGCTGGTGCTGCCCTGTGAGGATGCAGGCGTGCTACGAACGAAGTTGGTCCAAGTGATGCTGGTGGTAGAAGCGTTTGTGCAGAGCTGACTAGCAGCGTAGGCAGGAACGGCTGTAGCTGAGATGATTACGGGAGCTGCCCAAGCGGCACCCTTGGCTAGGGATCGACGTGAAATCTTGTTCATTATTTTCCTTTGAACGATGATAACCGCGCGAAGATTTTTGAATTTCATGGAGTCGCGTCGGCTTTTAGATTTTAATTTTAGAGATGCAGTTAGATTTATTAAGATCTCAAAAATTCTAATTCTAAGCTACTCTAGCATGTTTGCGCTGTTGGATTGAAAGTTTGACCGGTGCTCAAGATGTGAATTGTGGCACCGCCTTCTGTCTTCCTCGAAAGTGAGGTGAAGCTAAAATTTGCTTGATGTTCGTGCGATGGATGGTCTGGGATTGTTTGTTTGTAGGGGGGGCGAATTTGAAGTCGAAGAAACTCGGGTGATTTTACTGGTTTGCTTTACGGGGGGTGTATGCGAAACTATTAATGATAATGATTATCATTTAAATAATGCTGATAAGCATCTCGTTTATCTAACTATCTACCGTGACAAAGGAATAAGCATGCGCTCACTACGCAGGAGTCTGGTGGCCTTGCTGACATTACTGTTGGCAACCCTTTACCTGCCTTTGACTCAGGCCTCTGAACCCCGAACCGAAATTAGCAAAGGTCATACTGACAGTTTTTACGTAGTTACTGACTCGGGAACTCCAGTGGTTAAGGTTGCCAATGGAATCCGCAACGACCTCTATGACCCCAACTCAGTGTTCTTTCTCATCGATAACTCCACCTACGGAACCGACTATAATTTCAAAAACCTAAGCCGCAGCAGCGCCGAAGGATACTACACTGCCAGCTTCAATGCCAATGGATATTTCGAGCCGGGCTGGAGTGCTCCCGGATTCGCGGATAATGGGTTTGAATCGATCCGCATCGAGTTTACCTCTGTCACAGGTCCAAGCCCTGTCGCTCTGTTTGGGAACGACCCGCTGTCTGAAGATGACGAGTACGCTATCCTCCCCGTCCTTGCCGATGGCAAGTACTACATCGAACCCGGCACTAGCCTACCGATTCTGGGGCATACCCACGCTCACTGGTATTTTGAGCGTGCAGGAACCTATACACTCACCGGCCATGCTGTGGGCGTCACTCAAGACGGGCAAGAGCTACGCTCCGAGCCTTTTACTGAAATATTTAAGGTAGAGAAGAACGCGCAGGACGCACGTCAGGACCTCCCCTCGTCTTCCCCTAGTGAAGACCCAGTGCCTAGCCCGCCTACTCCTCATCCAACGGAATCCTCAAGTCCTAGCGACCCACCAAATACGATGGATGACTCCGCACAACCTCAGCCTCACACCCTTGTTACCGAGCCTCGTGTTATTAGTAACGGTCACATCGATCTTTTCAATGTTACTGCCCGCGGGAGCATGCTCGAACTAGCAGTTAAGGACGATACCGGAAGCGGAATTAGCTACCGTACCCCCGAAAGTGTGAAGGTGAAGATCGATAAGTCGGCTCTTACCGAACTCCCTGCCTCACGAGCCCAGCAGCTAGCTTCGAAGGGATACTTTATTAGTGAAAACGGCACCTCGCAGCGAACCCTGCCCTTCATGGGCTGGGATACCTCGGCAGTCGCTCCTGAGTACTCAGCGATCGATTTTAAATTCCTCGAGGTCACCGGCCCTGGGCGTATTCTTCTCTTCCAAACATCTCTCTTTAGCGGTCTAACATCACCATTTACCCACGGGGGCTACGAGATGATGAGTGGCTCTGTGATTCACCAAAACCTACCCAGCCATGTGCATACTAATTGGCTTTTCACCGAGCCTGGGGTATATACGGTCAAAGTTCGTGCTCAGGGTACACCTGTCGGGGGAGGTCCTGCGATTACTTCCAATACCGGTATCTACACCTTTGAAGTGGGTTCAGAGGTTACCAGCGCTACGGCATCAGAAGACCCAGAAGGTACTTCTATGGAGGTGCCTCTGCCTGGAACATCGAGTCCGTCAGTAATCAAACCCGCACCAGCTCAGCCTACCGAATCTGCTGGGGTGAAAGTTGCTCCCCCAGCTGTTGTGAGTTCAACTGTTCCAGTTGCGGATCCGCAGCCTACATCCAAAACCCAGGGGGAGGAGAATGCTGGGGTTCGAGGTGCCACAGCTGACTCATCGGCGTCCTCAGCTCACGCTTTTATCTCTTCGAAGGCTCCCTCGCACAGCACTTTGCTGGCTCACACTGGGCCCAACGGCGTCATGCTAATTCTGATTATCGGTCTCTTGCTGAGTCTTGCTGGTTTCCTCCTCGTACGTTACCGCCGTCTCAGGTAAAACCAAGGAAATATTAGAGAAATCAGCTTATGCGGTGTGCCTTGTGTACAGAGAATGTGCCTCGAGCACACCGCATAAAGGTTTCCTTGGCCATAGCAAAGCCGACGGTTGGGATTTATAGGATGGCGGTATTAAAGATGAAGCCCAAAAAGAAAGTCATTAGAGCTGCACCGTAACCGATGGCTAGCTGACGACCGCCTCTCTTGAGCGGAGAAGCCCCAGCGAGTAGACCAACTATTCCGCCAGTAATCAACAGAGCAATGCCAACTAGCACCATCGAGACTACCGCGGCTAACATACCGGAGAAACCCAGTAGATAGGGGAGAATCGGAATAAAGGCGCCAGTGGCGAAGAAAGAGAAGCTGGAGGCGGCTGTCCCCACATCGCTCCCAAGTACGCTATGGGAGTTGATTTCATGCTTATTTTCGGTGCCCGGCCGAAACGAAAATGAGGGGTCACAGTCGCATGTAAAGTGCCCCAACCGTTCCATAGCTCGGTGCTCGGCAGCTTCCTCGCTCATACCGCGTGCCTTATAAATAAGTTTCAGCTCGTTTTGCTCGATATCAAGGTGCCGAGCAACATCGAGAGTCACCTGAGTGGGGCGAGAAGCATCGAGAAGCTCACGTTGGGAGCGCACCGAAACAAACTCCCCAGCAGCCATTGAGAAAGCCCCAGCCAACAGACCTGCAATACCCGATAAGAGAATTAAGGAGCTGTCGACACCGCTGGCCCCCACACCCATAATAAGAGCTGCATTAGAAACCAAGCCATCATTCGCACCAAAAACCGCTGCGCGGAAGTTGCCGGAGAGCTTTTCTCGCCCCTGAATAGAAAGGGCACGGATAATCTCTTCATGGATGGCTTCATCAGCGGCCATGGCTTCGGTCGCATCAGAATCGTTAGCATAGGGGGAACGCCCTTCAGCGCGTTGGGCTAGAGCCAACACAAAGACCGAACCAAACTTCCTCGCCAGCAGCTCTAAGAAGCGGGCGGAAACTGCTGGGCGAGG
This sequence comes from Rothia sp. ZJ1223, assembly GCF_016900985.1. NCBI lineage: Bacteria > Bacillati > Actinomycetota > Actinomycetes > Micrococcales > Micrococcaceae > Rothia > Rothia sp. ZJ1223. The sequence goes on along the minus strand of NZ_JAFEUT010000005.1, from coordinate 202,636 downwards.
CTCCGGGCTAGCATGTACGCCCAGCAGGGTACGCCAATGGTCCTGGTGACGAAATTCGGCCTGGGCTACTTCGCGTAAGATTTCAGCCTCTTTTCCCTCAGCCCGCTCTGCTAAGGTAGCGTAAATACGCGCCTCGGAGATTTCCTCGGCAAGGTAACGTCTCCATCTGCGAATCTGCGCCTTGCTGGGGTTAGCTACAGGCTGGCGAATATGCGAACCATCGGTCATGGCAAGCTCCTTGAAAAACTCGCGCCGTCGATCTCAGCTTAAAAATAAAAAGAGACCTCGGCTAAAGAAAATACTTTCTCGCCGAAGGTCTCGCTCGCCCGCATACTTGATGCATAACGGGTGATTTACCGGGTGCTTGTGCGAACCAGTATGTCGATAAACCGCTTAGGCTACGCTACCTGCTAGGCAAGATAACGCTACCGATGGGAGCTACTCCCCTTCGCTCCAAAACACTCTAATACAAGCTGGCTCCAAAATAAAAGAATGAGGAGCACAAAACAGCCTCAACGTGGGGTAATTCTCGCGTTCGATGCCATCAAGGCAATCTTAAACTCAGGGGACGCACCCACTGACTGCGGGTGCGTCCCCTGAGTTCAAACCCCTTGAGGGGCGTTAGAAAACTTAGCTGAGGTTGCCGTTACCGTCTTCGATGTGTGAGCGGATAAACCACTGGAACTTCTCAAGTTCAGCGGTCTGACCAATCAGCAGGTCTTCGGTGATGGGGTCAAGGTCGCCGACCTTTGCGATGACTGCGCGGTTGTCCTCAATGATACCGGTGTAAACGTCGTTGAGTGCGCGCAGGTGATCTAGAGAGTCGCCGCGGTTGACGTCGTACTCGTTCCAGGTGCGCTGTTCAACGAGGGCACCGGGCAGACCGTTGGGTGAAACGCCCATAGTTGCCATGCGCTCAGCGATTTCGTCTGCGTAGCCGCGAACCAAATCAACCTGGGGGTCAAGCATTTCGTGGACGGCAATGAAGTTAGGACCAACGACATTCCAGTGAGCATGCTTGAGGGTGAGATGCAAATCGTTCATCGCGTGCAGGCGAAGCTGCAGAGCGTCTGCAATCTGGTGACCGGTTTCTTCAACGAGACCGGGAACGGTGAAAGCTGCGTTTTTGTTTGACATAAGAATCTCCTGACTCTAGCTTTTCACTCCCTGTCCGGTGGTTTCGACGGAAGTGAAAATGGTTGTTTCCGTGCTTTAAGTGTAGGCGGTTTTCAGCCAAAAATCTAGCTTATTATGAATTATTCAGAATAAGGAGAGCCTTAAAAGTAAGCTCCCCGTGGCTAACGTGTAAGTTACCCTCACCTTCCTTAACAGGCTGCATACCGGGCAAAACAATCACTTTCATCCCAGCTGCTTTGGCACTGGCAACACCACTCGGGGAGTCTTCGAGCGCAATACACTCACTCGGCTCAACACCCAACCGCTGAGCCGCTAAAAGATAAGGCTCAGGATCGGGCTTAGGATTGGTGACATCATCGTTAGTCACAATGGTTCTGAATAGACCCTCCGGTGCCATCGCGGCAGTACGCTCCGCGATGTGGCGGGTAGCGTTAGTAACAATCGCCGCCGGGATACCCGCTTCATGCACATCCTGCAACAGCTTCTCAACACCGGGCAGAAACTCAATCTGTGTATCATCCAGCTGCCCCAGAATACTGCTCACCAAACCGTCGTAAATCTGCTCATCACTCAGCGCAACACCATTAGCCTTCATGATGTCGTAGGTAACCTGCATGGGCTTACCCAGCGCGTCCAAGGTGTCCTGCTCGCTCCACTGCTTACCGTGCGCGTGCGCGACATCCTCCTTAGCCCTCGCCCACAGGGGCTCAGTATCAACAAGAGTGCCATCATGATCGAAAAGAATTGCTGCTGGTTTCTGCGAAGTAGTCATACCTTCACCCTATAACAACTGCTCCACAAGGTTCGTAGAATAAATTACGTGAATACTCAACGCGCATCCTCTGCTTTTACCCGTTACCTGCCCCGCCTTGCCTACCCGCTGGCGGTGATTGCGACCCTCTGGATAGTCGCCGGGCGCTCACTGTTTGGCGCTGGAGGCGACCTTGTACCTGTTTTCGCTGTTAGTTTTGGGCCCATGCTGTTAGTGGCGATGGGTATGGGTGCTGTGATGATGCGTCGTGAAGCTGCTTTGCATGTTACTCGGTCGACCACTTTTACTATTGCCCTGGTGTACGTGATTTCTTTTGTTCTTGCCCTGGTATTTGGTTTCTTAGTGCCAGATCGTATGGGCGGACGCGTGGTGTCGGCGGCGTCGCAGGTATTCGGGGAGTGGTTTGTGGGTCTTTCAGCCGGGTTCGGCAATACGGCTGGAATCCTTACCCTCTGCTTCGCACTGGCTACCTATTTTCTAGCTTTGAATGAATCTAAGAAAACCCACCGCACCCTCGCCGGCATTGACCCGGAGCAAGAAGAGGAGCGGGAACGCGCGTCCTACACCTATGACTTTCTTGACTAGGGCGTAGAGACGCTGGTGCGTGCCGACACGATGCGCGCGGGTAGAGCTGGTGGGAGAGTCTCTTTGCTGCCGCCGTGTGCCTGCCTTCGCGCGGTGTGACCACGAAAAATCGGAGGTGACCGCGAAAAGTAATGCTGACCGCACATGTCATGGTCACCATTACTTTTCGCGGTCACCTTTTACTTTTGGTGGTCACCTCTGTGTGGGCTATCCATAGAATTACATTGAAAAGATATCCACAACATAAAACGTAACAACCAGCTAGCCCAGCGAAAATTGTGCATGATAAGCGCATGAACCACGAAGAAATATTAGATAACATTGCCACCCGCAAAGACCTCCTACAGCGCGGGGAACACCCCGCCTCTATCAACAAAGCGCTAGTAAACGGCCAACTGATTCGGCTCAGAGAAGGAGCCTACATCAACGGTTCACTTCTGAACCGACTGACTCCTTGGGAAACACCTCTTGCCCATATCTATGCCTATTACAAACGTAACTCGTCCGCGATTTTCTCGCATGTCTCGGCGGCTTTGCTCTACGGTCTTGATGTCATTGACCCCAAGAATGAAGTGCATATACTGACGGAAACCAACAGCCGCGGACGCGCCAAGGACGTGAAAAAGCACCTCGTCAGTGATTTGGAAAGTTTCCCCCACCGTATGACGTCAGAGGGGTTGGCTATTTCTGCGCCTCTGGAGACTATAAAATTCTGTGCTCAACTCTTGCCCGTAGAACAAGCTCTTGTGATTGCAGATTCAGCGGTGCGGAACAAACTGGTTGCTTATGAAGAGCTGGTCGAATTTTTGGCGCTGGGTGGAGGGTATCGTCCACGCAAGGTACAGCGATTAGCGTCTCTGGTAAGCGAAAAATCTGAATCTGCTGGTGAGACGCTTCTCCGGTGGATTCTTATCATGCTGAAGATTCCAGGAATTTATGAGCAGTATGAGGTGATCGTGAATGGCAGCCTCTACCGTATGGATTTTGCTATTCCTGATTTGATGCTTGCTTTTGAGTTTGACGGTGCCATCAAGTATTCACGGTTTGGTTCGGCTGAGGATGCGTTGTTGCGAGAGCGTCGCCGTGAAGTTGAGCTGCAAAATGCGGGCTGGAGAGTGGTGCGCTTGAACTGGGGTGATGTGTACAAGGAGCCAGAGAAATCAAAGCGCGCAATAGTCGCAGCTATCAGGCAGCAAAAAGCGCGCGTCCGTGGTGGTTTTTAAGAATGAGGTGACCGCGAAAAGTAATGCTGACCGCACATGTCATGGTCACCATTACTTTTCGCGGTCACCTTTTACTTTTGGTGGTCACCTTTGGCGCGGTGGTGTCCCCGGGTATGCCTGAGCTTTGTAGCGGAGTGCCGACGCTTGCCGTAGAACGTAGAACGTAGAACGTAGAAAGCGGGAACACGCTTTACAAAATAAAGTTGAGCGTAGTACACTCAATTTATCTAAAAGAAACGGACGCAGGTAGTCGGCTTGCCAGCCCAAAACCAGCGCTCCTCACCAACGATCACTAGAGGAACAATGAACACCAAATTCACCACCAAATCGCAAGAAGCCATTTCGGCAGCGAATATGAACGCCCAAACAGCGGGCAACCCCAGTATTGAACCGGCACACCTGCTCAAAGCACTCATGGACCAGCGCGAAGGCGTTGCAGTCGCCGTGCTCAAAGCAGCCGGCGCAGATGTGGATGCTATCTCAGTGGCAGCATCCACCGCTATCAAGAAACTACCGAGCGCCCAGGGCTCGTCAACCGCCCAAGCCCAGTTCTCGCGGGCTACCCTGAGCGCCCTACAAACAGCGCAGACCAAAGCTGAGCAACTCGGCGACGAATACGTTTCAACTGAACTTCTGCTCCTGGGCATCGCCAGCGATAACGATGACGCCGCCCGCGCGCTCACCGACAACGGTGCGTCTGCCCAGGTGCTTGAATCAACTATTCCGAGTGTAAGAGGAGGTCGCACCGTGAATACCCCAGACCCCGAGGGCACCTTTCAAGCCCTCGAAAAGTACGGCACCGATCTCACCGCAGTAGCACGCGAGGGTAAACTCGACCCCGTGATTGGGCGCGATAGCGAAATTCGCCGCGTCATTCAGGTACTCTCACGCCGCACCAAGAACAATCCCGTTCTCATTGGTGAACCCGGCGTCGGTAAAACCGCCGTGGTAGAAGGTCTTGCCCAGCGCATGGTTTCGGGCGATGTGCCTGAATCTCTGCGCGGTAAAACCCTTATTAGCCTTGACCTCGGTGCAATGGTTGCTGGCGCTAAATACCGCGGTGAGTTTGAGGAACGACTCAAGGCTGTTCTCGAAGAGATCAAAAAGTCTGAAGGTCAGATTGTGACCTTCATCGACGAGATCCACACCGTGGTAGGTGCCGGTGCTACCGAAGGTTCCATGGACGCGGGCAATATGCTCAAACCCATGCTTGCTCGTGGTGAACTGCGCCTGATCGGTGCCACCACCTTGGACGAGTACCGCGAAAACATCGAGAAAGACGCTGCCCTCGAACGTCGCTTTCAGCAGGTTTACGTGGGGGAGCCGTCGGTCGATGACACCATCGGTATTCTGCGCGGACTCAAAGAACGCTACGAAGCTCACCACAAGGTATCCATCGCAGACTCAGCCCTGGTGGCAGCTGCGAACCTGTCTAACCGCTACATTCCCTCGCGTCAGCTGCCGGATAAAGCGATTGACCTGATCGATGAGGCAGCATCGCGTCTGCGTATGGAAATTGACTCGGCACCCGAGGAAATCGACCAGCTGCGTCGCGCCGTTGACCGTCTCACCATGGAAGAGCTGGCACTTGCTGACGAAACCGACCCCGCATCGGTAGAGCGTTTGGAGGCCCTGCGTGCCGATATGGCAGATAAAAAAGAGCAGCTGGACGCGCTGAACTCCCGCTGGGAAGCCGAGAAAGCTGGACTCAATAAGGTAGGTGAACTTAAATCTCAGATTGATGAGCTGCGCTCTAAAGCTGAGGTCGCCCAGCGCGAAGGCAACCTAGCAGATGCCTCCCGCATCCTCTACGGTGAAATTCCCGCGCTTGAAGCTCAGCTTGCCGAGGCACACCAGGAGGAAGCCGCAGCGTCCTCAACCGAGACTATGGTTTCTGAAGAGGTGACCGCAGACGATATTGCCGAGGTCATCTCAGCCTGGACGGGTATTCCCGCCGGGCGTATGCTGCAGGGCGAATCTGAGAAGCTGCTACGCATGGAAGAAGAATTGGGCAAGCGCCTGATTGGTCAGCGCAAGGCAGTCACAGCCGTTGCGGACGCGGTTCGCCGTTCACGCGCGGGTATCTCAGACCCTGACCGCCCGATTGGTTCCTTCATGTTCTTGGGCCCCACCGGTGTCGGTAAGACTGAGCTGGCTAAGGCACTGGCTGAGTTCCAGTTTGATGATGAGCGCGCGCTGGTGCGTATCGACATGAGCGAGTATGCCGAGAAGCACGCGGTAGCCCGCTTGGTCGGTGCCCCTCCCGGGTACGTGGGTTACGAAGAAGGTGGTCAGCTGACCGAGGCTGTGCGCCGTCGTCCCTACTCGGTGGTTTTGCTCGACGAGGTCGAAAAAGCTCACCCGGAGGTCTTCGACATTCTCTTGCAGGTACTTGATGATGGACGTCTGACCGACGGCCAGGGGCGCACCGTCGATTTCCGCAACGTGATTTTGATTCTGACCTCAAACATGGGCTCGCAGTTCTTGATTGACCAGAACCTCGATGAGGACGCGCGTACCTCCGCGGTAATGGGAGTGGTCAATGCCTCTTTCAAGCCGGAGTTCCTCAACCGCTTAGATGACATCATCATGTTTGAGCCGCTCAGCGCAGAGGATTTGGGTAAGATTGTTAGCCTACAAATTGATGCTATGGGTAAGCGCCTGGTTGATCGTCGCTTGAGCCTGGACGTTACCGATGCTGCTCTTGAGTGGCTGGGGCTTGCCGGGTACGATCCTAGCTACGGTGCGCGTCCGCTGCGTCGCCTGGTGCAACGCGAAATTGGTGACCGTCTGGCGAAGGGAATCCTCGCCGGTGAGGTTCGCGACGGAGATACCGTGCAGGTGGACGTGAACCCCGACGTTTCGATGGACGGGCTCACTGTCACCGCTAGCCGCTAAAACCTGACTAAGTGAACAACGCTAAAAATAAAAACCGGCCTTCCAGACCTCACAAAAAGGTGTGGAACGCCGGTTTTTCTGCGCTATGCGAGATAACACCTGAAAAATCATCAGAGGCTTCTTTTAGGTCTGAGCTGACGGGCAACAACCGCTGAATCGGGGATGCTGGTGGTCTCTTGTAGCGGGTGTAGCATTGTGAGTCGTCCTCGCCGGGCATAATGGAAAATATGCAAACCTCCGTTTCGTATTCTGCTGAATATGCCAACGCTGAGTCTTTACGACGCGCTGATATTGCTACCACGCACGCTGCAGCCTTGCGCTCTATCTCAAGGGTTGTGGAGGACTCTGGCGTCCATTCTGATACTGGAGCTGCCGCCGCCGGTATCGCTCAGATGCTAGATATTGGGGGAGTGCTGGTACTTACTGGCGCCGGGGTTTCGACCGACTCGGGAATACCCGACTACCGCGGTCCTAACGGCTCGTTGCGTCGCCACCGCCCCATGACCTACCAAGAGTTCAAGTATGACGCCGGTGCCCGCCACCGCTACTGGGCTCGTTCGTATGTGGGCTGGCGGCAAATGAAAAACGCTCAGCCGAATATAGTTCATTACGTATTAGCTGAATTAGAAGAAGCCGGAAAAGTATTAGCGATTATTACTCAAAATGTTGATGGGCTACATTCAGCAGCGGGTGCTCGGCAGGTTTTACCTTTGCACGGTGATCTTTCAAAGATTGAATGTTTAGATTGCGGTTTTGTTGAACCCCGCACCGCTTTAGACCAGCGCTTAGAAAACGCTAACCCCGGTTATCTCGAACGTTTGGACGATGCTGAATTGCAGGTCAATCCCGATGGCGACGTTGATCTTTCAGATTCTTTTATCGCTGATTTTCAGATGGTGGGATGCTTGAGCTGCGGTTCTGAGAAACTCAAACCCAACGTGGTCTACTTTGGGGAGAGCGTTCCGACACCCCGCAAGGAGCAGGCGAAGCAGCTACTGGAGCAATCTTCATCTCTTCTCATTGTTGGCTCATCGGTTGCGGTCATGAGCGGTTACAAACTGGTACTTGACACTCTGCGGGCCGGAAAACCTGTGGGCATCATCAACGCTGGCCCCACCCGAGCTGACCGTAAAGCAACCTACCTCTGGCGCGCGTCCGCCCGTGACGCTCTCGAAGAACTCATCGACTGGGTTCTATAAATACCCGCTCCGCCCTGAATCTTGTATGCTCTGAACCTCATAAACGCAGGGCAGAGGGCTTTTGACCGTGAAAATGCTGGCAGTTGGGCTTTTTGGCGTAACGCAACGAGCATATACAGCAAAAACCATGTACCCTTAACAGACGAAAGACGTAAACCCGATTTTCGTTGCGTCGTGAACACACGCGTACCGGAACACGATCGATGCAGAGGGGGTCACGCCATGGGGCGCGGCCGTCAAAAGGCTAAAGCAACGCGGCAGGCACGGGAAATGAAATACTTCGTTCCCGATACCGACTACTCAGCTCTTGAACGCGAGCTCAGTACCGCCAAAAATGATGACTACTCATCGTACGCTGATAAGTACAACGATGAGGATGACGATTACTCAGAGTACGTCGATAAGTACAGTGCCGACTACTCTGATAAGAAGTAGTGCCCTAGCTCATTAAGTAGGGTTCTACCTCTTAACTTTTTCACGTTAACGCCTCCGCACTTACCTGTGCGGGGGCGTTAACTGCGCCTTCTTAGCTGTCGATTTACTCAGGCGATTCACGCTTACAACTCACCTATGCTGCTGCGTCCTTACACTGTCTGCTTTTTGAGAAGTCTCAATGCAGCCTAATCACTTCATCGCAAAGATGCATCACTTCTTCGTCATGGGTTGCTAGCACAACGGTTTTACCTGCTTCTGCGAGGGTGCGGAAAAGCTTCATGATCTCTTGTCTCAGCTGAGCATCAAGTGCTGATGTTGGTTCATCAGCAATGATAATTTCAGGGTCGTTGACTAAGGCTCGGGCAATCGTTACGCGCTGCTTTTCACCGCCTGAGAGCATCTTGACCTTGCGGGAGGACTTCAAACTGAAACGGGCGCTTTCAAGTGCCTGCTCCACCCGCTGTTTTCTTTCTGCCCTAGTGAGTTTTTCTGTGCTAGCTAGTAGGGGAAGCTCAACATTTGCGTACACACTTTCAGCTTCAAGGAGGCGAAAATCTTGGAAAATAAAACCGATGTGGTGGCAGCGAAACGAAGTGGCGGCTTTGGCATCTGAATAGTTGAGAGGCTGTCCGAGTATTTCTACGCTACCACTATCTGGTTTCTCCTGGGCAGAGATAACGGAGAGCAGGGTGGATTTTCCTGACCCTGAGGGCCCGCACACCGCATAGACCCTGTGAGGGTAGAAAGTCAGGCTAACTTCGGAAAGCACAGTTTGGGAGGATTCGCTTTCTGTAAAACTTTTCGAGATGCCCTGTGCCAAGATGGATGGATGTTCCATGTGTATTAGTCCTTAGGTGCTCTTTTTACGATAACTGATGTAGAAAAATGCGGTAGCTAGATGCACTAGGAGGCAAAAGAATAAACAAAGCAACAAGGTCAGAGAAAAGTTGCTGCTTTCATTCATGAAGAGTGAATAAAGTATTTCTGTTGCTAAATACCCGCATACCAGAGGGAGGGAGAAAGAAATAAAAACTAGAATCTCTATGCGCAGTACACGAAAAAATGGTGTATGCGCATATATTTCTTCCACCTGAAAAGTATTCACCCTGAGGCTTATCAGCCATAGCAGTGTTTGTGTAGCTAAGACAAAGAAGGATAGTAGGACAAGGTGGGGTAGCGCTGTGAATAGTCTTTCACTCATCATGCCCTGTTGAATGGACTGAGGAAATACCTGTTGCTGGTTTACCGCTTGCAGTGTGTAGCTGATGTTTGCGCCCCTAATGGTTAGGGGGAAAGCCGCTAATTTTTCTTCAGCTTCTTGCACGGCGCAGACGCAGATGAGTCCCCTTTCAATTTCCTCTAAACCAATAGCAGGATTGGAAAGAAAATCATTTTCAAAATCTTCCAGGTGGCTCGGGTGTGCCAGTAGAAAACCGCTCTGATCAGCACGGATTTCTTGCTGCTTTCCATCGATCCAGGAATAAGTGCTAGCGCTTTCATCGTGAAGGGTCAGAGGGCTTCCCCTAAAGGTTGTGCCCGTTAGTTCTGGGATGGTGCCATAAAGGTTGTACCCCGCATCAGAGCCTGGGATGGGGACGATGGCGTCCCCCAGCTCCAACTGCTGGGCTGCTGAAAAAATGATGTATCCGCTGGTTAGATGGTGTTCTTCAGAAAAAGTCGCGTCACTATAGTCAGGAGCAGTAATTGCGCTGAGATTTGCTATGAAACGCATTTTGGGGTTCTTGGTCAGCAGTTCTTGTAGGTAGGAGTTTGCTGATGTCTCGTGGCTAGAAGCAGGGGCAGGAAGTGCCTTAAAATAGCTGGTTTCTTGCGGACTCTTCTGGAGCTCAATGGAAGGTGCCGGGGGCATAATGTTGAGTGCGAGAGTAGAGATGCACACAAGTATAAAGGATGCAAGAGCTAGCAAAGAGGTGAAGATTCCGGTTGCCCGGACATCTGCAAGGAGTCTTTTAATATAGAACATGAGATGCGCACCTCCTGATAGCGTAGTAAATGTAGGCAGAGTAAAGAAGAAGCTGATAGCAGTAAATGACTGCCAAACAGGAAAAAGAAATAATGGCGAGGTGCTGCCAGGTAACGAAAGAGTTACCTCCGGTGAGGAAGTAGGTAGCTAGGCTAATGAGAATCGCAGGCAGCAGGAGCTGAATCTGTAGAGCTAAAAGACTGGAGAGTTGGCTTCTCAGCGTGCGGGAACGCGACATTCCTAGAAGAGCGGAAACCAGTATTTTTTCCTTTTGCTGATAGACGATGACATACGTCATGAGCGCCAGGGCTAGAAAGGGAATAGAAGACCAGAGTAATGCCGGTGCGTATGTTGTGTCGCTGGTAGCTGAGGGAAGAGCTCCTGCAGGGATTTCAAAAGCAGTGATTCCTCGGGATTTAAAGGTAGCAAGAATGCGTTCTTCTTCTAGCGGATGCGAGGAGGCAAGCAATAAGTAGGAATAGGCGCCTTCCAGGCAGGATCCCCAGGGGTAGACAATACGTGTGTTTTGATAAGGGGAAACTAGGCTACTGTTTATTTCTGAGGTGGGAAGCCCACAGGTTTCTATGATCTCGGTGTTGATTCCTTCACTAACTAAGACGTGGTTTTGGTTCTGCGGAAATTCTTCATTCAGAAAGCCCTGCTGGGAGTAGATAGATATAACGCTAAAGTTTGCGTCTGTAGAAGCTACTAGGGAAGTGTTGAGCGTATCTGCTATTTCTTTGAGGGTTGCTTGATTAAGGGTGCTGAGAGTATTTTGGTAGAGCTTAATGGTTTGAGTATTTGTATAAGCTCGTGCAGAGGCTGCCTGCGGTGTTTGACCTACAAAGAGGTAGAGACCAAGAACCATGAGGCAAATAAAAGCTAGGAGCGAGGTAAAAAGAAAAGGGAGAGATCTACCGTTCATGATTCCACCTAAGGTATGACGAGGAAGAATCCTCTCAGCGTGTGTTTTATGGGCTTACTAGGTGCTCATTATTCTTGTACTGAAACCAAAGATGGGAGATACGGAAAATATCTCCCATATCGTACGGATGGAGAGGACTATCAAAATTTCTTTGAACAGTTCCGGAGGTAACAACGACGAACCACTCTCCTTGCTCCAGCAAGAGGGAAAACGGCGTGAGTATTGTGCAAGATTTTTTATCAGGACGAGCTAACTTTCAGGTTTGCTAACGCTCTACTCAAGCAGTCTATGACTCGTCGCTGCAACATCCTTCCGCTGCTGTCTGTCCTTTGAATACCCCTCTGGATAAGCCTGCTATTTAGACGAGGTTACTGGGAACAGTTCGAATGCTGTACCTAAAGATTGTTGGAAGGTCGTTCCAGCCCAGCGAATCGTGAGTCCGCAGTATTGTTTCAGAGCCTGCACTCCATGCTGAACCGTTGCTGCGTGCATTAGAGCAAGACTTTCCAGCAACAGTAGCGCTGTTTCGTGTATACCACATGCAAACCTCAATGATTCGCTCTCCTTGGTATAAGTTAGCGGCACCTTCCTGTGTAGAAGAATTGTACTGTTTCTGTGCTGACTGCGTAGCTGGATCTCCAGGATGCGTTGGGTGTGGTGCCACTTGGGTCATCTCCAAAATATTGACCACCAACTGGAGGGCTATCGTCATCATGAACAAAGCTAAAATCTTCTACTTTGCTTATAGGCTGTTCTTGTATATTATTGGGCAGCGCAACTGACTGCATAGGCATAAAAGTAATACTTAGTAGAGCTATGAGAGCACTCATACGGGTTCGAGAAGACATCATAAACTCCTTAGTTTATAAAGCGGCTAAGAACCCTACCGGTAGGTTGCTTATTAATGTAATGCCCGACACGTTTTTCTGTCAAGGGTTCCTAAAATTTTACCTATCCTCTCTTCCGAATAAGCCTCCTTAAACACACAAAGAGCCCGCCTCCTCATCCTCTGCAGATGAAGAAACGGGCCCTCTATATTAGACCTTTAGAGGGCTAGCTGCTTAGCTAGCGTAGCTATTGAGCAGCACTGCTGCACCGCCGTCCACGCCCTTAGCGCCCTGTACATAGTCGGCATTGCTCTTGTGCTCGCCGTTATCTGCCTCGACGGTGCCCAAGATCCATGAGGGCAGACCGCGCTTGTTCAGACGCTCAACAGCCGCATCAGCAACTGAAGGATCAACCACAGCAATCATGCCAACACCCAGGTTGAGGGTGCGCTCAAGATCAGCCTGAGGAACAGCCCCCAAATCACCGATCAGCTTGAAAATAGCCGGAATTTCCCAAGTAGAACGGTCAACCAGACCAATGGTGCCAACGGGTAGGACGCGCGCCAGGTTAGCTGCCAGACCGCCACCGGTGACGTGTGAGAAACCGCGAATGCCGCTACCGGTGGTGCCGTCTTCACCATTGACGGGGAATGCCTCTATCAAATCAAGGCAGTCAGCGGTATAGATGCGGGTGGGCACCAAGAGCTCTTCACCAATGGTGCGTCCGAAATCTTCAACGTGGCGCTCATAACCCCAGCCAGCCACCTCAAGCACCTTACGCACCAGGGAGTAACCGTTGGAGTGAATACCTGAGGACGCCATAGCAATTAGAACATCGCCCTCACGCACACGGTCTGGGCCCAGTAGCTCGTCAGCTTCAACAATGCCGGTAGCCGCGCCAGCAACATCGTACTCATCTTCAGCCAGCAGACCGGGGTGCTCAGCTGTTTCACCACCCACCAGGGCGGTGCCAGCCAGTGAACAGCCCTCAGCCACGCCGCGCACAATATCAGCAATGCGTTCGGGAACTACTTTGCCGGTAGCGATGTAATCAGTCATAAACAGCGGGCGCGCACCGGTAACCACGATGTCATCAACCACCATACCCACCAGGTCTTGACCGATAGTGTGGTGAATATCGAGTTTCTGCGCGATCGCTACCTTGGTGCCCACACCGTCGGTTGAAGTTGCCAGGTAAGGCTTCTTGTACTCTTTGAGTACAGAGAGGTCAAAAAGACCCGCGAAACCGCCAACACCGCCTATAACACCGGCACTGTGGGTTGCCTTCACCGCGTCCTTCATCAGCTCAACAGCGCGGTCGCCGGCTTCTACGTCAACGCCAGCACCGGCGTAGGTTACTTTTTCAGTCATCAATTTAATCCTTTGCAAGAAGTGGGTGGGGTCTTAGCGTTTGTCTTCGGGCAGAACCAGCGACTCAAGGTCAGAATCGGGGCCTGGATCGCAGGAGCCACGCTGGGCTGCGTCTGCTTCTGCCACCTTGTGCTCAAGTGCCTCAGTGCCCGGACGTGTGTCAATAGAAACAGCCTGAGCGTTTTCGGGTTTGTGCGGTACAGGGCGTTTAACAGTCACTTCAGCGACAGCGCCAGAGAACGGACCGCCGGTCTTATCAGCATCAAAGACATTCTTGCCGCGTTCGTGGCTGGGAATCTCTACCGGGTAGTCACCGGTGAAACAAGCCGTACACAGGTTAGCGCGGGGCTGGTTGGTGGCTGCAATCATGCCGTCTTCAGAAATGTAACCCAGCGAATCAGCACCGAGAGACTCACGAATCTCGTCAATTACAAGACCGTTAGCGATCAGCTCTGAGCGGGAGGCAAAGTCGATGCCGTAGAAGCAGGGCCACTTAACGGGTGGTGATGAAATACGAACGTGTACCTCTTTCGCACCCGCTTCGCGCAGCATACGTACCATAGCGCGCTGGGTATTGCCACGCACGATGGAATCGTCAATAACCACCAAGCGCTTACCAGCAATCACTGATTTGAGCGGGTTCAATTTGAGCCGAATACCCAACTGGCGGATGGTTTGAGAGGGCTGAATAAAGGTTCTACCCACGTAAGCATTCTTCACCACACCGTTACCAAAGGGAATGCCGGATTCTTCGGCGTAACCAATAGCGGCGGGAGTACCAGATTCGGGGGTGGGCATGACCAAATCGGCATCAACGCCGTGCTCACGCGCTAACTGGCGACCCATCTCAACGCGCGATTCGTAGACGCTGCGTCCGCTAATGGTGGTATCAGGACGCGCCAGGTAAACGTACTCGAAAACGCAACCTGCGGGCTTAGCATCTGCAAAGCGCTGGGTACGCAAACCGTCTTCATCGATGGTCAAGAACTCGCCGGGCTCAACTTCACGCACGAAAGAAGCACCCACAATATCGAGGGCGGCGGTCTCTGAGGCGACCACCCAGCCGCGTTCGAGACGGCCAAGCACCAGCGGTCGAATACCCTGAGGGTCACGCGCTGCGTAGAGGGTGTTTTCATCCATAAAAGTTAGGCAGAAAGCGCCCCTGAGAGTGGGAAGCAGATCGAGGGCTGCTTCTTCAAGGGAATCGAAGGGGTGATCCTCTAGCAGGGCAGTTACCAAAGCGGTATCGGTGGTGTTACCCTGGGCGATTTCACCGCGCTGGGGTTTAGCGCCGGAGTTTTTTGCCAGCACACGCTCATAGAGCTGCGCTGAGTTAGTGATATTACCGTTGTGCGCCAGCGCCAGCGTACCGTGCGGGGTCGCACCCAAAGTCGGCTGAGCATTCGCCCAGTGTGACGCACCAGTGGTTGAATAACGGCAGTGACCAATAGCCATATGACCGGTGAGAGTCGTCAGCGTAGCTTCATCAAACACCTGCGAGACAAGACCCATATCTTTATAGACCGCGAGGTTCTTGCCATTGCTGGTAGCGATACCAGCTGATTCCTGCCCGCGGTGCTGCAGAGCGTACAGACCGTAATAGGTCAGTTTGGCGACATCCTCGCCGGGAGCCCACACACCGAAAACGCCGCATTCATCTTTAGGGCCGTGGTCGATGGGGTCTAAATCAAGGGTTAGTGTGCCGTCGGGACGAGCCAATTTGGAGCCCTCTTTCCGCTGGTGGTTGATTGCGAAACTTTCAGTGCTGCACCTCGCACATTTGCGATGCACAGCACTATTTTTATAGTACCGGGTGGTACCGGCTTTACCCCGTCATCCAGTACCTTGTGGGTGGCATGGTTGGCGGGAAAGCCAAAACAAAACCCCGGCGTGAAAACACACCGGGGGTAAAACTTTAGTCTTCGGGAATAGCGCGGTAGGTTTGTGCGCGCTTCACCGATTTCTTATCAAGAAACAGCGCAACCAATGCGCCGCACGCCGCGCCCAAAGAGCCAAAGAGCACAGCCAAAACACCAAAAACAGCGCCGAGTGTGTACTGCATAGAACCCGGACCCAGAAGAGTGCTGAGGAGCGCTACCAACAAACCCAGCACCAGACCAGCTGCAGTGAACCCCGTCATTGACGGTGCCACACGGTAGGTAACCGCCTGTTCAGACGGGCGTGGGGCGGTAGCCGAGGACGCGCGGTTCGGTTCTGCGGAGGCAGACGCGTCCTGCTGATTCTGCACAGTGGAAGGGGTATTTTCGGGCGAAATGCTCATGCGTATAAGAATAACATCTTGAAGTAATCAGAGTATCTGGCATTAAAATCGCTTGTTTTGTACAAAAACAACAATTTGTAAAACATGATGGTTGCATGAGTGAAATGACTATCAGCGAAGCGCGTTCTAGTCTGGGTGAGGCTGTAGACACCGCGCGCATAGAATGTGAACCGCTCTACCTTACCCGGCACGGAAAGCGGGTTACAGCAAACAGCGATGAAGCAATGCTTGAGCACCTGCTAGAGACCGCAGAAGAGCTAGCCGATCTGCGCGCAGCACAAGAAACACAAGAACGTATTGCTCAAGGAGACGAGGAACTTATTCCCTGGGAAGACGTCAAGAAAGATTTAGGCCTTTAGAACCTGAGCTATCGGGCAATCATCGCAGGCTCGGTGCATCGACAGCTCAAAAAACTAGATAAGTCAGCTTTGCCGCGTATTCAAGCGACTATAGAACTACTTGCCGACACACCACGCCTACCCGGCGTGAAGAAAATTCAGGGAACACACAACGTCTGTGGCGGGTTCCTACAGAAAACTACAGAAGTGTCTACAGCATTGATAACTGCGTGTTAGTTATACACGCAGTTGCTGTAGAGCACCGCAGGGAAATCTGCCAAAAAATATAGTTTCAATAAAAGAAAACTACAGAACCGGCAAATACTCGCTGATATCGCTACGCAGACCTGAGGCTAAGACGGAGGCGCTCGCGTCCTGCCACGACTCAAACCCCAGCGCCAGACAGCACCAGGTGAAAGCGTCCGTCTCAACGACATTCGGGGGAGTACCGCGGGTATGCCGCGGCCCAGCAATACACTGTGTCACCCCGTAGGGCGGCACGCGCACCTCCACCGAATTACCCGGAGCAAGAGTGGCTAACTCCTCCAACAAAAACCGCACAGCAGTAGCCCGCACAGAACGCGACAGCGCAGCAAACTGCTCCCGCGCGTCATCCTGTTTCAAAGCAGAACGCACCGCATGAACCGCGGCAATACCCTCGTCGGTAGAAACCTTGCGCTTAATAGCCATTAGCTAGACTCACCACCGGTAAAAGCCTCCCCGCCACGAATCAATCCCACGGGCTGACCACCACCGGTAATCGGGCGCATGACAAGCCCCAAAATCTCCTCAGCGCGAGCCCCATCAAGCTCCCCAGCCTTCACCAAAGCGCGGACCGCAGCCAGGGCAGCTACCCGCGACGACCCATCAAGAACCTTGACTGCTACCGCAACACCGGAACGCAAACCCAACGCCAAAACACCCTCAGCACCATTTTTGACCACCGCATCAAGCTGTTCACTGAGCGCCGTTACCGGCTGACCCTCACCCTGTACGAACTCCGGGTAATCAACCATCGCGGTAGCAACGGTAGCAACCCGCGCGTCCGCCTTAATGTTTTCAACGCTCGCACCCAAAACTGAGTAACCGCGTGCCAACCCTGTTAGTGAAATTGCCGCCGTGGGCGCCCCGCATCCGTCAATCCCGGTACAAGCAATCGGCTCACCCACAAAATGCTCAATGGTTTCAGCAACCAGCTGCTGAAGCGGATGGTCAACCGACAGATAATCCTCAACAGACCACCCAGATTTTACGCATCCCCACAAGAAAGCTGCGTGCTTACCCGAACAGTTGAACGCTAACTTTTGCTTGCCGTGACCAGCCTGCACCAGCGCATGAAAACTCTGCTCATGCTGAGGCCACGCAGCGGGATTCTGCAGAGCATCGGCACTTAAACCAGCCTCTTCAAGAATGCCCTGGGCAACCTTCATATGCTCAAAAGACCCGGTGTGCGACCCAGAAGCCAGAGCAATCTGCGCCCCCTGCAACTCAGCACCGGCATTCATCGAAGCAATCGTTTGAAAAGGTTTAAGCGCTGAACGGGCAAAAATTGGGGAGTCAATATCTCCTGCTGAAAAGAGCACCGCGCCATCTCTATCAAGTACCACTACCGCACCGGCATGGCGAGATTCAACAAAACCGCTGCGCTCAATAACCGCAAGTTCCGCCGCATTTTCAAGGGTAAAAGTCTGCATGCTTCAAGTATTCCATCTTTTGGGTATAAGACGTGGGTGCCGCCGATTCACGCGGTGGTACAAATACCACCTGAACCGACGACACCCACCGATATGTGTAACGCTATGCCCGTTGAGAACCTGAGCCGTCCTCGCATGAAGCTGGCGTATCGGTTGTCTCGTAGGTTGCGTACTTCATGAGTTCCGCCGCATCGAGCAAACCCACCGGCTTAGCCTCAGAGGCAGGCGCATCCTCGCCCTGCGTCGGCGGTGTCTGCTCAAAACCAATGAGGTTGACCGATGCCGCCAAATCAGTAGAGGACGCAGGCAGAGCCGTTGACGCTGCCGCCACCGAGGGCAGATCAGATGAAGCAGGCGGTGGTATCAGGGTAGGAGCTGGCATCGCTGACTCGCCACGCGATAGCTGATGCCCCGCAGGTTCTTCACCGGTGCGCGGTGCCTGTACGGCGTCACCCTGCACTGAAACCCGAGTTGTCTTCTCATCGGCGCTCTGCTTGTTTGCGCCCTGTTTGTCTAAACTCGGCTTCGCTGCGCTCCGGGCGGCGTCATGAGGAGCTGCCGTCATCTGCTCTTCGAGCTTGGTGCCCTCAACGTCGAGATCGGGCAGTAGCTTATCGAGCCATTCCGGGAACCACCATGCCTTCTCGTCCAGCAGATACATGAGGGCGGGAATCAACGTCATGCGAACAACGAATGCGTCGAAGAGAACACCGGCTGCCAGCGCGAAACCGATAGACGCGATCATCGCTTCACCCGAGAAGACGAAGCCCACAAAGACGCCAATCATAATCAGCGCTGCTGCCACCACTACCTTAGCGTTGTGGTTGTAACCAACCGTTACAGCCACCGTTGCATCGCGTCCGTGGGCGTACGCTTCGCGCATACCTGATACTAAGAACACTTGGTAGTCCATCGCCAACCCAAAGAGGATACCCACCAACAAGATAGGGAGGAAGCTCAGAATCGGGCCGGGGGTGTGTACACCAAAGAGCGCGCCGCCGAAGCCCCACTGGAAGACGGCGGTGGTAGCACCGAGCGCCGCCAGCAGCGAGAAGAGGAAGCCCACACTGGCAGTGAGCGGAACCAGAATTGAACGGAAGACCAGCACCAGAACCAGTAGGGAAAGTCCCATAACAATGGCGACGTAGACGGGCAGAACACTGAAGAGGTTCTCTGAAATGTCGATTGCCATCGCCGCCTGACCGGTCACACCGAAGCTAATATCACCGTTATTGGTAGGGACGCTTAGCTCGCGCAGGCTGTGTACCAGGTTTTCGGTGGACTCGGCGCTGGGACCCTCCACCGGGGTAATCTGGTAGAGCAACATGGAGTTGTCTTTAGCAATCATTGCCGGAATAACAGCGTCTACGTTTTCTTGCTCGCCGAGGGTCTGACCGATACTGACTTGCAGCTCTTGAGCCTGTTCAGCGGTGGTGCCCTCGGGCAGGTCAGCTGCTGCGATGATGGGACCATTGACGCCCTCACCAAATTCAGCTGCCATAGTGGTGTACGCCCGGTAGGCTGCTGAGTCCTGCTTTTCGCTGGTGGCGTCGGGTAAACCCAAACGCAGGGCAGTCACCGGGGCAGCAATCAGAGCCAAAAGCGCGACGGACGCGGCGATAGTGACCCACGGTGCGCGCAGAATCGTCTTGAGCCAGCCCGTAGCCTTTTCATCGCGTGCATAGGCAGCAGCTTTCGCCTCGACTGCGTCCTGGTCATTGAAACTATTGCGCTGGTTGTTATGACGCTGAATCTCAGCCCACCGCTTACCGCTGACAATACGAGAACCCACCAGCGACAGCACAGCAGGTGCCAGAGTAATAGCTACCGCAACACCCATGAAGACCGCGAAAGCGGCAGCATTGCCCATAGTAGAGAGGAAGGAAATACCCACCACATTCAGCGCAATGAGGGCAATCATCACGGTAATGCCCGCAAAGACAACCGCGCTGCCTGATGTGCCCACAGCCATAGCAATAGAGCGGTGCAGGGGCATGCCCTGAGCTAAGTTATTGCGGTGGCGGTTGAGAATAAAGAGGGTGTAATCAATACCCACAGCCAAGCCCAGCATGGTGCCCAGCATGGGGGTTGTTGAGGTCATATCAATAACGCCAGAGAGCGCCATCGTGCCCAGTACGGACACGCCCACACCCACCAGAGCCATAAGAATCGGTAACCCAGCTGCCACCAACGAGCCCAACATCAAGACCAAAATAACGAACGCAACAGCGATACCAATGATTTCACCGGCGAGGTTCATCTGCGGCACAACAGAGTTCATGTTCTGGTCATAGGTAACCTTCAACCTTGCATCATCCAAAGAATCAAAGGGAACGCGCGCATCGGTCAGGGTCTGCTCAGACACGGAGCCGACCTCCTGCTCAAAGGTCACCCCCACCACAGCCGTTGAATTATTGTCATTGACCATCACTGCATTGGAGTTCATCTCTAACAGGGCAGTGTTACGTTCAATCTCGGCAGCACCAGCCTCAGCCTCAGCTGCTCCAGCCTCAAGCTGCTCGCGACCGGCTTTCACCTCAGCCTGACCAGCTTCAAGCTCAGCCCACATCTGCTCAGTGGGAGTGAAGTTCTCTAACTGTTCTCTGCCCGCATTGAGCTCAGCTTCACCGGCGCGAAACTGCTCCCACCCCGATTCAAGCTGGGCGCGTCCGCCATCAATCTCAGCTTGGCGTGCATCAAGTTCGGCGAAAGCCTCCGGCGGGGCAGCTGACGCTTCAAGCTGGCTTCGCGCCTCATTTACCTGGTTCTGACTTTCGTCAAGTTGACGCTGAGTGTCTTCTAGCTGCTTACGGTTTTCTTCAAGTCGCTGAGCGTTAGCGTTGAACTCGTCCCAGGCTTCTTGCGGTGCCTGGTTCGCCTTAAAACGGGCGCGGGTGTCATCAATCCGTGCCTGCGCAGCGTCGAGTTTCTGCCTGCCCTGCTCTACCTCAGTAGAGCCGGCGTTGAGCTGATTGCGTGCCTCATCAAGCTGTGCCTTGCCCTCTTCAATCTGGGTGAGGGCGGTAAAGGGGTTGAGCACGGAGTCAACGCCCTCAACTTCCTGCGCTGAGGCAGCCGCATCGGCAACTGCTTGACGTTGAGCGTCAGTGAATGCAGTGCCGTCTTCGGTCTGAACGATGACCTTACCGTTCGCCGCGTTGGCGTTCATGTTGAACACCTCTTGGAGCTGCTCTTGAACGCTTTGTGCCTCAGTACCGGGAATAGAGATTTCGTCGCTCATCTCGCCCTTGAAGGCGGTGTACGCACCGCCAAGACCGGCGAGAATAAGCGCCCAGATAGCGATGACTGCCCAGGCACGGTGCGCTGCGAAATCGCCAATTTTATACAAAAAATGTGCCATTGTATGCGTCTTTATCTTTTCGTTGATGATCTAAAAATTTTGAGGAGCAAGGGAGGGCTTACCCGCACTCACTTGTTCAATTGCCCATTTGAAATAGGGCAAAAGCTGAGAGGTCGTCGGATTAGTAATGCCCTGATGACCGAGCACTTCTACACCCTTGCTGAAACCAATTACCAAGGAATAGGTGAGGTTATTGACATAAAGAGCTACATCAAAACGTTGCTCAAGACTGAGATGGGGGTGCCTCTCGTGAGTGGTATTGATGTTCTGCTGAGCCACCGTAGCTAAGGTTTTGAGCATCTGCTCTGCCAGTAAATCTTCGCTGCGGGTTGCCACGGCAAGGGCGAGGGAGAAAAACTGGTCGAGCGCTTTTTGCACACGGGGCGTCTCTAACGCCTCAACGAAAGTGGCTTCAATGAGATCTGGCAGTTCGCGGACGCTTTCGGGTGGCAGCACGGGGTACGGAGTGTTGGTATCGGGGGTTGCAAGGGGGGCTAGGTATTCAGAGATGCGGGTGACCAGAATTTGATCGAGGTTATCAAAGTGATTGAAGATGGTTCGTTCTGATAGCCCTGATTTGGCGACAAGGGTTTTAGTGGTGAAGGCATCGATACCCTTGGAACGCACGATTGACTCAGCAGCGTCCAAGATTGCTTTGCGTGAAGCTGCTGAGCGGGCGCGTCTTTTATCGACGGGTGGTTTCTGCGGCATAAATGTACAGTAACTGCAATAGTTTAGTTTCTGCAAATATTGAGGTGGTGCATTTGCTCACGGATATCCGCCCCCAACCCTTGCAGCCAGCGACAGCGCAAACGCTTGGTAGATTCAACCTTTGCCAAAAAACGCGCCAAATCAGCGATTAACGGGGCGAAAAGTTACCAAAACGTGATGCTACCCGGTAGCCTAAGAGAATGAAGGTTTTGGTACTTGGCCCTGGTGGGCGTGAACACGCAATTATTCGAGCGCTACAGGCAGATGCGACGGTCACCGAAGTACACAGTGCCCCCGGTAATGCGGGTATTGCACAGGACGTTACCGTGCATGCCATTGACGCAAATGACCCTGCTGCCGCAAGGGCTCTTGCTCAGGAACTGAGCGCTGATTTAGTGGTTGTGGGTCCTGAAGCTCCTCTGGTTGCCGGTGTGTCTGATGCCCTACGTGAGGCTGGGTTCGCTGTCTTTGGCCCGTCTAAGACTGCAGCTGCTCTCGAAGGTTCCAAGGCGTTCGCTAAAGAGGTCATGGCTCAGGCACAGGTGCCCACCGCTATGGCTAAGGTTGCTACCAATGCTCAAGAAGCTGCCGATGCCTTAGACACCTTCGGTGCTCCCTACGTCGTCAAAGATGATGGTCTTGCTGCGGGTAAGGGTGTTGTGGTCACCGAAGACCGCCAAGTAGCCCTTGATCACGCTGAATCATGCTTCACCGCAGGTGGCACCGTGGTTATCGAAGAATACCTCGACGGTCCTGAAGTCTCCCTCTTTGTTCTCTCCGACGGCACCAACGTGGTGCCTCTGTCACCCGCCCAAGACTTCAAACGCATCTTCGATAACGACGAAGGTCCCAATACCGGTGGCATGGGTTCTTACACCCCCTTGCCTTGGCTGCCCGAAGGCTTCGTAGAGGACGTTGTTGAGCGCGTTGCTCGCCCCACCATCACTGAAATGGCACGCCGAGGCACCCCCTTCGTGGGCGTGCTCTACTGCGGTCTGGCAGTAACTTCCCGCGGCACCCGCGTCATTGAGTTCAACGCTCGTTTCGGAGACCCCGAAACTCAGGCGGTGCTGGCACGTCTGCGTACCGGTTTGGGTCAGCTGCTGCTGGCGGCTGCTCGCGGTGAACTTTCAGAAGATACCGCTCTTGACTGGGATCCTCGTACCGCAGTGGATGTTGTCATGGCAGCAGAAAATTACCCCGATACCCCGCGTAAGGGTGATGCTATTAGCGGGCTTGACGCCGCCAATGCCCTGAACGGTATTCACGTTGCCCATGCCGGCACCGCAGAAAAGAATGGCGACATCGTAACTGCGGGCGGGCGCGTCCTTGCCGTTGTTGCCCTCGGTGATGATTTGGCGGACGCGCGTTCCCGCGCCTACGACGGTGTTGAGCTGATCAGCTGGACTGGTGCTCAGTATCGCTCAGATATCGCTCTTGTCGCAGCAGAAAATCGCATTAAGATTCCGGTGCAAGGCGCATAGGTTTCCCTACGGTGACGGTAGCTTCCCACATATACAAGCTGCTGTCACCGGTTTTTACCCCCACAGATCAGCAGGAGAAAAACCATGGTTTCATCAACTACCCCCCTCAGCATTCCCGGGTGGAAGCATAATTACTCTGGCAAAGTACGCGACTTGTACGTACCCAATGACGAGCGTTTCGAAGCAACAGGCACTGTTGTTAACGATGATGCGGAGCTGCGTGCAGGCTCGGTCATGGTGGTTGCCTCTGATCGCATTAGCGCTTTCGATAAGGTTCTGCCCACGGTTATTCCTGATAAGGGCAAGATTTTGACCCAGATGTCGCTGTGGTGGTTTGACCAGCTCGACGGTGTACCTAACCACGTGCTGTCCACCGATGTGCCCGAAGAGGTCGCTGGGCGCGCGATGATTTGCCGTTCATTGAATATGTTCCCCATTGAGTGCATTGTGCGTGGCTATCTCACAGGGGCGGGTTTGGCAGAGTATAAAAAGACCGGTGAATTGTACGGTCACCAATTGCCTGAAGGTCTGCTGGACGGTTCGCGTCTGGAAACTCCGTTTTTCACCCCCACCGGCAAGGCAGAGGTGGGCGAACATGATGAACCCATCAGCTATGAAGAAATGTACCAGCAGGTGGGTGAGTCGATGGGTGATCGCCTGACCGAGCTAAGCATCTACGTGTACTCCACTGCCGAGAAGATTGCCCGCGAACAGGGTATCATTCTTGCCGATACCAAAGTTGAATTTGGTTTGGATTCTTACCGCGGTGAAATCACCCTGGGCGATGAGGTTTTAACCCCCGATTCCTCCCGTTTCTGGGACGCTTCTACCTGGGAGCCGGGCAAACCCCAGGCGAGCTTTGACAAGCAGTTTATTCGCGACTGGTTGAAGTCAGACGCTTCGGGCTGGGACGGCGTATCAGAACTACCCGAAGCACCCACCGAAATTATCGAAAAAACCCGCGCCCGTTACATTGAGGCTTTCGAGCGCCTGACCGGTAGCGAGTTCAAAGGCTAAAACTAGCTCCGCTTCACCTGCTTGCTGGTAGAACTGCCCGCCCCTAATCTTTATATGAAAGGGGGGGTGGGCAGTCTTTTATGGCTGAGGTCTAGCGAAGCTGAGCGACTGCCGAGAGAACCACAGGATGTGCTCCTCTAAGCGGGCGCGCGCGTCCTGAGGTCGACGGTCTACAACGGCTGCCAGAATGCCGCGGTGCTGCTCTTGTAGGGTACGTTTAACAGCCTGCCAGTCTTCGAGATGGGGCACAGCCTCTTGCACATAGCTGATGGTGGCAATACGCAGAGAATCGATGATAGTTTTCATCACCAGATTGCTACCGACCGCAGCCAACTCATAGTGAAAACGAGTGTCACAAAAGTGAAAGCGCTCATCGGTGATTTGAGGGTCGTCCATTTCATCGAGGTAACTCCCAGCCCGTTGCAACGCTGCGTCGCGCTCTAAACTGTCGGGTGCCGCCGCTGCCTCAACCATCGCAGGCCCTTCCAAATGCAGACGGGTGCTAATCACATCGGCAACAGGAAGAGAGCTGGTTGCCAGATGCATGCGTAAAGCCCACCCCAAAGCCTCTGACGGCTCAGAAACTACCACCGAACCAGCCTTAGGACCCGAACCGACCCCAGTGGTAATCAGACCCACCGCGTCGAGCACCCTCAAAGCCTCACGAACGGACGCGCGAGACACCCCGTACGTTTCAGCAAGGGTTCGTTCGCCCGGTAGCCGGTCACCCACCACCAGCTCACCCGAGCGCAACTTACGTTCAAAAACCTCTAAGAGCTGGGTGAAAGACTTTTCTCTATGCAACAGAACCACATCTTTACAACTAACGAACAATAAATACCCGTGGAGACAAAGTTTCGGCGCTTGCACGAAAATTATCGCACAAGCGCCGAACACGAACACTAAAAACAGGAATCTGCAGGTTTACAGTGCAACCATCCAGTGCAGAATGTTGCTCTGCAAGAAGACAAGAACACAGACAGCAGCCAGCAGAATGAAAGACCAGGGCAGAACTGACTTGAAGATCTCTGACTCCTTGCCCTCCATCTGAACGGAGGTAGCAGCAATAGCCAATGACTGGGGTGAGATCATCTTACCAACCACACCACCGGTGGTGTTAGCAGCCAGCATAAGCTCGGGGGAGGCACCCTCGATGCCGTTAGCCTGCAGGTTCTCAGCAGCAGTTACCTGCAGCTTGCCGAACAGAGCGTTCGCTGAAGTGTCAGAACCGGTTACCGCGGTACCAACCCAACCCAGAACAGGTGCCAGCAGGGCGTAAATGGTGCCCAGCGATGCAACATACTCACCAATAGCCACGGTCTGACCTGAGTAGTTCATGACGTAGGCAAGAGCCAAAACGCAGGCGATAGTCAGAGCAGTCCAGCGCATACGGTAAGCGGTGGTGAAAATTTCCTTGATAGCATCACCGAAAGTGAAAGCGTAACGACCCTTTTCGTTGAAGATTAGGTAAATCACGGTCACGATCAAACCAGCAATCAGCAGGTAGGTACCGGGGTTGCCCAACCACGCGAAAGAGTAAACGCTCTTGATGGGTTCGCCTGCATCGTTGAGCAAACGATCCTTGAGCAGTGGCATAGGAATCTTGGGGGCAGTGGTCTTGAGCCAAGTCACCAAGGGCTGATAGAGGTTA
The DNA here is from genome assembly GCF_016900985.1 of Rothia sp. ZJ1223. NCBI lineage: Bacteria > Bacillati > Actinomycetota > Actinomycetes > Micrococcales > Micrococcaceae > Rothia > Rothia sp. ZJ1223. The sequence goes on along the minus strand of NZ_JAFEUT010000005.1, from coordinate 176,743 downwards.
GCCACACCGAAGATAATCACAACAACTGCGTAGGGCATCAGAGCCATCCAGATACGCATACCGGTCAGCTCGTGATCAGCTGCGGGCAGCTCAGCGGGCAGACCGTAGCGCTCGCGAACACCGGCGATACCCTTGGGCTTCCAGACCTGCAAGAAGGCAACAGCGGCACCGAGAGAAACAATACAAGCCACAACGTCGGTCAGCTGGTAAGCGAAGTAAACTGATGCCCACCACTGAGCTACCGCGAAGGAGAAGCCGATAACAGCAGCCGGTACCCACGCATCCTTAAGGCCGCGTACACCGTCGAGGATCCACAGCAGAATGAAGGGAACAAAGAAAGCCAAGAAGGGAGCCTGATGACCAACAATAGCGGCGATGTCGACAGCGTCGCGTCCACCAATTTCACCCGCAGTGGTAATCGGGATAGCCACAGCGCCGAAAGCAACGGGGGCGGTGTTAGCAATCAGCACGGTGGTTGCAGCCTTCAAAGGCTTCACACCGAGTGCCAGGATCATGGTTGCGGTAATAGCGACGGGAGCGCCAAAACCGGCGAGTGCTTCAAGCAGGCCACCGAAGCAGAAGGCGATCAGAATTGCCTGGATGCGCAGGTCGCCGCCACCGATGCGATCAAAGGTACGGCGCAGGTCTTCAAAACGACCAGAAACTACGGTGACCTGGTAGAACCAGATTGCCATGAGAATAACCCACACGATGGGGAACAGACCGTAGATGCCACCGCGAACGGCTGACATGAGGCTGAGATCGAGGGGCATCTTGAAACCGAAAACTGCTACGAGGATGGCAACAGCCAGTGAAATGATTGCAGAGGTGTGGGCACGAGCCTTGACACCCAGCAACATAATAAAGAATGCGAGAAGTGGCAATGTTGCCACGAGCGCGCTGAGCGCCAGTGAGCCCCCGACGGCGTCGGTTTGGGCGGTAAAGGTGTTCATCGTAGAAATGTACTCCTGGGTGACGTGTCTCTTGTGCGTAGACCTGTTTGCTGAAGGTCAGGTGCAAACCTAATGCGCCATTGCGTGGGTCTCAAGAGACTAGTGGTGGAGTGGTCTAACTCTGTGGTCTGACCATTAACAACATAGAGTCACCTTACCTGATGTATCTCACAACACAAAGTTTCAGGTCGTGAAAACTTTAACACCTTGTGATAGCGCAGGGAGCGGACGCGCGGTGGCAGTCTTGCGGTGGTGCGCAGGCGGTGCAGGTGGTGAGCGCTGGGGGAATAGAGCGCCATCATCACAGGGGGTTATTTGCCTAAGAAAATATGCGCTAATTCGATAGGTAAAATGCTGGGCGCGTAGTGTTAGATTGAAAATATAAGAAAGCAATTCTGTCGCATTTTAAGCCTGCTGAGGATTGATGATGCCGACCTCGCTGACGAGGTCGAAATCCTGCTGTTGGCAAAGGCTCATTCACAGAGGCAGTATTCACCCGAAACGTACGAAAGAGGCGAACATGCGTATTGCACTATTCTCAACGTGTATCGTCGATGGCATGTATCCAAAAGTTGCTCGGGCAACCGTGGATATTCTGGAGCGCCTGGGACACGAGGTTGTGTACCCGCAGGGTCAGACCTGCTGTTCACAGATGCACGTCAACTCAGGCTACTTCGATGATGCCTACACCATTGTTAAAAACCACGTTGAATCCTTCGAAGAGTGGGATTTCGACGTGGCTGTTGCCCCCTCAGGCTCCTGCGTCGTTGCACTGGATCACCAGCAGGGCATGATTGCTGAACGCAAGGGTGATCACGACCTTGCCCGCCGAGCTAACGCTCTTGCCGCTCGTACCTTTGAGCTCTCAGAACTGCTCATTGACGTTCTGGGCATTACTAACGCTACTGAGGAACTAGGCTCCTACTTTCCCGAGCACGTCACCTACCACAGCTCCTGCCACGGTATGCGCCTGGGTAAACTTGGCACCCGTCAGTCTGACTTGGTACGCACCGTTGAAGGCATCAAATACACCGAACTTGAAGGCCTGGATCAGTGCTGTGGCTTCGGCGGTACCTTCTCATTCAAGAACGCAGATACCTCCGGCGCTATGGTCGAAGACAAGATAGAAAACATCGAAAACACCGGCGCCTCACTGTGTACTGGCGGCGACGCGTCCTGCCTCATGAACATTGGCGGTGCGCTCTCCCGCAAGAGTTCAGCCGTGCAAACCATTCATTTTGCTGAAATTCTCGCGTCCACCAAAGAAAACCCCCTCAAAGTAGAGGGGCTCGTCTCAATCGCCGGAGGTAAGAAGTAATGTCAGTTACTCAGCTCGGTATGCCCCAGGTTCGTCACGGTGTGGGCAACATCTTTGAAACTGAACCCTTCCCGCAGTACGCAAAGCGTGAACTGAAGAACGAACAGCTGCGTGCCAACCTCGGCTTCGCCACCCATAAGATTCGTACCAAGCGTGCGGCAGTCACCGGCGAATTGCCTGACTGGGAAGACCTGCGTACAGCAGGTTCTATGATTAAGCAAAAGGTCATGGCTAACCTGCCCGAGTACCTAGAAGAGTTCGAAAAAAACTTCACCGCTCGTGGCGGTCACGTTCACTGGGCACGCGACGCCCACGAAGCCAACGAAATCGCGCTCAAGCTCATTCGCGCTGAGGGCGTTGATGAGATCATCAAGATCAAGTCAATGGCAACCGCTGAAACCGGTCTCAACGAGTACCTCGAAGAAAACGGCGTCTACGCGATTGAAACCGACCTCGCCGAAGAAATCGTGCAGTTGGGCGATAACGACCGCCCCTCACATATTCTGGTGCCCGCCATCCACCGCAACCGCACCGAAATTCGTGACATCTTCCGTCGCAAGATTGAGGGCGTTGACCCCAACCTGTCAGACAACCCCGCAGAGCTTGCCGAAGCATCACGTTTCCGCCTGCGCGAGAAGTTCCTCTCCACCAAGGTTGCTGTCTCCGGTGTGAACTTCGGTATCGCAGACACCGGCACCATGACCATCGTGGAATCTGAAGGCAACGGCCGTATGTGCCTGACCCTGCCCGAAACCCTCATTACCTTCATGGGCATCGAGAAGATTCTGCCCACCGTTGAAGACTACGAGGTGTTCTTGCAGCTGCTGCCGCGTTCATCCACCGGTGAGCGCATGAACCCCTACACCTCAACCTGGACGGGCGTAACCCCCGGTGACGGCCCGCAGAACCTGCACGTTATCCTCATGGATAACGGTCGTACCGCTGCCCTGGCTGATGAGGTCGGACGCCAGGCTCTGCACTGCATCCGCTGCTCGGCATGCATGAACGTCTGCCCCGTATACGAACGCGCTGGCGGTCACGCATACGGCTCAACCTACCCCGGCCCCATCGGTGCGATTCTCTCACCCCAGCTCGGCGGTATCGAGAACGAGTACAACGGCACCCTACCCTACGCATCCTCACTGTGCGGTGCTTGCTACGACGCTTGCCCCGTGAAAATCAATATTCCCGAGGTACTGGTTCACCTGCGCGGCAAGGATATTGATGCCAAGAAAGCAAAGAAGGGCGCACCCACCCAGATGGACGCCGTCATGTTGGGCGCTAAGACCATCTTCTCTTCAGGCAAGGTCATGGCTTTGGCTGAGAAGGGGCTGCCCCTGTCAAAGATTGTAACCGGCAAAGACCACAAGATTTCGTGGTTGCCCGGCCTGGTGGGTGGTTGGACTGACTATCGTGATATTCCTGAGCCGCCTAAGCAGTCTTTCCGTAACTGGTACAAGAAGGAACGCCCGTCAGAGTCTAAGCGAGTCTCGGGTGAACGCGTTGATATTGCAGCGCTGCTTGAAAAGAACAAGGACAAAGCAGCAGAAGCACACGCAGCAGCGGAGGCTGCTGGCGTTGATGTTCCCGCAGCAGTGACCCAGGAGGCTATGTAATGTCTGATGCAAAAGCTGAGATTCTCAAGCGTATTCGCACTTCTTTGGGAGATCACCCTCAGCCTGCTGAGCCGGTGCGTAACTACCGCAAGGTGAGCGATAAGAGTGAAGAAGAAGTTCTTGAGATGCTGATTGACCGTTTGGTTGATTACAAAGCGAACGTTTATCAGGAGACCGAAGAGACCATCGCTGAGCGTGTTAGCGAGCTGCTGGGCAAGTCATCGCGTTACGTGGTGCCTACCGGTCTAAAAAGCGAATGGTTGCCTAAAGATACCGCTGCGCGCACGCGCTTGGTCGATTCAGGAAACGCGAAGAAATCGGGTGCTTTGGGCGTTCGTGAGTTGGACGCGGTGGACGCTGTGGTCACCTCATCGACGGTTTCCTGCGCTGAAACCGGCACCATCTTCTTGACCTCTAACCCTGATGAGGGTCGCCGCGCAATCACCCTGGTACCCGATCACCACATTTGCGTGGTGCCCATTGATACCGTGGTGGAGCTGATTCCTGAGGCTATCAAACGCACTAACTTTGACCAGCCTGTCACCATGATTTCTGGCCCGTCAGCTACCTCAGATATTGAGCTCATTCGTGTAGAGGGCGTCCACGGCCCCCGTACCCTTGACGTGATTATTCTGAAGTAAAGACACGTTTGGATAAAAGGCGACCTTCCACCTCTTGCCGGTGGGAAGGTCGTCTTTTATGTGCTTCTGACGGCGGTAGCCTGTGAAAACTCGGCTAATGACGAGGAGACTCTCTACTCGGAGGCGGATGTGGTTTGGGTCTGATTCTTGACCATATGGGCGCGCTCGGCTTTCTTCTCAGCAATCAGATCACGCGAGGTCTTAGCGGTTTCTTCTGACTCTTCGGAATCGCCATCCGATGCCGAATCACCGTATTCAGCATCAGCCGGCTTGGTCAGCGCAGAGGCTAGGGGCGCCAAAAGCGCAGCGAGCGCGATCCAGAAAACTGAAATGTAGCATTGCCAAGTTCTCTGGAGGCACTCGCCAGGATAATGGGTTCGGTGCTTGTTATTGCTCTTTTTCTGTTGCGATGGGCGTGAGTCTCGTGTGGTGATGCTCGAACTGGCTGGTTGCGAGTTCTATCAACTGTGCCACGGGCTATGCAGAGGTGGTGGGCGAATAATCTTTGCAGGGGTAGAAGCAATAAGTGTCAAGATGAGATAGTTTATCTGGAGTTATTTCTGCCCTGGGGGTGGATGCCGGTGGCGCAGTAAGGGACGTAGGTGGTTGATGTGGCTCAAGGCGCTGGGCGAATTATTGGTGTTGATGTGGCGAGATGCATTGCTCTCTTTGCAATGTTTGCTGCCTACACGATGCCCGAGGTGGGGACAGAGCCAGTAACGGTGTTCTCTGATTATCTGGCAATGCCCCTTTTTGCCCTGCTTCTGGGCGCTTCTGCCTATTTTTCATCGCAGCAGATGAGCGGGACTTTCCTGTTCGCGTCCTCGGTGGTGCGCGGACTCATTTTGATAGTGCTGGGGCTGTGGTTGCTGAATCTCGGTGCCCCCGTTGATGACGTTATTTTGCAGTACTTGGGGTTGCTGAGTGTAGTTGTGGTGCCCTTTGTTTTTCTGCCCTCGTGGGCGCTGGCAGGTGTAGCTGCGGTGATCGCTGTAGCTAGCCCTTACGTGTTGCAGTGGGCAGCGCCGATTCATACGCAGCTGGTGGTCGAAGGGTCTTTACTCGCTTACCCTATGGGGTGGATGTTTGCCGGTAGCCACTACAGGGTCTTTACGATGCTGTGCTGGGCGCTGCTCGGTATTCTCATTGCCCGCGGCATGGAACGCTGGGGTATCTGGGGCGATCTTGCTCTTGCTGCGGTCTCAACCCTGCTTGTCGGCGGTATCTTCTGGTACACGCGTCCCGCCGGGTCTTTGTTGGTCTACTCCGGTGATCACCTTGAAATCGTATTCAACGCAGCATTGAGTGCTGCCGTAGTGGGCTGGTGCTGCGTTCTTGCCCGCGTTTTGGGAGCCCGTGAGGTGCTTCTCTTTCCGCTTGTTGCCCCCGGTCGCATGACCTTGAGTCTCTATGTTTTGCACGTTATTCTGCTCGCCTTTTACCTGAAGCAAGCGCCGCGCTGGGGGCTGGCATCCACCGTTGAAACGTGGCCCGTGTTTGCTGTGTGCATGGTGGGGGCTGTACTTTTTGCTGTGGTGTGGACGCGCCTGCTCGGCAACACTGCCCTGCGACGCGGGCCCCTGGAGTCGGTGATGGCTCTATTGACCGGTAGGGGGTAGTTTCAACCCCGCTCGGAGCGTACACTCTGAAGATTCTCATTGCTCTTGCTGTATCTGCTAGTCTCAGATGCTGATAGAAACAAGAGGTAAAAACATGAACTCTACGCGCGGTACACATCAGAAATCGGGTTGGCTGCGGGCCTTACTTTCAGCGATTTTAGTGCTGGTGTGGCTGGCAGTAGCCGGTATCGGCGGGCCTTACTTTGGCAAAATTTCTGAGGTTTCCACCAACTCACAAACTGACTTTCTACCGGCTAGTGCCGAATCAACTCAGGTGGTGGAGCGCCAGAGTGATTTCTTCGCGGGTGATACCGTGCCCGCCATCCTTGTTTTTGAAGCGGATAGCGAACTCAGCGATGAGCACCGCTCCTACCTAGAGTCTTTGCCCTCCCAACTTGTTGAGGATGGCGCCACTAACGGGCAAACCTCACCGGTGCTTTATTCCGAAGATTCCCGTGCAGCAGAAATCATTGTGCCCCTACCCGCAGATGAAGCACCGGCAGATGGGGTAGAGACTATTGAAAGGACTCTCAGCACCCCGCCAGCAGGGCTTACCTCCTACATCACCGGCCCTGCAGGGTTCGCCGCCTCTTTGGGTGCCGCCTTCGCCGGTATTGACGGGGTACTTCTGCTGGTTACCCTCGCCGTGGTATTCGTGATTCTGCTGGCAGTCTACCGATCACCCATTATCCCCATTATTGCCCTGCTGACATCAATGGTGGCTCTTTCTGGGGCAATCTTTGTAGTGTGGAATATGGCAAATGCCGGCTGGGTCATGATTAACGGTCAGGTACAGGGTATTCTGCTCATTCTGGTAGTGGGTTCTGCGACCGACTACTCCCTGCTCTACGTTGCCCGCTACCGTGAGGCACTCACCTTACATCGCAACCGTTTTGATGCAACCCGTGCTGCCCTACGCGGAAGCTGGGAACCCATCGTTGCCTCCGGTGGAACCGTCATTGCGGGTTTGCTCTGCCTGTTGCTCTCGGCACTTGCCTCCAATAAGGCACTGGGGCCGATCGCCGCTACTGGTATCGTCCTTTCAATGGCAGCTGCACTTACCTTTCTACCGGCTGCCCTCGCGCTGTCAGGTCGCTTCGCCTTCTGGCCCGTACGCCCGCGCTACCAAGAAGAACACCGAGAAAGCCCCGGTGGTCTCTGGGCTAAAGTCGCCGACTTCGTTTCTGCCAAACCCCGAGCCGTTTGGGCAGCGACTGCCGCAGCCCTAGCTGTCTGCGCAGGCTTTGCGCTGACCTTTCAGGCAGAGGGCATTCGCCAGTCCGAGATTATCGTGGGGCAGTCGGAGTCACGCGACGGACAACGGGTACTGGCTGAACATTTTCCCGGTGGCTCAGGATCACCGGCGAACATCATTATCAGTGCCGACGCTCTGGACGCGGCTGCTGAGCGCCTAGACGCTCTAGATTCAGTGGATTCCCTCGCCGTGGTCGCAGCTGACTCACCCTCTGGCACCCTGCCGGTGGGCGCGTCCGCACCTAACCCCCTGCCCCCGGTCTTTGCCCAGGCAAGCCCCACCCAGGTAGAGGGAAACGTACTGCTGCAAGCTACCCTCACCGACCCTGCCGACTCACCTCAGGCGGAACAAGCCGTACTCGATATTCGCGCCGCCACGCAGTCAGTGGACGCCAACGCGCTGGTGGGCGGTGAAACAGCAACCGCGCTGGATAGCAACACCAGCGCAGCCCGCGACTTGAAGGTTATTATTCCTGCCGTCCTGGTAGTGATCACCCTGATTCTCATGCTATTGTTGCGCTCCATTGCCGCCCCGCTGTTACTGGTTGCCGCCACGGTGCTCTCATTCCTAGCAGCCCTGGGCGTCTCAGCGATAGTATTCAACCACATACTGGGCTTCCCCGGCGCAGATCCAACAGTACCGCTATACGGGTTCGTCTTTCTCGTAGCCCTGGGCATCGACTACACTATCTTCTTGATGACCCGCGTGCGCGAAGAATCCCTCACCCTCGGCACCCGCGCAGGCATGCGCAAGGGGCTGATCGTGACCGGTGGAGTGATTACCAGTGCCGGTATCGTACTGGCAGCAACCTTCGCGGCGCTCGCTGTGATTCCGCTGGTCTTTATGATTCAGCTGGCATTTATCGTTGCTTTCGGCGTGCTACTGGACGCTACCGTGGTGCGCGCCCTGCTGATACCCGCTCTCGTTGAGGATATTGGTCAGAAAGTATGGTGGCCCTCAAAGCTCTCTTGACAGTAGAAGCCTTTTGACCTCACTGGTATAAGTGGTGCCCCTCAGAAATTTGAGGGGCACCACTTGTATATAAGAATCATTGAAGAGTTAGATGCTGCGTGAAGGAGCGAAGAACTGACGCGCCCAGAGGGCAACGTAGACCAGTGCCACCAAAATAGGTACTTCAATGAGAGGTCCTACCACACCGGCAAGAGCCTGACCGCTCTGCGCGCCAAAGGTAGCAATAGCCACCGCAATCGCCAGCTCGAAATTATTACCTGATGCCGTGAATGAGAGAGTTGTTGTCTTTTCATACCCCAGCTTCAGTGCCCAACCAATCACCATGCTTGCCGCAAAAGTCACCAAGAAGTAGAGCACCAGCGGCACCGCAATACGGGCAACGTCTAGCGGGTTAGAGATGACCGCGTCCCCCTGCAAAGCAAAGAGCACCACAATGGTGAAGAGCAGACCGTAAAGAGCCCAGGGGCTAAGAGCCGGAACGAAAGTGTTTTCGTACCAGTTGCGTCCCTTTGTCTTCTCACCCACGGCGCGTGAGAGAAAGCCCAGCAGCAGGGGAATACCCAAGAAAACCAGCACCGAAAGTATAACCGTCGTCAGTGAGAACTCGACGCTGGTGGTCGGTAGCCCCAACCAGGTGGGCAATGCCTGTAGGTAGAACCATCCCAGGGCACCGTAAGCGAGTACCTGAAAGATAGAGTTGATCGCGACCAAAACCGCCGCTGCCTCGCGGTCACCGCAGGCAAGGTCATTCCAAATCAGCACCATCGCAATGCAGCGAGCCAAACCTACAATAATCAGACCGGTACGGTACTCGGGCAAATCAGGCAAGAAAATCCAGGCGAGAGCGAACATGAAGGCCGGTGCCAGTAACCAGTTAATGACCAGCGAGGTCACCATGAGTTTTTTATCGGCAAGCACCTCACCTGTTTCGGTGTAGCGAATCTTAGCCAGCACCGGGTACATCATCACCAACAGCCCCAAGGCAATGGGCAGAGAAACTCCGGCGACCTGAACGGACTCCAGCGCTGTACCCACCTGAGGTAAGAAGCGACCGAGTAGCAAGCCCAGAACCATGGCGGCGAGAATCCACAGGGGTAAAAAGCGGTCGAGCACAGATAACTTGGCGATCACCTGGTCAGTGTCGTTAGCGGGGTGAGCACTCACAGCGCACCTTCTTTCATCGATAAACTTCGATATTTTCTGTGCCAGTATATATTGAAATCTATCGATATATGTGTAATCTTGTTGAAAAGGCAATCTTTGCCGCATCTCACGGGAGGTGAGCGTATGAGAACATCATCGTGTTGCAGTATGGCAACCGAATCTGCGGTGCCAGTTGAGCATATTGCGCGTAAAGCCCAGTTCTACAAGGCTCTCGGCGATGAACGACGGCTGACCCTGGTCTATCTCATTGATTCATCACCTGAAAAAAGTGTCTGCGTTTGTGACCTCACCGAACCGCTGGGGCTCAAACAATCTACCGTCTCGCACCACCTCAAGATTCTGGTAGACGCCGGTATTCTCGCCCGCGAACAGCGCGGCACCTGGGCGCACTACTCGGTGGCAGCATCCGCCCAAGAATGTATTAGTACCCTCTGGAAGGAACACCCATGACCGATCACAAGCCCACTATTTTGTTCGTATGCAATTCCAACAAGGGCAAGTCACAGATGGCTGCTGCCCTGTTAGAAGCTGAAGCGCCGGGTAAGTTCACCGTGGAGTCAGCAGGTACTAAAGCGGCAGTGGGGGAGGCTGTTAACCAGCAGGCTGCGACGTCACTGGCTGAAATTGGTGCTGATATGTTGGCAGGTACTCCTACCCAGCTGACTGAGGAGGCGATGCGTGCTGCCGACCGTGTAGTCGTGGTGGGCGGGGCGAAACTTCCCGAGGTTGACGGTGTTGAGGTTGAGCGCTGGGAAACCGACGAACCCTCAGAACGCGGCATCGAAGGCGAAGAGCGCATGAACCTGATTCGTGACGAGATCCGTGAGCGTGTGCAGAAACTGGCACAAAGCTACTAACCCAAAGTACTGCTACCTGAAGGTTGAATACGCGAATACAGCAAAAATCCCGCTCACTTTTACAGTGAGCGGGGCTTTTATGCTTGGTCGGGATGACAGGATTTGAACCTGCGACCTCGTCGTCCCGAACGACGCGCGCTACCAAGCTGCGCCACATCCCGATTATTAACTCATGACGCTAAGCGTCAAAGCAACATCAACCAGTATAACCCTGCCACGCGGACGCCGCAAAATCTTCGACGCGGACGCGCGAGCCTACCCGCGCGTCCGCCCAGCTACCCCGGTGAACGGTAGAACTAGCGGGTTGCCTTCTCGACCAGTTGCAGAATGTTCTGGTAGGTGTGCCCGGTAGCCTCGGTCATACCCTGCTCACAGGTGCGGTTGGTCGAAACATAGGCGGAGTAGCTACGCTCATTGACCTCACGCGCCTCAGCTTTCGTCGCAGAAGCAGTGAGCTCGGGATGCAACATGCCGCGGTCACCGGCATAACCACAGCAACCCCAGTTAGCGGGTACTACTGCGTCCGGCGAAATCGCCTGAGCCAGTGCCACAAATTGCGCCTGAACACCCAGGTGGGTGACTGAGCAGGTGGGATGCAAAACCACAGAATCCAGCGGACGCGTTACCGTGAGCCCAGGTAGCAGACGCTCAGCGGTGAACTGCACAGCATCAATAAAGCGAATCTTGGCAAAATCAGCCTCTCCTGCGCGCACTCCGTTCTTCAGCTGACTTTCAGCGGCAGCTGTCACCTTGGACTTCATCACTTCAAGCCCCTCAGTACACGAGGACGCATCGCAGACCACGGGCAACTCACCGCCACGGGTTGCCTTCCACAGAGTGCTCAGAACTTTATCGCTCATCAGCAAGTAGCCGTCGGTGTACCCCTTAGACTTCCAGGGAGTACCGCAGCACAGCGATGAGATACCCTCGGGCACTGTGTAGCGCACTCCCGCACGCTCACACAACTGTTCAAAAGCAGCCGTTGCGTTCATCGGCTCAGCCTTGCCGTCACCGTCAACACCACCGAACATGGCGTTGACGCAGGCGGGGAAGAAAACAATCTCGGCACGGACATCAGGGTGCGCTACACGATGTTTACCACCAGCTGACAACGACTTCTTATACTGAGGCACCAGGTCTTCACCCATGACCTTACGCCCGAAATCAGTCACCGCCTTCACCGCGGGGAAGGGTAGCTTCTTAGCGATATCTAAGGCGACACCGGCACCAGCATCCACCGCGCCCCAGTTCTTTGCGGCAATCGTCCACCCCGTAGCCACCAACTTATTCTGGTTCTCACTACGCAGACGCCGCACCAAATCACCTGTATCAATGAGCACGGGGCAACGAGTGAAGCACATACCATCTACCGCGCAGGTCTCCATGCCGTAGTACTCATAATCTTTACGCAAGCGGTTTGCCAGATCTGGATTGTGCTCCTCAGCCGTCTGAACCTCGCGGCGCATGACGATACGCTGGCGCGGGGTCAGCGTCAAATCCTTAGACGGGCATACCGGCTCACAGTAACCGCACTCCACACAGCGATCAACCTCCTGCTCCACAGCGGGCGCAACCTTGAGATTCTCAATGTAGGTGCGGGGATTATCGGTAATAATGACACCGGGGTTGAGCAAGGCTGTGGGGTCAATCAGGCGCTTGACTTCAACCATCACCTCGTAAAGTTCGGTACCAAACTGACGCTCGATATAAGGTGCCATAATGCGACCTGTACCGTGCTCGGCTTTCAGCGACCCCTGGCGTCCTACAATCAGATCCACCATGTCTTCGGTGAAGGCTTCGTAGCGACGCAGCTTATCGGCATCATCAAACTTTTCATTGAGCATGAAGTGAACGTTACCGTCCTTAGCATGACCGAAAATCACCGAATCCTCATAGCCGTGGACATCAAAGAGAGTACCCAGCTCCTGGCAGGTTTCACCCAGCACATCCACAGGCACCACCACGTCCTCTAACAGAGCATTAGTACCTGAGGGTCTGTTGCCCGCAACCGTTGTATAAAGCCCGCGGCGAGCCTGCCAGAGCTTGTTGCGCTCGCTCAAATCGGTGGTCATTTCAACGGGCGCCACCACGGGCAGGGACGCGAACATGGGCGCGGCGGCATCCTCTAAAGTCCTGAGCTCCTCAGCAGAGTTGCCCTGGAATTCCACCAGCACCGAGGCGTGGTCTTTCACGTCAATCGCTGCAAGCGCAGCAGCTGCCTGACCGGTGCGCTGGGCAACACGAATAGAGGTAGCATCTAGAAGTTCAGCGGTAGAGAGCTTGTTCTCTACCAGTGTGGGCACCATTTTTGCCGCGGTGATGAGGTCATCAAAAACCAGCAGGCCGGTTGAAACATTGGTGAGAATAGGTAGGGTGCGGTAGGTTGCTGAAGCCACAAAAGCCAGAGTGCCCTCAGAGCCCACCAAGAGGTGCTCCAAAATCTCGACAGGGGTTTCAAAATCGAGAAAAGAGTTAAGCCCGTAACCCATGGTGTTCTTCATCGAGAACTGCTGCTTGATGGTGGCAACGGACGCGGGATTTGCAAGAATACGTCGGCGCAGGCGTAACAAACCCTCGTGAATATCGGGTTCTTGGGCGCGCAACTGGGCGTCGGCATCTGCGTCCGCAGTATCAATCACGGTACCCGAGGGCAGCACAAAAACCAGGGATTCGAGGGTGTTATAGGTGTTGAACTCGGTACCCGACGACATACCCGATGAGTTGTTAGCAACCACACCACCGATGGTGCAGGCACTCAAGGACGCGGGGTCAGGACCCAGCCGGTAACCGTAGGGTGCCAGCATGTTGTTGACCGCCATGACGGTCGCTCCGGGCTGCACCCGCACCCGTCGACCGCTATCGAGAACCTCTATGTCGCGAAAATTGCGGCGGGTATCGAGCATCAAACCGTCGCTGACTGCCTGCCCTGAAAGCGAGGTGCCGCCGGAACGGAAGGTCAGTGGAACCCTATGACGCGAAGCAGAAGCGAAAATCGCACCCATATCATCAGCTGAACGAGGACGCAGCACCCCACCGGGAACCAGCAGGTAGTGGGAAGCATCGTGGGCAATAGCCAAACGGTCAATTTCTTTGACCGAGATAGCGTCAGCTCCTAAGAGGGATTGAAGCTCTGAGGCGACACCGCTCAACCCGTGGGCGTGCGGTGAGTCAAGGGAGGTAGCAGAGACAGCAACGGCGGACATAACAAACACCTTTGTTCGTGCGAGTGTGATTGTCTCTATTTTAGAGTTGCTAGTGTTGTTCATCTCTTCATGAAACTCGCGCATCTTCGCTAGATTGCCATTGATTCTTCCCAGGACGCGTGGAGTTGAGCGAAGCGTCCGCCGGACTCAATGAGCTGGGTGGGGGAGCCATCTTCGACGATGGTGCCGTCATCAATCACAAGAATACGGTCCGAGGTCAGCACCGTTGAGAGACGGTGGGCAATCACGAGAGAAGTGCGCCCCGCCAACAGTTTCTCAAGCCCGGCTTGAACCAACCGTTCGGAGGGAATATCAAGGGAGGCGGTCGCTTCATCGAGAATAAGCACCGCCGGGTCTACCAAGAAAGCACGGGCAAACGAGATGAGCTGACGCTGACCGGCTGAGACCGAACCACCGCGCTTTGAAAGGTCGGTGTTGTACCCCTCGGGCATCATCGAGATGAACCCGTGGGCACCCACCGCCCGCGCTGCATCCTCAACTTCTTGGTCGGTTGCTTCGGGTCTGCCCAGCCTAATGTTCTCAGAGATAGTGCCGGTAAAAAGAAAAGCCTCCTGAGTCACCATAACGACTTCACGGCGCAACTGCTCATCGGCAAGATCACTCACAGCAACCCCGTCCAAGGTCAAAGAACCCTCAGTGAGATCGTAGAAACGTGCCACCAATTTAGCGAGGGTAGATTTACCGGCACCGGTTTTACCCACCAGAGCTACCTGCTGACCGGCGGGAATGTCCAGGTTGAAGGGGTGCAAGGCAGGGCGACCGGGCAGGTACTCAAAACTCGTGTCCCTAAACTCAAGGTGACCCGCAGCAGGCTGGGTACGCTGTACCGGACGCGCCGGTTCGGCAACCTGGGGTACTTCGGCGAGAAAGCCCGAGACCTTCTCTAAAGCCGATACGGCAGACTGTAACTGGTTGTAGAACTGCGACATTTGAAAGACCGGTTCAAAGATGCGGTTGGCATATATAACCAGTGCAAGCAGGGTGCCCACCTGCATGGCTCCCTCAAGCACAGAGTGACCGCCAACCACCAGCACTACCGCCACGAAGACGGTGCCCGCACCCAGCAGAGAGGGCAGGTAGAGACCAAAGATTTTGACGGAATCCATGACGCGCAGACGGTAGTCTTCTGCTTTTTCGCCGTAGACCGAGCGGGCGCGTGCCTCATTGTTGAAGGCTTTGATGGCGCGAATACTGCCGAAAGTCTCTGTGAAGCGTCCAATAAGCTGGGCTGATTCAACACGCTGGGCACGAAAAGCCACCGAGGAGCGGCGCTGAAACCAGACGGTCAGCAGAGCCACGGGAACCATCATGACTAGCAGACCGACACCTGCCCGCCACTCAATCACAAAGAGAGCTATCACAGAGAAAACCATGCTCAGGGCGGCAGCGGCGAGCTGAGATAGACCGGAATCGAGAAAAGCCTTGAGTGTTTCAAGGTCTGAAGTCAGGCGCGAGATCACACGTCCGGCAGTATATTTCTCGTGAAAACCCACGCTGAGTTTCTGCGCGTGATCGAACATTTCAAGGCGTAGGGCATAGAGGGCTTTTTGCGAGAGACGGGTGGTCACCACAATATTCAGGTACACAAAGACACCGGCAAGAATCACGGCAGCCCCAAACACCGCTAGCGAAACCAGCATAGGCTGAGAGTTGCCCTCACGCAGGGGGTTTAAGGCGTTGTTCAACGTGTAGGCAATCAGCCAGGGCGCCAGGGTATTAAGACCCATCGCCGCTACCACGTAGATGATAGAGAGCATGAGCTCTTTACGCAGGGGCTTCAGAACTCGCACCAGCAGAGCCATAGAATGCTGGCGGGTAAATTTCTTCTCTGAAGCATCGAGCTCAATTTTGTCTTCGGCAAGTTGCTGTGACACGGTTCTTTAGCCCTCCTTACTCTCATCAAGGGGTGCCATCAACGCCCGATATTCTGGGTGCGATTGCAAATGAGCAGGAGTGCCCACTGCAATAATTGCGCCCTCTTTCATCACGGCAACCCGGTCGGCAAGGGCAACGGTTGAGGGGCGGTGAGCGGTCAGCAGGGTAGTAGAGTTCACCAGCTGCTTTTTCAGCTGCTGCATCACGAACTCCTCGGTATTAACGTCGAGAGCCGACAGCGGATCATCAAGGAGCATGACGCGCGGCTGGGCTGCAATGGCGCGGGCGAGCGACAGACGCTGACGCTGACCACCCGATAAGTTCATGCCCTCTTCACCAATCACAGAATCAACACCCTCAGGTAGTTTCTCCACAAAATCAGCAGAGGCAACGTCAAGACCCAGACGCAAACGCGCGTCCGCCTCTTGGGCGCTCATCCGCGAACGGTCAACACCCAGCAACACGTTCTCACGCACCGTATCTGAGAACAATACAGGCTCTTCAAAAGCGAAAGAAACTTGTTGGCGCAACTGGTGAATGCTGAGTGATTTAACGTCAACCCCGTCTATGGAGATGGTGCCGGCGGTTGCATCATAGAGACGCGGTACCAGCTGCAAAACTGTTGATTTACCCGAACCTGTGACACCCACCAGGGCAATAATCTCACCTGGTTCAATCTCTAGGCTAAAGTTTGTCAGCACAGCCGGTGCCGCTTCGGAGTAGGCGAAGCGAACGCCCGAAAAACTGAGAGAAGCGGGGGCCTGCGAACTCTGCACCGAATGTTTCATCGGGGCGGACGCGCGTCCGTTCCCCGTCCTTTCGTTGCGGCTAGAGTCGCTGAGCAGGGGTATATCTTCTCCATCGGGGGTATCCACGATAGAGCGGTGGCGGTCTAAGGAGACCTTAGCGCCCAGCCCGATGCCCATGAGTGTACCTGCACGTTCTACCTGGGCATTCAAAATGGCGGTGGTTGCAAAGAAAGCGGTGAGTTCGCCAACGCTGAGCTGGTTGTGGGCAACCTGGTTGATGCCAACCCCCAGGGTAATAAGCGAGGTGACACCGACAATCAAAGAGTTCTGCATCATGAGCTTACCCATGAACCGCGAGCGGGTCACCTCAAGATCCCGCAACCTGGCGGAGTCCTCAGCGAAGCCCGCAAGAGCATGCTGACCGCGTCCGAGGGCTTTGAGCACACGCACACCGTGAACAGACTCCTCAACGGTGGTTGCTAGATCGCCAGCCATCTCTTGAGATTGGCGGGTGAGCTCTCGATACCCTTTAACAAACCGCCAGGTCACAAAAACCATGAGCGGTACACTGCACACGTAGATGAGGGTGAGCAGGGGAGACCCTCGCAGTAGGAGCACCGAGCCAACGACCAGCATCACCGCAACAGAGATGAGCTGAACCAGACCGAAAGTCATCCACTGGCGCAAGGTATTGAGATCACCCATTGAGCGCTGCAGAAGCTGCCCCGAGGGCCAACGGTCGTGAAAAGAAATGGGCTGACGCAGTAGTTTATCCACAATATTCAAACGCATCTGCTGCTCAACAGTGGACGCTGAATCAACCAATAAGAAGCGGCGCAACATCACCAAAGATACTTGGGCTGCGGCGACCCCCAGCACTATTAAACCGCCTAGCCACACCGTTGAGCTGGTGGGTGATCCGCCCACCATCGCATCGACAATAAAGCTGAGCACTTGAGGAATCATCAGCTCCACGATGACTATAATGATGCTGACAGTCAGCCCCGCTATCCACCGTGCGCGGATAGGACGCAGATAAGAAAAAAGGGTGTGCGATTCGCCGGTCTGCCGGGAAAAGGGGGTAGGGGAGGGCACCTCAATACGCTTTGTTTTTAACAAAAAGTTCTGCACGCGCTAGCTACCAGCCTTCTCACCAGGGAATAGAGCCCTCCAGAATACAATTAGGCTCCACCTACAGTTCTACAGGGTTTTACACAAAAATTCGCGCCAGGATTTCTTCAAGCGAAATCATGACGCAAATTTTACGCAGAAAATATTGCCTATCTAGCGTGAGGTGAGGGTCACCACAATTGCCTCAGGCGGGCAGAAGAGCCTCACCTGTGCGTAGCGTGAAGTTCCCAACCCGGCAGAAACGTGTACCGGCACACCACCTTGATAGCTCAAGCCTTTGGCTCGCGCAGGCGGCAAATCGCAGTTAGACACCAGCGCGCGTCCACCCGGCAAACATACCTGACCACCGTGCGTGTGACCGGCAAAGATCGCTTGGGCACCATCAGCAACAAACCGGTTCAGGGTTCGCAGGTACGGTGCGTGAGCTACACCTAAGCGCACCAACGGCGCAGGTTCGGTATCAAAGGCGGTGGGCGCAAACCCCGGATGCTTGTCATAGCCAATGTGCGGGTCATCAACCCCCGAGAACTCCAAACGCAACCCATCAATGCTCAGAGTTTCATAGCGGTTGATGAGGTCAACCCAGCCCCTGTTATCAAAAGCATCGTGCATTTCTTGGGTGGGAAGGGTAGCGACTTTTTCGCTCTCAGGTTTCTTAGAGGGTCCCACTAAATAGCGGAAAGGGTTCTTTTTGCCCGGTGCGAAATAGCAGTTAGAACCCGGCACGTACACACCCGGAAAATCAAAGAGCGGATCCAACGCATCCATCAGGGCAGGTAACCCGCTCATGTGCGAGAGATTGTCACCGGTGTTGATAACGAGGTTGGGTTCTAACGCCGCCAGCGAATGGATGAAGTCACGTTTGGTGCGTTGCCCCGGAATCATGTGCATATCTGAGATATGCAGAATCCTAAAGTCTGGGGTGCCTGCAGGTAAAACGGGTAGCGCTTCGTGGCGCACCGTGAAATTGGTGAGTTCGTAATACCGGGCATAGACTGCCGTGGCGGCACCCGCAACAACAGCTGTAGCGAGGGTAGCACCGGCTACCTTGCCCAGCTGTTCAGCAGATACCGCCACAGCAGAAGGTGAAGATGAGATCATACTTAGCCTAGACCCAGCACCTTATTAGAAGGCTGAGCGAACTTATCAGTGTTATAGCGTTTAGCGGTCTCGTTCATGTAACGCTGCCACTGGGTACCTGCGAAGGTTGCGCCATCAACGTAAGCACTGCGCTGGCCGTTGATTGACAAACCGTTGAGTGAACGGGAACCCTCTTGGAGGTTACCCACCCAGGACGCGGTAGAAAGACCCTTGGTGTAGCCCACCATCCAGGTCTGGGTGGAGTTATCGGTCGTACCGGTTTTAGCTGCTGAAGCATCAGGCAAGCCGATACCGCGCTGCCAGCCAGAACCATCGACCAGTACCTGCTTGAGTACGTAGTTCACGCCGTTCGCGACATCCTTTGAAATCTGTTCGGAGCAGGCGGGCTTGTACTCTTTCTTCACGCTACCGTCGCGGTTTTCAACCTTGGTGGTTGCCATAGGCTCACAGTAGACACCGTCGTTAGCGAAGGTCGCGTAGGCGGATGCCATAGTCAAGGGTGAAACCTCAATGGCACCGATGTTCGATGTCAGAATCTTGGGGTTGTAGGCGGTGTCGCCCGTCCACTGGTGAACGTGCAGTTTATCAGCCATCTCTTGGATATCGCACAAATCAGATTCGAAGACCATGCGGAAGAGGAAGGAGTTAATGGAGTTCTTCATACCGAAAGCAACTGTGCCCCACTGGCGGTAACCACCCTCAGCGTTCTGGAAGGTAAAACCCTCGGGTTTTTCGGTGAACCGGAAAGCTCCACCGTCGAGGCACTTGGCATTCCAGTGGGTGCTGGCGGGGTAGTTCAAAGCGGTGCCATCAATCACCTGATTGACGCTCTTGCCCTTATCTATCCAGTTCGCCAGAACCACGGGCTTGAAAGTTGAACCGGGCTGGAATCCGGTGGTTCCACCGTACTGGGGATCAACATTGTAGCTGTAGAGCGAAGTAGAGTGATCGTCCTTTGCATCAGCATAATCACTGTTCTGCGCCATCGCCTTAATGTAGCCGTTCTTGGGTTCAACAGAGACCAGAGCGGCGTTCACATCGTCGATATTGTTAGTAGAGGGCTGGGTAGCTTCCACTGACTTCTTCGCTGAATCCTGCGCGCGGGTATCAAGAGTTGAAATAATCTTGTAACCGCCACGGTAAATGCTGTTGATGCGGTCCTCTTCGGTAGCACCAAAGGATTCATCGCCGTAGAGCGCTGACATCACGTAGTTGCAGAAGTAGGCGTTTACACCTGCTGCTGAACATCCTGAGTCGGTGGTGTGAATATCGAGATCCAACTCTGAGTTCACTGCGTTGTCATACTCTTTTTGAGTGATTTTCCCATCGCGCAACATGGTGCCCAGCACTAAGTTGCGACGTTCTTTGGAGTATTCGGGGTTCTTATTGGGGCGGTACACGTTAGGTGCCTGTACCATACCGGCAAGCGTCGCTGCCTGAGCGGGGTTCAGCTCAGCAGCTGAAATACCCCAGTAGTAGTAAGCAGCAGCCTCAACGCCGTAGTTAGCGCCACCCAAGTTCACAATGTTGAGGTAGCCCTCAAGAATTTCGTCTTTGGATTTGTTTTCTTCCATCGAGATGGCAAGTTTCATCTCGATGATTTTCTCAACATACCCCTTATTAGCGCCCAAAGTTTCGGTGGCATCGCCGCCGGTCTGTTCAGCTGTATCAATGAGCAAGTTGTTCACGTACTGCTGAGTGAGAGTGGAAGCGCCCTGACGGTTGTTAGGACGAAGGATATTATTAACCAGCGCACGTCCAATACCGACGGGTGAAATAGCACCGTGATCGTAGAACTTACGGTCTTCAACCGCGATAATCGCGTCCTGCATGGGCTGCGAAATTTTATCGAGGGGAACCTCAGTGCGGTTCTGAGCGTAAAAAGTAGCTAGCTCCGTTTTACCGTCGGATGCGTACAGTACCGAGGGCTTCGAGAGCGGGCCGTCAGACATATTGTCGGGCAGTCCCTTGAACCAGTTGATGGATGAGGTAGCAGCCATGCCAGCGGCAGCTGTGGGCGGAACCAACAGACCGGCAGTGATAAAGCCTGCAATGATTGACAGCGCTACGAACTGCAATAAATCACTGGGCTTACGCTTTTTACGTACTTTCTTGGATGAGACCATTGCTCTAGTTTACAAGCCAAACGGAAAAAACACAGTCTTTTATTAGACCGCTCATAGACCGCTGGCTCACACCGGCAGACCTCCTAGTTCGCCCCGCAACAAATACGATGTTTTACCGCCTCTTGCACGGGTGTTTTCGTAAACGCGTGCCGGTGGGTTTAGGCTAGAGACATGGATAAATGGGAATACGCAACAGTGCCCTTGATGATTCACGCTACCAAGCGGATTTTGGATAGCTGGGGCGAAGACGGCTGGGAACTTGTCACTGTACTACCTGGTGCTGCGCCAACCGGTGCCGCACCCGCGGGTAACATGGTCGCTCCGACCCAGGGCAACCCGATCGCTTACTTCAAACGTAAGAAAAGCTAACACTAAAATATAGAACTCAACGGCCGACTCGCGTGTAGCGCGACCGGTCGTTGTTTTCCCTTAACACTTCCTGTACCAGAATCATTGTGAGAAAGCGTTATGACTCAGAACAGCACCGTTGAAAACCGTATTAAAGAACTGGGCTACACACTGCCCCAGGTTGCCGCCCCTGTAGCGTCCTACGTCCCCGCTGTTGTCAGTGGTTCGTACGTCTACACCTCGGGTCAATTGCCTTTTATCGATGGGGCTTTGCCAGAAACTGGCAAGGTTCATACTGAACCCGGTGGTGTGAACCCCGATGACGCTAAAAAGTACGCGGCGATGTGTGCTTTGAACGCTTTGGCTGCCGTGAAATCTGCGATTGGTGATCTTGACCGCGTGACCAAGATTGTTAAAGTAGTGGGTTTTGTATCATCGCACCCTGAGTTTACTGCCCAGCCTGCCGTCATTAACGGGGCTTCTGAGCTGCTGGGTGATATTTTCGGTGAGGCGGGTCAGCACGCCCGCAGCGCTGTTGGTGTGCCGGTGTTGCCCTTAGACTCACCGGTTGAAGTTGAAATTATTGTTGAGTATGTCTAAACCTGCTCTGTATACCGGTGCTCTGAAAACGGTGCCCCAGAAGGCTGCGGCGATGAGCACTGATACCGCCCGCATCGAGCGGACTGTGGCATCTGTTGAACGCATATTTGTACTGCCTCGATCGCAGCAAGACGCGGCGCGTACCTGGGTAGCAGAGGGCGGTGAACACGGCCCCTGCACCCTTAAAGCGGCAGGTGCCGTGATGTTTGTACGCGACGGTGCCAGCGGCATTGAAACCTTTATGACGTATCGGGTGAAATCTCCCATGGGCAGGCTGGCTTTCCCCGGCGGTCTAGCTATCGCATCTGATATTGCCCATCACCAGTGGATTGGCCCGAGCGAAACGCAGTGGGCTGAAAAAACCGGTGGCGACAATCCGCAGTTGGCACGTGCCGCCGTCACCACCGCCATCCGCGAAGTTTTTGAAGAAACCGGTCTCTTACTCGCTGGGACTAACGAGGTTAGCACCGTTGAGTCACTGAACGCGCACGAGATGATGAGCGTGCGACAGGCTATTTCTCAGCAAGAGAAAGATTTCATCGGCTACCTCGAAAGCCGCAACCTGAAGATGCGTACTGACCTGCTCAAGCCTGTGGGGCACTGGCACTCACCCGATTTCTTCCACAAGCGCTACGATTTGCACTACTTTGCGGCTGCTGTGCCCGTGGGGCAAAGCATTAACCTCTTAGAAGGCAAAGGGATTTGGGGTCGGTGGATTAGCGTCGGTGAGGTTCTCTCTAACACCACCAGCACCGCGCTGGGAGATGAAGTGGGGCAGGACGATACCGTCGGCAAGACCCTTCCTGAGCTGGTGAGTCCGGGAGTGATGTGCGCCCTAGAAGCAATGAACAACAGCTCAAGTGCCATCGCTTTCCTCTCCAAGAAACGCTCGGTTCAGGTGGTTAAACCTGAAACTAAGATGGCAGCCGATGGCACCTGCTATCTCAGCGTCAAGGACGCACCCGCCAAACCCGCGCGGTAGAGACCATTACTGCTTCAAGGAAAAAGAAGAGGGACGGTTCGCGATGAACCGCCCCTCTTTCTTTTAGGGTGCTCTTAGTACGCTATGAGTTTTAGCGTGAACGGTTGCGCAGACGCTGCAGATCAAGAATAACGACCGCGCGTGCTTCGAGGCGAATCCAGCCGCGTGATACGAATTCAGCCAGTGCCTTGTTCACGGTTTCGCGTGAGGCGCCAACGAGCTGAGCCAGCTCTTCCTGGGTGAGTTCGTGGGCAACGAGCACACCGTCGGTTGCGGGGCGACCAAAGCGGTCAGCTAGGTCGAGCAGTGCCTTTGCAACGCGACCGGGAACGTCTGAGAAGACCAGGTCAGCGAGGTTTTCGTTGGTGCGACGCAGACGGCGGGCAAGAGCCTGAAGAACCTGAGCTGAGATGCTGGGGGACTTCTCCATTGCCTTGCGCAGTGACTCGTGCTTGACACCTGCCAGGCGGGTCTCTGACACAGCGGTTGCGCTGGTTGAACGCGGTGAGGGGTCAAACAAAGCCATCTCGCCGAAGATTTCACCGGGGCCGAGAATAGCAACCAGGTTCTCGCGTCCGTCGCTTGCTGTGCGACCGAGCTTGATTTTGCCTGACACTACAAAGTACAGCTGGTCGCCGGGGTCGCCCTCGTAGAACAGAGTGGCACCGCGGGTCAGGTCAACTTCAGTGATGTCTTCGGTAAGGGCAGCGAATGCTTCATCGTCGAGCTG
Source organism: Rothia sp. ZJ1223 (assembly GCF_016900985.1). Classification (NCBI taxonomy): domain Bacteria; kingdom Bacillati; phylum Actinomycetota; class Actinomycetes; order Micrococcales; family Micrococcaceae; genus Rothia; species Rothia sp. ZJ1223. The sequence continues at coordinate 153,482 of NZ_JAFEUT010000005.1, read as the reverse complement.
TGCAAACAGTGGGGCGCGGCGTAGAACTTCAATATCCACGTGTTGTTCTCCTATAAAACTACTAATAAACCTTTGTTGTGGTTACGAACCGATTGATAGGTGCTCGTAAGCCTCAAGCCACTCTGGTGAGTGTGACTTTTTCAATTACTATCGAGATTACCGCAAAAACGAGATAGTTACATCACCCTATCCTTAAATCAGCCGTGAGCTAGACTAAAATTTTAGGTTGCTGTGAGCGTTTTCCCCGCTTGCTGCACTACTATCGGGTGAACTGAGAGGGCATCATAGGGTGCCCCCGGCAAGGAGTCTAATGTTACAAGAGTTTACCTGGCTGGACGCGACCATAGCCGTGATCTTTTTGCTCTACTTCTTGGCGGGCATTAGGCGAGGTTTCTTCATCTCTTTAGGCAACCTTGCTGGCTTTATTCTTGGCGCCTTTGCGGCAATGTCAGTCACCGGCTGGGTAGTGCAACAGGTGCCTGAGGCATGGCACATTATTGCCGGTATCATCACCATTATTCTTTGCTTGGTGGTTGGTCAATGGCTCGGTTTTTTGTTGGGGCGCTCCCTGCGAGACCTCAGCGATAAAACGCCGCTTCGTTCCCTCGAACGTCTGCTCGGTGGCGTGTTGAATCTAGTGGTGGGCGCGCTGGTGCTGCTCATCATAATCCTTGCGCTCAAACCCTTGGGCGTTCCGGCAATCACCACTGCGCTGGGGCAGTCACAAATAGCGGTGGCTCTTGAACGCAACGTACCCCGTGCTGTCCAAGAGAAAATCAGTGAAGTACGCACGGAGATCATGGCGAACGCTTCGATTCCTGAAATTACATCACTAATGTACCCGCAGACGCCCCCGCCCACCGAACCGTTAGAAAACGCCAGCCTTGAAGAAGCCAGCCAGTCTGTGGTGCAGGTATTAGGAGCTGCAATCCATTGCGGATACACCTCAGAGGGGTCGGGGTTCGTCATCGCTGACAACACCGTAGCGACCAATGCCCACGTTGTAGCGGGCGTGACCGAACCGCTCGTCCAAGATCGGGGTGGGTTTACCTACCGCGGCGAGGTGGTTTACTACGACAAAACTAACGATGTCGCTTTTATACGGCTCACTGATGAACTGCCACTCGATGCGCTCCCTTTGGGCGGTGATGCGCCTTCAGGCACACCCGCATCCTTCATGGGGTACCCCGGCGGAGGTCCCTTCGACTCGCGTCCGGCAACCGTACAGGGCTTGGGCTACAGTCGTACCGTTGAAGCTAAAACCGGTGAAACCAGCGAATCACGTTTAGTTTATCAGCTAGCAGCTGAGGTGGAACAGGGTAGCTCGGGCGGACCGGTCTTCAATGAGAAAGGTGAGGTAATCGCGCAGATCTTCGCCACATCAACAGAGGGTAAAACCAGCGGTTATGCTATTCCTGCTTCTGTTTTGCAGGATGCGCTGGTGGGCTTGGAAAATTACACACAGCCGGTAGCTACCGGTCAGTGCCAGGTGCGCTAAAAGGCAAGAGCCCCCCAAGAAATTTGGGTCTAGGCGAGGTGCTGGGCGAGAAAGTCCACCGCCAGGGTGTAACCATAGGCACCAGCTCCGGCAATCACAGCAGTTGCTTGCGGTGAAATATAAGAGTGGTGGCGGAATGACTCGCGCTTGTGAATGTTACTCAGGTGTACCTCAACAACGGGCAGCTCGGCCGCTTCTAGAGCATCATGCAGGGCAACAGAGGTGTGGGTGTAGGCTGCCGGGTTGATGATAATAGCAACAGCCCTGGTGCGGGCACGCTGAATCTCATCAACCAGGGCGCCCTCGTGATTGGACTGGAAGAATTCAACATCGAAGCCGTGCTCGGTGCAGCGCTGGGTAACCTGCTGTTCGATATCTGCCAGGGTGGTGATGCCGTACACCTCAGGATTGCGGGTGCCTAAAAGGTTGAGGTTGGGGCCGTTGAGAACAAAAAGTGTGGGTGCCATAACCTTTAGTTTTTCATATTAAGAAAGCGGTACCCGGTATCTAGTGCCGATACCGGGTACCTTTTGTTATTCATCGTGCCCCTTGTCGGTGCGGTGAGCTCACCACAAACTCCCGTCAACCGTTCTATCAGCGGTGCAGATGAAGTCTAGATGCGTCTTCGCGCGCGTAGCTTTTAGCCCTTGTACTTTTCGACGATGACGTCCATGACAGTGGAATCTGCCAGAGTGGTGACGTCGCCGACGGGGCGGTTTTCTGCAACGTCCTTGAGCAGACGGCGCATAATCTTGCCGGAGCGGGTCTTGGGCAGTTCGGGCACAATCAGAACCTTCTTGGGCTTAGCAATCGGTGAGATTTCAACACCTACGTGAGCACGGATTTCTTCGGAGAGGGCTGCCTCGTCGTAGCCTGCTGCCACTGCTTCATCGGAAAGAATGACGAAGGCGATGACTGCCTGACCGGTAGTCTCGTCGGGCGCACCCACGACCGCTGCTTCTGCCACCTTGGGGTGGGTAATCAGAGCAGATTCAATTTCGGGGGTGGAGAGTCGGTGACCCGAGACGTTCATGACGTCATCGACGCGTCCGAGTACCCACACATCGCCATCGGCATCGCGCTTAGCGCCGTCACCTGCAAAGTACATGGACTCAAAGCGTGACCAGTAGGTGTCAACAAAGCGTTCGTCGTCACCCCAGATGGTACGAACCATAGAAGGCCAAGGTTCACGGACAACCAAGAAGCCTGACTGCTCATTGCCCAGGGTGTCACCCAAATCATCCACCACATCGACCTTGATACCGGGTACCGGCTGCTGTGCTGAACCGGGCTTAGCAACGGTGACACCGGGTAACTGAGAAATCATGATTGCGCCGGTTTCGGTCTGCCACCAGGTATCAACGATGGGGCACTTGTTGCCGCCAATGACGCGGTGGAACCACGTCCACGCCTCGGGGTTGATAGCCTCGCCCACGGTGCCCAGCACGCGCAGTGATGAGAGGTCGTACTCGCCGGGGATGTCCTCGCCCCACTTCATCATGGTGCGAATAGCGGTGGGGGAGGTGTAGAGAATGGTAACGCCGTACTTCTGCACGATTTCCCAGAAACGACCGCGGTGCGGTGAATCGGGGGTACCCTCGTAGATCACCTGGGTAGCGCCATTGACCAGCGGTGCGTAAGCAACATAGGAGTGGCCGGTGACCCACCCAACGTCTGCGGTACACCAGTACACATCGGTTTCCGGCTTGAGGTCAAAGATGTTCTTGTGAGTGTAGGCGCCCTGGGTGAGGTAACCACCGGTGGTGTGCAAAATACCCTTGGGCTTACCGGTGGTGCCTGAGGTGTAGAGAATGAAGAGGGGGTCTTCTGCGTTCTGGGCGCTGGGGGTGTGCTCGGTGGAGGCAGCGTCGAGAGCCTCATGCCACCAGATGTCACGACCCTCAACCCAGTCAATGTCTTCGCCGTTGCGCTTGACGACCACTACGTTTTCAACGGTGGTTTTGCCTGAGAGTGCCTTGTCAACGGCAGGTTTGAGCATGGAGGGCTTGCCACGGCGGAAAGAGCCGTCTGCGGTAACGACCAGCTTCGCCTCGCCGTCCTCAACACGTGAACGCACCGCGTCCGCTGAAAAGCCGCCAAAAATAACGGAGTGAACCGCACCAATACGGGCACACGCCAGCATGGTGATGACAGCTTCAGCAATCATGGGCAGGTATACGGCGACGCGGTCGCCCTTGGTGACGCCGAGCGCCTCAAAAGCGTTAGCTGCGCGGGATACCTCGTCCTTGAGCTGGGCGTAGGTGTAGGTTTTGGTATCACCGGGTTCGCCCTCAAAGTGAATAGCGACGCGGTCACCCAAACCGTTCTCAACGTGGCGGTCTACAGCGTTGTAGCAGGCGTTGAGTTCGCCGTCCTTGAACCACTTGGCAAAGGGAGGGTTAGACCAGTCGAGGGTTTCAGTAAAGGGCTTTGACCAGGTCAGCAGCTCGCGTGCCTGCTCCGCCCAGAACTCGGTGCCTTTTTCTTCGGCATGGGTATAAAGATCGGCAGTAGCGTTCGCCTGTGCAGCGAATTCTTCGCTGGGGGCGAAGGTGGGAGTCTCAGGCATAATGAAACCTTTCATGGTAATAAGTGAGCAACGTCTATGATGGGTGTCATGAAAAATGCGTTGAGTAAACCATAAACTAATATAGTGGTGTGTGTCATATTATGCGCGCGGTGTGTTGAAATTTTTTTGGGACGCACACCCCCACTCAACGCACCGAGTAGGCTTGAAGCTATGGGTAAAACAACAACCACCACGAGCGCAACACCGACCACTTCAGTGGCGTCAACACCCTCTTTGACCCCGCAAGAACACGCTCTTATAGAAATTCGCACCGTACCAGCTTTCACTGCTGAAGCCGCACGCAAACGCAGACAGCGCTCGCCCGAAACCGAGATCGGGCGCAAACGCAGAGTACGGAAAATCAACACCATTTTGGGGCAAACCTACCCCTACGCCGTTGCCGAACTAGACTTCGAGAACCCCTTTCAGCTGTTGGTTGCCACCGTGCTTTCAGCCCAAACCACCGATGTGCGCGTCAACTCGGTGACCCCCACCCTCTTTACCGCCTACCCTGATGCCGCTGCCCTCGCGTCCGCCCGCGCAGAAGACCTTGAAGACATCATAAAATCTCTGGGGTTCTACCGGGCGAAAACCCGCTCCATCATAGCGCTCGCCCAGCAGCTTGTAACGGAATGCGACGGGCAGGTTCCGGCTACCTTGAAGCAACTGGTTAAACTCGCCGGTGTGGGGCGCAAAACAGCCTTTGTGGTGCTGGGAAACGCCTTTAATCAACCGGGACTAACGGTCGATACCCACTTCGGACGCTTGGCACGCCGCATGGGCATGACCATAGAAAAAGACCCAGTAAAAGTGGAACGCGAGGTTGCTGCACTCTTTGAGAAAAAAGACTGGACGCAGCTTTCCCACCGGCTGGTTTATCACGGCAGACGTATCTGCCATGCCCAGAAACCGGCATGCGGTGTGTGCCCCGTTGCCGATTTGTGCCCTTCCTACGGTGAAGGCGAGACCGATGAAATAAAAGCGCGAAAGCTGATGAAATATGAAATGGCACCGGGAAGAGAAGGCCTGCATCTGAAGTTTCTTAAAGGCTATAGCCGCCGGCAACTACAAGCAGAAGGGTATTCTCTTGGATCTTAACCCCAAAGACTCGGATCGTGTTTCTCAGAACCCAGCCTCCGACCCCAAGGGTGCCGCGCTGGGGCAGGCGCGTGCTGATTTGTTGCGCCTGGTTCAGCACGACGTCACTGACTTCTCAGACTGCGAGCGCTGGAAAGTGGGTGAGGTCGATAGTGCTGTGAGCAGACGCGCTGCTGTACTGATTTTGTTTGGTGCTTTAGATGCTGAACCGGCGCGTACTTGGGTGGCGGGGAACGTAGCGGAGTATCTGGATGTCTTGGTGCTGGTGAGGGCTTCCTCTATGAGGTCTCATGCGGGGCAACCGGCTTTTCCCGGTGGCAAGATTGACCCTGAGGATTACGAGCGTGCTGAACGCGATGGCGTCCCCGTTTCTCACATTGCGGCGGTGCGTGAGGCTGTTGAAGAGACAGGGTTAGACCCGGAGGGTGTTGAGGTTTTGGGCGCAATTCAGGACGTACCGCTGCCTGTCTCTAACTTTCAGGTCAGCCCCATCATTGGATGGTGGTGTAAGCCCAGCCCGGTTGATGTGGTTGATCATCAGGAGTCATCGTTGGTGTTGCGCGTGCCTGTTGCTGATTTGGTGAACCCGGCTAATCGCCTGTACGCAACAATCTCATATCAAGGGCGAACGCACCGATCACCGGCATTTGATGTTGCCCAAGACGGCGAGACGTTTAGAATTTGGGGGTTCACCGGGGTGATCCTTGACAGGGTGCTGGACGCTCTGGGCTGGTCGGTGCCTTGGGACCAGCAGCGCAGTGAACCCGCCCCGATCAAGAACCGCAAGAGGGCACGTGTGCGTCATTGATGAGCTGAACATGACCCACACGTGCCCGCTCGACGCTACTTTGCCTTCGCGTAGTTATCGGTCGCTACCACCGTGACCGGAAAATCCACCGGTATCTGCCCGAAGAGCAGCTTTGCCGCGTCCTCGGCTGACTCCCTGACAATGCGCTCGCAGACCTTCGCCTCACGCTGCGGGCCGTAGAGCATGACTTCATCGTGCAAGAAATACACCAGGCGTGTTGAAAGGGCATGTCCAAAAAGTTTCTCTTCGCGCAAGCGCTTACGCATTTGCCCCATCCAGCACAAAGCCCATTCCGCAGCCGTCCCCTGCACTACGAAATTGCGGGTAAATCGCCCCTGCGACTTCGCCAAAGACTGTGCCTGCCGTTCAGACTCCGCCGTTGATGTATCACGCTGGGTAGCAAACCACGTGCTGGATGGAGCAGGCGAGGTGCGCCCCAAAAAGGTAGTCACCTGCCCACCGTGCTCACCCACAGAGGCAGCAGCCTCGGTAAATTCCATCGCCCGCGGAAAAAGCTTACGAAAGTGCGGCAGCAACCTTCCTGAATCTCCCGAAGTTGCACCGTACATGGCGCCCAACATGACGATCTTTGCCGCGTCACGGCTATCTAACGGCGAACCTGTACGCTCACCAATCTCAGCAATACCCGCGTACAAATCGCGCCCGCGCGCTGCCACCGCCAGCGCTTGATCTCCACTCATTGCCGCCAAAATACGGGGCTCAACCTGAGCAGCATCGGCAACAAGGAGAGTCATTCCCGCTTCAGCCTGTACTGCCTGGCGCACGTCCTTAGGAATCTGCATCGCACCGCCCCCGTGAGCACCCCACCTGCCGGTCACCACCCCGCCCACCTCATAGGACGGATAGAAACGGTTATCATGCACCCACGCATCCAGCCACGCCCAACCGTTAGCAGTGAACAGCCGGTGCAGCTTCTTGTAGCGCAGAATTGGCTCAATCAACTCTTGCCGACGGTAGCGTTCTTCTTGGCCTGTTGCCACATCAACCCACGCCACCAACTGCCATTTGCGGGTAGACTCCACCCGAATACCGGCATTGTGCATTGCTTTGAGCAAACTCGCCGGCGAATCAGGATTCACCTGAGGTGCCGCCAGACGCTGGGCAATGAGCGCCGCGCACTTTTCCATCTCGTAAGGACGCTCGTAGGCACCGGGGCGATTGCCCAGGGTGTGTGTGAGAAGTTGCTCGTGAATCTGCCGGTTCCAGGGCATGCCAAAGAACTTTATCTCCGCAGCAATAAGTGCTCCCTGGGATTCAGCTGCGGCTAAGAGCTTTAGCCGCCCTGCATGGGGCGCTGCTTCTATCGCGGTGAGCTGGGCGTGTAATTCGGTTGCTAACAGCGTAGCGCTGGGACGCGCGTCCGGGGACTTATCCGGTGCTGTGTCGAACAGGGAATCTTGCCCTAGCATCTGGGCAACCGGCGGAAGATGCCCAGAAGGTGCCTGTGGGCGCGGCTCAAGATTGTGGGTGGGTGAGAAGTCGACCTGATTCTGCGGGCGCGTGGCAGCCGTTGCAAGAATGCGCTGCACCAAGAGAAGGTCGTGGCAGCGTGCCACACTCACTCCTGCGGTGAGTAAAAGCGGGTAAATCTCAGTGGTATCAGCCCACGCCCATCGCACTGTTTGCGAACGGTTGCTTGAGGTGACCAGTCGTATAAAATCGGGTAGCTGCTCGGAGGAAAAAATCCGCCGCGTACCGCTGCCATCAGGCGTATACGTGATAGCCTCCCACATCACGGTGGCAGCGCTCTGATCTGCGGTGTCAGGGGCACCAATCACAATATACATAGTTTTATTATGGCGGTTTATGACGAATGCACAGAACCCCAACACCGCCCACTGTGGACACACGCTCAGAAACTCGGGCGTGTCACCTCACTTATCCACAGGTTCACCACCTATCACTTGTCACCGGCCCGGATCGTAGCGTCAAATATGGGCATGAACCGCTTACCAACCACCCAGCCAACGTACCCCACGGACGCCGCTCCGAAGCCACCTTCCCCACAACCTACGGACGAGGTGCCCCCACACAGCTGGGGATCTTTTACCGAGCACACGGGGTCACCCCTTATACCCCACACCTTTGCTGAACTTGCCACTAAATACCCACCAAAATTTTCAGAACCCGTACCGAAAGAACAGGTTCTCGCAAAGGCACCCGACCCCGACCTTGAGGCACAAGCGCTGGCTGTCATTGAGGGAATACTGGCAAGCAATTGTCCGCTTACACTTGCTGCTGCCCGCGATTACCTAACCGACCACCCGCCTGAGCACCCCGTTCCTGCAATTCTCGACCGGGTTAAAGCCGAAATCAGTGGGCTGGGACTGCTAGAACCCCTGCTTGATATACCCGGGATCACCGACATTTACGTCAATTCACCCAGCGACGTGTGGATCGACGGTAGAAACGGCAAACAAAAAACTGCCGTGCGCTTTGACTCTGAGGCTCAGCTACGGACTCTAGCTACCCGGCTAATTACCTCTGCTGGCGCGCGATTGGATGATGCGGTAGCAGCTAACGACGTTTATAATGACCGCGGGCAACGCATCCACGCGGTGCTTCCACCCCTCGCCCCAGACTCAACAGTGCTCTCTATTCGCCTACAACCGGCAACCCGACCCACCCTCGAAACACTACTGGTAGATGCCCCGCCTGCTGTAGGGCAGGTTCTTCGGCACCTCGTAGAAATGCGTGCCAACTTTCTCATCAGTGGCGGTACAGGCAGCGGCAAAACCACCCTGCTTAACGCCATGCTGAGTCTCAGCGGCGCCCACGAGCGCCTTGTCACCCTTGAGGACTCACCGGAGCTTCAGCCACATCACCAGCACGTCGTCAGACTCGTTACCAAGGATGCCAACGCTGAAGGACGCGGCGCGGTAGGCTTGCAAGAGCTCATTCAGCAGGCGCTGCGTATGGGGCCAGACAGGCTTATTCTCGGAGAGTGCCGAGGCGCTGAAATCGCCGATCTTTTGATGGCGATGAACACCGGGCACGCGGGCTCAGGCTCCACCCTTCACGCTAACTCGGCGGCGTCAGTTCCTGCACGTGTGCTTGCCATGGGTTCCCTTGCTGGACTCAGTAGTGAGGCGACCTCCCTCCAAGCAGCTACCGCGCTCGATGTCGTCATTCACTGTGAGAAACGCGGCGGCGCTCGGCGTATCACTGAGATTGCCGCTATAACCCTGAAGCAGGGGCAACTGGTGACAGAACCGTGTTGCACGGTGGACGATAAAAACACTCTGACCTGGTACCCGGCAGGAGCCGATCTTTACCGTGCAGTAACCGATGAACCTGTGCTCACCGCATCAGATCGGAACGCGGTGAACAAACACCTGGGCAAACATGAGGTGTCAGCATGCTAACCCACCTTCTTGAGCGTTGGGGTTCTTACCTGCGGTACCACTGGGCAAAGTTTCGGCTGTCGGCGGAGGCAGATGCCGACGAGATGGAGGTGTGGTCTGAACTGCTGTGGGTGATGAGCTCACTGGTTGCTACCGGCTGTACCCTGCCCACGGTGTGTAAACACCTGTTGAATGATACTGATGCTGAGTATCGAGAGATGCCCGCGCACACTAACAAAAAGACACTAGATGCACCCCTGTCTGTAGTGTACGCCCGTGCTGATCAGGAGCTTTTCTTGCGAGCTGCTCTGACACGGATGAGTGCTGGTTACAGCCTGCTGGGGCTCACTAACACCCTGCCGTTTCAGCGGGCACACTCACGCCTGCGCGCCCAACAAATTCTTGCGTGCTGGCACATGAGCGCCCGCACTGGCGCTCCCTTGCAGGTACTGTGTGAAAACCTCGCCGCCCACTGTGAAAACGATACCGATGCCTTCGAAGCCCGCGTCTCGGCTCTCTCAGGCCCTAAAACAACGGGCTCTATTCTCTCGTGGCTACCGTTGCTGGGCTTGGGGCTGGGAATGCTCATGGGCACCAACCCCCTGGGATTTTTAATGGGCTCGCTACCTGGATTCGTACTGGGTGGTATAGGCTGCGGGCTTGCACTCTACGGCAGGCGGTGGACGCAAAAACTCGTCACCCGCGCCGAGCGCCTAGAACTCTAAAGGAGCCCCCGCCATGAATCTTGCACTCATTGCTCTGTGCCTACTGTGTCTGTTAGCTGCCCTATCACTGAAAATACGAGAACGGCGCAAAAGACCAACCGATGAACCCACCGATACTGCTGACCAACAGTCCTCTTTTTGCGACGCCGCCCTGCTGCTGGAACTGCTCGCAACCATGCAGGAAGCAGGTATTTCACTGCCCGCATCCTTGACATATCTCACCGAACTTGACCCTGCCCTAGAGAACACGATGGCACCGGTTGCCCAACGCCTTAGCGCGGGGCTGACCTGGAATCAGGCATGGCAGGGGGCAGACCATCTACCACCGGAGCTGATAAAACTACGTGACTCTTTAAACGCAGTAAGCGCAGCGGGCGCACCCAGCGCAACAATTTTGAGAGCAGCGGCAGCCCGCGCTCGCCGTAGCGAGTTCCGCCATGCCGAACAGGCAGCAGCGAAATTGGGCGTCAAATTAGTGGTTCCTTTAGGGCTGTGTTCCCTTCCTGCCTTCATCTGTTTGGGCGTTCTGCCGGTATTAGTCACGCTTATACCGGCAAGTTTCTGAGAGTCCACTGTTACCGCTAAAACTGCCGATGCTTTTGAAAAGTTAGCAAGGTGCGTCCTATGGATACCGGCAAAGTGTTTTCCACAGGCACGATTATCACGGCGTTTAAAGTGGTGCGGAGGGGAGTTATCCACAGATTTTGGGTTTTTCTTCTTTTTCGCTGTGAAGCGGGTCAGGCTAGAACCAAGCGATAACCAATCGCTGCTGGAAGCCAAGAGCTTTCACTCACTGTTGATAACACGAACCAAAGAAAGAAGGAGTGACTCTACGTGGGAATCTTCCAGAACACTGAAATTACTACCGCCGAGCGTTCCATCGAACCAAGCATGCAGCACTCCCCGGTAATTGAAGGCGATATTGTTCATGACCCAGAGGCAGGGGCAACCACCGCAGAATATGGGATTGTGATGTTAGCCGCTGTAGGTTTTGCCGGTTTGCTGGTGGCGATCTTGAAGTCTCCCGAGGTCAATGAACTGTTGATGGGAATTGTCCGCAACGCTTTGAATACCGGGGCATAAGACCCTGCCACAAAGTCGTGCGGTGGCTGCACACAAGGTACGGGTAGCCACCGCACGGTGAGCATCAGAGCAGATGTAAAAACATCGCGAGCAGAAAGGAAAGCACCGTGCAGACCCCGCGTGCAGCGACTATCACCTGTGACCGGTGCCAAGCAGTTGAACCCACAGGAAAAACTGTGCAGCGAAGTGAGGACGCGCGTGGTTCTACCACCGCAGAGTTCGCGGTCATGCTGCCGGCGGTGGTAGTGATTCTGGCTTTAATTCTGGGTGCATGCGCCGTGGGCGCCCAACATATTGCCCTTGAGGAAGCCGCCCGCATAGGGGCTCGCGCAGCAGCCCGCGGTGAGAACCCTGAAACCATCACTCGTATGGTGCAGGGTATCGATGAAGACTTCACCGTTGAAACCGTCAGCCACGAAAACATCACCATCGTACGCGTAAGTGCCACCGCCCCCGGCATTATCGGGCAGTTCGGCGACCTCCAGCAGAGGGCTGAAGCCTCAGCATCTCTTGAATACTCCACCTCAAAACCTTAGATAACAGTGAACCACCAAAGAAAGCGTATAAACCCATGAGTAGATGGATACCCTGTGACAACCCCTACTATCTCAGTGCTCTGCGCATCATCGCTCACTACGAATACCTGCACCAGCAACTCACCGAGAACCAGCCGGATACCCTAATGCCGCTGACCGCGTCCGCCCTCCCAACCGCTAGTCAAGATCAGCTCAGGCAGTTGCAAGAACTACACCGGCAGGTCAACTGCACCAACGAGTTTTTGAGATTCGCCGAAGCCCAGTTCTTTGAAGCAAATGACGAAGACCCCGCACAACTGCCCACAGATAACCCTGGGGCAAGAGGAGCAGTCGATGAGCGGTGAGAGAGGTAGCGGCACAGTAACCTCCATTGCGATGATTGCGCTCATGATGGTGTTTTTAGTAGTTATCGGAGGGCTAATCACTGTTGCCAGCGCCAACCAGCGAGCTCTTGCCGCAGCAGATTTGGCTGCTCTCGCCGCAGCAGATACCGCCCGCGGTCTCACTACCGGGGAGCCCTGCACCGTTGCTGCCAGTATCGCTGCCGCCAATCGGGCGACTCTGGTGGGCTGCGCTCAACCGGGTGGACGCGCGGGCACAGTAGATGTGCGCGTAACGGTTGATATACCCGGTGCCTATGCTTGGGTGGGTCCGGCGGCAGGCATCGCCCGAGCCGGTCCACCACCCGGTAAGAAATAGCAGACGGCTTTGTGCAACAGAATTCAGAAGCCAAGTGCAGAACACGGTGCTAGTTTGCCCCTGCTGGGGCATCCTCATAGGACGGCCGAGTGTGTTCTAGCAAAGCCCGCAAAACTTTAGCCGCTGCGTCCTTATCAAGAGGCTCATTACGGTTACCGCATTTGGGGGATTGGACGCAGGAAGGGCAGCCTGTCTCGCACTCACATGCTCCAATGGCGTCCAAGGTTGCTTGCATCCACAACCGAGCCGCTAAGAACCCTCGTTCCGCGCAACCAGAACCACCCTGATACCCGTCATACACGAAAATAGTGGGCATCTCAGTATCAAGGTGTAAGGCAGTAGAAAGACCGCCGATATCCCACCGGTCGCAGGTGGCAATCAGCGGCAGCAAACCAATCATGGCGTGCTCAGCAGCATGAAGGGCACCCGGAAAATCTTTCTTTTCAACACCCACCGCTGTCATCACTGTTGGGTCCAGAGTAATCCACATGGCACTGGTCATCAGGTTCTGCGGGGCAAGGTCAAGCGGTTCCTCGCCCAAAACCTCCTGACCCACCAGTGACTTGCGCTGATAAGAGACCACCTGGTTACGCACCCGCACTTTACCGTAATGCAAGGCTACCTGCCCGTAATCGTCCGTCTCGTCATCAACAAGCACCGTCACCTCAGTAATATCGCGTGCCTGCGTATAAAAATCGGGGTGGGCACGAGTCACTGCAATAAGGCTGTTCTCTTCATCGAGATCCTCTACTAAGAAGGTCACGCCCTGGTGAGTATAAATAGCCCCTGGGTGGGCTTGGGCGTGAGACTGAGCAACTCCCATGGTACCCACCACAGCCCCCGTCTCAACCTCGATAATCTGCAAGGGAGCACCGCCGCCCCCGCGCAAATCAACAAAGTCAGCAGCGCTTTCGGGGTGGGTCCAAAACCATCCCGAAGCGCGCTCCCGCAGATACCCGCGCGCCACCAACCTCTCCAACAAGCCCAACACGCTCTCACCAAAAAGTTCCAGCTCATCCCGGCGCAACGGGCGCTCAGCCGCCGCAGCACACAGATGAGGCGAAAGAATATATGGATTCGTCGGGTCAAAGACAGTTGCCTCCACCCCGTTACTAAAAATAGCGTCGGGGTGATGCACCAAATATGTATCGAGAGGATCCTCACTGGCAATAAATACCGCCAAAGACTGCTGCCCTGCCCTACCGGCGCGTCCAATTTGCTGAAAAAATGAGGCACGCGTACCGGGCCAGCCACCCACCAACACCGCGTCAAAACCGACAATATCAATACCGAGTTCTAAAGCATTGGTGCTGGCAACGGCAAGTAACTCACCACTGCGCATACCGGCTTCAAGTGCTCTCCTCTCTTCAGGAAGGTAGCCAGAACGGTAAGCCTGCACTCGATGAGATAGACCCACCTCTACCTCATCAAGATAAGAGCCGGTGCGTTGCGCAATAGCTTCGGCGGCACGCCGGGATTTCACGAAAGCAATAGTGCGGGTACGGTCAACCGCCAAGTCAGTAAGCATGGCAGATGCCTGCTCAATGACACTCACACGCACAGGAGCGCCGTTCTCACCGCTTCCCTCAGAGCCTGATGAGGAAGACGCCGTTAGCTTGTCAGTAACTGCCGTGTGTTTGAACGGTGGTTCCCACAGCACGACGTAGGATTCCCCGTGTGGGGCGGTGTCTCTAGTAATGGCGTGTACAGCGGTTTGTTCAACCCCAATAAGGGTGGAGAAAGAATCTTGCGGGTTCGCCGAGGTTGCCGAAGCACCAATGAAAACAGGAAAAGAGCCGTAGAGCGCGCACACTCGCCGCAAACGCCGTACCAAAAGCGCAACGTTTGCGCCAAAGACTCCGCGATAGGTGTGCGCCTCGTCAATAACTACGTAGCGTAGTTTGCGTAAGAAAGAACCCCAGCGCTGGTGGTTGGGCAGAATGCCAAAGTGCAGCATATCGGGGTTGCACAGAATCAAATTGGCGTGCTCACGAATCCATCGGCGCGTTGCTGCATCGGTGTCACCGTCGTAGGTTTCAGCACGTACGGTGTTCAGCCCCAGCGCCCTTATCGACGCCAGCTGATCCGCTGCCAGAGCTTTGGTGGGCGAGAAGTACAGCACCGTTGCTTTATGGCGGTCAAAGCCAATCCCTGGGTCTAGCTCCCCGCGGTGGATCGCGTCCAGCACTGGTATCTGGTAGGCAAGGGATTTACCCGAGGCAGTTCCGGTAGCAATAATCAGATGCTGCTGGTTTGCGGCGTTGTGTGAGGACGCTTGTGCGAGATTCGCCGCGTGTACCTGGTGGGCGTAGGGCTTATCAATACCTAAGCCCTGAAAAGTATCAACCACCTGCGGGTGAACCCATTCGGGCCACGGCACGGTCACAGCATCGCGGGCAGGAATCTTGTGAACATGGGTGATTTCAGGAGGTGCCTCGTGGAACCCGAGCCGCTGCAAAAAATCAGCAAGGGTAGGGTCTGTCACTGGCACACCTGAAAAAGTCATAGCTCTATTGTGCACTACCACCCCTGCGCCTTAAAGCTTGCAGGTTTCCTTTGTCATCAGCATCCAGACAATGAAAGATAGGCTTGTATCCTTGGGGAATGGTTTATAAAACCTGTGTGCTGGGGCACAATGGGTATATGAGTATTCCGATAAACATTCAGGGCGAACGAGCCGAAGACTTTGAGAAAACCAAACGACGCGAACCTGCTCAGCCGCTGACCGAGAGCGAAATTTGGGAGCTCGCTGAGCACCTGCGTTTTGCGCGCATCGGTACCAGCGATGAGGGAAGGATTCACATTACGCCGGTCAATGTGGCGATTGCTGACCAAAAGATTTATTTTCGAACCGCACCGGGTTCTAAACTAACGCAGCTGATTTTGAATGACCGAGTGACCTTGCAGTTTGATCGTATCGGTGGCGGTGAGGCATATTCGGTGAATATTTTTGGTACGGCGCGGCTGCTTACTGACAGCGAAGAAATCGCTCGCGCGGAGTCACTCAATATTGTGCCGTGGATTAACACCGCCAAACTAGAGTTTGTAGAAATCACCCCTGATCAGGTAGTGGGACGCAAGTTCCTTTTAGGTAAGTAGTTTTTAAGGCTGTGGCGTTACCCGAGGGTGGCGCCACCTACCCTTTAACCGTGGGTACAGTGAATATGTGGTGCAGCGGTTAGACTGGTTATTTTGGGGTAGCCCTTGCATGAAAGATGAACTGATGGACGCCACTTTAATCGAGTACAAAGACTTTCTGGTAGCCGGTCTGACGATAGAAGCTGATGCAGACAGTGACTTTACCGGTGTGTGGGACGTGTTGAATGAGCAGCTAACCCCTGAGCAGTTGACAGCGACCCAAAAACTGCAGAAAGTGGGTCTCTGTATGCCCACCGAGGATCCGGGAGGTTTTCATTACACTGCAGGTTTTATGGTGCCGAACATTCCCGCTGTTGCGGCGCTGGGGCTGACCGGGGTAATTGTTCCTGCGTCCATGTACGCAACCGCGCACTTGGTGGGGCCCGCCGCAGAGGTCATCAAGGGCGGGTTTGAGTATTTGATGACCCAGTACATTCCTTCCCAACCTCTGCAACCTACCGGTGTGGCAATTGAAGTTTACGGGCCTGGTGATGTGACGGCGCAGGACTACCGCATGTATGCCTGGGTGGGTGTTGTCTCAGAAAAAACAGTGGAAGAGCTCGTGGGTCTCTAGCTCGCGTCCTACCCCGGTGCCCACGTTCTGCTCACCTGTGACCGTACTCTGCTCGGGTGACCGTGTTAAACTTGCTCACCTGGGCAGAGGGCGGTCACCGGGTCAGGGGAGAGCCAAATGCGACGGACGCACGAGCCAACTGCCTGCTACATATCACTTAACATCGCATTCGATATACCAGAAACCGACTAGAATAGTGGTTGTGGCTCTAAATCGAATTGTTTTGTATTACCAGTTTGCCCCCATCTCAGACCCCACAGCAGTTATGCTGTGGCAACGCGCTTTGTGCGAGAAGCTGGGTTTGCGCGGGCGCATCATTATCTCTAAGCACGGCATCAACGGTACTGTCGGCGGCGAGATTGACGCCGTCAAGCAGTACACCAAAGAAACCCGCCAGTACCCCGGTTTTAAGGGGATGGAGTTCAAGTGGTCTGAAGGTTGTGCTGAGGACTTCCCGCGTCTTTCTGTTAAGGCTCGCGATGAGATCGTTGCTTTCGGCGCGCCCGATGAGCTTGTGGTCGATGAGAACGGCGTAGTGGGTGGTGGCGTCCATCTGAAGCCTGAAGAAGTTAACCAGCTCGTTGAAGAGCGCGGTGATGAGGTTGTCTTCTTCGACGGTCGCAACGCTTTCGAGGCGAAAATCGGTAAGTTCAAGAACGCTATTGTTCCCGATGTGCGTACTACTCACGACTTCATTAAAGAAATTGAGTCGGGTAAGTATGATGACCTTAAAGACAAGCCTGTCGTTACCTACTGCACCGGTGGAATCCGCTGTGAGATTCTTTCGGCACTTATGAAGAACCGCGGCTTTAAAGAGATTTATCAGATTGATGGCGGCATTGTTCGTTACGGCGAAAAGTACGGCGATAAAGAACTGTGGGAGGGCTCCCTGTACGTTTTTGATAAGCGTATGCACATGGAGTTCACCCCTGACACCGTCACCATCGGTCAGTGTGAGCGTTGCCAGGCACCTTCTAATAAGTTTGAGAACTGCTCCAATGAAAACTGCCGTGAGCTGATTCTGCTGTGCCCTGATTGCGCCACTGATGATGCCAAGCGCATTTGCCCACAAGGTTGTGCAGTAGCTGTTGCCTCGTAAGTAGTAGGTAAAGATGAGGTAAAGCCCCGCTGATAGAAATATTCAGCGGGGCTTTGTATGTTTTATAGGGCGTTTAGCCTTGGAGTTCTTGAAGTTCGGCGTTGAGCTTGGTGAGAATTTCTTCGACAATTGCCGGGTTCATCCCAGAATCGCGCTTTGATTCCCAGTCAGCTATTGATTGCTTGATTTCTTCTATTTTTTCTGAATTAGCCATGTCACAAATTTTACATATTTGTGGGTGTTTATGGTTGCAAATACTAAAAATAATTTGGTGTGAGTCGTGAAGTGTGGCTCTGCGCTTGAGGTGTGTGGGTTTTTCTGGTGGTGTTTTGCCCAAGCAGGTATAAGCGCACCAGGCTGGGGGCGGATGCGTCCCCGCCACCGGCTGCGACGCTTGGAATATACGGCAGTGGATGCCCTTTGCCTGTGTATCTGTAGAATAAGGCGGGTGATAAATCCTGATTTTTCCCGTGTGAATGATGCACCTGTTAGCGACGATTGTGCGGTTCTTGAGGCTCTGCACCGTTCTTTGACGAGTGTTGCCTACACCTATGAGAACGTGGCGGATTTGCTGGGTGCGCGTGCTTTCGACGCGATGGCACGCGATATGGTGGTGCCCGGTGTACACCGCCTACAGCAGGTTCAAGCGGCTGATACTAGCACTGATGCTGAGAAGAATCTCTCGACCGTGGTGGCTTTCTTTTTGCTGGGGCAGAGTGTTGAGGAGGATGCTCTTGAGGCTGCACTGCCTGAGATTGGTGTGCAGGGGCTTATAAATTTGGGGCTTGCCGAACGCCTGGATAAGCAGGTGCTGGCACGCGTTGATTTGCGTCCGCATTCATCTGATGACGGTACCGAGCTGTGGGTGGCAGCTGATTTGGGTGCCCACCAGCGTCCTGGCGTCTTGCGTAAGGATCATGTACTGGGTATTGGCCATGCGTCGCTGACCTTAGCGCAGATTACGGAGCGTACGCCCGTTGACCGTGCCCTTGATCTGGGTACCGGGTGCGGTATTCAGACTTTCTATTTGTTGGGTCACACCCGTCATGTGACGGCAACTGACATTTCGCAGCGTGCCCTGGCGTTTACCCGTTTTAACCTGTTGTTGAACGCGCAGGTGCTGGGCATTGATCCGCAGCACCTTGAAGAGCGGGTGAGTTTGCGGCTGGGGTCTTTGCTGGAGCCTGTTACTGGTGAGACCTTTGATCTGGTGGTATCGAACCCGCCGTTTGTTATTACTCCCCGCACTTCTTTTGAAAGCCCCGAAGATCAGTACACCTACCGCGATGGTGGTCTGGCGGGCGACGGTATTGTCTCTACCCTGGTCAAAACTCTACCCACAGTGTTGACAGAGGGCGGACGCGCGCAGATGCTGGGTAACTGGGAAATTCCCGTGGACGCGGGTTCAGAGGGCTGGTCTGCCCGGTTGCAGCAGTGGGTTGGTGATGAGACTGAGGCGTGGTTTATTCAGCGTGAAGTACTGACTCCTGAGCAGTACGCCGAGACCTGGCTGAAAGATGCCAGTGAGAATAGCGACCGGCAGCTTTTCGAGAGTTCCTATGTGAACTATCTCAAGGATTTTTCTGCCCGCGGGGTAGAGGCGATTGGGTTTGGTATGGTGTGGTTGCGCCGACCCGTAGCTAGCAGTCTGAGGGCGCAAGAACAGAACCCGCAGCAGAATATTTTGGTGCGGCGTTTTGAGGAAATCACCTACCCGATTCAGCAACCTGTGGCAGGCTGGCTGACCGAATCAGTAGCACGTCACGACCAGCTAGCTGCCTGCACAGAGGAAGATTTAGCGGGCTTGCATTTGGTGGTCGCTGACGATGTCACCGAGGAGCGTCACAGCACCCCTGGGGCGGAGCATCCTAGCGTCATTATCTTGCGGCAGGGGGCGGGTTTGCGTCGTACAGTCGTTGAGACCAGCGAAACCAGCGGTTTTGTGGGTGCTTGTGACGGTGAGCTTGCGGTGGGGCAGATTGTTAATGCGCTGGTAAGTATTCTTGAGTGGCCAGAAGCAACTAGCCCCGAGAGTCCTCAGCGTCAGCTCATGGGTCATGTGAGAGAGCTCGTGCGCGATGGATTCCTCATCGTCTGTGAAACAAGCATAGACTAATGCCCATGACCGAACACGACTCACTGCACCCGCTCACCGAGGACGAATGCTGGCAGCTGTTGGGCAACCATCGGGTGGGCAGAGTGGCAGTTGTTAACGGCACTGTCATTGACATCTACCCGGTGTCCTACGCTGTAGCCCACCGTAAAATCTACTTTCGTACCACCGATGGCGAGAAGTTCTCATCGGTGATGGTGACCCGCAACGTCTCCTTTGAAGTTGATGAGACGACGGAGACCTCTAAACGGTGGGTAACCTTGGCTGGCTATGCCCACTGGCTCAGCGAGGGCAGCGAGACCCTGCGTGCGGATGCTCTCCACCTGGATCTCCTAGCGCCCACCAGCGAATCCCATTGGGTAGAAATTGAGCCGACGGATATGAACGGCACCCACATGTTCATGGCGCCCTACCGCCGTCTAGAAGGTGCCCCGGACGCGTCCGCCCACTAACAACGGGCAAGAACCCAGCGAGCAAAAATCAACATTGAGGTAGCGCGCAAACCGTACTGGTCAATACTCACGGCAATCGGTGCGCTATTGTTGAGGCATATAGTCAAACCACTCTACTATCGACGTACTTTTCAAGGAGCAGTGTGCCAGCAAAGGCTAAGACCACCCATGGTAAATCCCTCTTGATTGTGGAATCCCCGTCAAAGGTGAAAACCATTAGCGGTTATCTCGGTGATGCCTATGAGGTTGAATCTTCTATGGGGCATATCCGTGACCTCCCTCAGCCCTCAGAACTGCCCGAAGAACTGAAGAAGTCTCCGGTGGGTAAGTTCGCGGTTGACCTTGAAAACCAGTTCACCCCCTACTACGTGGTGAACACCGATAAGAAGAAAAAGGTCGCCGAACTCAAGCGTAAACTCAAAGAGGCGGACGCGCTCTATCTGGCAACCGATGGCGATAGGGAGGGTGAGGCTATTGCCTGGCACCTGCTGGAGGTACTTAAACCGAAGGTACCCGTCTACCGTCTGACTTTCCCTGAAATCACTAAGGAAGCTATTGAGCGTGCCTTTGGTGAGCTCCGCGAGATTGACAGTCACATGGTCGATGCGCAGGAGACCCGCCGTGTACTTGACCGCCTCTACGGCTACGAGATTTCTCCGGTGCTCTGGCGCAAGGTATCTCGCGGTTTGTCAGCCGGACGTGTGCAGTCCGTTGCTACCCGCCTGGTCGTTGAGCGAGAGCGTGAGCGCATGGCGTTCCGTTCCGCTAACTACTGGGATCTATCAGGAATCTTTGCAGCGAATAGCGGCGAATCTTTCAGCGCTAAACTGTCAGCCGTTGATGGTGCGCGTGTTGCATCAGGTAAAGATTTTGATGATGATGGCACTCTCAAAGCTGCCTCAAACGGTAAGGTCGCCCACCTGGATGAAGCTGCCGCTACCTCTTTGGCAAGCGGTCTTGAGGGCGCATCCTTCACCGTGCGTTCGGTGGAAACTAAGCCTTACACCCGCCGTCCGGCTGCGCCTTTTACAACCTCAACCTTGCAGCAGGAGGCAGCGCGTAAGCTGCGTTTCTCATCGCGCTCCACTATGCAAGTTGCCCAGCGTCTGTATGAAAACGGTTACATCACCTACATGCGTACCGACTCGGTGGCACTGTCAAATCAGGCGGTGAACGCTGCGCGTACCCAGGCGAATGAGCTTTACGGTGCTGAGTATGTGCCCGATAAGCCTCGCGTGTATGCGTCAAAGTCGAAGAACGCGCAGGAGGCGCACGAGGCAATCCGCCCCGCAGGCGACTCCTTCCGTACCCCCGCCCAGGTCAAATCTACTCTGACCGCCGATGAGTTCCGCCTCTACGAGCTGATTTGGAAGCGCACCGTTGCCTCCCAGATGGCTGACGCTAAGGGCTCAACCGCCTCCACTAAGGTGGGCGGTGCTGCAACTGATGGACGCGATGCCGAGTTTAGCGCATCGGGTACCGTAATCACCTTCCGCGGTTTCTTGGCTGCCTACGAAGAGGGCAAGGACGCCTCACGTGGCGAGGACGCGGTGAAGAAGGACGCAAAGAACGAAGAGAAACGCCTGCCTCAGATGAACGAGGGCGACGTGCTCACCGGTAGCGACATTGAAGCTGCCTCTCACCAGACCAGCCCGCCCCCGCGCTACACCGAAGCGTCCCTGGTGAAGGTGCTGGATGAGCTGGGCATCGGTCGCCCCTCCACCTACGCAGCAACGATCTCAACTATCATGGACCGCGGTTACGTCAGCGTCCGCGGCGGTGCCCTAGTGCCCTCGTGGACTGCCTTCTCAGTGGTGCGTCTGCTTGAAGAGCACTTCTCAAAGTACGTGGATTACGAGTTCACCGCGGAGATGGAAGAAGACCTCGACCGTATTGCCCGCGGCGAAGAAGCACGTACCGCATGGCTTAACGACTTCTACTTCGGTGGCGGTGAGAAGCGCGGTCTGAAGCCCATCGTTGATAACCTGGGCGATATCGACGCGCGCGCTATTAACTCCATCGAAATCGCAGACGGCATTAACCTGCGCGTCGGAAAATTCGGCCCCTACCTTGAAACCGGCGGGGGAATCGATACAGAAACCGGTGAAATCACCGACCCCGTTCGCGCGAATGTTCCTGCTGATATGGCACCCGATGAGCTGACCGCTGAGACTGCTACCGAATTGATCGAAAAGGGTAAATCTGACGGTCGCGAGCTGGGTATCGACCCCGAAACCGGCCGCACCATTGTGGCACGTGACGGTCGCTTTGGCCCCTACGTCACCGAAATTATTCCCGAAATGAGTGAGGAAGAAATCCAGGCATGGATGGACGCCCAGCCCACCGAGTACTACAAGAACGGTCGCGCCAAGCCAAAGAAGAAGCCCAAGGCAGTAAAACCGCGCACCGCATCACTCTTCAAGTCAATGGACTTGGCAACAGTGAGCCTCGAAGACGCTCTGAAACTCATGACCTTACCGCGTGTACTGGGTATGGACGCCGAAGGCACCGAAATTACTGCGCAGAACGGCCGCTTCGGCCCTTACCTCAAGAAGGGCACTGATTCGCGCTCGCTGGAGAGCGAAGACCAGATTTTCTCGCTGACTCTTGAACAGGCACTGGAGATCTACTCCCAGCCCAAGCAGCCCGGACGCGGAACCGCCAAGCCACCTCTGGCTGAGCTTGGTGTTGATCCGGTTTCTGAGAAGAAGATTGTGGTCAAGGACGGTCGTTTTGGTCCCTACATTACGGACGGGGCTACTAATATTACTGTTCCCCGCAGTGAAACCATTGAGTCGCTGACTCACGAACGCGCTGTGGAACTGCTCGCTGAAAAGCGCGCTAAAGGGCCGGTGAAACGCAAGACCGCGGCAAAGAAGACTACGGCAAAGAAACCTGCCGCTAAAAAGCCAGCAGCTAAGAAGACCTCGTAGCTTTCACGGGTAATCTCTAGCGTTTTGCCCAGTGCCCAGTGCTCAGGCGTCGAGTGTAGCGGGCAAACGTGGGGATTGAGCGATGACTGAAGATAGGTGGAATACGTGATGAGTAAGGACGCTGTACAGAACAAAATTCCTGTGGGGCTTTCGACCTCCTGCCTGTTCCCGCTGGGCGTGCCTGAAACCTTTCAGGCAGCCGTTGATTTAGGGTACGACAGTGTTGAGGTTATGATTACCGGCAATGCCCTGAGCCAGGAGCCTCAGGATTTGTTGGATCTTGTGCAGAAGCACCAGAAACCTATCTCAGCTATTCACGCACCCACCCTGTTACTGACCCAGCAGGTGTGGGGACGTGCCTGGAACAAAATGCAGATGGCAGCTAGGATGACGCGCGCCGTGGGAGCGGATGTCATTGTTGCCCATCCACCTTTCAGATGGCAAAAAACCTACGCTAAGAATTTTGTAGAGGGCGTGCGGGTAGTCTCTGAGCAAGAGGGCGTGAAGATCGCGGTAGAGAACATGTACCCCTGGTCGTTCAAGGGTAAATCTATAGAGATGTATGCCCCGCACTGGGATCCGACCCGTTTTGATTATCAGTGGATGACCTGGGATTTCTCGCACGCGGCGGCTTCGGGGGCAGATTCGCTTGAGATGGTCAAAAAAATGGGTTCACGCTTGGGGCATGTTCACCTCACGGACGGCTCGGGCGACAAACTCATGGATGAACACCTAGTACCGGGGCACGGTAACCAGAAGGTGGCTGAAACCCTTAACTACTTACGCGATACCAACTGGGACGGCACGGTAGTTGCAGAAGTCTCCACCGGAAAAACCGCTAACCTCGATCGTTGCTATGCAATCCTCACCGAAACCCTAGAATTCGCCCACCGACACCTCGGTAACTCCCAACCGTAAAGAAGCGGAATACAAGAGCTGAACTTGAAAGGAATTATCACTATGTCACCTACCGTAGCTTTTTGCGGCACTGGCTCTATGAACGGCGCGATTCTGCGCGGATTGCTCGCCAGCGGTTTTGACCCCGCGCAGGTGCGTGCCACCACTCGCTCGCAAGAAAGCGCGTCCGCCCTTGCCACTGAACTTGATGGCATTACCGTGCTGGCGGGTGAGAGCGTCGAGGACGCCAACGCCCGGGCGGTTGAGGGCGCGGACGTGGTGCTCTTGGGCGTCAAGCCCTACGGCATTGTAGAGCTTGCCCAGGAAATCTCGCCGCATCTGTCAGCGGATGCCGTGGTAATTTCTGTGGCTGCCGGCATTAATCTAGATGCTATGGAGCGCGCCCTTCCCACCGGTCAGCCGGCGGTTCGCTGTATGCCCAATACTCCCTCACAGGTGGGGCAGGGCGTGCTGGCTGTATCGTACGGTGCAACGGTGACCGATGCCCAAGGCGAACTGGCGGCTGAGATTCTCAGCAGCGTGGGCCGTGTTATCGACGTTGCAGAAGATCAGATGGATGCGGTAGTGGCTGTCTCGGGTTCTGGCCCGGCATATGCCTACCTGCTGGCTGAAACCATGACTGCTGCCGGTGTGAAGCTGGGTCTTGATGAAAAAACCGCTCAGGAACTTGCCGCCGCCACCGTCTCTGGTGCCGGTGCCATGCTCGAGAAAAACCCCGATGCAGAGTCACTGCGTAAGGCGGTGATGAGCCCCAACGGCACCACAGAACGCGCCGTTTCAGCCTTCATCAACGGGGGTCAATTTGAGCTGACCGAAACAGCGATGAATGCCTGTGCTACCCGTTCGGCGCAGATGACCGAAGAGTTCAGCAAGTAACACCACCCAATACCCCCTGAGATCCTGTTATATAACAGGATCTCGACAAGAAAACAGGATTTCGGCGTTAAAGAAGAGGTGGGCTAGGGTCTCATTGCGAATCGCTCGATCAAATCGACTTGACCCGAGACGATGAGCAGGTCGCGGGAGGTCACCTTAGTATCGGGGGTAGCGTAGGTGAAGTCTTCACCGGGGGACTTCACACCCACCACTGAAACACCGTACTTTGAGCGGACGTTCGACTCGGCAAGGGTGAACCCCTGAGTTTCTTTGGGCGGATGCATTTTGACGATGGCAAAATCGTCGTCGAATTCGATGTAATCCAGCAGGCGTCCGGAGACCAGGTGCGCGGCGCGTTTGCCCGCATCTGCCTCGGGGAATATAACGTGGTGGGCGCCAATGCGCGAAAGAATCTTACCGTGTGAAGGTGTAATAGCTTTTGCCCAGATACGTTCGATACCCAGATCCACCAGATTGGCTGTGATCAGCACTGACGCCTCTACTGAGGTGCCCACACCCACCACCGCTGATGTGAAGTCAGCGGCACCCAACTGACGCAGCGCATCAATGTCGGTGGCGTCCGCCTCGACAACGTGAGTGAGCAAACCCGCCCACTTCTGCACGAGCACGGGATCTTTTTCAATGGCGAGCACTTCTTTATTCTGGGCGCGTAGCTGGGCGGCGGTGGCGGTGCCAAAGCGTCCTAAACCAATGACAAGTACGGGGGCGTTGTGGTCGATGCGAGTATCAGCCAATGATGGGCCTTTCTTCGGGGTACTTGTAGAGTCGGCGGCGTGAACGCAGGGCGAGACCGGTGGCAACGGTGTTGGTGCCGATGCGTCCAACGAACATGAGCAGGGCGAGGATGTAGGTTCCGGCAGGTGGTAGTTCGGCGGAGAGTCCTACTGAGAGTCCGCAGGTTGCGTAGGCGGAGATTACTTCAAACAGTACCCTGTCAAAGGACTCATCGGTGATGTAGACCAGAGCCGCGCACCCTAAGAAGATGAAGAGTGTACTCATCGAGATGACTGAGATGGCGATGCGAAGTACCGAATCGGGGATGGTGCGGGTAAAGGCGATAACGTGCTGGTCGCCGCGTGCTTCGGCGAGGATTGCTAGAAGTACCACGCAGAAGGTGGTGATTTTGACGCCGCCTGCGGTGGATGCGCTACCGCCGCCGATGAACATGAGCACGTCGGTCAGTAGCAGGGTAATGGGGTTTATCTGCGACATATCTACCAGATTGAAACCGCCAGAGCGGGTCATCACTGAGGCGAAGAAGGCGTGCAGAGTTTTGTCCCCGATATTTTCGGCTCCAATGGTGGCGGGGTTATTCCACTCAAAAAAACCCCAGGCGAACATGCCCACAAAGAGTAGGGATGTTGTACCAATCAGAGTGAGTTTGGTGGTGAGGTTCCAGAGCTTGAAATGCCAGAGATTGCGCTGGAGGGTCAGAATAACGGGAAAGCCCAGCGCGCCCACAAACACGCCTAAACAGAGGGGGAGCAGAATCCACAGGTCGTGGCCGTAGGGCACAATGCCGTCGGTGTGCGGGGTAAAGCCGGCGTTATTGAAGGCTGAGACTGCGTAGAAGATTCCGTGCCACACTCCCTCCCAGAAGCTCTCGCCCAGTAACCAAAAACGCGGGGTGAGGATAACGGCGATAGTGGATTCTAGTGAAATGGAGGTGACCGCTACGGTGCGCAGAATGGAGCCAACTTCTCCCAGGCGTCCGATGTTCATTGCCTCTTGGGCAATCATTTTGGAACGCAGACCCATTTTGCGACCCACTGCTATCGCTAGCAGGGAGGTCATTGTGAGGGTTCCGAGACCACCCACTTGGAAGGCGAGCAGAATCATGAGCTGCCCGAAGAAAGACCATTGTACGCCGGTTGGTACGGTCGTGAGACCGGTGACGGTGACGGTGCTGGTGGCGGTAAAGACTGCGTGGTGAAACTCTATAGACTGCCCGTTGCGGGAAGCGAGGGGGGTGTAGAGCATAAGGGAGAAGAAAATGATGACCAGCAGGAAGGCTGAGATTGCAACGCGGGAGGGGGAAGACCCTACCGTTCTATCAATGAGGGTGCGAATTTTATCGGGCAGGGTAGGGGCAGAGCTGGTCGCAAGGTTCTTGATGCCCATTGCACCTCCTTCACGAAAATATGTAAGGGGTACGTTTTTGTATTGCAGCCCGTCAAGTCATATTAGTGCGATTTACTGGGTAGAAATGCTTTAACGTGGTCTAATTAGGTTGTGACGGTAATTACTTTAGAAGGTGGGGTGCTATGAGCCTGACCCCTGTTCCCACTACGGTGATGTGGGATGCTGCGATGACAGCCTACTACTTTGGCGACTACCACCCCATGAATCCCTCGCGTTTGGACGCTACGGCGCGTCTTGCTCGTGATCTTGGCATCTTCGATTTGCCTCAGGTGGATATCGAAATTCCTGAGGTTGCTAGCGATCGGCAGCTAGAACTGGCGCATTCGCCGTCTTTTATTGATGCGGTGAAAAGGGTCAGTGAAGACCCCACCTTGCACTTGCCCGAATGCGGCCTGGGCACGGAAGACACTCCGGCATACGAGGGCATTCATGACGCGTCCGCTCGTCTTGCTGGGGGCAGCTACCGGGCTGCTGATCTGATTCTTGCGGGAAAGCTTCACATCGTGAACTTTGGTGGCGGTATGCACCACGCCTCACGGGATAAAGCGAGTGGTTTTTGCGTGTATAACGATTGTGCGGTTGCTATTGCCCGCCTGTTAGAGCAGGGCGTCAAACGTGTTGCCTACATTGATGTGGATGCTCACCACGGTGATGGTACCCAGAGTATTTTTTGGGATGATCCTCGGGTGATGACCGTGTCGATGCATGAGACAGGAATGACCCTGTTTCCCGGCACCGGTTTTGCTAATGAGGTGGGCCCTGACGGTCTAGCATCGGGTACCAGCGTGAATGTTGCCCTGCCTGCAGATGCCGGTGACTCGGGTTGGCTGAGAACCTTCAATGCCGTGGTGGAGCCGCTGGTTCGGGAGTTCCGCCCTGAGACCATTGTTAGCCAGCACGGGTGCGATTCGCATTTTCGTGACGATATGTCGCACCTGAAAATTTCAGTGGACGCGCAACGGCAGGTTGCCATGATGGTGTCGGCGCTGGCTCATGAGCTGTGCGAAGACCGTTGGATTGCAACTGGCGGTGGGGGCTATAACCTTTACGATGTGGTGCCCCGTTCGTGGACGCATCTGATGGCGGTGGTTGCCGGTAATCCGTTGCCGGTGGATACTCCGGTTCCTGGGCGTTGGCAACAGTACATGTTGGCTAAGTACGGGACGCAGGTGCCTGCGTTGATGGGCGATGAGGTCGATTTGTGGTGGAGTAACTGGGAGCTGGGTTTCGACCCGGCAGATCCGGTGGATCGCACCATTATGGCAACCCGTAAAGAGGTGTTCCCGCACTGGGGTCTTGACCCCTGGTATGACTAAAAAATTGTGGTAGTGCGCTGCCGGCCTGTTACTCAATGACCGAGATGGGCATATATTGATTAGTCGTTATATGTACTGGTGAGCTTTACATTATGGGGGTCTTATCAAGGCTGATAAGGTCTGCCGTTGTATTGTGCAGAGGGGGAGAAAGCCTCTACCGGTTGCAGAGTGTGCATAAGTTTTTCTAATTTAGGTTTATCCTGTGGTGTTGATTTATATACGTGAGCGCATATATGTAAGATTGTGAGCATGATTGATGACGTATTTGCTGTTATCGCTGACCCCACGCGACGACAAATTCTGCGTGTTCTAGCCAGCGGCGAAACCCCCGTCGGCACACTGGTTGAAGAACTCGGAGTCAGCCAACCTACAGTTTCTAAGCACCTGAAAGTGTTGCGTACTGCAGGTTTGGTGACTACCCGCGCACAGGGGCAAAAGCGTCTTTATTCCTTAACCCCCGAACCGCTGTCGAAGGTGACACTGTGGATCGAGACTCTTAATAAAATCGCCGGTCGCACTCCCGGCTCTTTTGCGGGTGCCGAAGCCACTCATGCTGTGGCACCCGGCGTGGTATCGCTGGCAGCCTCTGAAGCTCGGTCCGGGGCAGAAGACGAGAAAACGCAGTCTCCTCAGCCCCAAGAGCAGGCGGAGACCTCCGTTGAAGAAACCGAGCCGATGCTTGAAGACGCTGATGCGAGCGCAGACCAGGACGCCGCAACGGTAGAGCAGGGTAGAGAGGGTGCTGATACTGCTGGTGAAGAAAACCAAGCTGTGCTCGCGCAGACGCAGGTTGAGTCGGAACCTGACCCAGAGATCAGTGTCGAAAAGGGTGAAGCATCAACTGATCCTGCAACTGTACCGCAGGTAGGCGAACTGGACGAGGACGTGATTTCATCGGTTGCGGAGAACATTGCGGAGTCCCTCACAAGCGCTGAACAAATAGAAACCACTGATCAGCCTGTAAGCAAGAGCGTAGAACTGGGGGAGACCGAGCCATCTCAGGGCGCGGTCTATTTCTCACCGATGACACCTTTTACTCCTGTTCCCGTTAAAGCTGCTGATGATGCACCGGCTGCCGATAGTGGTGAGTGGGTTGAGGAACAAGCTGACATGCCCAGCCCGGAGGAGGCTCCTGCAACGCTTGCTCCGCGTCAGCTAACGCAGGAGGGTGAGACGAAGGCAACCGCACCCCAGTATGACCAGTACCGGGGTAAAACTGTGCAGCACGATTCTACTCTGACCGGTAGTGCGAGGCATGATGCTAGTCAGTCTTCCGATGGCTCACTCGATGATGAATTGGCTTCTGAAGCCGAGGCTGATCTCTACAATGTAGGTGCTCTGCGTCAGTCTATTGCTCCTGCAGATGATTCGCTCACTGTCGTTTTGCGCGATGACGGGGGTGTCGAATCAGTACCTCAGGTGGCAGAAGCGACAGAAAACCCCGAGACCCCTGATGATTTTGTCCCCGACTACGAGGTTGTCACGCCCGATGATGAACCTAAGGGATTGTTGAGCGCCTTCAGTCGTCTGCGTCGTCGCCGTTCGCGCTAAATCATTTTCTACTCAATTTTCTAGAAGAAATAAGTTATGACTGCACACAGCATCATTTTGACCTGGCTTGAAAAAGAGCTTTTCGAGGGTAATCTTCGTCTGGGGCAGGATCTTCCCGATGACCGTACTATCGCTACGGCAACTGGGCTTACCCATTCAGCTGCTCGTGAGGGTCTGAAGCACCTTGAAGATATGGGAATTGTTCGCCTGTATGAGGGGCGTAAAAAGACCATCATTTCGCAGTTGGTGGAGGATCCGGTAGCTTCGGCAGCCCCAGCTTTGCGGTTGCATACTGCCCAAGCGAAGTACCCGGTGCGTGATTTAGTGCAGGCACGCATGCTGATTGAGGGGTGGGCAGCTGAGAACGCGGACGCGCAGCACCCGGCATTCGCTGAGGCTCATGAGGTGCTTGAGGCTATGCAGGAACCCAATATTGGGTTGGGGGAGTTTTATGAGCTTGAGGTTGCCTTTCATGTGGCGTTAGTGCGCGCTAGCGGTAATGGGTTGATGAGCGGGTTGATGGGCGCTTTGCGTCCGGGGCTTTTTGACTATTTGATGTCGATTGCTGGTACCAGCGGGTTATGGAGTGCAACTACTGCCCGTTTGCGTTCTGAGCACCGTGCGGCTCTTGACGCTATTGAGTTTGGCGATAATGGTCTGGCTGCTACGTTGGTGCGCGCTCAGATTCGTAGCGAATATGAAGAGGCGGGCATTGATTTGGATGCCCCGCGCATTCCTGAGGTTGAAGAAGATCCGGTGTCTTCTTTGGAGCCGGTAACGGTTGATGACACTGAGCTGTTTCCCAAAGATCCGGGGTTCTCGGTTTCACCGGACCTCATTGAAGCCTTGAATTCTATTGAACCCGTTGCTATCCCACTCGGTGATGCAGCGGATGAAACGTCCGAGCCCCTCTCCGAGGGTCAAGACGCACCCGATGGGGCTGAACCTGATGCCGCTTACAGCGCCGCTGTTTCTGACCGGGGCGAAACCCAGCAGCTTGGCCCGGGAGTCGTGGCGGAGGCGTCCACCTTGGAATCCGAAGAAAACCGAGAGCTACCTCAGCGCGAAGCTAATGCAGTGGAGTCGCGAAAGATTCCGGGGGAGCTCACCACTAATACTGATGAGCTACTGGTGGTTCGTGCCGACAAACCGGGGCGTCGTCGCAGCGGTACGGTAAGTACTCCGGTTCACGCGACTGTCATTAAACCTGTGGCGCGTAAGAGCCAGCCCACCGGTATAATTGGTGGTCAGGTAGCTCCGGCGTCGCAGCAGTCAAACGGGGCAGATACGGATAATATTTTGCGCGCGAAACCGCGCCCCAGCGCCCATTTGCCGTCATCGGCGGAACTCATGGAACAGCACAAACAGCGTGAGAACACCGAGCATCAGCGCGGGTTTTTCTCGTGGCGTCGCAAAAACCGCTCGGCTTCGGCTGAGGATGCAGAGAGCACTCCCGAGTCAGAGAAGAATCAGAGGGCTACGGAAAGTTCCCCTGAAATCTTGGGCGCAGCTGCCCAAAAGCCATGTGAAACTGCCCCGGAACCAGCTGTTATGCCCGATGCCCAGCTATCAGCACCGGCTACTCAGGAACAGGAAACCAGCCCCGTAGAACCCTTGCATGAGACGTCTTTGATACAGAGACCGGTGGAGCCTGACAGCACGTCAGAGCACGCTGATACCCAGCCACAAGCGTCCCAGCGAACCTCAAAAATTAAGCGGTTCTTTGGGTGGGGCGTGAACACCGACTCCACAGCTTCGGTAGCTGATGCCTCTGAGGAAAATCAGCACGAGGTAACTGATACAGAAACCTCCGGGGCAGTTACAGCGAGTGAACCCTCATCCGAGGTACAGCAGCAGGTAGCTTCAGTTGAAGATCAACCAAACCACCACGAGCCTGAGCCAAGCTTAGCGGACGAACCTGTATCGGATTCTTCGCCTTCTTCGGCTAAATCGCCGATTGCAGGTAAAGGTGCTACCTTATCGAAAAATAAGGGGAAGAAAAAGAAAAAACGTAAGCGTTAATCTTTGACCCCGGTTAGGTTGCTGACGGCAGTCTCATGGGAGCTTGGCAGCGACCACCGTGACTGCCGATTGCCTGCTACCACAGGCACCCTGGGGCATTTTACTGTCGGACGTCCCTTAGCCCAAGACAAACAGTCCTCACCGAGCTGTCAGGCGGTAAATGTGAGCAATAACCGGGGCGAAAGCGGTCGACGATTACTCAAAAGCAGTCTCTTGCTTGTAATCTATTATGAGAACGTTTAACGGCCGTTGATCTTGCATCTTCACATGCCAAGCTCAACGGTTGTTTGTTTGAGCGTCTATACCGGTATAAACGCACCCGGGTAGCTACCAGAATATCCGTACCGTTGAAAGTGCGTGAGGTTTCTGGCCGGGTATCTATTTAATAAGTGAGGTGAATCCAATGGGTTCAGTTATCAAGAAGCGCCGTAAGCGTATGTCAAAGAAGAAGCACCGCAAGCTGCTTCGCAAGACTCGCCACCAGCGTCGTAACAAGAAGTAAATTTCTTGAGCTTTAGCGGGCTCCGCTCCTTCGTGCATACCAGCACCTGGCGCGGGGCCCGTTTGCTTATGCTCAATAGCCCACCGGCGTTGAGTAGTGGGTGAGTGAACCTCTAGGATTGAGAGTATGAATACTGCCAAAAACATTGAGCTTGAGCTGCTGACTAAGCCGGGGTGTCATTTGTGTGAGGACGCGCGTGCCACCGTGGGTAAGGTTGCGGCTGATTTCGGGCTGACTTTTACCGAGGTGAACATCGAAGATCACCCTGATTTGAGGCAGCAGCACGCGGTAGAAATTCCGGTGCTGAAAATTAACGGTAGAGTTCACGATTTTTGGCAGATTAACCCCAAACGGCTGAGCCGAGCCTTGAGCAAGCTCGCCGGTGGGGCGTAAAGATTTTTGAGGGAGTAAAGATGGCTTTTGTTACTGTTCATCTGATGCGTCACGGTGAGGTACACAACCCCGAGCGGATTGTGTACGGTCGCCTGCCCAACTATCACCTGTCTGAAAAAGGGCAGCAGATGGTGAGGGCTAGCGCCGAGGAGTTTAAGCGCCGGACTGATGCCGGCGCGAACATTGTGTACTTGGCGTGTTCTCCGCTGACTCGCACCCAGGAATCGGCTGCGCCCATCACTGAGCTACTGGGGTTGGAAGCTCACCATGACGAGCGAGTGATTGAGGCGGCTAATTACTTTGAGGGCATGCACGTGAGCCCCTCTGAACTTGCCACCCAGCCTCGCCACTGGCGGTACCTGCTTAACCCCCTGCGTCCGTCATGGGGCGAATCTTACGCTAAGCAGGTAGAGCGCATGGTGGCTGCGGTTCGCGATACCGGGGCGAAAGCCTACGAACTCGGGGGTGAGGGCGCTGAAGCTATTATCGTGTCGCACCAGCTACCGATTTGGCTCACCCGCCTTTCAGCCGAAGGCAAAGCCTACCCCCACGACCCGCGCACGCGCCAGTGTAACCTTGCCTCCATTACCAGTTTTACCTTTGATCCGCTGACCGGTTCAACGCCCACCGTGAGCTACACCGAACCCGCAGCAGCTCTGTACTCAGGAGTTATTCAGCTACCGGGTTCATAATGCAAAAGTAACCATTTATTTCTACTATCAAGTATTCCTCTAGCTGTTGAAAGAGAAGCTATGCGTTATTCATCTATTGTTACTCGCAGGCAGGGCTTGTCTTTGTCTGTTGCCGCCGCTGCCTTTGTGCTGGCGGGGTGCTCGAGCAGCAACGATGATTTAGCTGCCCAGGCTAATGCTGGCGACGACAAGGGCTATGTAGCGGGCGACGGTTCGGTCACCGAATGGGCGGTTGCAGACCGCTCTGAACCCGTGAACTTCACCGGTGAACTCTTCGATGGAGGAGAACTCACCGCTGAATCCCTGCGCGGTAAGCCTGCTCTGTTGAACTTCTGGTACGCAGGATGCGCCCCCTGTCGCGCTGAAGCGCCCCACCTCAATGACCTTCACAAAACCTTCGGTGAAGATATCGAGTTCTGGGGGGTGAACGTTCGCGACGAAAAAGGCACCGCTGAGGCTTTTGAACGTAACTTCGAGGTGCCCTACTCCTCCATGAAAGATCTCAATGGCAAGGTTCTGCTAGCACTGAGCAAGACTGTTCCCGCCCAGGCAGTACCCACCACCTTGTTACTTGATGCTGAAGGGAGAGTCGCCGCGCGCGTCCTGGGCGAAATTGACCCTTCCATTATGAAGACCATGATGCAGGATCTGCTGAGTGAATAGTTTCGGAAGCATTATTTTGGACGGCTCTTTGTGGGTCGCCCTTCCGCTGGCAGCGCTCGCGGGGTTGGTTTCTTTTGCCTCCCCGTGCGTGTTGCCTTTGGTGCCCGGCTATCTGGGGTACGTCGCAGGTCTAACCGGTGCCGGGGGACGCAGCCGTACCTGGCGAGTAGTCGCCGGTATTGGTCTGTTTATTCTGGGTTTCTCACTGATTTTTGTGCTTCTTTCCGCCGTTTTAGCGCAGTTGGGCACCGCCGCCTGGTTGCGCGGGCAAGGCTGGGTTAATCTGGTGCTCGGTGGGCTGGTTATGCTGATGGGTCTGGTCTTTATGGGACGCTTTGCCCCCTTTCAGACCGAACGCAAGATTCACCGCAAACCACCGGCAGGTTTATGGGGCGCACCCATCTTGGGCGTGACTTTCGGGCTGGGCTGGGCACCGTGTATTGGCCCGACCTTTGCCGCAGTGCAAACCCTGGTGTACACCACCGGTGCCGGAAACGCTAAAGCTATAGCGCTGACCCTTGCTTACTGCCTGGGACTGGGTATTCCATTTATGGTGGTTGCGCTGGGTCTTAGCCGCGGCGTCAACACGATGGGATGGGCTAAAAAGCACAGGTTAGCGCTCCAACGCGGCGGCGGTATTATGCTTCTTATCATTGGTTTGTTGATTGCCACCGGTGCCTGGACGGCATTCATCTCGTGGACCCAATCCGTACTGCCCGTCTATGAACTGCCCATCTAGTAAGGAACCCATGTCTACCGAAGAAAAACGCTCGGAGCCAGCTGCCCTCGGAGTTAGCGGCATGCTGCGCTGGGCGTGGGCCCAGCTCACTAAAATGAACACCGCCATGTTCTTGCTGCTCATGGTGGCTGTTGCCGCTGTGCCCGGGTCAGTTTTTCCTCAGCGCATTCAGAACCCCGGTGCTGTTAACGACTACATCAAGGCGCACCCCACCTGGGGCCCGATTGCCGATAAAATTCAGCTTTTTGATGTGTTCTCATCGGCGTGGTTCTCGGCTATTTACATTTTGCTGTTTATTTCTTTGGTAGGCTGTGTGCTGCCGCGTGCTGTTCAGCATTATGCGGCGATGAAGCGTCCGCCCGCCCGAACTCCCAAGAATCTTTCGCGCATGCCGCAGTACCGCACGATTGTGCTACCTCAGGGGCACAGCGAGCTGACGGCACACCAAGCAATTCAGGATGCAGCACAGATCCTCAAAAAGCGCGGCTACCGGGTTGAAGAACGCCCCGCCACCGCAGGTGAAAATGCATCTGTGGGCGCTGAACGTGGCTACCTGCGCGAGGTCGGCAACATTCTCTTCCACACCGCGATGATCGGTGTGCTTGTGGGCGTCGCCGTGGGGTCACTCTTTGGCTACTACGGTCAGCGCATCATGGTAGAGGGCGACACCCACGTGAACTCGCTGATTAGCTACGACCTGTTTACCCCCGGCACGAACTACAACCCTGACTGGCTCACTCCCTACTCGATGACTCTCAACGAACTCGATGTCACCTACGACCGCCAGGTTGATAGTGCAACCTACGGTCAGGACTACGACTACTCGGCATCCATGACCATCAACCCCGGCAACGGGGAAGAACCCTACGAGCAGGTGCTGAAGGTCAATGAGCCCGTGCGCTTCAACGGTGCCAGCCACTACCTAATCGGTAACGGGTACGCGCCCATCATCACCGTCAGGGACGGCGACGGCAACATTACCTTTGAAGGACCGGTTGTGGGGTTGTTCGGCGGCGACCGTAACTACACCTCGTCCATCGTTCTTAAGGTGCCGGATACGAAGCCAGACCAGCTTGCCTTCATTGGCATGTTCTTGCCCACCGGCGTTCAAGAAGAAGGAGCGCCACCCTACTCAGCCGACCCAGCCCCGGCTAACCCCATGCTGGTCTTGCAGAGCTACTACGGTGATCTAGGGCTGGACGACGGCACCCCACAGAACGTGTACGTAGTAGATACCACCCAAATGAAACCGCTCAACACGATGGCAATGGGCAACGGCATCATTCTGGATTCACAGAATACCCAGGCTACCCTACCCGACGGGCGCGGCACGGTCACCTTCCAAGGCGTCAAACGGTATGTTGGTATGGACATCCACTATGATCCGGGCAAGATGATAGTGCTAGGCTCAGTGATCGTGGTATTCTTCAGCCTCATCGCGTCACTGTTCATACCCCGCCGCCGCGTGTGGGTACGTGCCCAAGACACCGCCGATGGTCTCACCATTGAATACGGTTTGCTGGCGCGAGGCGAAGACCCGCGTCTTGCCACTGAAGCCGACAAACTGACAGAGCTCTTCGCTGAGACCTGGAACCTAGAATTTGCGGATACCGCTCACTAAGACGTTGATGGAAACGAGTCACAATGGAAATTAACCAGACGCTCGCTCAATGGAGCGACATTCTTATGGTGGTCGCGGCATTTGCCTACACCTTAGCTTTTGTTGCTTTTGCCTGGGATCTTGCGGTTAATTCCCGCGGGTCTCAGACAGCAGAGCAGGAGCCGGAGCTTGTAGCTGCCGGTAACGCACCTAAGGTCGCTCGCGTTTCTGGCGTGGAGCAGGGTACTGGCGCTCGCGGCGCTGGCTACCGGGGCAAAGACGCGCAGAAACTCAAGCATCATGTTGCTGATTCTGAGATGCGTTACACCGGTGAACGCCGACCTGCTGCTCGTGTAGCGGTGGCGCTGATGACCCTTGCCGCACTCATTCACGCAGGTGGTGTTCTTTCCCGTGCGTTTGCGGCAAACCGCGTGCCCTGGGGTAATATGTATGAATTCTTGACCACCGGTGCTTTTTTGGTGTCCGTGATTTTTTTGGGCGTTTTGATTTTCCGTGACCTGCGTTTTGTGGGTACTCTCGTGGCTGGTCTGACCACTTTGATGATGACCGTTGCCGCTGTGGTGTACCCGACGCCGGTTGGTCACTTGATTCCTGCCCTGCGCACCTACTGGCTGGTTATTCACGTGTCTATTGCCGTGCTGGCATCAGCTATTTTTACGCTGACTTTTGCGATGGCGATTTTGCAGTTGATTCAGGATCGCCGTGAACGTCAGATTCTTGAAACCGGGCAGACCGGTTGGGCATTTATGCGTCTGGTGCCCAGCGCCCAGGCACTGGAGAACTTCTCGTTTAGGCTCAATGCGGTGGGCTTTGTGATGTGGACCTTCACCGTGGCTGCCGGGGCTATCTGGGCTGAGGTTGCCTGGGGACGCTACTGGGGCTGGGACACTAAAGAGGTGTGGAGCTTCATTATCTGGGTAGTCTATGCCGCCTACTTGCATGCTCGTGGTACGCGCGGGTGGACGGGTAACCCTTCAGCCTGGCTCTCCATTGCGGGTTATCTCTGCGTGATTTTCAACTTCACGATTGTTAACACTTTCTTTGACGGTTTGCATTCCTACTCGGGTCTGTAAAAGTTCTGAGCGGGGTTCTCAAGCTTTAGTTTCTAAAGTCTTGAAAACCCCGCTTTTTTGTTGTCTTTGAAGGCACTCTGTGCCCGCACAAAAAGTGGACAGGTTGCAGACAGGGGGGGCGCTTGATAGAATAGTGTGACGCAGAATTCAATGGAGTGGTCTGAAGAGAGGCAGAGATGAGTAGCGTAGTAGAAGCACCGGGGTAGGTCATCCACCGTCTTTTCGAGGACGCAGGCGGCGGAGTTGCCGATCAAGCGTAGGCCGATAGGGTGCTGTGGCTCTTGGCGGTCGATGCCAAAGTGAAACCCCAGCGGGAAGCCCTGGAACTGGTCGATGTGGCTCATGATATTTCCCGTACCCATCAGAGCGCTCAAGAGTTGCACGGCTCTGCTGAAGACTTTGCCGCGCGTAAGGTGCGCGAACTACGAGAAAACGATCTTGGCGCTTTTGAACCCCCCGCAGAGACCTACAACGCCCGGCACTTTATACAAATGAGCCTGACCATGGGTATTGCCCTGACCCTGTGTTTCGCCCTTTTGGGGTTTCTCGTCGGTGAGGAAGGGTTGCCGACCTCTTTCATCGGTCTACCCTTTATTGCTGGAGCGGTGACCACCGGCGTCATCTCCGCAATGCACCGGGTAGGGCACCGCCACGGTTTTGTCGCAGGAGTAGGCGCGTTCATCGGTATGTTAGCGGTAGGAATCGTCCTTTTCGCGCTGTGGATGAAGCTGTTTCAGCAGATTAACCTTCCCGGTAGCATCCTCGTGTGGAATATCGTACTTGCCGTGACTGCCGCAATCGGCCTTTATCTTTTTTCGAAGAAATACCCCGACACCTCAGAAGCTGACAAGAACCGGCAAATGCTCCAGGCAGTAGAAGCCCAGCGCAGTTTCTAACACGCTGCGACCGGCAATCGCCCCGATAGTATTCACCAGAACGTACAGGAAGGATCAAAAATGAAAACCCCTGGTACTGTGTTGATGAACGAGATGAAAGAAGCTGGCGGTGGCACCACCGGGCAGCAGTGGGTTAAAGAAGCCTTCGGGATTTTGAGTGCCTACAATGTTCGCATCTCTGTCGCTCAGCGGTTGTGCCGAGAGGTTATCGATGACGTCCGAGATCGCGGTGGTGTCGTCGCGCAAGAGGCGGGAGACCCCGTGTCCTGGGCACATTATCAGCTCAGTCAAGGTAAGACCAAAGAAAACTACTTACGTGAACGGGCACCAGGATACACCGATAATGTACTGAGTACTCTTTTCTTTTGTACGGCACTGTTATATGTGGGTTTGTTCGTCATAGGCTTGATCGATGGTGACGCCGTGTACTTCACAGCTACCTCACCCCTTGTTCTCGCTATCCCTGTGTATATTGCCCTTGCAACTCATGGGGCAGCTACCGTGTATGAGCGGTTGCTGCGCTATATTGCTTACCCACTTGCAGGTCTCGTGGGTTTGGTCTTTGCCTTCATGACCCTAGGGTTACCTCTTGCTCTGCTTCTTTTGAATGCCTCGGTGCAAAAAGTCTTCGCGGGGGACGGTGTTAACCCTCTTCTATGGCTGGGCGTAGGAATACTTGCTCTAGGCTTATCCATCGGTACGCGTCGCGTCCGCCTCAGCATCTTCCACCGCGGCGCCAGTGGGGGAGAACCCGACGATAAGCGCTGGGCAGAAGATTTTACTGCTTACCTTAGCTTCCACCACAAGAAAAGCTTTAAGGACGCCCGTGCCCTCGTTGCGCAGTACACCCAGAATGCGCGCAGTGAGAAGATGACCCTCCACGAACTCATGGGTAGCCCCTACTCTGCTGCTAGAGTAGTGCCCGCAGATGCGACGGTCAAACCTTTCCGAAACTTCTGGCAGTTACTGCTTTGCACCGTTGTTTACGGATTTGCAGTGCTCTATGCCATCAGCAACGGTGAGCCTCGGGTACTGACCATCATCCTCTTGGGATTCTTAGTGATCTGCACAGGCATTTCCTATAGGGCATACCGGAAAGTACGTTCTACCCCACTGACCTAAAAGCGTGTCCCTTTTTCGGTGGTAGAGTGGCAATCACAGCAGTAGGCTGCCGGTGCAAGCGATAAAGTAAGGAGAACATATTAGAATCTTTGTACTTGCGCAGCGAACAGGCGGGGCGCACAGCTCTTTGAGGAAGGAGCGGTAACCGGCGATGCCCGTCTACTTTCAGATACCCTGCAGGCAGCCCTGCACGAGGTAGGTACCGACCGCGAATCACCGCAGTGGTTGCATGACGCTTACATTCGCTTGGTGAGCCGCAGCGTCAAAAACTTCAATATCGGCGGTGCCATCAGCCTCAACAGGGAATCTTCCCTACCGCTCAAACGCCAGGCTATTATGCTGGGTGTTCTTGCTCTCTACCTTGGTGCTTACTCCGTGTTGATGTACTGGCAGGTCAGCGACCTCACCAGCCACAAAGCCTGGACACCGTTTCTGGTGGGCATCTTCTTTTTTGCCGTCCTGCTCAGCTTGACCCATTTACCACGCACTCAACTGGTTCAGGGCACGCAAAGAAAAACGGACGTCACCGACCTCGAAGGCATGGGATACTTCTTCTAAACCCCGTGTACTTTGACCAGATTCTGGCATGCAAAGACCGAGCACCTGCATCTAGCGGGTGCTCGGTCTTTTGAAGAAAATCCATCGTGTGAGAAATCCTTAGCGGGAAGGCTTTTGCCCCTCATCTGAAGGATCTTCACCGTCGAAAGAGTCCTTGGTCACATCGGGGTCAGAGCTACTCTTACCCTGCTCACGTTCGCGCGATTCACGCTCACGCTTAGCCTTAGCATCAAGAAAACGCAGGAACTCATCATCATCATCCGGCGCTTTCTGCGGGGGCGGAGAAGGACGATCATTGCGTAAAGGGTTCAGCAAGCTCGCGTCCTGAGGACGTCCCACAAACAACCATAAGAGAGAACCCACCAGCGGGAAGAGAACAATCACAGCCAACCACACAGGTTTCGGCAGGGCACGCGCCTGCCAGCTTTCTGTTCTCACACAATCAATCAACGCATAAATAATAATGCCCACCAATAAGGCGCCGGCACCAATAATCAACATAGCTCTACCCATACACACCAGTCTGACACACTCACGACAAACGCACAGCTCAGGGGGCTACACTAGAGAGGTGAATCTTCTGAAATATACCCTGCTACGTTTTGGCATTATGGTCGCCGTCTTTATGGGCTGTATCTGGCTCAACATTGCGCTGGTGTTCTCAGCTATTTTTGCGATACTGATTGCGCTCGCCCTGTGCTACCTGCTTTTTCCGACCCTGCACCGCAAAGCCGGTGAAGATCTCGCCCGATTCTTCTCCCGCAAGAAAAAGCGTCCCACCGAAGAAGACCTCAACCGCGATATTGAGGATTCCTACGTTGATAGCCTGCAAGAAAATCAGCGACTGCCCTAGCAGCATCTAGCGTGCGATAAATACAGTGCGTTGTGCTCATTCACTAATGAGCGCAACGCGCTGTTAGTTTTTATGTGGTTTTTGTTGATACGCAGAGGAGAGAAACCGGGTTAGTCGCCGATCGAGTAGGGGGCGATGTCAGCATCAGCAAACATCTCGAAGACATCTAGGTATACCGCGACAAAAGCAAGAATTGCAAAGACGAGGGCAATGATGCCAGCTTGTTTGAGCACCGGAATGAGCGCCGGACCGTTAGACCCAGAAAGCACCACCACGCAGGAGTGCATGACGGGAGCCACCAGAATAAAAAGCAACAGGTACCAGGGGTTGTGCGGCAGTAAGAGTGCCACGAGCAATAGAGCGATGACCATCTCGAGGGCGTACGCGCGACGGGCATTTTTATCACCCAAGCGCACTGCCAGAGTGAACTTGCCGGCGTCAATATCGGTGGGAATATCGCGCACATTATTAGCCATGAGCATGGCGCACGAGATCAATCCTAAACCAATAGCGAGCACCCAACCGGTGAGAGTTAGCTGGGCAGCCTGCGTGTAGAGAGTACCCAGGGTTGCTACTAAGCCGAAGTAGATAAAGACAAAAATATCGCCTAAGCCCATGTAACCGTACGGACGCTTGCCTCCGGTGTATCCCCAAGCAGCAAAAACACTCGACGCGCCAATAGCTAAGAACCACCACTGGTGTGCCAAAGCAACCAGCCACAAACCGCACAGCATCGCTAAAGCAAAGCAGGCAAAAGCGGCGAACTTTACCGATCGAGGACTCGCAACACCGCTACCCACAAGGCGTAACGGACCAACCCGTACCTCGTCGGTGCCCTTGATGCCATCAGAATAGTCGTTAGCGTAGTTAACGCCGACCTGTAGAAAAAAGGCAACAAGAAAAGCGAGCAAAGCCCTGCCAGCATGGAGCGAATCAACCTCGTAGGCTGCCGCTGAGCCAGCAATAATGGGTGCTACAGCCAGGGGTAGGGTGCGAAGGCGGGCACCTTCAACCCACTGAGAAACTGTTGCCACGGTGGCGCGTCCTTTCGCCGAAATCTTACGCTCATACCAAACTTTTAGCTTACACCTAATCGTTGGAGCGCATCAGCCAGTGCCCGACGGTTAGGTTTGCCAGTGGAAAGTACGGGGAATTGCTGCATGATGAGTAGGTGCTTGGGGGATGCTGCCACCCCCAGCCTGTCAGCGACCAATATTTTGAGCTCGTTCAATTCCGGTGTCTGAGTGTTGGGGGTAACCGTAATAACCGCGCCCACCGCTCTACCCCATTTGGGGTGGGGAACTCCGGCAACAAAAGCCTCACGCACCGCGGGGTGACTCTCGATGGTACGGGCGACCTGCTGCGCCGAAACTTTAATACCGCCGGTGATTATCACATCGTCACTGCGGCCCTGTACCTCTAGGGTATTGTTCTTGAAGCTGCCGAGGTCATCGGTTTTATACCAGGTGGTGCCCGCTTCATCGGTGAAAAAACTGCTGGCTGTTTTAGCAGGTTCGTTGAGGTAGCCACTGGCGAGAGTATGACCGCCTAGCCAGATGCGACCGTCACTGTCAGTTGCCACTCGGACACCGTGAATCGGCGTGCCATTATATACGCAACCGCCTGCGGT
Organism: Rothia sp. ZJ1223; assembly: GCF_016900985.1. Lineage (NCBI taxonomy): Bacteria > Bacillati > Actinomycetota > Actinomycetes > Micrococcales > Micrococcaceae > Rothia > Rothia sp. ZJ1223. Next base: position 111,204 of record NZ_JAFEUT010000005.1, on the reverse strand, counting down.
TTCGGCGCTGCCGTAGGTGGTGACTGTAGCAATGCCGTCATCTGCACACCGGGTGAGAAGCCTCTGACTGGCAGCGGCACCACCCACCAAGATCGCAGTGAAACTCGCTAACGCCGCGAGCACCTCATCCCCCAGAGCACCGGGGGCTTCTAGCAGCGTATGCAACTGCGCCGGAACCAGCGAAGCCATGGTGGTAGGTGCTGTCAGCGACTGGGCAGTAGCTAGAAAATCCTGCGCGGTGAAACTCTCACCGCGAGAGATAGAACGGGTCATCACCGGTGCCCTCCCCGCAAGGGCTGAGCGGGCAACCACCTGCGCACCGGCAACATAATGCAGCGGCAGCGCCAGCAACCACTGGGCACCGAAAGAGCCGGTTGCCTGCGCGGTAGCGTGAGCCGAGCCCCTCAGCGCCCCGGTGCTAAGTACCGTTTGTTTGGGCTTACCCGTTGAACCACTTGTTGTCACCACCAGCGCCGGACGCGCGTCCTCAGACTCCAAGAGACGCGCAAAGTCCGCGAACATCTGATCAGCTGACGAGCGGACGCGCTCGCCCACCACCACTGTTCCCTCAGGAATGTGGGTGGGAGCGGGCAGGGGAGTGAGCGCTGAGAAATCCATGCCTTCTATTCTAGGCAACCGCGTGCGTGCGCCTTACAGAGGCTTCACCGTTGGGTGCAGAACTAATGCCCAGTCTGCGGATGCACGTGTCTACCCTTTTTAGCGCCAGAAGCTGGTGATCTCTGCCTTATCTTCAATGTTGAAAGCGATAACGCGGCGTATGAGTTCATAGGGTGGTTCCTGCGTCCACGGAAGGCGAAAGAGGTTGGGCGTGTAAGAGATACCCTGCTTGTCGAGTTCCTGAGAAATATGGTTGATGCCAGCCTGCTCGGGTGCAACCGAGAGGTGCTTGCTCGCATACGAGAATCCAATGATGTAAGTACCGTGGTGGGTGAACATGGGCTGATTCCAGGCAATCTGCACGCCAAGCTCTGGGAAAGTCTCATGAACCCACAACAGAACCTCAGCCGCGCGGGCGCGGTATTCATCATCAGAAATGCGCCCAAGAATGGGCGCGAAGAAATCAAGGAGCTTCTCATCGGGTGCCATCTTTAGAGTCATGCTTCTCAGTTTTTCATAGGAGACCGCACTATAAAAACGTCGCCATGGTCTTTACTCTGCTAATTAAGTTGCTCAGTTATCATATGGTAATGATTCGCCTCTACAAGTATAGTTCAACCTCGTGCGTGTAGGTGAAACATACTTCTAGAGGTGAATGGTGCCGGTATAGACTGGTCTGTACTGGGGACGTTGAATGACCGAAAGGCTATTTGCTGTGATTACTCATTTATTTAACCGTTCCTACGCTAAGAGTGAGCTACAGAAGTTTGCGAATGCGTGGGTGGCGCGTCTTGATGAGGTTGCTGCTAGTGGGGGCGGTGCTACCGAGAAGCAGTTTACGCAGCAGTTTTGGATTGGTCTGCTCAAGTGCTTTGGCATTTCTGACGAGCGCACTCTTCTTTTTGAGCGTGAAGCAAAGCGTGCATCTACTAATAACCGGGGCTGGGTAGATGCATTTTGGCCTGGCATGTTGTTGGTCGAGCAGAAGTCGGTTAATAAGGATTTGTCGAAGGCTGCTGCCCAAGCCGATGACTATCTTGCCGGTGGCACTATTGCCGATCACGAGTGGCCGAAGTTTATTATTACCTGCAATTTTTGGTCGTTTGTTCTAACCAATTCGGCAACCAATGAGACTTGGGAATTTACCCTTGAAGAGCTTCCTGATTACGTTGATCAGCTGAAATTCATTGCTGGTCAAGAAACTGTTGAGAAGCGCGAAGAAGTTGAGGCTACGATTCAGGCATCGAAGATTATGGCACGTTTGTACCAGTCTTTGGTGGGTGATGATGCAGATAACCCGGTAGGGGATGATGCAGCGCATAATTCTGGTGCTGAGGAAGAATCTGTTGAGCGCGCGTCCATCTTCTTGACTCGTATTCTTTTCTTGCTCTTTGGCGATGACGCTGGGCTGTGGGAGAACGATTTGTTCTACCGCTTTATTGAGGAACGCACACAGCCTGATGGTTCTGATTTGGGCGTGCAGATTTCAGCATTGTTTGATTACCTCAATACGCCGGATGCTGCCCGCGAGCGTATTAGCAAAAATGTTCCTGAAATCGTGCAGATGTTCCCCTACATCAACGGCGGTCTTTTTGCTGAGCGCACTGGTATTGAGTATTTTGATACTGAGATGCGTGCCGCTTTGCTTGATGCATGCCGTTTCAGGTGGACGCGTATTTCAGCGGCAATTTTTGGGTCGATGTTCCAGCTGGTGAAGTCTCGTGAGGCGCGCCGAGCTGCCGGTGAGCATTACACCACCGAAGCTGATATTTTGCGGACTCTTGGACCGCTGTTCTTGGACGATTTGCGTGCTGAGGCTGATCGCCTCATCGGTTCTAAAGTTACTTCACGCAGGGTTTTTGCTGACTTTTTAGACTCACTCACTTCTATGCGTTTCGTCGACCCGGCATGTGGTTCGGGCAATTTTTTGCAGGTAGCGTATGCAAAATTGCGTGAGATCGAGACGGACGTGCTGGTTGAAATGAACCGCCGTGAGGGTGGGGAAAACCAGCTACTGGGAACTTTGGGTACGCGTCTTTCTATAGAGCAGTTCTACGGGTTTGAGATTAACTGGTGGCCCTCTCGTATTGCTGAGGTTGCTATGTTCCTCACGGAGTTTCAGGCTGATCGTTACCTTGAAACCCGTTTGGGTGAGGCTCCTGCTCGTTTACCCATCAAAACTACGGCGAAAATTGTGCACGCGGATGCGCTCGCTCTTGATTGGCGTGCTGAGATTCCTGAGACCACCGGCAAGACCTATATTTTTGGTAACCCGCCCTTTATCGGTCAGTACTCTAAATCTAAGGAGCAGACCGCCTCGATGAAGGCTGTCTGGGGTAAGGATTATGATGGCTACCTGGATTTTGTGACTGCGTGGTTTAAGAAGTCCTCAGATTTCTTTACGGGTCAAAATTCTTCTCTCTCTCTCTCTCTCCAAGAGAAGGGGAATTTGCTTTCGTTTCGACGAACTCCATCAGTCAGGGGCAGGCGGTGCCTGCACTTTTCGGACCGCTCTTTCGGGACGGGTGGCGCGTCAAGTTTGCGTACCGGACCTTCCCTTGGAGCTCGGATGCACCAGGTAAAGCAGCCGTGCACTGTGTAATTACGGGCTATACCCGTGAGCAGGATGCGCGTCAGCGATTGTTTGAGTATGACTGGACGACGCATGAGTTTGGCGAGCATAAGGTCAAGACTGGTATCAATGCCTACCTGTTGGATGCCCCGAATGTACTGGTTACAAAGAGAACGAAGCCAATGAGTGTTGAACTTCCAGAAGCTAGGTTTGGCACAAAACCAGCAGATAATGGGAATCTCATCGTAGAGGTCAGCGATATTGAAGAAGTAAGACAAGACCCCATCTCAATTAAGTATCTCCGTGAATATCGCATGGGACGAGAGCTAGTCCGCGGATTGGATCGATGGTGTTTATGGTTAGAGAACGTAGAGCCTGCGGATTTAGAAAACAGTCCTCTATTGAAGAGACGGGTTGAATCTAATCGAGTTTGGAGGAGCCAACAAACTCCTAGCGGCGATGCATATAAATTGCGTGATTTACCGCATTTGATGCGACCAAATAAAAATCGACCATTGGTCGAATATGTTGGTATTCCTCGTGTGGTGTCTGAGAACCGAAAATTCTACACTGTTGATTTATTAAAAGCGGATGTAATCGCAGGCGATAAAGTTTATACAGCTGAGGATCCTGACGGCTTCCTTTTCGCAATTATTAGTTCTTCGATGTTTATGGCTTGGCAACGCGCTATTGGCGGACGATTGAAGTCTGATCTGAGTTTTTCGAACACCATCGTCTGGAACAACTTACCTCTGCCGCCTGTTGAGCAGAGGCTGCGTGAGCAGATCATCGCTGCGGGTAAGGGTGTTCTGGCAGCACGTGAGACTATTGCTGAACGCACGGGTGGTACACGTTCGTTAGCGGATATGTACAACCCGTTGGCGATGGATAAAGGTTTACTAGATGCCCATAAGAAGTTGGACCGTCTAGTAGATAAGGCGTTTGGTGCCCCGAAGCTATGTACGTCGGAGACCCAGCGTTTGGAATTACTTTTTCGTATAGCAGAAAGAATAAATAGCCCATGTTAAAAAACATCAAGTTGGGGTCATTATCTCCATTTTCAGATGGAGAGAGAATCGAAGATCTTTCTAAAGTTAACTTTTTATATGCCCCAAATGGGTCAGGAAAAACTTCTATTAGCAACCTCTTGAAATCCAATAATAACAATATTGAGTGGGAAAATGATGAAATATTGTCCACACAAATATTTAATCGGGACTACCTAAGGAAGGCATTTACGTCTCCTGAAGGTGAGCCTGGCATATTTCGCTTAGGGGAGGATGTTGAATCTATTGGTGAAGAAATTAAATTATTAGAAAAAAATATTTATGGATTGAGAAAATTAATTGATGGAAAAAATAAAGCCATCTCCGATAAAGAAGCAGAAGAGAATCAAGAAAAAACTAACTTTAAAAATTATATTTGGGAGGCTAGTAAAGACGTCCCAAAAATTATTAAAGATAATGTTACAGGGTTTGGAAGAAAAGAACTTTGTCACGATAAGACTGTTGAAGCTTTAGGGAGGCTTAAGCGGGCATCTCAACCGGATGATGTGATTTCTAGAACGGTTGAAAGCATTGATGAATTAGCAAAAAAAAGCTGAAGTTATATATTCTGAAGAGGGGGAAGCGCTGAAAATAATTGAAGATGCCCCGACGCTACAAATTAATTTCGATAAAATTACAGAAATGCTGAAGACCCCTCTGATGTCTTCTTCTGGGTCTGAATACTCTCATAAAGTAAAAGAGAAAAATAACTTTGATTGGGTTGTCGACGGTATTCGTTATATCAACGATGATTTAAGCTGCCCATTTTGCTTTCAAGATCTCCCTGAATATTTAAAAAAAGAAATCATTGATTTAATTGATCAAAAGTATCAGGATAGTATCAATTTTCTTGAAGTGTCCAAGTTGGAGATTGAGTCATTCATTAGAGATGTAGAGATTTTCATCGATAAGAAATTGGAAATAATTGAAAAATTTCAACAAGAAGAATTGAAGGTTTGCTTGAGTGCGGTTGTTTCAAAATTTAAGTTGATAGGTGCAAATTTAGAAAATAAAATCAATCAACCTTCAAGTACTATAGAAATAATTTGGCCAAATGAAATCGATAAGGCTCAAGAATTAATAATTCAATTAAATGAACTGATTTCTAATCATAATAGACTAATAGAATCCTCCAGTGATCTGCGTAGAGAATTTTCATCTGACGTTTGGGAGTCATTCGCGAAAAATAGCGTTGAAATTAGGTATGGTGAACATCTGAAAAAATTCAATGTTCAAAATCGGTTATTGATAAAATTCAATCATCGGTACGTAGAGATGAAGAAGAATTAACTGAATGTTCCTCGAGTCTTGAATCTAGAAAAAGATCCCTTTTGAGTTCAGAAGCTGTTGCTGCAAAAATTAACAATTTGTTATTAATGTGTAACTTTCACTCATTTAAAATAAAGGTATCAGAAACTGATTCTGGTGGGTATTTTATTATTAGAAATAACGGAGATAAGGCTGATATTGAAACGCTCAGTGAAGGGGAGAGGAATTTTATTACATTTCTTTATTTTTTGCAGAGTTTAGACGACGAAGGGACGAAGGATACTAAGAGTTTTGTGGTAATTGATGATCCTATATCAAGTCTTGATTCCGATGTGATGTTCACTGTTTCTATGCTAATCAGAGACTTGATCGAAAAAGTTTATAAAGGCACACATGAAAATGTTGCCCAAATTCTTATTATGACTCATAATACAAGATTTCATAATGAAGTTTGTTATCGATATAATGGTCGTTATCCTCAGGAATATCATTTTTATAGGATTATTAAAAAATCGCCAGAACCTAATAGTGTTGAATTTTATGGACAAGTAAACTCGATCCGTACTAGTTATCAAGAGTTGTGGGATCAGGTTGCTATTGCATCCCGGGAGGAATTTGCAAATCATCCTTGGCTGGCAAATACTATGAGAAGAATAATAGAATCTTTTTTCTCTACTTTAGGAGGTGAACGTAATCTGTATGAAATAGATTCAAATATGAGTTATGAAGAGAAAATAGTTCATAATTCATTAATTGCGTGGTCTCATAGTGGGTCTCATACTATTATGGATAATGATTCGATAAACCTTCAAAGTCATAATAATGAAAAATGGTTGAGAGCTTTTAGAATTATTTTTGAAAAAACTGGAAATATTTCGCATTATGAGGTTATGATGCGCAATGCAAATCAATTTATTGCTAACATTATTTAATTTTATTAAGGTAAAGTGTATTTTGATAAAATTTGGTGAGGTTTTCTAGGTGCGTGCGTAAATTATTTTAATTTTGTAGTTTCAAATTGAGATAAGATTTATCCATAAGTGCTAGGGGTAAGTAGACGGAGACGGACGCGTAGCAAGTGCCAGCTGGCATGGCGGCTAGACAAGAGGGTCGTTATCTGCTTAATAGCGGTTTGTGGGTGTCTTTGTGCTTGCTCTTATAAAGGTAACGGTTTGTTTACGTTTCCCCGTATTTTATACCCGGGGAAACGTAAACAACCTCGGGGAGAATCTTGGTATTAAACCCTAAATTTAGTAGTAGGGGTACTTTTCCCAGTTGGGGTCCCGATTCTGCAACAAGGCGTCACTTCCTTCTACTGCCTCATTGGTCATGTAGACCACACGTGTTACTTTACTGGCGTAGACCTGCTGGTCTACCATGCCACCATCCGGGATATTAGTTTTCGTTTAGGAGCACTAACAAATCTGGCTCGCCAATAACCGCAATACTTTGTCCTGATTCAATGAGAGCTATTGCCTTCTTCTCCTTGGAGCTATCTCCAAGGAGAGGAGGCATGCTTTCATCTGCTCCAGCTCCGATAACCAGCACCGTAGTTTTCTTCGTGACCGACTTCGTTACAGTACCACCCGCTGCTTCAATAGCAGTCCAGCAATCCTCACGAGCTATAGAAGCCAAAGCGCCCGTTAGCGTGAAAACTTCACCAGCGATTCCCTCCGGCGGAGCAGCAGTTGGAACGACTGATAGTAAATTATTTCTGCGTACTTTGGGAACTGAAGGCACCCTATGTGAACGAATAGGGCCGCTACTTGTAGGTGCCCCCCCCAAGCGTCCGCGATAGAATCGCGCTGTATTACCTCCAAAAGTTTGAGAGTGACCAAAGCTGCTACCAAAGAGTCCTCACCAGCATCGTGGTGTTTCTTTTGCTCAATCCCAAAGAAATTGGCCAAAGCATCGAGACGGTTACTGTCTAATCCCTGTAGCACGCCAACCTGCGTTAGTTTTCGGGACAAACTCAGCGTACAAAAGAAATCTGGTGCTAAATCGTCAAAACCCTCAACAAGATTTGCATGGTTCCAAACAGAACGGTCAAAGCCAGAATTGTGAGCAACAATTGGCAAATCCCCAACAATCTGGTTCATGCGTTGAACAGTCTCTACCCAGTTTATGCCGTCCTGAGCTACCATCTCAGAGGTGATTCCATGAATGCTGATATTTATGGGGTGGAACTCACTCACAGATTCGTGCGGCTGAATTAGCCAAGAAACCGTCTCAACAACCTCACCCTCAATGACCTTCGTGAGACCCACCGAGCATGCAGAAGCTCGGCTGGCGTTAGCTGTCTCAAAATCAATAGCAACGAAACTTAGCGCTGGATTACTCATAAAATTGCCTAACTACGAGATGGCTGATAGGGCAATTTTATCTACACTAAACTGAATCTGTAGCACAAATGAAACTCTCCTTGCTTTCAAATATGTCTGTCGGTTAGGTATCTATGCGTCCGGAAGGTAACAGGAGACGCGACCGTTGGCTTGCCGCCCGTGCGTTGTGTCTTTTCCCAACGCACGGGCGTAGCGCCAACGCCCAGCATGAGGACGCGCGTTCTCGTTACTCAACCAAAAGTTCTCCCCGTGGCTGTTTACGTTTCCACGGGGGTAAAACAGGGGGAAACGTCAATAACCCCGGGGAGAACCTCGGCGCTAAACCTAAACCTAGAAGTAGTACGGGTACTCTTCCCAGTTGGGGTCGCGCTTTTGCAAGAAGGCGTCGCGTCCTTCTACTGCCTCATCGGTCATGTACGCCATGCGGGTTGCTTCCCCTGCAAAGACCTGCTGACCCACCATGCCGTCGTCGGGCAGGTTGAAAGCGAATTTAAGCATGCGGATAGCCTGAGGTGACTGACGGGCGATGTGCGCGGCGTACTCCAAACCCTTAATTTCTAGCTCTTCGTGCGGCACCACATCGTTCACAGCGCCCATCTCATACATGCGTTGGGCATCATATTCCTTGGCGAGGAAGAAGATTTCGCGGGCGAACTTCTGACCCACCTGGCGAGCCAGCAGAGCCGAGCCGTACCCCGCGTCGAAAGAACCCACGGTGGCGTCTGTCTGCTTGAACTTGCCGTACTCCTGGGACGCGATGGTCAAATCAGCCACCACGTGTAAGGAGTGACCGCCACCTGCCGCCCACCCTGAGACCAGAGCGATAACAACCTTGGGCATGGTGCGAATCAGACGCTGCACCTCAAGAATATGCAGGCGTCCGGCGCGCGCAGGGTCGATGGTTTCAGCTGTCTCGCCGTCGGCGTAGTGGTAGCCATCGCGCCCACGAATGCGCTGATCCCCACCGGAGCAGAACGCCCAGCCGCCGTCTTTGGGGGAGGGCCCGTTGCCGGTGAGCAGAACAGTGCCAACATTTGAGGTCATGCGGGCATGATCGAGCGCCCGGTAGAGCTCATCAACCGTGCCAGGGCGGAAAGCATTGCGTACCTCGGGGCGGTCAAAAGCGATACGCACGGTGGGCAGATCGCGCACGATGGCACCGGTTTCATCGCGTTCCACCTGACGGTGGTAGGTTACATCAACGAAATCTTCGAAGCCCTCAACCACTCGCCAAGAGTTGGGGTCGAAGATGTCAGATACTTTTTCGGGAAGTTCAATAGTCATGTTTTACATCTTAAACGCCACGGACGCGCCTGCCTGGCTCATTGAGCGAAGGTGGCGCGTCCGTGGGGTTGCGAAGAAAGAAAATCTTTCTAGCGTTTGGCGTTCGCCGCTGTGACTGCGGCGTCGAACTCAGCCTCAACCTCGGGGTCGTGCTTGTAGGTCACCAGCGAAACGATGACGGCAACAACTATGTTGAGAATGAAGCCGGGCACGATTTCGTACATAAGCGCCTTGAGCTCGGGGTTATAACCCCAGATGAAGACGGTTAGGGTACCAACGATCATACCTGCGATAGCGCCCCAGTTGGTGAGCTTGCGCCAGTAGAGCGAGAGAATCACGATGGGACCGAATGCCGCACCGAAACCTGCCCAGGCGAAGGAAACTAGGGAAAGAATGGAAGAATTGGGGTTCCATGCTAGGAATCCTGCAATCAGTGAGACCACGATAACGCCCGCGCGTCCCATCCACAGGGAGGCTGAGTCTGAGAGCTTGTTATTGGGGCGAGCTGCTGAGTAGAGGTCTTCCATGAGAGACGAGGTGCAGACAACCAACTGTGAGGAAAGGGTCGACATGATAGCCGCCAAGACTGCTGCCAGCACGAAACCTGCCAGGAAGGGGTGCAGCAGAATCTGGGAGAGATCCAGGAATACTGATTCAGCGTTGGTGGTGTCGGTGAGGGTCGCTTCGGGGTGCTTAGCGAAGTAGGCAATACCGATTAGACCCGCGCTCATTGCGCCCACTACGGTGACGAGCATCCAGCCGATGCCGATGCGGCGACCGGCTTTCGCGTCTGCGGGGGAGCGCAGCGCCATAAAGCGCACGATGATGTGGGGCTGACCGAAGTAGCCCAGACCCCAGGCAGCTGCCGAGAGAATGCCCAAGAAAGTGGTGCCCGCAAAGAGTGAGAAAGCGGTGGGGTTGACTTCGGTAATGGTCTCTTCAAGACCGCTGAAACCGCCCACGTAGATGAACGCCATGATGGGCAGAACAACGAGGGCTGCTGCCATGAGCAGACCCTGAACGAGGTCGGTGTAGGACGCACCCAAGAAGCCGCCAAAGAGGGTGTAGAAGACGGTGACACCGGCAACCAGAATCATGCCGGTGTGGTAGTCCTGGTTGAAGGATGACTGGAAGAAGACGCCGCCAGCTACCATGCCGGATGAAACGTAGAAGGTAAAGAAGATGAGGATGACCAGCGCTGAAAAGATACGCAGCAGACGGGTGTTATCGCGCAGGCGGTTGTGGAAGAAGGCGGGTACGGTCACCGAGTTGTTAGCTACTTCGGTGTAGCTACGCAGGCGAGGCGCCACGAACTTCCAGTTGAGCCAAGCGCCGATGGTCAAACCAATGGCAATCCAGGCTTCGGCAAGGCCGGTCAGGTAGAGGGCACCGGGTAGACCCATCAGCAGCCAGCCCGACATATCGGAGGCACCTGCTGAAAGAGCAGCAGTCGTGGGCGAGAGGCTGCGTCCGCCCAGAACGTAGTCATCGAGGTTATTGTTCTTGGACTTCGCCCACAGACCAATACCAATCATTGCGGCGAAGTAGATGCCGAGCGCAATGAGCTGGAAGGTTAAATCGCTCATAAGAATCCTTTAGAAAATGTGTGGTGAGTTCGCTACGCGAGAGGGAACTTTCGTGTGTTAGGTCTCATAATAAGCCCAAGGGGGTGCGAAAATGCAAATAGAGTGCGATAAACCCTAAGTTTGAGTTTTACTCTTTTGCAACAGCAGCGTTGAGGTTTTCTAAAGATGGCAACTGATTGTTAGGCAGTGGGACTATTACCGCGTGAGACAGCTGCGTTATCTGCGGTGGAAGGTACCACCGGCAGCGACTGGGTGAAAGTGCTGATACTGATGGCAGAGCGATTGGTTTTCCAAACCAACAATGCACCAGAAACCGCAATAAGAACAATTCCAGCGTAAGCCCACAGCGAGAGTACCTGCTGCATCATGAGAATACCCACGATAGCGCCCACCACGGGGTCAAGACTAAAGAGCACACCAATCACTGCTGATGAAGTTAGCCTGCCCGCCAAGTTATCGGCGCTGAAAGCCAGCGCGATGCCGAAGATTCCTGCCACAGCAACACGTGCCCAGCCGCTGGCGTCCAACTGCCCTACATACGGCACCGAAAAAGGTGCCAGCAAGAGAGCAGAGATGCACATAGAGATGGTGACGCCTTTGAGCCCGGCGGTGGCGGCAGAACCTGATCCCATACGCGCCGACAGTAAAGTGTAAGACCCCATGCAGATCGCACCGAGCGCCGCGAAAAGATAACCGCTCCAGTTCGTTGAGGTGAATGTGGGCCCGGCAATCATCGCCACCCCCACAAGCGCTGCAACGGCAAAGGTTGAATCTCGAAAGCGTTTGACGCCCAGCAACGAGACCACGAAAGCACCCATGAACTCGATGGTCACCGCAATACCCAGCGGAATGCGCGCCACCGCCAGGTAGAAAAAGGCAGCCATGAGCGTGGTAACCAGGGCATAAATGAGAACCTGTGGCCAGTCACCGCGACGCAGAGCAAAAACATTGGGACGCACCAGCACCGCCAAAAAAACAGCAGCAATCAGCGCACGAAAACCTGCCACCGTTACCGGTGAGAAAACATCAAACAGCGGGGCGGCAACAGCGGTTGAAACCTGAATACCTAAAGACCCCATCAGCACCAACACAAACGCTGCCGTGCCGCGATGTTCACGGGGGATCCTCTCAACAATGGTGGGGGCGGACGCCTTCAATTCAGCAGGGTTCTTAGGCACAGCACACGCTCTCAAAGGCAGGGTCAATAACCACCCAAGGCTGTAAGGAAATCGCGTCCGGGTCAAAAACCTCCAGCATCTGGCTGGCTGTTCTGGGCAAATGGAACCCGCCCTGCCCGCACCAGGATCGCAGCGGAATCGAGCTTGAAATCATATGCATGACCTGATCGGTAGAAATACCGGCAGCACGCAACTGCACCAGAGTTACAGCACCATCGCGCTTGGCAAGACGCTTGCCCTCCACATTGAGCGCCAGAGGAACATGGGCATAAGCGGGTACCGTCAAACCCAGCAAAGAAGCAAGATACGCCTGCCGGGGAGCAGAAGAGAGCAAATCGTCCCCGCGCACCACCTGATCCACTGTGCTAAAAGCATCATCCACCACTGCCGCGAGATTGTAGGCGGGCTTGCCATCGTTACGCACCAGCACAAAATCATCCACCGCACCCGTATACTCGCCAGCATAATAATCCTGCACCGTGAACTCCCGAATATCAGCCGCCAGACGCAGCGCAGGCGGACGCACCGCCCGACGTTCTTCGCGTTCGGAATCAGTAAGATGACGGCAGGTACCGGGGTAAGCACCGGGAGCAGCATGTGGTGCGCTAGCAGCCTGCTGAATCTCTTTGCGCGTACAAAAACACTCATAGACCACACCGCGCTCGCGGAGGTTCTCTACAGCATCCCGGTGGGCTTCAAGACGCTCGGACTGCCAGATGACCTCGCCGTCCCAGTCTATGCCCAACGAGGCTAAATCATCGAGCTGGCGCTGTGCCGCTCCTTCCTGCACCCGGTCAAGATCCTCAACCCGCATCACAAAAGAACGCCCGGTTGATCGAGCAAAAAGCCAGGCGAAAAGTGCAGTACGAAGGTTGCCCAGGTGAAGATCACCTGAGGGGGAGGGAGCGTACCTGCCTGCGCCTGTGGTTGAAGCTGAAGAAATAGTCACCTGTTCATCCTAGTGCTTCTGCCATCCCAGCAAACTTTTCGTTACGGTAGTGAGCCCCGCCCTGCCACTCTGCCTCGTAACCTTGTGCTCGGCACGCCGCGTCATATTTGCCCTAAAATACCTAAAATTCAGACAGACAAGACGTCATACATGTGAGTAATACCGCAACAGAGGGTGAACTCGATGCCAAGAGAGCTTGTTGGGGCGATTCATAGACTATCTTTTACCTCATGGCACGTACTACAGAAATAGCTGACGGCATCTACCTTATTGCCACTGACAACTACCGTTTGAATACGGGTCTTATTGTTGGCACCGATGAGGCAATGGTGGTTGATACCGGCGCAGGCCCCCGTCAGGGCGCCGAGGTTTTGCGAGCAATCCGCCGCATCACCGACCTCCCTCTGGTGGTCGTGAACACCCACACCCACTTTGACCGTTTCATGGGAAATGCGGTTTTTGAGGCGGATGGCGTCACCGACTTCTGGGCACATTCTCGTGCGGCTAAAGCTATTGAGACCTACGGTGACCGCCAGCGTAGCTACGTTGAGGTTCTTGAACCCGAAATGGCGCATGCTAAAGGTCCTAATACACAGCTGGTTGTTCCAACCCGCCTGTTGCCGGGCGACGGTACCCGCGCGTCCTTCACCCGTGTGGATTTGGGTGAGCGCGCTGTGACCCTCTTCTATCTGGGCTTGGCTCACACTGACAATGATGTTTTGGTGGGTGTTGATGATGTGCTCTTTGCAGGTGACATTGTTGAGCAGGGCTCTGATCCTGCTTTTGATGATGCGTACCCTGATCAGTGGGTGAGTACCCTAAAGCAGGTGGCGGCTCTTGACCGCTACCGTATTTTTGTGCCCGGTCACGGTATTCCTGTGGAATCGAGCTTTGTTGAGCGTATGGCTGAGACGATGGAGGACGCGATTCACCGCATTCGCGAGTCGAAGGTAGCTAAGGGGGCTAGCACCACCGCAGCTATGTATAAGTTGCCCTATACTCCCGGTGCTACCCGTATTTTGTTGGATCGTTTGACCTGGTTGGAGCAGAAAGAAGAAGCCGGGGTTAACCTGAACGATGTTGAGTTTGGTGCTGATATTCGTACTGATCTGGCCGGGCCTATTACGTTGGGCGAGGGTCAGTAAAGTCACATATTTTAAAACGCCCAAGGGCGTTATCTCACTGCACTAGTGGTGAGGTAACGCCCTTTGCGATGCTTCGGGGTTTTAGAGTGTCTGCCCCGGTTGTTGAAAAATGCTTAGTAGGTCCAGACCTTGGTGTATGCCTTGCGCTGTTTGTTTTGTGAGCGAAGCAAACCAATGAGGGCTGCGGTGCTGAAAGAAGCGATGCAGGCTATAAGACAGGTTGCCCCCATGAGCGCTGAACCTGACATTGTTTGGGCGTAGGCAAGAATGTAGAGGGCTACGGTGCAGAAGCCTAAGAAGCAACCGGCGATAACGAGTAAGGGAATCATAATGAGCCCCGAGCGTTGGGTGTTGCCGAGATCTAGTTCTTCTGAGCGCAGAAAGCGTAGGGTGCCGAGGCCTAGAACAGTCCAGCTAGTGGTTACTAGAATTGCTGCGACGACGTCTGCGGGGCGGTGCCAGCCATTGATGATGGTGGAGTAGCCAGCTGCCAGCGTAAAGAGCATTCCAATCACGGCGATTGCTGGACGCAGTCGCTTGGGTGAGGCGAGAAAGAGCATCGATACGGCGGCGGCAGCGAAGGTAGTGTGACCCGAGGGCGCGGAGTTGAGTGGCGCCATGTGAATATCGTAGTCAGGTTTTTGAATAATGACGTTCTTGAGAATTTGTGTGGTTGCGTTGGCGGCAAGCGCTACAGCTAAACCTACGAGGGCCGGTACAAAACGGTGTTTCCAGAGCAGTACAAAAATTAGACCGACGACAGCGAATACCCCTGCTGCTGTGGGAATCTGATCGAGAACCTGCAAAGACTGCGGTTGAACGGTGAGGAACTGATAGGCGTACTCATTGAAAGCCAGTTCATCGAGTGTTTGTCCCAGGGGAGTCATGACGAAGAACCAGATGGTCGTTGCCAACGCACCCAGGGTGAGCGCAAGAGCTAAAAGATGCTGTAAGACGGTCCAGGCGCTGGGGCGGGTTTGCCGCAGGTTTGAGGGTCGGATGGCTGCCATGCGTCCTGAGGGCGCTGGAGCATCCACCGGGGTGTGCTGGGTCGTGGCAGGCTGACCAAGTTGACTGCTGGGGTGAGCTGCGCGCGGCTGATGGGTGAGAATGACCTCGGTGGGTTCAGTATCTACAGAAAGTTTTTGGGTGCGCGGTTGTGAAGGCTCTGAGTGTGTGAAGTTGCGGTGACCCATGCACTAGTTGCTTTCGTTCATCGACGGTAAGGGCAGGTGAAGATCTTTTCGTCAAAAGATGCCTTTTCTACTATGCACTCTTAACCTTTGTCTTAGCTGTGAATGCTGCCCGGTGTGATTCCACTAGGAGTAGTGAGAGAGACGGTGCCTGCTAGTCACTGCGGGGTGTGGGCAGGTACGGTAAAGGTATGGAACATTCTTTGGTCGCACCGCTGCCAGCTCTTACGGACGTGCTGGAGCAGGTTCATGTAGTGAGTTTGCCTCTGCGGGTGAAGTTTCGCGGAGTGTTAGAACGCGAAACTCTACTGCTCAAAGGCGCAGCTGGCTGGGGAGAGTTCGCGCCCTTTCTTGAATATGAGGACGCTGAAGCGTCGGCATGGCTTGCCAGTGCTTTAGAAAGTGCGTGGCAGGGATACCCTAAGCCGTTGCGTTCCAGCATTGCTCTCAACGCGACTGTGCCCGCTGTATCTGCTGACCAGGTAGAGAGCGTCCTTGCGCGTTATGAGGGTGAGGTGCGCGAGGTCAAAATTAAGGTTGCTGAACCCTTGCAAACTCTAGCTGATGACCTTGCGCGGGTTGCTGCCGTGCGCGAGTTGCTACCACAGGCGGGTATTAAGATTGACGCGAATATGGGCTGGAGCCACTCTCAAGCTATAGAAGCACTTACCCGGTTAGAGCCTTTTGACCTGCTCTATGCTGAGCAGCCGGTAGCCAGTATCGAGGGTCTTGCGAGGGTACGTCAAGAACTGAACGATAAGGGGCATAAGGTGCTGATTGCAGCCGATGAGTCAGTGCGTAAAGCGCAAGACCCCTTGCTGGTTGCTCAGGCGGGGGCAGCTGATGTGCTTATTATCAAGGCAGCACCCTTGGGTGGGGTGCGCAGAGCGCTGAGTATTGTTGAGGCTTCTGGTCTGCCCTGTGTAGTCTCATCAGCTTTAGAAAGTTCCGTGGGCATTGCAACCGGTGCTGCTTTGGCTGCGGCGTTGCCCGAGTTGCCCTTTGGGTGCGGTCTTGGAACGGTGTCATTGATGGGCGCTGACGTTACCTCAGAACCCTTGGTGGCAAAAAACGGTGAGCTGCCAGTGCGCGCCGTAGAGCCTGAAACCGATTTATTGCGGCGGCACGCGGTTTCCCCTGAGCGCCGCCACTGGTGGATTGAGCGTCTTCGCAGGTGTTACGAGTATTTAGAAGAAGCGCACCCAACGTCTTAATTCATTGTTCTTGCGCTCTGAATGCTCGTGATGTGACGGCTGCACCAACGCGAGGTTAACGGGGGTTGTCCTCTATATAGATGGAGATGGGGGACAAATGAGAAAGCGCCATATTTTGCCTAGAATCCTTGAAATATAGAGGTAAATTACATGAAGGTGCAAATATATTTTTAAATCTTTCCCCCAAACAGCCCACAACTATGTTAGGGTTTTAACTGCAACGCAGAGCATCGATCCCCGCCCGGCAGTGTTGTGTAGTAAGACTTTGTAAGAGTAAAAGGATTCCCCATGTTTTTACTGATGTCCCCCACATCGCAGAAAGCTCAGAAACTCGCTAAGAACGTTCGTCAGGCACTTGCCCTGTCACCTCGACTTACCGAAGAAGAGCGCTGGAGCCTCTACTACGAATACCCCAAGGCATAAGCCTAAGATTTACGCTCATCTGTGAGCGAAGAGGGCTTCTTGCAATATTTCCCCTAGTGCAAGAACCCCTCACCTTCAACGGGATTTCCCCTATTTTTCCGTTGAACCTGAAAAATCCCGCGTCCTACCCCAAGGCGTGGGATTTTTTGCGCACAAGGTGGCTATGGTAGCCGCGATGGGTATGGTGCTGGTAGCGGTCTATGCTATAAACTGGTGGGAACTATCCGAGGGAGGATTCCATGTTTTCACGTTTTCTAACATCCTGCGCTATTGGCTCATCGAAACCACTCACCGGTGCGAACCCCGCCCAAGCGTTGGTGCGCAGCCTCGCCCATTCTTTTAAGTTTTCAGGACGCGCCTCCCGCAGTGAATACTGGTGGACGAGCGCAGTTTTGTTAGCCGTATCGGCACCCCTTGAAGTATGCGCCGCCAAGCAACGTAGGCGCCGTGCGAAAGAGCTCGGTAAAGAATATGCCCAGCCCGAACTCACCGCCGAGGGCATACCTGCGCCCGGTGAAATACAGCGGGTTATTCGCCACGACCTCAAACTTGATAGGGAGCTGGCGACCCCCTTGAGTCGGGCTCTGACTATTTCATACGTCATCACTGTGGTGCCCACACTGAGCCTGTCGGTACGCAGATTGCACGATACCAACCGCAGCGGCCATTGGATGTGGATCAACCTGGTGCCGGTGGCAGGAAGCATCGTGAGCCTTGTACAGTCTTCACAAAAACCTGTGACAGCCGGTAAGCGCTTCGACTAGGATCAAAAATTTTACAAGGAAACTGATGCCCGAAGCGTAGAATGGGAAGGTGATGTCTACACCTTCTGCTCTGATAACCGCGGTTTCTGTTCTTGACTCTTTAGTGCGCGCTGGCATGAAACACGTGGTGGTTTCACCCGGTTCGCGCTCGGCACCCCTTGCCTACGCCTTAGCTGCCCTAGCGGAAGCGGAGGTTGTGACTTCACACGTGCGTGTTGATGAACGCAGTGCGGGGTTTACAGCCTTGGGGCTGGCACTGGCGCATGGCAGCCCGGTGGGAATCATCGTGACTAGTGGAACGGCGGTAGGCAATCTGCTACCCGCTGTGATGGAGGCATACCACAGCGGGGCTCCGCTCGTGGTACTCAGCGCTGACCGTCCGCTACACCTGCGCGGTTCTGGTGCCAACCAAACCACCCACCAGGCGGGTATTCTCGCGAGCCACTGTCGCGCGTCCGTGGATCTCATTGGCTATCCCGAAGAACCTGCGGGGAAACAGGCCGCTGCGTTCAATGAGTGCTTATCAGCGGTTACGGGTAGAAGCCGCACCCACTGGAACGAACCCTCAGACCATCCCATCGGACCGGTACATATTAACTGCGCCTTTGATGTGCCGCTTGTTCCCGATGACGAGATTGCTCAGGTGCTACCGAGGTGGGCTGAAACCCTAGTGGACCTTACGCCCAGCCCGCTGCCGGTGCGAGAGACTGCCGGTGGCTGGGTGGTAGGGGAGAAGCTACCCCCGCAGAGCTATAAAACTGTGGTGATAGCCGGTGCTAACGCCGGTGATATCGCCCAGAAATTTGCCCAAAAACTGGGTCTGCCGCTGCTGGCAGAACCGTCGTCGGGCGCACGTTTTTCGCCCAACGCTGTACGCGCCTACCCGCAGGTGGTCGCCGGGCACCTGGGAACGCAGATAGAAAAAGTAGTGCTCTTTGGGCACCCCACACTCACCCGCCCCATTACCGCTCTGCTGGCTAACTCTGCGGTTGAAGTTGCCCGCTACGAGGCTCAGCCAGCTAGCTGGCACGAGGGCAACCGTCGCGAACGTGTCGTGGCAGATTTCGCATCGCTGGCAGAGTTTGCGGGTAACGGTCATCAGGCAGCAACATCAAGCGGTGAACCCTGGCTTAATGCTTGGGTGAGCGCAGGTTCTGACGCTGCACGGGTAGCACTAGGTGAAGTTGAGATCTACCGTGCGACCGGTGAGCCGAGCGGACGCGCCCAAGCACACGCCGTGGTATTGGATGCCTGGAACAACGCGGTAGAACAGGGCGAGGTTCTGGTAGTGGGTTCTTCGAATCTGATTCGCGACCTTGATTTTATTGCTCCTGCCCTCGCGGTGAGCCCCACCGTTTACGCGAACCGCGGGTTAGCGGGCATTGATGGCACCATCGCTACCGCTACCGGTATTTCTCTGGCACCGCTTGCAGAGGGCAAACCCGCCCAGCCTGTTCACCTGATACTCGGCGACATTACCTTTTTGCACGATGCGTCCTCACTGAACATCGGCACGCTAGAGCACAAACCCAAGCTGCGTATTACCGTGTTCAATGATCACGGTGGCGGCATTTTTAGTACCCTCGAACACGGCGCTCTTGCCCAGAAACCGCAGTTCACTCGTGCGGTTGAGCGCTATTTCACCACCCCTGTTGATGTTGATCTTAAACAGTTAGCGCGGGCGTATAGAAGCTCAGGTATTGAGGTGACGGTAGTGGACGCCGCCTAGCGCGAGTATTTTGTGCGATAAAACCCTGTACGGTGTGAGGCTCGCGGGTGTAGCGTAAAAGTAAGACCGGTGTTTCACCGAAATTTTTACCTACCTGAAAGGTTGATACTATGGCAGGCACCCACGAAGGAACAGTGATTAGTTTTCCGCAGCTCACTACTGCGTTTGAGGCGTTTGAGACTAAACCGCACGCCCAGAAAGTTCTCGATGCCGATGGTGGCAACCTAGTGGTTTTGCAGTTCGCTGCCGGTCAGCTCTGGCGCGAGCACCACAGCGTTCACCCCATTATTGTGCAGGTACTTGCTGGCAAAGTGCTGTTTAGGGTGCGCGGTGAAGAACTCGAACTGGTGCCGGGCAAGCCCCTGCATCTGAGCGCTACGTTACTCCACGAGGTTGAGGCGGTTGAAGACTCTACCGTTATGGTGACCATGCTGACCGGTGAAACGCACGAGCCAGCAATTATTAACTGCCCTGAGTCGCGTACTTTCTAAGACCGCGCGGCAAAACAAAACCCGGCTGCTCTACCTGAAAAAGGGGAGCCGCCGGGTTTTCGTCTGCGGTGTGGTCAGAAACCTTAGCCGTTGATTTGCGCGCTGGTGGGGTTGAGCACGCGTGAGAGGAAGAGCTGGGTACGCTGGTGCTGCGGGTTTTCGATGACCTGCTGGGCTGTGCCTTCTTCAACTACTACGCCGCCGTCCATGAAGACGACGCGGTCAGCGACATCGCGGGCAAAAGCCATTTCGTGGGTTACCACAATCATGGTCATACCCTCCTGTGCCAGCTCGCGCATAATACCCAGTACGTCGCCCACGGTTTCGGGGTCGAGGGCGCTGGTGGGCTCATCGAAGAGCATGAGCTGTGGATTCATGGCGAGAGCACGGGCGATGGCAACACGCTGTTGCTGACCGCCCGAGAGCCGGTCGGGGTAACGCTCTGCCTTATCAGCCAACCCCACTTTTTCGAGGTTTTTCAGGGCAATATCGCGTGCGGTAGCTTTATCACGCTTGAGTACCTTAATCTGCGCGACGGTGCAGTTTTCAAGTACTGTCAGGTGTGCGAAAAGATTGAACTGCTGAAAAACCATGCCTACGCTCTGGCGCATGGTGTTCACATCAACGTTGGGGTTGGTTACTTCGTGCCCGGCAACGGTGATGGTGCCCTGCTGGGGAGTTTCTAACAGATTGACACAGCGCAACAGGGTTGATTTACCGGAGCCTGAAGGACCAATGAGGCAGACGACCTCGCCGGGGTCTACATCGAGATTGATGCCTCTGAGAACTTCTACCGGGCCGTAGGATTTGTGGAGATTGTTGATGGTGACTGAAGCCTGGGGTGCGTGGGTGCTCATAGCTATATTCTTTCGTACCTATGGAGTCTGTGGAGGTGAAGTGCCGTGGGGTTAGGACGCGCGTGAGCGGCTGTTGGTGCGCTTTTCGAAGGTGCGTGCTAGCTGACCCAGGGGTACGGTGATGATGAGATAGCAGAAGCCAGCTACGACCAGGGGGGTGAGACCTGCGCCGGAGGTTGAAATGCCCTCGCGACCGAACTTAGCGAGTTCGTACTGGGTGACGGACATGCCCAGTAGGTAGACCAGGGAGGAGTCTTTGGTGAGCAGGATAACTTCGTTGGTGAGCGGGGGCAGAACGATGCGGAAAGCCTGGGGAACCACAATGGTGACCATGGCTCGTGAATGTGACATACCTAAGGATCGGGCTGCTTCTAGCTGACCTTTGGGAACAGCCTGAATACCGGCGCGTAGCACTTCACTGATGTAGGCTGCTGCGACCAGTCCGAGGGCGAGCATAACGGTGACGTAGCTGTTGAAACGTACCCCGAAGGCAAGGGGGATGCCGTAGCCAAAGGCGAGAAAGACAACCAGGGCGGGCAGACCGCGGAACAGCTCAATGTAGAGGGTTGCCAGCCAGCGGTAGGGGGCAATAGGTGAGAGTTTCATCAGTGCCAGAATGATGCCACCGGTAAGACCCACGATAAAGCCCAGCAGGGTGTAAATCAGGGTGTTTTTCAGCGCGACAGTAATAACCTGCGGAAACTGCTGCGCGATAATCTCGGGGTTGAACACAGCCCGCGAGAGCGTCTGCCAGTCAGCAACCAGTATCAAAACCAGCGCAAGTACTGCCAAGAGCGCGTACTGGGCGTAGCGCCCGGCAGCTTGCTTCTGGCGAAGGGTCATAGCCATGAAAAGATCCTTAGAAGATAGCAGGTGATGCGATAAGAGCAGACGCTCAGCGCGCGGGAAGCACCTATAAATTACTGAGCGTTGTTTTCAAAGCCCAGCCATTGCTGCTGCAGTTCAGCGAGCTTACCTTCATCTTCGAGGCGCTGCAGGGTTTTGTTTGCCGAGTCCAGCAGGGCGGTGTTTTCGGTGGCTACTGCCGCAGCGATCTTCTCGTCGGCTGTGATTTCAGCAGCGAGCTTGAGTGAACTATCGTTGCTCAATGCTTCAGAGATGATGGAAACGTTAGCAACCACTGCATCTACCTGACCGGTCTGGAGCGCCTGAACCATCAGACCTGCGTCCTCAAACTGAATGATTTCAGCGCCGGCTTCTTCGGCAAATTTTTGACCGGAGGTTGCCTGCTGCACGGCAACTTTGATGCCCTTGATATCAGTTTCAGAAGCGATGGGGGAACCGCCGGTGGTCATGATGCCCATGTTGTCGTCGAGGTAGGGTTCGGTGAACGCCATGACGGATTTGCGCTCTTCGGTGACGGTGATGCCTGAGAAAGCAATATCGCACTGCTTGGAGGAGAGGGACGCGCCTGATTCGATGCCTTCAAAACCGCTGGCGAGGGGCTCAAATTCGAGACCGAGATCTTTTGCAACCTCAGCGGCGATGTCCATGTCGTAACCAACGATCTTGCCGTTTTCTTCAAATTCGAAGGGAGCGTAGGGAGGGTTGGTGCAGACGGTAAGCTTACCTTCGGTAATGGGAGCGAAGCTGCCATCGGCTGCGGTGCCGCCGGTAGCGGTGCAAGCGGTCAGGGTGAAAGCGCCCAGTGCCAGGGTTGAGAGTGCGAGTTTTTTCATGGCTATCTCCTATGCATAAATACTTATATATGTGAATATATATAAGAGAATAGCATAGATATGTGCTATTGGGTATAAATATTCATGTGTGCCGATGTGGTATGCACCTCTTTTTGGTGAGCGTCATGCTCACTTGTCTGCTCCTGTGAGGTCCTCTTTATAGCACCCAGCCTGCCCACAAAAAGCGCCTATCTTTCAAAAACTTGCGTCTACACGTCCACCGGTTAGCGCCAGCGCGCGAGAACGTGGGACAATATCAAAGTGAATCGAGCAGACCTCAACAAAAAAACAATCGACATCGCCTCCATGTTTGATGCGGTGGCGCCCCGCTACGACCTCATGAACGGCATTGCCTCTGGCGGTATGCACCTTTACTGGCGCCGTCAAACCGTTGCAGCGGTTGATGCTCACCCCGGGCAAAAAGTTCTAGACGTAGCAGCTGGCACCGGTACCTCAGCAGAGCCATTTGCTGATGCCGGTGTTGATGTCATTGCCGCTGATCTTTCTGAAGGCATGCTGGCGGTGGGTCGCAAGCGTCGCCCCGACATGACTTTTGTGCAAGCTGACGTCACTCAGCTGCCCTTTGGTGACAACGAGTTCGACGCGGTCACCATGTCATACGGTCTGCGTAACGTCGCTGACTACCCCAAAGCACTGCGCGAGCTCTACCGCGTGACTAAGCCCGGCGGGCGCATTGTGGTCTTGGAATTCTCCACCCCCACCGTCGCCCCCTTCGCCGCTATCTATAAGCGTTACATCATGAAAGCGATTCCTCCGGTCGCCCGATTCCTCTCATCGAATCCCGAATCCTACGAGTACCTGGCTGAATCCATCATTGACTGGCCTGCCCAGGACGCTCTTGCCGCCGCTTTTACTGATGCAGGCTGGCAAAACGTCAAGTACCGCAATCTCACCGGCGGTATCGTTGCCCTCCACCGAGGCTTCAAACCAGCGTCCTAACCATCTGCTTCACTGATAACTCCAAGAGAAAACAGTAAACCCGTGACACATACACCCTCATCGTTCGATTCCTTCTCTATCGCTGATATTAACCTGCCCAAGGGCTTTGAGCTGATTGCTAACGACCCGAAACTGGGACCACAGATTATCGAGTCGTTGGCAGAAATTGAGCTGCGCTTGGGTAAAGCAATCGAGCAGACCAATCAGCTCGCTGACGTTGCCTCCCGCCACTTGCTCTTAGCCGGTGGTAAGCGAGTGCGCCCTTTGCTGACCCTGCTTGCAGCAGCTGCCGGTGGGGAAATCAACGATAAGGTGCTTGACGCTGCGGTTGCTGTGGAACTTACTCACCTAGCTACCCTCTACCACGATGACGTCATGGACGATGCACCCAAGCGTCGCGGGGTAGATACAGCCCAGACCATCTGGGGTAACTCGGTTGCTATTTTGACGGGGGATCTCATTTTTGCTCGTGCCTCCCTGATTGTTTCTGAACTGGGCGCCCGTTCTTTGGCTGTTCAGGCGCGCACTTTTGAGCGTCTGGTGTTGGGCCAGCTCTTTGAGACGGTCGGCCCGCAGAACGGTGACGACCTCTACAACCATTACATCAAGGTCATTGAGGGTAAGACCGGTTCTCTGATTGCTGCTGCCGGTGAGTTCGGTACTTCTTTGGCTGGTGCTCCCGAGTCTGCGGTGCAGATGCTTATTCGTTATGGTGAACTGGTGGGTGTCGCTTTTCAGCTGGCTGATGATGTTATTGATATTGCCGCCGCCGGTACCGTATCGGGTAAGACTCCCGGTACTGATTTGCGTGAGGGTGTGCCCACCCTTCCCACAATTTTGCTGGCGCAGGATGCTGAGAAGGGCGATGAAGAGGCAGCGCGTATTCTCACGATGATTCAGGGCGATCTCAGTTCTGACGAGGTTTTGCATGAGGCGGTCTCAGCTTTGGCTGTCCACCCCGCCACCGCCCGCGCTTGGGATGTTGCCTATCAGTGGGCAGACGATGCGATTGCAGCTATTGAGCCGCTACCCGACTCCACCGCTAAAGAAGCGCTGAAGTCTTTCGCCCACGCTGTGGTACATCGCGAGGCTTAAAGCATTTCGGTTGGGCCCACTATTTTTCTCACAAGCTCCCCGTACTCTCGCTGAGGGTACGGGGAGTTTCTGTATGCTGTGCCCTTAAGGGTGTCTATTATATGAGACAAACCGGCAGGGGTAGATGAACCTCGCTAAACTCTAACTCAATAAACTCGCGCACCTGAGCGGTACCACCTTAGCCGTTCACTGCGCACCCGCAGATACGGTTTCACCTGATAATCCCTCACACTGACACCGGTCTTCGAACCCCAACATTTTCGCAGTAGACAACCAGGAATACTCTTATATACCGGTTGTCTTTATTCATTCGTAAGGATTTTCTTCGATGGGAAATTCATCGGTTGCAGCACCTCAGAAGCGTGAGAGCTTCTCGAGTCGCCGCGTCTTTATCTTTGCCGCCATTGGCTCAGCCGTCGGCTTGGGCAACATCTGGCGTTTTCCGTATATCGCCTATGACAACGGTGGCGGTGCTTTCATGGTGCCCTACCTCGTTGCACTGCTCACCGCAGGTCTGCCCTTCCTCTTCTTCGACTACGCCGTAGGTCACCGCGGACGCGCGTCCTCACCCCTAGCTTTCCGCCGCCTGAACCGCAACACCGAGTTCATCGGCTGGTGGCACATGGGCATCAACGCCATTATCGCTATCTACTATGCGGCAATTATTGCCTGGGCGCTGCGCTATATGCTGTTCTCCTTCAACCACGCGTGGGGCGATGCTCCCGGTGATTTCTTCGCGGGTGACTTCTTGCAGGCTTCTGACCCGGCTGCCGGTATTACCTTTGATTTTGTGCCGGGCATTTTGATTCCCGTAGTACTCGTGTGGGTTGCCCTGCTGGCGATTATGTCATTGGGTGTGCAGAAGGGTGTGGGTGCTGCCAACATCATCTTCATCCCCGTACTGATCGTGATGTTCTTGGTGCTGGTCGGTTACTCACTGACCCTCGAAGGCGCTATGGCTGGTTTGGATGCTCTCTTTACCCCCAACTGGGCTGCTCTGCTGGATGCTAAGGTGTGGGTTGCTGCCTACGGTCAGATTTTCTTCTCCCTTTCTATCGGCTTCGGCATCATGATTACGTACTCTTCGTACCTGAAGAGGAAGACCGACCTTACCGGTACCGGCGCTGTGGTTGGCTTTGCGAACTCCAGCTTTGAACTGCTGGCAGGTATCGGCGTTTTCGCTGCTCTTGGCTTCATGGCAACTGCCGCCGGTACTGAAGTTTCTGAGGTAGCAACCTCAGGCATTGGTCTTGCCTTCATCGCTTTCCCCACCATTATTTCTGAAGCGCCCGGCGGCGTTTTGATCGGCGTTCTGTTCTTTGGTTCTCTGCTTTTTGCCGGTATTACTTCGTTGATCTCTATTGTTGAGGTTATTGTTGCTGGTATTCAGGATAAGTTCGGCGCTTCACGTGTGAAATCAACTGCCGCTGTCATTGTTCCCCTGACCTTGATCTCCACCCTGTTGATGCCCACCACCTCCGGCCTGTACGTTCTGGACATCATGGATAACTTCGTCAACCAATTCGGTATTCTAGCTGCTGGCTTGGTTTCTATCTTCTTGGTTGCTTATGTGGTGCGTGCGCTGCCCGCCCTACGCGATCACTTGAACACTACTGGTTCGCTCAAGGTTGGTCCCCTCTGGATGGTGCTGCTTGCCGGCGTTACCCCCATCATCTTGGGTTACTCACTGATTAATACTTTTATCGGTCTGCTCAATGAGCCCTACGAGGGTTATCCCGCTCAGCTGATTAATATCTTTGGTTGGGGCATGGTTGTACTGCTACTGATTGTAGCCGTCATCATTTCAATGCTGCCCTGGTCTAACCGCTCGCAGGCTGCTCAGCAAGCACCGGCACCTCCCGTTGTCGGCGGTAAAGTTCAGCACGATACCTACTCACAGGAGGGCTAACCATGAGCTCTATTGCACTGATGATGCTGATAGTTTCCATCGTAATGATCTGGGGCGGTTTGGCTCTTGCCATCGTGAACCTGGTTCGCCACCCCGAAGATCCTGTGGTTTACTCCAGCGCAGACGAACCTGATCACCTCTAACGAGAAGGACAACGCGCTTTCTTCTCTGCCAGTTGGTTAAAAACCTCGGTAGCCTTCCCCTGAGGGGGAGCTACCGAGGTTTTTTCGTAGGATACTGCAATGTGCGTGCCTTGGGGCTTGTCTTTAACCGTGTGCTGGGTTACCTAGCTTGCCCTTTTGATGTTGCCACTGCGGACGCGCGTACGCATCACCGCGTCTGCGAGGAAGAGGGCGACTGCCACCCAGACCAGGCTGAAGCCAATCCAGCGTGCTGGGCTCATTTCTTCACCAAAAATAAACAGTGCAATGAAGAACTGAATGGTAGGGGTGGCGTACTGAATAATGCCGATCAGCGAGAGCGGGAGATTGGCTGCAGCCACCGCGAAGCAGAGAAGGGGAATAGCGGTCACGATGCCAGAGAGAGCCAGAATAAAAGCGTGGGTGGTGCCGTTACTGGTGAAAGAGAGCGAACTTTGGACGCCGATAAATCCTAAGACGGTTAGGGCGAGGGGACTGAGCACTAGCGTCTCTGCGGTCAGCGAGTTGATGGCGCTCACTCCGTGCCCCAGTTGAGATTTAACCAGCCCGTAGAGACCAAAGCTAAAGGCAAGACCCAATGCAATCCAGGGTACCTGACCGTAGAGTAGCGCCATCGTGGTAACAGCGACTGCGGCAACCACCACCGCAATCCATTGCAACGGACGCAACCGTTCGCCCAGAACCATCACTCCCAAAAGCACTGCAACCAGCGGGTTAATGAAGTAACCGAGTGACGCTTCGAGGGTGTTACCGCTGGTGACGGCGATAACGTAGAAAAGCCAGTTGGAGCCAATGAGCAAACCGGCTATTAGCATACGAACCATCATCGACCCGCGGCGCACTAAAGCAAAGAGGCTACGGTAACTGCCAGCCACCGTCAGAATGAGAGCGCAGAACACCAGGGAGAAAATGATGCGCCAGGCTACAACTTCGAGGGCACTTGCTGGTTGAGTCAGTACAAAGTAGAGGGGGAAGAGTCCCCATAAACCGTAGGCACCGGCAATAGCTATCAGCCCTTTACGGGTATCACGTTGATGCTCAACGGACCTGCTCATGCTTTTGACTCTTTCATCAAAGACCTATTTTTCTTTTAGAACAGCTACAGATATACGTTTTAGTCTCTCACGGATTCTTTCACCCCACGGTGTGTTCTTCTCATGATAAAAACCCCGGCACCCGCACTGAGGTAGTGCAGATACCGGGGGTAATAACCCTGTGGGAGGTGTTTTTTACAGTCCGAAGAAGCGTGAGAAGAAGCCCTTCTTCTCTTTCTTCTGCTCTGCTTCGGGCTCAATATCTTCGCGTTCTTTGCGCTCAGCAGCCAAATCGGGTGCATCTCCTGCAACGCGGAAGGCTGCGGGCTTGTAACCGCGGCGCTTCTCCTCGGAGTCAACGACTTCGTAGTCGTTTGATTCGACGGTCTCAGTTTCAAGAACCTCGGTATCGTCGATCTGCTCATCGCTACGATCGTTAGCTGCGGGTTCTTCAACCTGTTCTGCCGGTAGCGAGTTGGTGGTGACGCGTCCGGGCTGAATATCTTCGCTGGGTGCCTGGTTGTAGGGTTCTTCCACTTCGGTGTAGACACGGTCGGTGGTGGTAGTGCCCTCAACGTTTTCAGCTTCGCGTGCAGCGGCAAGTTCAGCTTCTCGTTCTGCCTTTTCGCGTTCAGCGCGGGCGGCTTCTTCGCGTGCTTCAGCTTCTTTCTGACGCTGTGCTGCTTCACGTTCGGCAGTTGCCTGAGCTTCAGCCTGCTCACGTTCTGCCTTCTCGCGTGCCTCCTGCTCGGCGCGCGCTGAGGTTTGTGCTGAGGCTTCGGCGGCTGCAATGTTCTCAACTTCTGAACGCTCGCTACGCAACTGCTCACGTAAGGACGCGGCGTGGGCGGCGCAACGGTTAAGTTCTGAGGCATCGACGGTGGGTTCTGCTGCTTCAATGCCAGAAATCTTACCCTCGTCGAACCACAGGCGGAGGGCACCGTCAGAGGCGGTGATCACTGCGGTTGCTTCGGTGTCCCACGCGATGTGAGCGCCACGCAGGCGTGCGTAGGAGTCTACTGCCTTAAGGTGGTTGACCGCGGTGCCGGTCTGCAGTGCCTGAGCCATGACCCGTCCCATGCGGTTAACGGTGGGTGCCTCAAGCTCTAGCAGATCGCCATCAAGCAGAATCCATGCGCGGACGCCGGGGCCTACCTGAACGGGGTAGTGGGCGTAAACGCCGGTGAGAGTTTTAGCTGCTAGTGCTAGACGGCGGGCAAGACCATCTTTGAGGGTGAGTTCGTCGGTGGTGAGCTCATCAATAGAGTGCTGAGCACCGCCCTCACGGGTCTGGATTGCCGGTGCTACAACAGCGTCGGGGAAGTAACCCAGTTCTTTCCATGACCAGATCCAGGTACCGCGTGATTCAGACTCGGTGCCTAAAAGGTAGGGGTTAAGGGTTACGGAATTATCAGCTTCCAGGGTGAAAGACGGAGCTGAGAAGTCCACTGACCAGTCTGAGTCGCCGGTCAGCTCAGCCAGGCGTGCCTGGTATTCGGTGGAGATAAAGATTGATTCGTCAATCAAATCCTGCAAAGTTTTCATCATGTGCTTAAGGCTACCAATCTTTTAAGGCAGTTTAGAAATAAGTACAGGGCTTAGGGCTAAGAATGAACAGATTTCATTCTTTGGTGTAGGTGCTCTGGAATGTCGTTTGAAGGGTGTCATTGCCGCAACCCGTTTGAAGGGGGGTATACATATAGAATTAAAGATACTTAAATGCCCGCCTACTGAAAGCTATTGAGTACTGATGAATCCTCGTTTTGCTGTTTCTGAAAGAGAGCGCCATTTGCAAGACTCGCTGAATGCTGTGGGTAGCTGGATGCTGGCGAACTGCGCAGAGACCGAGTGGAACAAACTGGTTCTTGAGGTCAAACCTGCAGGGGAGAGCTTTTTTACGCGCTTGACCCGCAGTTTTGAAGACCGTGATATTCCCGGTCAGTCGCAGCTACTGGATGAAGAAGATTTTATTACTGAGGAGCTTCATCGACTGCAGCATGCTGCTTACGATGAGCACGAGGGGAGCTGGTTCTCAGCAACTATTATTGTTGCGGCAAAGGGCTGGCCCAGCCCCAGCTTTCAAGTAGGGGCAGCCTACAACCGCGCGGGCGAACCCAGTAACTGGGAGGGCGAGGGCGGTATCAGCAACCGCGACATTCGTGTTCATCTTGAGAAGTTCCCCCGTACCTCTCCTCACCCCGCCTGGGTCGATCTTCGTTTGAAGAAGAGTCGCAGCGTTCCCATTGCTGATCTTGATGAGCAGAAGGTACCCAACTCTTATCTGGTAGAGGCTTTGAGAGAGTTCGGTGCTGAGCGTACTGAGCGTGCCCTGGTAAATGTGGCGCGTCAGATGCTTAGCGGTGATGTCTTTTTGGATGCGACTGACTCTGAGTTCGTGCCTGAGGGAGATAACCCGTGGGGTCCCGAGACCAGGGGGGTGTACTCTGTCATTCGCTTGGCTAATTACCGGGCGCTGTGCGTCTTCTCCTCAGCAGATACGGCACTTGCTTCTCACCGTGAAAAGGGTAGGGAGGGCACCCCCGTACTGACTCGCGAAGCCAGCATGAAAGTGTTCTTGGACGTGCTCAGCCGTGAGGATCTCAACATGCTGGTGATTGATCCGGGAACCGCCCACATGTGCATTATCGAAGAACCGCAGATTCAATGGCTCTTGCAGGTGCCCTCTAACGCCGCAGCTAAAAACGCGCTGATGAAGCAGAACATGCAGGCGCTCCTGTCTGCCCTCGCCGCGCCCAGCGCTTTCTTGCTCACCGCTGTGGCACCAGACAACCTTGAAGGTACCCCGCTGATGGTGGAAGAAGAAGACGGACGCGCTCTGCTGACCTTTACTTCGGCGGCCGAGGCGTCAGCTCTTGACCCCACCCTTGAGGTGCGCTCGGCTCAAGCAACGGATATCTTAGAGTTCGCCGTAGCGAGCGGGGCTGATTACGTCAAAGTCAATGCGCTCAACCCCACCGCAACCCTGCCCATTGCTCAGGTGCGCGATCTTATTGACCTGATTCAAGCAGCACGTATTACTGATTCCCAAAAGTAAGAGAGAAAACCTCGTGGAACATCTTCTAGCGAGAATAGGTAGTGCTTCGGCGCGCCGGGCTAAAACAGTGCTGGCTGTCTGGCTTGTGGTGTTGGCGGTGGCAGGTGTTCTTGCCCTGACAATTGCCCGCGGTGCCACCAGCAAC
This sequence comes from Rothia sp. ZJ1223, assembly GCF_016900985.1. Lineage (NCBI taxonomy): Bacteria > Bacillati > Actinomycetota > Actinomycetes > Micrococcales > Micrococcaceae > Rothia > Rothia sp. ZJ1223. The sequence continues at coordinate 80,485 of NZ_JAFEUT010000005.1, read as the reverse complement.
TACACCATTCCAGGAGCTGATTTTCAGCGGGTCACCGACCAGCTGCACGCTGCTCTGCCAGAAACGGGGGAGAGCTCTGGTTTAGTTGCCCTCCGTACAGAGGGAGCAGTCTTCACCGAGCAGCAGAAGCAGGATTTCGCTGCGGTCCGGTCAGAGATTGAAGCATTAGAAACTGTCGCCTCGGTTTCTGACCCCTTTGTCACCCAAGCACAGCTTGATGAGCAACGAGCCCAAGTTGAGGGTGCCCCTGCCCAAATCTCTGATGCCCAGCGTCAAATCGACGAGGGGCGTATCGCTGTGGATCAGGCGCGTGAAGATTTGCCCGATGTGCCCGATGCGGTACTAGATACCATAGCTCCCGGCGCTCTTGATGAGATCAATGATAGGTCTGCTGAACTCGACACTGCCCAGTCGCAGGTCGATGGGCAGCGTGCGTCCTTGGAGCCTGCTCAGCGTGCTCTGGAACTTGCCGGAGACACTCGCACCGTCAGTGAAGATAACACTGTTGCGTTGGTCAATGTAACACTGAGCGAAGATATCTACTCGATGAATGCTGATGATCGAGAGCAGATTCTTGAGGCATTTGAAGCCTTAGAAACATCGCAGCTTGAGGTTAACTTCTCGAACGAACTGGTGCAGGATGTTTCAGAAGTGTTCGGCGCTTCTGAGGCTATCGGCCTTATGGTAGCGATGGTTGTTTTGTTGGTGACCCTGGCATCAGTGGTGGCAGCGGGTCTGCCGCTGGTGGTTGCTTTGATTGGTTGCGGCATTGGCGTGGGTCTGGTGTACGCTAGCACCTCGTTTGTGTCGATGACCGCCACCGACCCTGTGCTGGCGCTGATGTTGGGTCTGGGCGTTGGTATTGACTACGCGCTTTTGATTCTGCACCGATTCCGCGAAGCTCGCGTTGAAGGACGCGCGAAGGTTGAGGCGATTGCTGAAGCCAACGCTACTGCCGGGCACGCAGTGCTTTTCGCGGGCATGACCAATATTATTGCTCTGGGCGCTTTGAGCGTAACCGGTGTTCCCTTCTTAGCGGTCATGGGCTTTGCTGGCTCCTTTGCCGTTGCGGTGGTGATTGCAGTGGCGTTGACGCTCACCCCCGCATTGCTCTCTTTGCTTGATACCAAACTGCTTTCTGCTCAACAGAGGCAGATGCTTGCTTCGGGGCGCACCGCTGAAGAATCCCGCTCTCTCAAACTTGAACGAGCCAACCGCGGTTGGGGTGCCTTCGTCACCCGCCATCCTTGGCTGATGACTTTTGCTTCTCTGAGTGTTCTAGCGCTGGCGATTATTCCCGCAGGTTCTTTGCGCCTGGGTCTGCCCGATGGATCATATCAGCAAGCTGATTCTACCGCTTTCAAAACCTATGACGCGGTAAAAGAACACTTCGGTGAAGGTCGCAACGGTAGCATCGCGGCGGTAGTACACGATGATTCAGCAACCGATAGCGAAGCGATGCGGGCTGTTGCTACTGACGTGGCAGAGAACCTGAAAATCGAAGGAATTACCTCCGCCTCTGTGAGCGCTATTAGCGAAGATTCCCATACTGCGCTTGTCACCCTGATCCCCACCGAAGGTCCCAACTCAGAATCAACGGTGAACACCGTACACAAACTGAGCGAACACGCTGAGAAACTCGAAACCGAGCGTGACCTACAGGTTGGTCTGACCGGTCAAACGGTTGCGAATATTGAAATTTCTGAGCGCATCATGGCAGCAATTCCGGTGTACTTATCGGTGGTTGTGGCGCTGTCGCTCTTGCTTATGGGCTTCGTGTTCCGTTCTGTTCTGATTCCGCTCATGGCAACCGTCGGCTTTCTCATGTCTACCCTGGCTAGCTTCGGCGCCGTGGTGGCTGTCTACCAGTGGGGGTGGGGAGCCGACATCTTCGGTGTTGCACAGCCCGGTCCGATCCTTGCCTTCCTGCCTATTCTGCTGGTCGGTATTCTCTTCGGTCTGTCGGTGGACTACCAAATCTTCATCGTTTCAGGTATGCAGGACGCCCGCCGCGCAGGCTTTACGGCTCGTGAAGCGGTGCGCGTGGGCTATCGAACAGGTGGCGCTGTGGTCACCGCCTGTGGCGTCATCATGATCTCGGTCTTCGCGGGCTTCGTATTCTCGCACCTCACCGTTGTGCGTCCCATCGGTTTCGCTCTCGCCTTGGGCGTAGCCATGGATGCCTTCTTGGTACGCACCACCTTCATACCGGCAACCATGCATCTGCTGGGCGAAAAGGCGTGGTGGCTGCCGGGGCGTAAGAAGTAGCAAAAAGCTGACCGGTCCACCGCACGCGTCCTGCCTGTGCAGTGAGCTAGTAGCTGCCGCCTGAACCTGAAACACCCGCACAACAAAAACCGCCCGGTGCCTCCTTGAATTTGTATCAAGGACGCACCGGGCGGTTTATTGCTGAGGAATAGCTAGGCTATCATCATCTCAGGTAACCCGCAGATCGCTTCTTAGGGGGTCTGGGGAGCAGATTCATCTGCTTTCTAGTTGTTGTTCTTCCACGCTTCACGTACGCGAGCACCCAGCTCTTCGTGTACTGAATCCCAGTACTTGAAAGCGCGTTCACGGATCTCGTCTGAAACAACAGCACCTACGTGACCGGCGATATTATCAACCAGACGTGCCTGAGCAGCATTGTCCAGAACCTCAGCGTAGAGGGCACGTGCCTGACCGAAGTCATCGTCCTCAGCATGCAAGCTAGCAGCTGAGCGTACCAGTTCACCGTCGAAGTCCCAGCCAACGTTCTCTTCATGAGCCTTCACAGGATCAGCGTGCGGGCCATCGAATGAGTTGGGTGCGTACACCGGAATTGAAGGATCATTGAAGGTGTAGCGCATAGCGCCTTCCTTCGAGTAAGTATTCAGCTGCGCGTTCTTGGGGAAGTTCACGGGCAGGTCAGCGAAGTTGGTGCCTACACGGTAACGGTGCGCATCGGGGTAGGAGAAGATACGACCGAGCAGCATCTTATCGGGGGACGCCGCAATGCCGGGAACAAAGTTGCTCGGTGAGAAAGCAGCTTGCTCAATCTGAGCGAAGAAGTTCTGCGGGTTCTGGTTCAGGGTCATCTTACCGACCTTGATCAGCGGGTAATCACCGTGAGGCCATACCTTAGTCAAGTCGAAGGGGTTGAAGCGGTAGGTCTTCGCATCCTCGAAAGGCATTACCTGAACGTAGAGGGTCCATGAGGGGAACTCGCCGCGCTCAATCGCCTCGTACAAATCCTGACGGTGGTAGTCAGCATTCGCACCTGCCAGACGCTCAGCTTCATTACCGGTGAGGAAGTCGTTGCCCTGGTCAGTCTTGAAGTGGTACTTAACCCAGAAACGCTCGCCCTCAGCATTGATCCACTGGTAAGTGTGTGAACCAAAACCGTCCATGTGACGCAGGGTTGCGGGAATACCGCGGTCACCCATCAACCAGGTTACCTGGTGAGCTGATTCGGGGCGCAGGCTCCAAAAATCCCACTGCATATCGTTGTTACGCAGACCGTTACCGGGCAGGCGCTTCTGCGAACGAATGAAGTCGGGGAACTTGATAGCATCACGGATGAAGAAGATCGGGGTGTTGTTACCCACGAGGTCATAGTTGCCCTCGGTGGTGTAGAACTTGATTGCAAAACCGCGAGGGTCACGCCAAGTATCGGGTGAACCCTGCTCACCAGCAACAGTTGAGAAGCGAATCAGCATCTCAGTTGAAACACCGGGCTGGAACAGTGCAGCCTTGGTGTACTTTGAAACGTCTTCGGTGGTCTCAAAAACACCGAATGCGCCAGTACCCTTAGCGTGAACTACACGCTCGGGCACACGCTCGCGGTTGAACTGTGCGAGCTTCTCAACGGTGTATACGTCGTGCAGTACAACGGGGCCGTCGTTACCAACGGTCAGCGAGTCGTTGTCTGAGGCAACGGGGGCACCTGAGTTGGTGGTAGTGAATGAACCGGGCTTGATGGGATTCTCGGTCATCGTCATCTCCTTATTAGTGTGATGATGCATTGAGTTCTCAATGCGTTTTACCGCATCCGGTGCTTGCAATAAGTACCGGTGACGCAGATAAATCTGTGACGCTACTGTGAGGTAGCGAGTTGGTTCTGGCAGTTGGCACAAATTCCGCGGTAAATGACGTCCGCGCTGAGCAGCTGCATGCCGTGGCTCTGTTCAGGGGTGAGGCAGGGAGCATGACCTACTGTGCATTCAATGTCTTCTACCGTGAGGCATTTAATGCACAGAGCATGGTGGTGGTTATCGCCCGTGCGTGTCTCGTAGAGGGCGGGGGTACCGGGAGGCTGGAACTTTCGCAGCATCTCGATGTCGACAAGATCAGCCAGCACTACATAAACAGATTGCACGGTGATGCTGGGCAATTCTTGGCGCACGGCATCGACAATAGCTTCTGCCGTTGAATGCGGTGAACGGTGTACAGCATCAAGTACGGCAAGGCGCTGTTTAGTAACGCGCCTGCCCTGGGTACGCAACCCGGCAGTCCACCCTGAACGAACCTCGTCCGTGATGGGGGAGTTGTGGGTAGTACTGAGTGTCGCTGTTAATGAAGGCATACCCCCAGCATACTTATTCTGAGTAGTTCACAATAAATGCGACACGGAAAGTTACAACCTTTCGCACTATTTTCTCCGCACACTTCAACGTGCTCACCCCCGATAACCGCGGTATCACTGCACTAGAAAAACGAAGGAGCCCCCCGCCCCCCACATATGCGGTAGAGAATAAAACGTAAATTTCTAGGAATACCCTGTCAATACTGATAAATTTAAGAACCACCCATACCCCTGCACAAAAATCCATACTCTTGCAATGCCGGTGCAATCAATAACCCAGAACCACCATTGATGCTACGACGAACGCATACATGGATTACCGCGAACGAGGCTACGTCATCACTGAATCGCTGCCACCCCTAGACCCCTCAGCAGAACTCTCCGATGAGACTCTGCTCAAAGCAGTGCGCGCAGGGGATCAGAACTCCTACGGATTACTGTACGAACGCTACCGTTCAATGGCGACGGCTATTGCGTACAAACACACCAGCGATCCCGGGCAAGTAGATGACATCGTCGCTGAGGCTTTCGCGCGCGTCCTACAGGCGCTACGTAACGGCAACGGCCCCACCTCATTCATGGGCGGTTACCTGTCAACCACCATTGCCCACCTCGCCGGTGAGTTCGGTTTAATTCGCGGACGCGAGGTGCCCGCCGACAGTGCCGCGTTAGAGCATCTGGAGACCTTGGACGAGGCCGTTCTGCACCTCAATGAATCAGATGAACTCATCGCTGCTTTCACCGCCATGCCCGAACGCTGGCAGTCTGTCTTGTGGCTTACCGAGGTCGAAAAACGCAAACCGCGCGATATCGCCAACGCCCTTGACATCTCGCCGAACGCAGTGTCAGCCCTTGCCCTGCGTGCCCGAGAGAGCCTGCGCGAGGGCTTTTTGCGCGCCCACCAAAATGCACCGGTGACCGTTGCCTGCCAAAAGCACTATGACCGTTTGCCCGCCCTGGTAAGAGGCTCACTCAGCGATAAACGTGCTGAAAACCTGCGTTTGCACCTTGAAGAGTGTACTTATTGCACCTCTGAATACCTGTCACTGATGGGCATTAACAAATCAATGCGCGTCTGGGTATTTCCCGTGCTTGCTGGGCTGGTCCCCTGGGTCAATGACGGCACCACCATTATCGGTTTTCTGGGCAAGACTGCTACTGTTGCTGCCAGCAACCCCCTTGCCAGTGCAGCCTCAACGGGGCAAGCCGCACCCTCCATCCCCGCATCAGACCTGCTCACACCTGCCGGTGAAGCGGTCGGGTCTGTAGCAGCGCACACTACTGGAACGGCTACCCCCAGCCCCGCTCAGACGTTCTTGCGCAATGCGGCACACCACGGAACCTCACCACTTGCCCTTGCTGGTGGTGGTTTGCTGGCAGTTGCAGCTGTTGTGGCAGGTATTGTCATCGGCGGTGGTCTTTTAGAGGACGACCCTGAGCCTGTACGATTCTCTGAGGAAGCACACGAAGCGCGCGGTGACTCTAGCTCAGCTGCAAGCGGTGCCCCGCAAGAAAGCCAAGAACTTTCAGAGCCTGCTGAAAAGAGCGCGAACAACGCTGTGCAGGGGGATGGCGCTGAGAATCCCTCAGGAGCGGCTAATGCCCCGAGCAACACTAACACTCAGGGCAACGATAACAAGGACGCAAGTCAGCTCAACGAAACAGCAGGTGGCGCGCTCGCTAGTAGCGCTCTTGCATCGGCATTGGAGACACCAGCCTCTGGTGCGGTAGTACCCGCAGCTGTTGCGCCAGCTCTGCATGCTCAGCCCCTTGTAGCATCGCCGGATCCGGCACAGTCTGCACCTTTTACAGCGCTCCCTCCCCTAAACCAACCTGGCACAGTGCCTTCAATACCTGATGGTGGTGCTCCTACCCCCGGCGTTCCCGCAGCGCCCGGTGAGCAGGTTCCCCCTCACGTCCAACCGCCCCTTGCCCCCTCCGCCCCAGACGCGGGCACCCCGACTAGCCTCATTCAGCCTGAGGTTCTGACTAATTCTGTAGAATCTGCTGACCCTGTTGTGCCTGACGCCCCTGAGAAACCAGTTGCTCCTGATATTCCGACTGATCCGGTTGTGCCTACCGACCCCGAGAACCCTGATGCTCCGGTTAACCCGGTAGCGCCAACTGACCCAGTTGACCCTGCTCAGCCAGATGTTCCGGTTGATCCTGAGACTCCTAAGGTTCCGACTGACCCGGTTGATTCTATTCAGCCGGTCGATCCTGAAGATCCGACGGAGCCAGTAGCTCCTAGTGGTCCTGCGGATCCTCTTGATCCAGAGTCGCCGGTGGAGTCAAATAACCCTGATAATCTCCCGCCCTTACTTGATGGGGACTTTGAGCTCATTGAACTCGAACCGGCTGACCCCGCAAGACCGGACCCCGATAACGCTGAGGCTGATCCTTCTCCGGATAACCGCGATGCACCTATTTACCCTCCGCTTTACCCTCCGCGGGAGGCACCTGAGTTGCCGAACCTACCCTCTCCCTGTGACGGAGACCCGATGGGGCTGTACCCACCCCACTTTGACTACTGGACTATCGTTAACCGTCCGATACCTGACATTGTGGATGACCCCGAGTACTTCGGGTACTGGTTCTTCTCAGTACCCTGGCAGGACTGGACGGTCGCTGACCCCACCGTCAGCAAGTACGTCATGTTTCAGTTTGAGGTAGATGGTACAAAGTCTATTCACGGTGACTGGATTCCCCATGCAGTGGTTGAGAGCTGCTACTTGGTGCCTGCTCTTGTCTACCTCTACGGTGCTGACAGTAATAATTTTGTGCATGTATATGATGAGCCGCCGAAGACTCCTGTATCGTCTAGTGATACGTAAAAGTAATGAAAGGTAGCAAGAGATGCGCGGACACTATAACGGTCTAAAAACCGCTTTGCTTCTTGGCACGCTGATGGGCTTTTTGGTGCTCATCGGAGTCTTCCTGGCGTATTACACGAATAACGGAATATTTATTCTCCTGTTCGGTCTCATCGGTCTAGGAACTATCGCCTACAGCTACTGGAACTCCGATAAAATCGCGATTCGCCAGATGAACGCTTACCCGGTGACTCGTGAGCAGGTGCCCGGTCTGTACGCAATTGTTGAAGAACTTTCGGCGAAAGCACAAAAACCGATGCCGCGTTTGTTCGTTGCACCGTCCATGACTCCGAACGCTTTTGCAACGGGGCGCAACCCCGAAAATGCTGCGGTGTGCTGCACAGAAGGTATTTTGCAGTTGCTGGACGAGCGTGAGATGCGAGGTGTTCTCGGGCACGAGCTGATGCATGTATACAACCGCGACATCCTCACCGGTTCTATTGCTGCGGCGATGGTCGGTTTGATTTCTTCTATTGGTCAGTACCTGTCCTTCGGTATGCTGATGGGCAATAACCGCGATAACCGCACGGGGGCTTTGGGGTCTTTGCTGATTGCTTTCCTTGCACCTCTTGCTGCTGGCATTATTCAAATGGCGCTGAGTCGCACCCGCGAGTACGACGCGGATGAGGATGGCGCAGAGCTCACCGGCGACCCCCTAGCGTTGGCGTCAGCGCTCAATAAGTTGCATCACGGCATCGCCCGTGAACCGATGAACCCCCGAAACCGCAAGGCGGAGGGCGTGGCTTCCATGATGATTGCTAATCCTTTTGGTGGTTTGAAGAACGCTATGAGCACACACCCGCCAATGCAACAGCGCATTGAGCGACTTGAGAACCAAGCCCGTCAGATGGGTCAGCTCTAAAGACTAAAAACACAAAGGACGCGTCGCACCAAAATTTCTTGGTGCGGCGCGTCCTTAAGTTTTTAAAGCCTCGGCGCTGCTGGATTTTGCCGGCAGCGGGGAGGGCTTAGCGGTAGTTGGTGAACTGCAGGTCTACTTCGAGGTCTTTGCCCTTGAGTAGTGCAATGACGTCTTGTAGGTCATCGCGTGACTTTGAGGATACGCGCAGTTCATCACCCTGAATAGTTGCTTTGACACCCTTGGCTGCCTCATCGCGAATAATTTTTGAGATTTTCTTTGCCTGATCCTGGGCGATGCCCTCCTTGATGGAGGCTTCGATGCGGTATTCCTTGCCTGAGGCGTAGGGTTCACCGGAGTCAAGGGATTTCAGTGAGATACCGCGCTTGACCAATTTGGACTGGAATACATCGAGTACAGCCAGGGCACGTTCTTCTGAGTTTGCTTTGACGAGGATCTTCTCACCTGAGAAGTCGATTTCTGCGCCTACGCCGCGAAAGTCGTAACGCTGCGCTACTTCTTTCTGTGCCTGGTTGAGGGCGTTGGAGATTTCTTGTTTGTCGACTTTTGAGACGATGTCGAATGATGATTCGCTTGCCATAATCTACCTTCTGTTGACGGGCGGGTGTGGTTCTCTTGCTACTACTTAAAGGTACAGGTTTTAGCGGGTGGGTAACAGTTGGTGCGGACGCTTGCGGGCAAGAAATTGGGCGCGGGTTGCGTGCCTCTGAGAAACAGCCTTTGTGCGTGCTTAGTCACAAAGGCGGATTTGAGTTTTTGATTTATGGAAAGTTCGGGTAGAGTATTTCTTGTTCGCGCAACGAGCAGTAATGTTTGTTGAGTGGCTTGGCAGATTACCCGAGCGGCCAAAGGGGGCTGACTGTAAATCAGCTGGCATTGCCTACGGGGGTTCAAATCCCTCATCTGCCACCGAATAACCCGGTTCACGAAAGTGGATCGGGTTTTTTCATGTCTCAGTTATTCTGCTCTCGTGTAATAAGAGGTGGGCAGTTCTTTCCGTTAGGTTAAGCGGTAAGAAAACGCATCCGGCATTTTCCTGAATCAGAAGGATGAAACTACCAAGGTGGAACGTATGCATAGCGCTGTCGTTAGAATTGGTTTCCCAGATGCGTTAGAGTAAAATCAGACTTCATCTAGAGTGAATTTTCTTTCTTTTTTCTGCTGGAACCTGTAGCGTGAAGAGCATGACAACGATTGAAGTAACTCAAGAGAATCTGACCGACCTCGTCCAGAACAATGACATCCTGTTGTTGGATTTCTGGGCTGACTGGTGTGGTCCCTGTAAGCAGTTCGCTCCCGTTTTTGAGGCAGCAGCTGAAAAGCACACTGACATTGCTTTCGGTAAGGTCGATACTGAAGACCAGCAGCAGTTGGCGGCAGCCGCTGGAATCAACTCGATTCCCACCCTGATGGCATTCCGCGAGGGCGTCCTGGTATTCTCACAACCCGGTGCACTGAACGCCTCACAGCTCGATCAGGTTCTTGAAGCAGTCAAAGGCCTGGATATGGAAGATGTACACAAGCAGGTAGCCGAAGCAGAGAAAGCTGAGGCAGAAAAAGCTGAAGCCGAGCAGGCATAATCTTTAGATAAACCTCTTTATACCCCGTCTCGTGTAGAAACTTTTTTGCACGGGGCGGGGTCTTTACATACCCGGTGATCTCTAACCGCTGCGTCCTCCCCTATATCCGCAACTCTTATTCCGCTCCAAAGTGCCGTAAGGGGGCATATTTGACCCCTGGTATGGCACTTTCAGGCGGAGCTATTAGATAAAGCGGTGGTCTTCTGGGGCTAGACGCGGTGCGCGGCGGGGCTCTAAAACTCCGCTGGCTTTGATGAGAGCGACCACCCGTGCTCGGTGCCCAGCCCAGGGTTTGAGCAGGTGCAGCATACCCGCGTCATCGGTTCGCCTGCCTGTGAGGGCATAACCCACCAGATGCGCGAGGTGAAAATCTCCCACACTAATGGCATCGGGGTGCCCGTGGCTACGTTGAAGGGCTTCTGAGATAGTCCACGGTCCGATTCCAGGCAGGGTGTTGAGTGCGGACGCGAGCTGTTCCACCGGTGCGGTGTGCGCTAGATGTTCAAGGCTGGTAGCCCTGTCAGTGTAGGCAAGAATGGCTTTGGAGCGGGCGCTGTCGAAACCGAATCTGTGCCACTTCCACGATGGCAGACGGCGAATGGCTCGCGCGTCCGGAAAGAAGAGCATGCCTGTAGGTTGGTGGGGGTTACCGGTTGCCGGCACCGGTGAACCCAACTCGCGAATGATCGCGCGCATCCCGCCCATGGCTTCAATGCCGGTGACTTTTTGTTCGGCAATGGCGGTGACCATGTGACGGGTCAGCTGACCGGTGGCGCTGAGCCTGATGCCGGGGTTATTGCGCTGGGTTTCACGAAGAACTAGCGGTAAGTCTCGGTAGGTGCTGAGGGTCAGAAAGGCATCCCAGACATCGTGAAAGCCGAGCCAGTAGGGGAGATTCGCAGCTGCTTGTTCGAGGGAGGATGCGTCACTGTGGCACCAAAGCCTCACAGTAATAGGATGCATGAGCCGCTGTGCGAGATCTTTCACGGTGCTGTGTTCTCGTGAAAAGCAGAGCAGAACTCCCTCGTTCCTGTAGGTAGAGCTTACCCAGTACTGCTCCTGATTGCGCGTGTGAACGGAGCGAAAGAGCGGATCTTCGTGCCCGCGTGCAAGAGTGCCGAGTGTCTGCCCCAGGTGAATGGGGTGCGGAGGTTGTAAAATGACGGTGGCACGAAGCATTCCTCTATTTTTCCATCTACTTGCCCCGTACGAAAGATCTTGTTCACCATGACGAAGCTGAAAACAATGACGCTTGCCCGTAGTGTGGGAGCGGTATTGAGTATTATTGTCGCCGTGGTTTACACCCATTTTTCGTGGGTTCAGTGGTCTAACTGGGTGACTCCGTCCTGGGACTTAGGTATTTTCACCCAGCTCGCGAAAGCCTACGCTGCTTTTGAGCAACCGATTGTGAGCATTAAGGGGCACGAGTTCAACCTGTGGGGCGATCATTTTCACCCCATACTTCTAGTGCTTGGCCCCGTCTATAAGGTGTTTCCTTCGCCTTTTACCCTGCTGGTTGTGCAGAATCTTTTGGTTGCCCTTTCAGTGTATCTTCTCGTGGTATTAGCGGCTCGTTTTATGCACGTTGTCTTCGCGCTACTGTTGGGGGTTGCCTATGCCTTTAGCTTTGGTATTCAAGAGGCTGTTGCGGTGCAGTTTCACGAGGTTGCTTTTGCCCTGCCCCTGTTGGTTGTGTCTTTGGGGTATCTGGTGCGTGCCAGAGCTGAAAGGAACGATGCGCTTTTGGCGCGTGCTGCCCTGTGGGCTGTTCCTCTCGCTCTGGTGAAAGAGGATATGGGGCTCACCGTCGCGGCAATTGCTGTGGTGGGGCTGGGCAGAAGCGGTTGGTGTCACAGGGCTTTTGACCTGCTTTTCCCCGCACAGAGCTCGACTGTTGCCCGACGCAGTTTCTTCTTTCGAGTTTCGGACGCGCTGAGTCTGCTGACTCAAAAGAGAGGGGTACGAACCTGTGCTGCTGTGCTGTTATGGGGACTCGTTGCAACCTTCTTATCGGTCACTGTCATCTTGCCTTTCTTCAATGTGGGGGGCGTTTTCGACTACACAGACAGCCTTGATGTTGCCGGGGCTATCTCAGATCCCCTGCAAGGTCTGCTGCTGATGGTCTACCCCTGGCAAAAAGCTGTGACCCTTGCAACCCTGCTGCTCACCGGCGCTATTCTTTGGGTAGTCAGCCCTCTGGCTGTGATCGCGCTTCCCACACTTATCTGGCGATTCTTAGCCACCAACGAGGGGTACTACAGCACCGACTGGCACTACTCAATGGTGCTTATGCCCATTGTTTTCTGCGCTTTGATTGATGTTCTTGCCCGCTTTGCGCCCGAAACTGCCGAAGACCCCAGCGTCAAAAAGTTGCCTGCCCACCTTCTGCAGGCACGCGCGTCCGCACGAGGTCTAGCAGATAAAACCTACCGCACAGCTATTGCTCTACTGTCGGTAGCTTTACCGACCTTCGCTCTCATTGTGGCGCTTGCCCATATGCCTCAGCTGCCCTTGGCAACCCAGCTAACTCATGATTACTCCAGCGCCTCTTGGCAGGAGAATCTTGCCCAGAAAAAACAGGCGCTGGCGAGCATTCCGCAGGGCACCAGCGTCGCCTCAGACCTATCGCTGCTGACCCACCTCACCGTCAATCACGAGGCATATTGGATTGGCAACACCAGCGACCCCGCCCCGGACTACGTGGTAATTGACCAAGAAAACTCGGCATGGGGCAATAACCCTATTGAGAATCCTCCGCAGTTCGCTGCTGATACCTACCAAGCGCCTTACACTCTGCACACTCAGCAGGGCAGTATCTACGTGATGAAGCGCATGTAGCTACCGCAAGGTACCCTCCATCACGTCTTACACCTATTTACGGGTACATAAGGTAGTGTTGAATCTTGTAATTGATGGTAAACCCCGTCCAAGAATGTTCTTTGTAAGAGATACCGAGTATCTTCTGCTCACCGTTTGTCTGTGAGGGCAAAGAACCGCTCCAAGTACTTTATAAGTTCGTAAGCGCTAACTTTCTAAAAACCTGTTTCTAAGGTAAATCGTCTCTACCCACCGTTTAGTGTTCGGGTAGAAGTGTGTGAAGGTGGCGCAGTAGTCACATCAGAGACTGCCACCGAAGTTGTTTCGACGAGCTTTTTAATTCAGGGGTCAACCTTCGCAACTCAAAGCAGTTGCGCCACCTGAGCTCGAAAAGAGAAAAATTGACTGAAAATAATACCGCAACCGCTGCTGAGTTCGTAGAACCCAACCTTGACGCTGTTGCTCCCGCAGCTGCTGAAGAAGAAGGCGTTCGCTTTACCGATCTCGGCTTGGACAGGCGTGTTCAAACTGCTGTTGATGCCGCTGGCTATGAGAAGCCCTCACCCATCCAAGCAGAAACTATTCCCCTTCTTCTTGAAGGACGCGACGTTGTAGGTTTGGCGCAGACCGGTACCGGTAAAACCGCTGCTTTCGCGCTGCCCGTTCTTTCACGTCTTGCAGAACTTGCAGATGTTAACGGTGTTTCTAAAGACACCCAGGTGCTGGTTTTGGCACCTACCCGCGAACTTGCTTTGCAGGTCGCTGAAGCATTCAGCTCCTACGCTACCCAGATGGAGAACTTCACCGTTCTTCCCGTCTACGGTGGCTCACCCTACGGCCCCCAGCTCGCTGGTCTCAAGCGCGGCGCTCAGGTTGTAGTTGGTACCCCCGGTCGTGTGATCGACCACCTGAAGAAGGGGTCACTGGACCTTTCAAATCTGCAGTACCTCGTTCTCGATGAGGCTGATGAGATGCTGCGTATGGGTTTCGCAGAGGATGTTGAGCAGATCCTTGCTGACACCCCCGACACCAAGCAGGTTGCACTGTTCTCAGCAACCATGCCCACCAGCATCCGCAAAATCGCATCACAGTACCTGAACGATCCTGTTGAAGTTCGCGTGAAGTCAAAGACCACCACGAGCGCGAATATTAAGCAGCGTTACATGCAGGTTATGCACTCACACAAACTTGAGGCAATGACCCGCGTGCTTGAGGTTGAAGATTACGACGGCATTATCGTGTTCGTTCGTACCAAGAAAGAAACCGAAGAGCTTGCCGATAAGCTGAAGGCTCGCGGCTACCAGGCAGCAGCTATTAATGGTGATATTCCGCAGAACCTGCGTGAGCGTACCGTTGATTCACTGCGCGATGGTCGCATCGACATTCTGGTTGCAACCGATGTTGCTGCTCGCGGTCTTGACGTAGAGCGCATCTCACTGGTTGTAAACTTCGATATTCCTCACGACACTGAGTCATACGTTCACCGCATTGGTCGTACCGGCCGTGCAGGTCGCGAAGGCGCAGCGATTCTCTTTATGACCCCGCGTGAAAAGTACATGCTGCGTCAGATTGAGAAGGCTACCCGTCAGCAGGTTGAGCAGATGCACATGCCTTCAGTGGATGACGTGAACTCAAACCGCAAGACCCGTTTTGCGCAGCAGATTACTGACACCATCGAAACCGAAGACCTGTCACTGTTCCGCGAAATCGTTGATGCATACGTGAACGAGCACGATGTTGAACCCGAAGAAATTGCAGCAGCTTTGGCTGTTATTGCTCAGCAGGGTCGCCCCTTCTTCGTTGAAGAAATTCCTGAGCCCCGTGGCGGTCGTGATCGCGGTGACCGCCGTGAACGCGGTGATCGTGAAGAGCGCGGTGGCCGTGGTGGGCGTCGCCACAACGATGAGGGCATGGTGAGCTACAAGCTCAATGTTGGCCGTTCATCGGGCGCTAACCCCGGTGGCATCGTGGGTGCTCTCGCGAATGAAGGCGGCATTGACGGTTCACAGGTTGGTTCCATCGACATTCGCCAGCACTTCACCATCGTTGATTTGCCCGAGGATCTTCCTCGTGACTTCTTCGATCGTTTGGAAGACACCAAGGTTGCAGGTCAGTTCATTAACATCCAGCGCGATAACGGCCCCAAGGGTGGTGGCTCACGCGGTGGTGGTGAGCGTCGCGGCGGTTTCCGCAAGGATCGCGGTGGTTTCCGTGATGACCGCGGTGGTCGTGGTGGCTCACGCGGTGGCTTCAAAGGTCGCAAAAAATACTAAGAGTATGCTTTCCCCTCGGGGGAACACCTTAAAAGCTGGTAACTGATTTCTTGGTCAGATACCGCTGGTGCAGGACGCGCGTTCTTTCTCTTCTGTAAAGAGGGGAGGGGCGCGCGTCCTTATCTTTAAACGCAGGGTGAGTACCTGGTGGGTAAGTTGCTGCGCAGATACATCTTTAGCGTGGTGTAGAACACCAGTAGGTGAGTCCTTTTCAATTTGCCAAGTACTGCGAAAATGCCGTAAGGTATTATCTGTTGCCCCGATAGCTCAGTGGTAGAGCGCCATCTTGGTAAGATGGAGGTCCCGGGATCGATTCCCGGTCGGGGCTCTGTATGAGCCTTGTAATAGAGGTAAATACTTGGCGGTGTAGCTCAGCTGGTTAGAGCGCACGACTCATAATCGTGAGGTCGCGGGATCGAGTCCCGCCACCGCTACGCCCCGATAGCTCAGTGGTAGAGCGCCATCTTGGTAAGATGGAGGTCCCGGGATCGATTCCCGGTCGGGGCTCTTTTCAAGAGATTAAATCATCCGTTCAGTCTTTGACTGGGCGGATTTTTTCTTGTTCTTTTGACTGAGTGTGTTGGGGCAGTGACTCTTGAGGCGTAGAGGGCGCGGTGCGTGCCATACTGGTGTGTATGGCTGACAACAATGCTAAAACAATTAATCCCGATATCGTGGGTAGGGCGTACCCACCGGCAACCAGCTACACTGTGGGCCGAGAGAAAATTCGTGAGTTCGCGCGTGCGGTGAAGGCAACTTCACCGCTTCATTTTGATGTGGAGGCTGCACGAGAGGCTGGCTATACTGACCTGATTGCACCGCCGACTTTCGCAATCATTCTGGCGCAGGCGGCTGACGCTGCGCTTATTCAGGACGAGAGTGCTGGCATCGACTTTTCCCGTGTGGTTCATGCTGATCAGCGTTTTACTCACCACCGTTCTATCGTGGCGGGGGACGAGTTGCTGACAGCAGTTCATGTTGATAGTGTGCGCGTGATGGGCGCAGGGGCTATGCTGACCACCCGTGAGGAAATCACCACTATTGAGGGGGATAAAGTCGCTACCTGCGTTTCTTCCCTGCTGGTAAGGGCAGGAGAGTAAGAACCATGACTCTACGTTCTGAAGACCTTGAAAAGGACCAGTCTATTGGCGAACGTGAGATCAGCGTGACCCGTGCTGACCTGGTGAGCTATGCTGGTGCGTCCGGAGATTTTAACCCGATTCACTGGAACGAGCGATTTGCAACGGCTGTTGGTTTGCCGGGAGTTATTGCCCACGGCATGTTTACCATGGGCGCAGCGGTGCAGCTGGTGACTGATTGGGCAGGCGACCCCGGCGCTATTGTTGATTACCAGACACGTTTCACCAAGCCGGTGCCGGTACCCGATGCGCAGGACGCTGACTCCCCGGCAAACGGTGGCACAACGATTTCAGTGAGCGGCAAGGTCGCTTCGCTTGACGATGAGGCGAGCACCGCTCGTGTTGATCTCACCGTGTCAGCCCCAGATACTGAGGGTAACCTGCAGAAAGTGTTAGTTAAAGCGCAGGCTGTTGTGAAATTCTAAGAACTCGTGAAAACCTCAAATACCCGGTCAGATTCATTCCTCTGACCGGGTATTTTGCCCCCTGGATCTAAAATTCAGCTGCTGGCAGCGTCCGCTGTATCACCCCTGCCGTTCCCGCGTGCTCCCTCAGCTCTGAACTAAAGTCGTAGAAGTAGTTTGCGAGGGGAACTCGCCCCGCGGTGAGACTGTGCATGTGCCCAGAAATAATTTGTGCTCTTTGAGAGTTACGAGAGGGGCACCCTTGCGTGTTTTCTGTGATGGGTAATCCTGTTGATAAGAAAAGCTGAGAGAGAATTTGTGAAAACGGTAGTGACTGATCAGCAGATTCAGGGCTGGTACCGGGCTGTTTTGATTTTATTTTTTGCGTCGGGGCTTTTGACGTCATCCTGGCTGGCGCGCTTGCACGATGTAGCGCACGGGCTGAACCTCACGGCGGGTCCCATGGGCGTACTACTGCTTGCTCAGACTGTTGGTTCATTTTCGGCGGTTTCTCTTTCGGGCGTTTTAGTGTCTCGTTTTGGTGCCCAGCGCTGCATCCTTTTTGCCTACCTGCTTTCTGTTGTGGGGATGTGTGGGCTGGGGCTGGGGGTGGCTTTGTCTCAGGTGTGGATTGTTGCTCTTTCGCTCACCGGCATGGGCTTGGGTACTGCTGTGTCGAATGTTGCTTCTAACGTGCAGGGGGTTGCCGTTGAGCGTGCTTTGGGGCGCTTCGTGACTCCGATCATGCACGGCTTCTTCTCGATTGGCACGGTGGTTGGTGCCGGTATCGGTGCCCTCGATACCTACCTAGGGGTGCCCTTTAGCATCCACATGTGGTACATGGCAGCTTTGATTCTCACCCTGGTGCTTTACGCTTTGCGTCTGTGCTTTTCTGAGAACTACGGTCAAGACAACACCGCCATGATGGCGCAGGTCAGCGCCTACCGAGTTAAGGACGCTTGGCGCGACAAACACACTATTTTCATTGGTTTCTTCGTGCTGGGTATGGCCTTAGCTGAAGGTTCGGCAAATGACTGGATTGCCCTGGCTCTCACTCAGGAGTACGGAACTACCGCCACAATTGGTTCGCTGGGTTATTTCACTTTCGTCGCTGCAATGACCACCGGACGCCTAGCGGGCACCCGTCTGCTCAACACCTACGGTCGCATTCCGGTCTTGAGAGTCACCTGTACTCTCGCCATGATCGGTTTGATTATTTTCATTTTCGCTCCCAACGCACCCACCGGTTTCGTGGGACTCGTTATTTGGGGTCTGGGCGCGTCCTTAGGGTTTCCCACGGGCATGAGCGCAGCCTCTGATGACCCCATCAAATCAGCGGTACGTGTATCGGTGGTATCAACCATCGGCTACGCGGCCTTCCTTGGCGGCCCTCCGATCCTGGGTTTGTTGGGCGAGATCTTCGGCATCCGCCACGGTTTGTTGGGCGTGCTCATCTTCGTCGCGGTCTCTTTCGCTATGACCCGCTATCTTGAAATTTATAAGAAACAAGAACCAATCCATGTTGAGATTCTTGACCGGTAGTCACTGCCTGCTGCACCCAACAAGACGGTACACTGGGGGAGTGAGTGAAATGTTATTGAGTGAGCTAACCACTGTCAACGTTGGTGGTTCTGCCAAAAAGTATGTTCGAGCAACATCTGAAGCTGAGATTATCGAGGCTGTGAAAGCCGCTGACGCAGCGGGGGAGAACTTGCTGGTTGTCGGTGGCGGATCTAACCTCATCGTCGGTGATGAAGGTTTTGACGGCACCGTCGTACACATTGCCTCCAAAGGCATCGAGCGCGATGATACTCCCAGCTGCGGTGGGGCTATTGTGCGCGTCCAAGCTGGTCATAGCTGGGATGATCTGGTGGCATACACCGTCGATAAAGAGTACTCAGGTCTAGAAGCCCTCTCAGGCATCCCCGGCACTGTGGGCGCAACACCGGTGCAGAACGTCGGAGCTTACGGTTCAGAGGTTGCACACACTATTTTCCGTGTGCGTACCTGGGACCGCAAAACGGGCAACCTCAAGACCTTTGCACCCGCTGATTTGAAATTCGCCTACCGTCATTCTCTGCTCAAAGAGACTACGGTGAATGGCAGTCCCCGCTATGTGGTGCTGACTGTTGATTTCCAGTTGGCTTTCGGTAGCCGTTCTGCCCCTATTCGCTATGCTGAGCTTGCCTACACCCTGGGCGTTGAAGTGGGCGAACGGGCGGACGCGCCTACCGTGCGTGAGACAGTGCTGAAACTTCGTGCGGGTAAGGGCATGGTTCTAGATGCCAGTGACCGTGATACCTACTCCACCGGTTCTTTCTTCACTAACCCCATTGTGGATGAATCAGCGCGTAAAAATCTGCCCGAAGACGCCCCCGCTTATCCCGCGACTGACGCTCGTGGGCAGGTGCTTGACGGGAAAATTAAACTGTCAGCTGCTTGGCTTATTCAGCACGCAGGCTTTGAAAAGGGCTTTGGGCTTGAGGGCGAAGCTGCCGAGCTCACCGGAGCACGCGCGTCCCTTTCCACCAAGCATACTCTGGCAATTACCAACCGTGGCGGGGCAACTGCCGAGGATTTGATGAGTATCGCTCGCGCTGTGCGCGACGGGGTTTTCAGCTCCTTCGGCATTGAGCTGGTGCCCGAGCCCGTTATTGTGGGTACACACATCTAATCTGTTACGCAGAAAATTACTGGGTGCGTTACGTGCGCTGGTCTATTAACCCGCGCGTAGCGTCCTACCCGGTAAGGTATCGGTGATCGGTCAAGGTTAGAGGGGGGGCTATGGGGCTCGATCGAGAGATTGCTCAGAGTGAAGGACGCGTGCATCGGGCGATGCACCGTCTGCGTGGATTTTTGCACCATCATCCGGTGTTGCTGTGGTGTTATCGCATTATTGTGAGTGTGGTGGGTGCTGTGCTCATTTTGATGGGTCTGGTGATGCTCATTACTCCGGGGCCCGGCTGGCTCTTCATTTTCATGGGGCTGGGCTTGTGGGGCACAGAGTTCCACTGGGCCCACCGCTTGAACCTGTGGAGCAAAGCGAAGGTCTTGGGCATCTGGCATCGAGCGCAGGAAAAGCGTTATGACGCGCATCGCCGCAAGCAGGCGCGTATCTGGGCTGACCGCGATAACCAACAGCACTATTGCCCCAGCGGCTGTCATATATCTCAGCCTGTGCGTCCCGAATAAAACATAGAAAAACCGGCTACCTGAAAAGTTCAGGTAGCCGATTTTTTGCTCTCTACACTGCTTAGGGTTTTTAGAGGGTGCCGGTGGCAATTTTGAGCATACGGCGAATGGGCTCAGCCGCTCCCCAAAGCAGCTGGTCACCTACGGTGAAAGCTGAAATGTACTGGGGACCCATATTCAATTTGCGAATACGACCGACGGGAATATCCAGAGTACCCGAGGCAGCGACGGGGGTCAGACCTTCCACAGTCGCTTCTTTCTCATTGGGGATTACCTTTGACCACTGGTTGTCTTCATCGATAATTTTTTCGATTTCTTCAACGCTGAGATCTTCGGTGAGTTTGAGGGTCAGTGCCTGGGAGTGTGAGCGCATGGTGGCAATACGGACGCACAACCCGTCAAGGACTACGCGGTCATCGCCTTCAAGACCAAGGATCTTGTTGGATTCTGCTTCTGCTTTCCATTCTTCTTTGGACTGACCGTTGCCGAGGTCGGAGTCGATCCAGGGAATTAGTGAGCCTGCTAGCGGCACGCCGAACTGGCTAGTGTCGAGTTCACCGGAGCGCTGCTTGGCAAGTACCTTGCGGTCAATCTCGAGAATAGCGGACGCGGGGTCGGTAAGTTCACTTGCAACGGTGCCGTTGAGTTCACCAAACTGGGTGAGAACTTCACGCATGTGGCGGGCACCGCCGCCGGAAGCTGCCTGGTAGGTCATGGAGGTTCCCCACTCCACTAGACCCTGCTTCCACAAACCGCCTAAGCCCATGAGCAAGCAGGAGACGGTGCAGTTGCCACCCACGAAGTCTTTGATGCCTGATTCGAGACCGCGGTCAATGACGTCGCGGTTAACGGGGTCAAGAACAATCACTGAGTCGTCGTTCATGCGCAGGGTGGAGGCTGCGTCAATCCACAGGCCGTCCCAGTCGCGATCGTTTAGCTTATTGCGGACGGCGGTGGTGTAGTCGCCACCCTGAGTGGTCACGATAATAGGTAGCTTTGCCAGCTCGTCGATATCGTATGCGTCCTTCAAGGTGCTTTCTTCGAGTGCACCGTCAAAGGTGGGGGCGGGTTTGCCCGCACTTGAAGTGGAGAAGAAGACGGGAGTAATGCCCGCGAAGTCGCCCTCTTCGAGCATGCGCTTCATGAGCACAGAACCCACCATACCGCGGTAGCCTACAAAACCTACTGAATCACCGGATATAAAAGTCATAGTTTTAGTCTAACCGGGGGTGCAAGTTACGCGCGCTAAGCGTTCAGAAGGTGAAATGACACTCCGTTTGAAAACCTGTAACCGAGCGGTGACTTTATAAAAAGTCACCGCTCGGTTACTTTTAGGGAAGTTCCCGTTCGGTTACGCTAAGAGGGTGTATCAAAGAAAAAGTAATAAAGTCCGAACGCTTGAGACAACCTCCCAAGTGGGAGATTTTTTTAGGCTACGCCGTGAAGGGCTGGGGCTGACCCAAAAAGAAGTGGCGGCAAAGATAGGCGTATCACGTAAGTGGTATGTTGAGATGGAACAGGGTAAACCCACTGTTAAGCTTTATAAAGTGCTCGATGTTTTCTGGGCGCTAGAACTTGAACTTGAGGCAAGAGCTAAAGAGACAAAGGGCAAAGAATGAGCGAACTGAACGCCTATCTTGATGGTGAACTGTGCGGAACTTTCACCGAGAAAAACGGTCAAATTACTTTTTCCTATAGCGAAGAGTATGAGGGACAGGTCCATCTCTTCCTCTCAATGCTTGAACGGAATAAGGTTCACAAAAACAAAGTGGCTCTTCCTTTCCTCAAAGGACTCTTGCCCGATAATACCCAAGCTATCTCTAATATGGCGCGAGAAGCTGGAATATCTGCAGGATCAGTCTTTAGCCTCTTAGGCCACTATGGGCAGGATGTCGCGGGAGCTCTTCAACTACTCCCACCTGGTACACCCAGTAGCGACGCAAACCGTCAGAAAATAAGTTCTCAGCATCTTCTGGACGAGGCTAGCTTTGAAAATCTGCTGCACGAAAGTCGAAACTTTTACCGGCAGAACACACGCGTCCTCTCCGATGAAGGATCTGCTGGTAGAGGGTAAGAGACTCGGCATTGAAGCTACTAGAGCTGAAGGAATTGTAGAAGAAGTCCTGTCATCGCTTCCCTCAGTCTTTGAAAAAGTTGGAACAAAGTTTGGGTTCGAAGATTCTGCGCAAAAAATTTTGGATGGCTTAGAGTCACTTTCGGCCGCGCGATTTGTTTCAACCTACTGGAAATAATAAGGCAATGCCTATAAAACTGCGATGGTAACTGCCAGATAGTTTTCACCTGTGCAGAATGCTTGCCCTACCGTCTCCAGCTCTCAAACCGGTAGGTGAGTTCGGTGCGTTCGCCGTCTTTGCCCAGTAGGTAGCCCTTCTCTGAGGTTCTGCTGTCGGTGGCTGACGCGCGCTCCCATTCATTGCCCAAGAGTGGGGCGTAGGCGTCCCCACTGACTTTTCCCTCAAAGACGGTGCGTTCAACGCGGCTGAGCCTGCCACCAAGAATACCGGGGACTTCAGTGAGGGCTAATGCCTGTTCGTAGATGCTGGCTCCACCCATCACCCAGAGGGTGCTCGCGTGCCCGCCACGGGAGACTCCCTCAGCAATGGCGGTAGGCAGATTAGGCACCCACAGCGCCCCGTCCTTCTGCTGGACGCTAGCTACAGAGCGCGAGACAAGGATGTTTAACCTGCCGGGCAGGGGGCGAAACCGCGGGGGGATAGACTCCCACGTCACCCTGCCCATGAGAACAGGGGATGCCCCGGTGATTTTCTTAAAGTGCGCGAGGTCTTCGGGCGCGTACCAGGGCATATCTCCGTCGCGTCCGATGACACCGTTTTCTGTCTGCGCCCAAATAGCCGCTAGTTCAGGAAGATTCATTAGATGGCGATCGGGGCTTTGATAGTCGGATGGTGGCGGTAATCAACCAGCTCGAAATCTTCAAATTCGTAGTCGAAGATGGACGCTTTCTTGTTTTTTACGCGTAGCTGAGGGTAGGGGTAGGGCTCACGCGAGAGCTGCTCACGTACCTGCTCGAAGTGGTTGGAGTAGATATGGCAGTCCCCGCCCGTCCACACGAACTCACCGGGTACCATGCCCACCTCTTCAGCAATGAGCTGGGTTAGCAGGGCGTAAGAAGCAATATTGAAAGGTACGCCCAAGAACATATCTGCCGAACGCTGGTAGAGCTGGCAAGACAGCTCTCGGGTGCCGTTCTGACCTGTACGAACGTAGAACTGAAAGAGAGCATGACAGGGGGGTAAAGCCATTTCATCAACTTCGGCAGGGTTCCACGCAGAAACAATATGACGGCGAGAATCAGGGTTAGTTTTTAGTGACTCAATGACCTTGGCAATCTGGTCAATGGTCTCACCGTGACCGGCAGGCCAGGAGCGCCACTGTACGCCGTAAACCGGGCCAAGCTCGCCGTCCTCATCAGCCCACTCGTCCCAGATACTTACACCGCGCTCTTGTAACCAACGCACGTTGGAATCCCCGCGCAAAAACCACAGCAGTTCAACCGCAATAGACTTGAAATGAACCCGCTTGGTAGTAATCAGCGGAAAAGACTCACGCAAATCAAAACGCATCTGACGACCGAAAACGCTGCGGGTGCCGGTACCGGTACGGTCAGATTTCTCGTCCCCGGTTTCCATAATCTCTGCGAGAAGATCCTCGTAGGGGGTGAGCAAGATAGACATAGCGGAAGACTCTCTGTACAGGTTTTTCTCACCGGCTATTCTAACAACAAAACTATAGCCACCCTATTCATAGACTGGCGGAGCGAAGTCCTGATCAAGCGCTTTTCCCAGCTCGTATCTCAAAGCAGGAGCCAAAGACTTAGCGTAGCTTCGGGAAATATGATTGGAGTCGTAATAGACAGGAACTTCACCGATGACGCCGGAACAGGTATCGTCAACGCAGAAATAGGGAAGCATATTTAGGCTGTGCAGGTTGTGGTGCTTAGTCGAAAGATCGGACGCCGCATCTGCCAGATAATCGCGCCATTCCAGCTTATCGAGGGGAGCCGTACACCCTGACTCAATAGAACCAGAAACCTGAATGCACGCCGGGCCGATAAAATCGCCAGCGTGGGGTGTATCTCTAAGTACCACAATCTCAGTATCTTCAGATATAGCTTTAACCTGAGCTTCAAGTTTCTTGGTATTTTCGGTCAGCATCGGTAGGCCCTGCGGAGCATCAATAAGACTGCTGGCATTAGATGAGTAAAAGACAAGATCAGGTTGCACTTGCTGAAGCTTTGCCAAAGTCTGTGGATACCATGTGAGGCATTCCTGCACAAAAGGTTCAGTGAAGTGCCGGGTGCTTAGCGGAGTATTAATTGCTGGGCAACTTGATTGCATATCTAAGGTTAGTTTCCAATTGTTTGCGTTCGCGATAGGAATCAGCGCATGCATCCAATGTTCAGCATGTGAATTTCCAATCAACCAAACTTCTTGGGAGGGCTGTTGATGTACGGAAAAATCACATTCGAGGATTCGTTTAAATCCGACTGCGATGTTGGGTAGATTTTCGTTGACAAGGTATTGGCAATGAGCAGGGTATCCTCCCCACGGTGCTTCATCAGCAGTTGCTACCGACAAAACAGCAGGAGCAAAAGCTGGCTTGGGACAACCACTGCTGATCTCCATCAGCTGGTTAGCGCCGTAGCAACTCACTGGTGCTGTCTTCTCTGCAGACTCATCATCCGCTGGGTCTTGTTCAGCAGACTGAGCTGCGGCTTCCTCAGTAGAAGTAAATAATTTTTTGGATTCTGCTGCTAGATTTTGCTGTGTTTGGGCGGAATGGATGTTGAGCAGTGACGTTGCTCCAGCCATAATTATCACTGATGCCAACGCAGTAGCTAACGTTACGTGGGGTTTGAAAGCCGTGAAGAGATGCCTGCGGCTTGGATCTTCAACAGCGACCTTACTGAGCCACGCTAGAAGAATTGATCCCCCAAGAATTCCTAGCTTCGACCAGAAATCCAACTGATTCTGCAAAATATAGGGTAGCAAGATCATCAGCGGCCAGTGCCAAAGATAGAGGGAGTAAGAGATATCGCCGATGAACTGAACCGGCTTGAAAGAGATGGCAGTCCGTAGCGCTGGCGTGTAGGTTATGGGACCTGTAGCAAGAATAAGAAGTGTTGCTAGAACAGGTGATAGTGCCATCACACCGGGGAAGCTCGTGTTCTCTGAGTAGAAGAAACCAAAGGTGAACAGAGCTACCCAAGAGCCTACTTGAAGAATCGAGAGTGTTGCTTGAAAAGCTAAAGGTCTGTTTATCTGGGCCTTGTGGCTACCTAACTGTATGCCGAGCGCAACCACACCACCTGATAGGAACTCCCAGGCACGTCCAAAAGTATTGAAATAGGCACCAGCGGGGTTGGTCTGTAGCTCTTGAGTGGAGAAGATAAGAGACGCCAGAATAAGCAGCAGTGTAATGCCCAGCAAAATGGTCGGGAGCGCACGGGGAGCACCGAAGAAGAGTGCGGTTTTTCTGCTGAGGTGCCAGAAGACTAGAAACAAGACCGACCACAGAAGATAGAACTGCTCTTCCACTGAAAGAGACCAGTAATGCTGGAAGGGGCTAGATTGGTTAGCCTGAGCAAAGTAGTCGGTGGCTGATGAATAAAGCGCCCAGTTCTGAAAGTAAGCGGTGGCAGCAAAACCTTCAAAGAGGGTTTTACCCCAGTTTTGGGCGGGTGCGTAGATAACAGTCAGTACCAGAGTTGTCACGGTCACCAGTAGAGCGGCAGGTAGAAGCCTTCGAGCGCGTCTAGCGTAGAAGCGCGGCAACATGACCTTACGGGTGCTGCTAATCTCTTTGAGCAGGTGGCTGGTGATGAGGTAACTAGAAATGACAAAGAAAATATCAACGCCAATGTAGCAACCGGTAAAGCCATCAGCCCAAAGATGGTTGATAACAACGAAGAGCACTGCAAGTGCTCGCAGAGCCTGGATATCGGTGCGAAGACCTGCTGGTTTCTATGCTACTTGCGGATGCTTTAACCGTGAATTAAACCCTCGGGGGGGGGGGCGACGTGAGAAGATATGTGGGGTGACGAGCTACTTTCAGTAAGGTTCCAGCGTTATGGGGAAATTTTACCTGTGTGTAGTCTTATTTATAGATTTTTTGCTGGGTAGATTCATTCTGCACGCATTGTGTGATTAGTCACTGAAAGGTTTGATCTGTTCCAAAGAAACAATCTCTGCCTGGGCGCCCACACTCACCTGCATCACCAGCATCTCGCCGGGAGTCAGATAGGGGTCGGCGGCGGGCAGATTTTTTGCCAGTCCAGCGTCCATAACACCCGTTAAAACTTCCAAAACTGTAGGCAAAACCGGGCGGTGGGTACACAGCATGACCGAATCATCTTTATCAAAAAGCCCCTGAATAATCTTGGCGACCTTCTTCGGGTGCGCCTTGTAGGCCGCCTCGGTGAGCGCTGATTTTTGTTTAATAACAAGACCCGTCGCTTTGGAGTACGGTGCCACCGTCTGCATACAGCGCGTCCAGGGTGAAGAAATAATACGAGTGGGAGCCCAAACCTGCAAAAGCTCACCCACCGCTAACGCCTGACGCTTGCCGGTTGCCACAAGGGTACGCTCGCCCTCGGCACCTGCCCAAGATGAACGGGGCTTTGCCTTGGCATGGCGCACAATAATGACGGGACGCGTGTGCAGATGACCGCGTTCATGCAGGGCAATAAGGGCATCTAGGGGCTCTTGGTCGGTGTCGTTGGTGAGGAGCTTTCGCGCCTCAGCGGGGCTAACCCAGCGCAATTCATCGACCTCACTCAAATCAGCTTGGGCGTGATCGCTTGATGAGGCACGAGCTGCCCAGTAGAAAACTTCTTTTTTACCGTGCTTGACGGAATAACGGGTCACTGCCAGCGGCGCACCCAACGTGACGGTGAGACCGACCTCTTCACGTACCTCGCGCACCGCGGTCTCTGCAACGGTTTCCCCATGATCCTGTTTGCCCTTGGGCCATGACCAATCGTCATAGTGGGGGCGGTGGATAATCAGCACTTCGATTTTGTCTTTTTTCTGACGCCAGATGATGCAACCTGCGGCAACAACCGGCGGCATATTATGGGTTGTTTTAGTGACGTTAAGCTGGTGGTCTGAGCGCGCAGCGCTGTACAACTGGTGGGGAGACATGTGTGTACTGTTGACTTTCTTGAAAAACCATAACAAAGGTTACGGTAGCCGGGGTGGGGCTATCGTAAATATCTTACTATTTTTGTAAGCCGCTAAAGGGGTAGTGAGTACTCAGCGAGCGTGAAAGAATCCAGACGAGATAAGCTGACCTGCCCCGTATGCGGGGGGGGGGGGGGCAGGTCAGCCATCCATGAGTTTTTATTTCTTACGGCGAGATTCTAGGTACATTGCCTGCACATCGCGCAGGGGGTTGCCCTTCTCATCAAGGTGGTGGCGCACCCAGTTACCGTCTGATTCGAGAATCCAGTTGCTGGTTTTCTCTGAGGTGTAGTGCTTGAACATGTCAAAGAGGTATTTGATGTGTTCTGCTTGCTTGACGTGTACCAGGGCTTCAACACGGCGGTCAAGGTTGCGGTGCATCATATCGGCTGAACCGATGTAGGCAACAGGGTCGCCGGCGTTCGCGAAGGTGAAAACGCGCGAGTGCTCCAAGAACCTGCCCAGAATAGAGCGAACCTTAACGTTTTCGCTCAAACCGGGTACGCCGGGGCGCAGCGCGCAGATTCCGCGTACCACAACATTGACTTCAACCCCTGCCTGGGAGGCGCGGTAGAGCGAGTCGATAATCGCTTCGTCCACCATGGAGTTGCACTTGATTTGAATCTGGGCTTGACGGCCAGCTAGCTTGTGCTCGATTTCCTTATTGATGCGGTCTATGAGACCTGAGCGTAGCGAACGCGGCGCCACCAAGAGTTCTTTGTAAGTGGTTTTGGGTGCGTAGCCTGAGAGCTGATTGAACAGACGTGACACGTCTTCGGTAATCTGAGGGTCGCAGGTGAGCAAACCGAGATCTTCGTAGAAACGCGCTGTGGAGGGGTGGTAGTTACCGGTGCCGATGTGAGCGTAACGACGCAGACCGTCTGTTTCTTTACGCACCACCAGTGAGAGCTTGCAGTGGGTCTTCAAACCAACGATGCCGTACACTACATGCACGCCCGCGCGTTCTAGCTTTCGCGCCCACTTAATGTTCGCTTCTTCGTCAAAGCGCGCCTTGATCTCAACCAGTGCCAATACCTGTTTGCCGGCTTCTGCAGCTTCAATGAGCGCGTCCACGATGGGCGAATCACCTGAGGTGCGGTAGAGAGTCTGCTTGATAGCCTCGACTTTGGGGTCTGCAGCAGCCTGCTCCAAGAATGCCTGCACAGAGGTGGCAAAGGAGTCGTAGGGGTGGTGTAGCAGCACGTCATGGTCACGGGTTGCCCCGAACACGTCCGCAGCCTTGGCGGTTTCTGCCGAGTTGAGCCAGCGCGAGGTATGAGCCACATGTTTGGGGTAGTGCAGGGCGGGGCGCTTAGCCTTGACGATGGCACTGACACCGCGCATATCTAGCGGCGCGGGTAGCTTGTACACTTCGCCCTGGCTCACGCGCAGCTCAGAAATGAGCAGGTCAAGAATGTTGGGGTTGATAGTGTCTTCTACTTCAAGACGCACGGGAGGGCCAAAGCGGCGGCGCAGCAGCTCCTTCTCTAAAGCCTTGAGCAGGTTCTCGGCGTCGTCTTCTTCGACTTCAAGGTCTTCATTACGGGTGACGCGGAAGGCGTGGTGCTCAACGACTTCCATACCGGGAAAGAGCATATCGAGGTGCTCCGCGATAATTGCCTCTAGCGGAATAAACAGGGCTTCTTTACCGGGGGTATTAACGTCGCGTTCCGTTGAAACGGCGACCATTCTGCCCAGGTTTTCGGGTACTTTGAGACGGGCAAAGAGTTCCTTGCCAGTCTGTGGGTTACGCACGATAACCGCGAGATTCAGTGAGAGCCCTGAGATGTAGGGGAAGGGGTGGGCAGGGTCGACAGCCAGGGGGGTGAGTAGGGGGAAGATTTCCTGGCGGAACATCGTGCCCAGACGTGACTTTGCCTCCTCATCAATTTCTTTCCAAGAGACAATGCGAATGCCTTCCTCTGCCAGCTCGGGCATGACCTGTTCGTGGAAGACTCGTGCCTGACGCTTCTGCAGATCGTGGGCAGCGGTTGAAATTTGTTCCATCTGCTCATCAGGAGTGAGTCCCGCAGCTGATGATACCGCGATGCCCGTGGCAATACGGCGCTTGAGACCGGCAACGCGCACCATGAAGAACTCATCGAGGTTGCTGGTAACAATCGAGAGAAAATTGAGGCGCTCTAGCAGGTGAAGGTTGGGGTCTTCTGCTAGTTCAAGCACGCGGGTATTGAACTGCAACCAGCTGATTTCGCGGTCTAGAAAGCGGTCGCCACCAAAATCACCGGCGAGATTGGGGAGCTTAATTTTTTCTTCGAGACCAATACGATCCCCGCGAGTATCAGCACGTTCAATTTTTGTGATGTCGTTGCTGATGTGCTGGGTACCGGTGTTAACAGGTGTACTCATAATCTCCTCTTACAAGAGCGTGCGGGTTGAAAGGATGAATAGTGGTCTTAGGGCGACTTGGGGCGCTCGTACATGCGGTCTACGCTCAGATCGGTGAAACCTAGTGAGCGGTAGAGACCCATTGCTGGCAGGTTTTCTGCATCAACGTAGAGCACAATGCGGCTGAGCTTTTCGCCGGTGGGCGCGGACGCGCGAGTCAGGTAATCAATGCCTGCGAGAGTGAGCGCTTTACCGAGTTTTTTACCCTGCCAGGCGGGGGAGACCCCCACCGCGTAGACCTCTCCTTCGGGAGACTCCGCGGCAGGAACCGGAATTTTCGTCCAGTGGTAGCCTGCTAGACCGTTGGGTGCTTCTGCGATAAAGAAACCTTCTGCTTGGTACCAGTTGCTGTTGATGCGCTCTGTAAGATCATCGCGGGTGAGTTTGCCCTGCTCTGGGTGATCAGCAAAAGCTGCTGCGTTGAGGGTGAGCCAGGCGAGCTCGTCCGAATCACCTGCGAAAGTTCGTAGGGTAACACCTGGCGGTAGCTGCGTATTTTCGTGGGCTACGCGAATTGTGTGTACGGAGTCATCGGTCAATTCCAGCGCCATCTTGTGCAGTTCTCTGACCGGTGCCAGCCCGTGTTTTTTGGTGAGGTAGGCAGCAATATCCTGAAGGGAGCCGTCATCGTCCTTTTGTACCTGGTGAACCCACGCTGTGTACTGCGCTAGATCGTTCTGCGTCAGAACCTTAGTAAAGATGAAATCGGTAATCTGCGAAGCGATACCGCAGCCGCGCTGAGCGGGGTGGGCTGCGCCTTCAATAATGCCCGGTGATTCTTGGGTGGGGGTGACAACAACCCACGCCCCTAGTATCTGCCCACGATCGTCTGTGACAGTGAACAGGCGAGCCACCCCCGTATCGTCTTGAGCACAGCGGCGAAGGGTTACTAGGGTTTGCTCCGAAAAGGGGCTGGTACCGTCATGCGCGGTCACATCAGCAACGAATGTCTCGAACTTCTTGAGTTGTTCGGGTGTTAGGGCGCTCTCACATGGAGCACGTGTCTGATCATATACCTGCATAAACGTACGACCTTTTCAACAGATGGTTAGTACATAAACAACTGTACTTGCTGTTACCGCCATCTCACACGCTTTTGATGCTTCTTTCGGACTCTCAGCTTAAGACTCACCGCGGACACTGCTGAAACTATAGCCCACATTACGCACAGTTGAAATCAGGTTCTCATGATCAGAACCGAGTTTGGAACGCAAACGACGAACGTGAACGTCCACCGTGCGAGTACCACCGTAATAGTCGTAGCCCCAGACCTCAGAAAGAAGCTGCGCACGGGTGAACACACGCCCCGGGTGCTGCGCTAAAAACTTCAGAAGTTCGAATTCCTTATAGGTGAGGTTGAGCGGTTCACCAGCTAAACGCGCTGTGTACGACGCCTCATCGACAGTGATCTCACCGCTGCGAATGAGATGTTCACCGTCGGTAACGTCTGTACTGAGTTGCGCGGTAGCTAGGCGCAATCGCGCCTCCACCTCAGCGGGACCAGCAGTATTGAGCAAAATATCATCAATCAACCAGGTGCTTGAGACCGCAGCTAAACCACCCTCCGTGAGCACCATCAGCAGCGGGGAAACCAACCCGGATGATTTGAGTATTTGCGCGGTATTACGCGCCTGAACCAACGACTCGCGGGCATCAATCATCACCACTGCCTCCGCCTCGCGGTTCAGCACATCAGCAGGAGTCTGCAACGAAAGTACCTGCGTCTTATGTCCCAGCAAATCAAGGGCAGGAAGAACATCACTACTCGAATTTGCCGTATCAGACAGCAACACCAGCTGGTTCACCATCACACCCCGATTCTTCACCCACAGACCCAAATACTGCACTTTCAAAAATTAATACTACAAAACACAACCGTTAACCTTTAGAAAAGCTGTTTCACAGTACAAGATGGTTTAATAAGTATTCCGCTAGCGACAAGGGGAAACTCCGCCCGTGCCACCTTACGAGCAAGACGCACACACTACCAAGCTGCGCACCTTCGTCCCCGAGCTCAGGCAGCTTCGAGATAAACAAAAGCGTAAAATGTATGAAGGACGCTTGGGCCGGGTAGGGGTATCACAACGTTCTCGGTACACCCTCGTTGCAGCAGCCGCAGGCATATCACTGGTAGCAGTTATCGTTGCTTCCATGCTCACACCGGTTGTTTCAGCAGTTGTATGTCTAGTGGCTGTAGCCCTGGTAGCAGGCGGATGGCCCGCAGCAACAGGTATTGCCGAATTACGCGAAACCCACCGTATTTACTCGCACTCCACCATTATTCTGCTGGCGGGCATTACCTCCGTCCTCTTTGCCCTCACCACCCCTAACGACGACCGCCTGGCAACGGTGCCGGTCGTAGCTGCCGTGGGCGTAGTCGGTAGTTTTTTATTAGAACTACTGCGCGGTGAGGGCGCTCGCGGACGTTTGGAATCGGTGATCTCGTGTGTGACCGGTGTGCTGGCTTCGGTCTCTGCTGCTGGCTGGGTGGCGCTCTCCCGTATGTACAACGACGGCAACAGCGATACCTGGACCATGATGCTGATTGGTCTTGTGTTTGCGCTGGTGGTCGGACTGCTGGGTACGCGCATCATTGCGGCCGGTCCGCAGGAGGGACCACGGCGCGGTGCCATTACCCTCGGAGTGACACCCGTAGCTTTTATCGGGGTTCTAAGCTATACAAGTGCGATATTCCTCACCTATGTGTTAGGGTAAGAACCATGATTGAAGCTCTAGAAATTTTCTTCCTTTTCTTGCTCGGTGGTGCTTTCCTGTGCATCGGAGGCGCAGCGTACGCTGTAATCGCTGGCTTGTTCAAGGGACAGAAATAAAAAGTAACTCCGGTAAGTATCTGCCGTTGAGTAAAAACGGGGGTGTTGGCGGTGGCGCTAACGCCCCCCTTTTTTCTGTGTCTTGAGCCTGTGAATATTCAGGGTACTGGTGGAACGGGTGCGTTCGCCCGCTAGCGAAGAGGCTTTAGGCTATAGCTGGGTGAGCCCTAGAATGGGGGTATGGCTATTGAAATTCCCACCAATCTTTCTCCTGAACTTGTACCCCTTTCATGGTTGCTCGGCACCTGGGAAGGCACCGGCTCGCTGTGGTATGAGGGTTCTGAACAGACTCCTTTCGGTCAGATTATTACCTTCACTCAAGACGGGTTGCCCTTTGTGGAGTACCGTGCTGAGTCGTTCTTGCTTGATGACAGCGGTAATAAACTGCGTACTATCTCGGTTGAAACCGGTTTTTGGCAGATTGATCGTGAGCAAAAGGACGGCGACGTTGGCCCGGGCTTAGTGCCTGCCGATATTGTGCCCGAGTACTCTGATGCTGAATCCGTTGAAAAGCTGCGTAACGCAGACGATGCCTTCAATATCATGGCAACCATTGCCCACCCCGGCGGTATCAGCGAAAACTACGTGGGCATGGTGAAAGGCCCCGTAGTGCGTATGCAAACAGGTAACCTGATGCGCGATGAAATTTCGAAAGAATACGCTGGTTCAGTGCGCCTGTGGGGGCTGGTCAACGGCAATCTGATGTGGGACTGGGAAACCGCAAACCCCACCACCAAGAAACTTGAAAAGCACGCCTCAGCTGAACTCCGCAAGACCTCATCGATGACAGGCGATTCTTTGGGTACCTCCATGTTTGGTTCCTTTGACGATGAATCTAATGCTTCAGAAAGCGGCGAATAAAGGTGGAGGCATACACCAGCCCCCTGCTCGCTACTCACGGTACTTTCCCCGCGACGGGGGCGGATGCCGGGGTCGCAGCCCACTACGGCGACCCGGCTCGTGAACAGCGTCAGCTGGCGCGCGCATCTGCCCGCGTTATTGTGGATTACTCACAGTTGGGCGTCGTGACGGTAACAGGTGAAGACCGCGCCAGTTGGCTGACCACCCTCTCATCTCAGGTAATGACAGACCCGCTGGTGGCTCGCGGTGCTGATCTGTTGCTGCTATCAGCCCAGGGGCGCATCGATTTCTATATGCATGCTCTCGAAAATGACGGCACTATGTGGCTCATCACCGAGGGTTCTCACGCTCAGGCACTCACTGACTACCTCAACAGCATGAAGTTTATGCTGCGTGTTGAGATTGCCAACCGTACCGACGAATACGCTGTGGTGGGTTCTACTCGGGACTTCCGCGCAGATACTGATGCTCCTGCTATTTTGCAGGACGCTCGAGTGTGGCAAGATCCCTGGCCCGGCATCGTGCCCGGCGGGTACAGCTACGCCCAGAGTGTGGAGCATCCGGGGGAGGGCTACCGCTGGTTCCTCTCTATTATCAACCGTGTAGATCTTCCTGCTCTGGCTGAATCTTGCGAGCTTGCCGGAAGCTGGGCTGCCGATGCCCTACGTATTGAAGCATGGCGTCCACGCTTTGGCTACGAGGTTGACCATAAGAGTATTCCGCACGAGCTTGATTTGATGCGTACCGCTGTTCACCTGAGTAAGGGCTGCTATAAAGGTCAAGAAACGGTAGCTCGCGTACACAATCTCGGTCACCCGCCGCGCCGCCTGACCTTCCTTGATCTCGATGGCACAGAGCACACCCAGCCGCCGGTAGGCGCTTCAGTGTATTCGGGTACTAAAAAAGTGGGTACTTTAACCTCTGTGGCTCAGCACTTTGAGGCTGGTCCCATCGGTTTAGCAGTGCTCAAACGCAATGTTGACCCGGCAGCTACGTTAATGGTGCGCGAGGAAATCGCAGGTGAAGAGGGCTCAGCGCCTACTGCCACTGATTACGCAGCGGCTCAGACCATTATTGTGACACCCGACGCTGGTCAGGTTGCTGGACGCCGCACTATGGGAGATTTCTTCCGAGGCTAGGCTATGTATGAGCTAAAGGTATAAAAAGCTCTGGCGCTTCCCCCCCCTAGGGGTAAGCGCCAGAGCTTTTTAAGAACGAGCGAGAGGCTACACCGGTTTAGCGACCGAAGAGAACCTTCGCTTCATCCCAACGGTGCTGGGGAACGGTCTTGAGTCCGTCGAGTGCTTCAGCAAAATCAACGCGCTTAATATCGGTGCCCTGCAGAGCAACCATCTTGCCCCAGTCCTTATCGTGAATCATGTCAACGGCGCCCATGCCCAAACGGGTGGCAAGTACACGGTCAAAGCCGGTGGGTGCGCCACCGCGCTGGATATGACCGAGGGTAGTGTTACGGGTTTCGATGCCGGTGATGCGCTCGATTTCGTGGGTGACGTACTCGCCGATACCACCGAGGCGGGGGCGACCGTCCTTCTCCTGACCCTTACCTGCAAGAACGTCATCGAAGCCCTCGGGGATGAAGCCCTCAGCAACAACAACCAAGGGGGAACGGCCGCGGTCATGAACTTCCTTGACCCACTGTGAAACCTGCTCCATGGAGACCTTCTGCTCGGGAATCAGAACAGCGTGGGCACCTGCTGACATGCCTGAATGCAGAGCGATCCAGCCGACGTGGCGACCCATAACCTCAGCTACCATGCAGCGGTGGTGTGATTCGCCGGTGGTACGGATGCGGTCCATCGCGTCGGTTGCGATGGAGACAGCAGTGTCAAAGCCGAAAGTGTAGTCGGTCGCCTGCAGGTCGTTATCAATGGTCTTGGGAACACCAACAACGGGTAGACCTGCATCTGCCAGGCGCTTAGCGCCAGCCAGAGTGCCTTCGCCACCGATGGCGATGATAGCGTCGATGCCGTTCTTCTCTAGCATGATCTCGATATTTTCGGAGCCACCGTGAGGGCCATCGAAGGGGTTGGTGCGTGAGGTGCCCAAGATAGTGCCACCCTGGCGTGCTAGACCGCGTACCTTGGTGCGGGGAAGATCCATGTAATCGCCCTCTACAACACCGCGCCAACCGTCGCGGAAACCAACAAACTCGTAGTCGTAAGTTTTGATGCCGTTGAGTACAGCACCGCGGATTACAGCGTTGAGGCCGGGGCAGTCGCCGCCTGAAGTGAGCAGACCGATCTTCATGGAGGATCTCCTAAGTTTTTTCCTGGTGGAAAGGTTGATGGGGCTTTTCAGCGGGTAGATAAAACAAATGTGCTAACCCACAGAAAAGCTGTTGGTTCTATTCTAGTAAACCTGTGCTTGTGTGGGTAACTGTGGGAGTTGAAGTCCCTATGAATTTTCCCTCCCTCTATGACTTCAGCTACTTCATAAGCCCTGACTGGCCCCATCTAAAAAGTGGCGCTGGTGATCGATGCCGAGAACCCGCGCCGTGCCGTACTTTTTTATACCTGCGAGACGAAATGGGAGCATCACCGCTGCGTATTAACGAAATGTTTGCCTTGCTGTACGACAACAGGGGAACACACGAGGAGATGCTTGCTACCAACATTGCCAGTAACGAACTGTTCCCGAAACAGCCCATACCCGGTGCGCTCGAATGAAACTGTTGCGTTAGATGCCGGTCTCGAGTTCTTTGCGGTGACCACTGGTCTTTATGGGGCTGAGGCGTTTAGCGGTCGGAGGACCGTGTTAGACAATATAAGCCGGTTTCTCAGCGTCCTATAGGTTGTGCAAGGGATAGAAAAATTGGTGCCTGCTCAGTCAAAGAACAGGCACCGATATATAATTCAGCGAAGCAACTTTAGCGGGCGGTCGCCAGCAGCTTCTGGATGCGTGCTAGGCCTTCTGCAAGGTCATCGTCGCTGAGTGCGTACGAAAGACGCAGGTAACCTGAAGGGCCAAATGCCTCGCCGGGCACCACAGCAACCTCGGCTTCAGTCAGAATGATTTCTGCCAGTTCAGCCGAAGTCTGCGGGGTCTTACCGGCGATTTCTTTGCCGAGCAGCTCACGGACGTCCGCGTAGACATAAAAGGCGCCCTTGGGGGTGGGGCAGTGTACGCCATCAATCGCATTCAAGCCCTCAACAATCGTTGCGCGACGGCGGTCAAAGGCGGTGTGCATCTCGTTGACAGCATCAAGTGAACCGGACACCGCGGTCAGAGCTGCAATCTGGGCAACGTTATTGACGTTAGAGCTCAGGTGTGATTGCAGGTTGGTTGCTGCCTTTACAACATCTGCCGGGCCAATGAGCCAACCGACGCGCCAACCTGTCATAGCGTAGGTCTTGGCAACGCCGTTGAGAATAACGGTGTTTTCAGCAAGTTCGGGAACAGCCTTGAGAATAGAGGTGAAAGGCACCTCATCGTAGGTGAGGTGCTCGTAGATTTCGTCGGTGAGCACGAAGATGCCTTTAGCAAGTGCCCACTCGCCGATTGCTTTGGTTTCTTCGGGAGTGTAGACCGCGCCGGTGGGGTTTGATGGCGAAACGAAAATCAGTGCCTTGGTGTTCTCTGTGTATGCATCTTCGAGCATCTCGGGCGTGACCTTGTATTCAATGTCAGAGCCTGCGAAAACTTCAATGGGGTTACCGCCGGCAAGGCGAATTGCCTCGGGGTAGGTAGTCCAGTAGGGCGCGGGCAAAAGTATGTCATCGCCTTTATCAATTACGGTGGCGAAGGCTTCATACACTGCCTGCTTGCCGCCGTTGGTAACGATCACCTGTGAGGGATCAACCTTTACGCCTGAATCACGCAGGGTCTTTTCTGCAATCGCTTCTTTGAGTTCAGGCAAACCGGCAGCTGCGGTGTAACGGTGATTTTTGGGGTCACGCACCGCTTTTTCTGCTGCTTCAACGATGTAATCGGGTGTTGGGAAGTCGGGCTCACCGGCGCCGAAACCAATAACGGGGCGACCTTCTGCTTTTAAAGCCTTAGCTTTGGAATCAACGGCGAGGGTGGCGCTGGGTGCGATAGCGGCGATGCGTTGGGCGATGCGTGCCATGGGTGCTCTCTTTCAAAAAGTACAGCGAAGCGTAAAGACTAATCCCCACTGTGTGGTGCTTCGTGGGTTTAAGCATATTTTAGGTCTGCCTTACTGTGAACCATTTCGCACCGGGTCTGCAGAAGTGAGATGAAATCAACGCCAGTTCTTGAGATGGGGAGGGGGGCGACTCTGTATGTAGCAGGGGTGAGAGGGGGCTGTAGAGGGGCGGACGCGTCCGTCAGCTTTGTTGTTGCGGAGGCGAGAAAACGATGTAAGCGCTGAAACAAACCCCCAAGAGGCAAAATTGCAAAATCTTTTTCTATGCCCTAAAGTTGTACCTGTTGTTCGCAACCGAACAACATTTTTGCTTGTTATCAAGTGAAACCTTGCGAAACCTATGTTTCAAAGGGCGGTGGCTCAATTGGTAGAGCAGCGGTCTCCAAAACCGCAGGTTGCAGGTTCGAGTCCTGTCCGCCCTGCTTTTACAAAGCCTCATTAGAAAAATTTTTGACGTTTCGGCGTTGATCATCACGAAAGGGGCTTAGTGCTCATGGCTAAGTCTGTTGCAGCCGCTCACGATTCAGATACGCAAAAACGCGGTTTCTTTGGTGGAATTTTGCAGTTCATTCGCGAAGTCATCGCAGAACTCAAAAAAGTAACCACCCCCACCAGTAAAGAACTCACCAATTACGTGGTTGTTGTCCTCGCGTTTGTGGGGTTCATGTTGCTTCTGATTTTCGGTCTTGACTGGTTGTTCGGTCAGGCTGCTTTCTGGATTTTCGGCAATGGTGACGTACCCGGTGTCTAAATGGTTTAGCACCTCCGGCAAAAATAAATTAGACTGTAGCTAAAGACCTTTTAAAACAAAGAACCTTCGTCAAGTGCTCTTGATGGGAGGTTCTTTCAGTATCACGAGAAAGCAGGCTGCCGTGTCGGATCAGGAATTTTCGTCCGAGCTTGATGAAGCTATCGAAGCATCAGAAACCACCGAGATTGAGAACGCAGAAGCTGAAGACTCAGAGAACGTACCCGTTGCGGAGCCTGTAGAAGCTGAGGAGCCCGCAGAAGCTATTGAAGTTGCTGCAGCTCAGGTTGCTGAGGAAACCGCGGGAGAAGAAGCACCCGCTGTTGATCCCATGGAAGAGTTCAAAGCCAAGTTGCGCCGCCAAGAAGGCGACTGGTTCGTCGTTCATACCTACGCAGGCTACGAAAACCGCGTGAAGACTAACCTTGAGACCCGTGCTCAGACCTTCAATGCTGAAGAAGACATTTTTGAGATCCAGGTACCTATGGAAGAGGTCATGGAGGTCAAGAACGCTTCAAAGAAGATGGTTCGTCGTGTGCGCATTCCCGGTTACGTGCTGGTTCGCATGAACCTGACCGATGAGACCTGGGGCGTGGTGCGCCACACCCCCGGCGTTACCGGCTTCGTCGGTCAGGATGCCTACAACCCCGTACCCCTGCGTCTGAACGAAGTCATTGATATGTTGGCTCCCGTCTTTGAAGCAGAGCTGGCAGAAGCTGGCGAGGTTCCCGCAGCTGCTCCCCAGTACGAAACCGGCTGGGAGGTTGGTGAGGCTGTCACTGTCAACGAGGGTCCTTTTGAGGGTATGCCCGCAACCATTTCAGAGATTAAGCCCGAATCGTCATCGATGGTTGTGCTCATTTCTGTCTTTGAGCGCGAAACCCCCGTGACCCTCAACTTCGGTCAGGTCACCAAGATGTAATCAGTCCGTTCGTGGCTGTTTCCGCCCCGCCTGCGCGCGTCCGCAAACCCCTAGAGAGGGTGTATGACGCGCACAGGTGGGTTTTTATATGCCCGTCGCATGCTTGCTCTGGAGGGTATGTGAAGAAGCAGACATACGCAGAAAAAGCGCGCCAGTGGTTTTAAGGACGCAGAGACACTAAGATGGTGTGTTGCATGTGTTTACCTAACGCTTGGTAAAGATATGCCCGGCAACCGCGCCACGGTTGCCACCAGCCAGCGTCACGCTCCTGTGCGTTGGTTCAACAGCTAAGAAAAGGATGCTTACATTGGCTCCCAAGAAGAAGGTCACAGGCCTCATCAAGCTGCAGATTCAGGCAGGCGCTGCTAACCCCGCTCCTCCTGTTGGCCCCGCACTGGGTCAGCACGGCGTGAACATCATGGAGTTCACTAAGGCGTACAACGCTGCAACTGAACACATGCGCGGCAACATCGTTCCGGTTGAAATCACCGTTTACGAAGACCGTTCATTCACCTTCATCACCAAGACCCCTCCCGCATCAGGTCTCATTAAGAAGGCTGCTGGCGTTGCTAAGGGTTCAGGCGTTCCCCACACCCAGAAAGTCGGCTCAATCACCGAAGCTCAGGTTCGTGAAATCGCTGAGACCAAGATGCAGGACCTCAATGCAAACGACATCGACGCAGCAGCGAAGATCATTGCAGGTACCGCACGCTCAATGGGTATTGAGGTTAAGTAACACCTCCCCGTAGCTTTTAGCTACACACAACAATTTTTAGGCGCTAGCGACTAGGCATCTAGTAGCTGGCATGTGGGAAGAGCCCGCGCGGTTCATATTCACCACAACTGCATAAGGAGATAAGCAGATGGCAAAGCGCAGCAAAGCGTACCAGGCAGCTGTAGCCAAGATTGAAGAGGGTAAGTTCTACACCCCCGCCGAGGCTATTGCTCTTGCAAAAGAAACCTCATCAACCAAGACCGACGCAACCGTTGAGGTTGCACTGCGTCTTTCAGTTGACCCCCGTAAGGCTGACCAGATGGTGCGCGGCACCGTTAACCTGCCCAACGGCACCGGTAAAACTGCACGCGTTGTAGTTATTGCTGAAGGTGATAAGGCAGCAGAAGCTGAAGCAGCTGGCGCAGATTTCGTTGGTTCAGACGAACTGATCGCTAAGATTGCTGGCGGCTGGGTTGACTTCGACGCAGCAGTTGCTACCCCCAACCTCATGGGCAAGGTAGGTCGCTTGGGTAAGGTTCTTGGTCCTCGTAACCTGATGCCGAACCCCAAGACCGGTACCGTCACCATGGATGTCACCAAGGCTGTTAACGACATCAAGGGCGGTAAGATTGACTTCCGCGTTGACCGTAACTCAAACCTTCACTTCATCATCGGTAAGGCTTCATTCTCAGAAGCTCAGCTGGTTGAGAACTTTGAGACAGCTCTTGAGGAAATCAACCGCCTCAAGCCCTCATCATCAAAGGGTCGCTACATCTCAAAGGCTACCGTTGCTACCACCTTCGGCCCCGGCGTTCCCGTGGATCCCTCAGAGGTTGCAGCATAATCTAGCTTTTTAGGTTTATAGCTTTTATAAGAATCCGGCACCTGCTTGCAAGAGTCAGTGCCGGATTTTTGTATATCTGCATCAACATGATTTGTTGAAATCATTGCCGGTCGCCAATATAGGTTTCTATGGTTATGGCAAGCTGTTGCACATTTACCGTTGCAATAGGGAGCAACATGAGACCGGTGAGAAAAATCTGGTTGTTATGCGTAATCTTGTTTTCGTTGGGGAACAACAATCATCGTAGTAACAACGATTTACGGCGGTATTCAATACCGGATTGCGAAGATGCTGGAGAGGCAGACTTAACCGCTCCCCAAGAGCTTATGTGTGCGTATTCAGTAGGATCTTGGGTTCTTTGCGGGGGTTCTGGCTACGAGACCTTGGTGGGCTTGATCTTTCACCTGAGACCATACTTTTTGTGGTGAAAAGTCCAAAGAGCTAGTCACGATGAAGCTGGTGTGTGGTGAGCATCCTTGACCTTGTTTATCTGAAAACTGTTTTCATTACCGTACACCCAGCTTCGTGTACGGCGGGTACAGCCGGTGTATGGCAAGTTGCCAGACGCTGCGAGCGGTGGCTTGCGCGTCCTCTCGCAATGGCACCCCTGTGAGCTTGAACTGTCAGCCTTTAAGTGATTAAGCCCGCTTAATCCCGGAATTTACAGCTTTAACTTGTTCATCGTAGCCTCGGTGTGGTTAGATGGAAGAACCAAAGACCGCCGGTCACTGGATATTTCTGTGCTTGTTAGCTCTCAAGGCAAGCAAACGCTGAAATGCCCATCGAAGAACTCGTATGAGTCGCCTGCGTAGGTGAAGAACTTGACACACCAAGCTTGAATTTTTAGCTTGCGTATTTCATGCCTCGACGCCTTCGCTTCGAGGCTTTTTTTATGGGTTCAAAACTGGCCGGTGTGTTTAGAAAAGATCGGAAGGAATACCATGGCAACAGCAGAAAAGGCAGCTGTAGTTGTAGAGCTGAAGGAACGTTTCTCAAGCTCCAACGCAGTTGTACTCACTGAGTATCGTGGTCTCTCAGTTGCGAAGCTCAAAGAGCTTCGCCGCGCTCTCGGCGCAGAGACCGAATACGCCGTGGTGAAGAACACCCTAGCAGGTATCGCTGCTAAGGAAGCTGGCATCGACGCGTTCGAGGGGCAGCTTGCAGGTCCTAGCGCAATTGCATTCATCAACGGTGAATTCATTGACGCTGCAAAGGCACTGCGTGACTTCGCCAAGGAAAACCCCCAGCTTATCGTCAAGGGCGGCTTCTACGAAGGTGAAGCTCTTGATGAGGCAGGTGTCAACCGCTTCGCAAACCTCGAATCACGCGAGGTTCTGCTGGCAAAGGTTGCAGGCGGCGCGAAGGGTGCGCTCTCCAAGATTGCACGCACCGTGGATGCCCTGCGTATCAAGCTCGAAGAATCAGAAGGTGCAGCACCTGCGGCAGAAGCAGCAGAAGAAGCACCCGCAGAGGACGCAGAGTAATACTCTTCCTCACGGAAGGTGTCACCACCTCACCTGATACTTCAGGTAGCCCGCACCTGCGGGCGGTAGATTACAAGATTTTTCAAAGGTAGGGAAAACCCTACACTGATAAAGAAGGAGCCTCACAATGGCTAAGCTTTCAATCGAAGAACTCATTGCAGCATTCAAGGAACTCTCACTCGTAGAGGTTTCAGAATTCGTTAAGGCATTCGAAGAAGAATTCGACGTAACCGCAGCAGCTCCCGTTGCAGTTGCAGGCGTAGCAGGCGGCGACGCTGGTGCAGCTGAAGAGCAGACCGAATTCGACGTAGTTCTCGAATCAGCTGGCGATAAGAAGATCGCAGTTATCAAGGAAGTACGTGCGCTGACCTCACTGGGTCTGAAGGAAGCTAAGGATCTCGTTGACTCAGCTCCCAAGGCTATCCTCGAAGGCGCTTCAAAGGAAGACGCAGAGAAGGCAAAGGAAGCTCTCGAAGGCGCTGGCGCAACCATCACCCTCAAGTAATTCTTTTACTTTTTGCTCCTACAGAATGGCAACGTTCTGCAGTGAGAATCGACAAGGCGGTACTCGTTACGAGTGCCGCCTTGCGGCTTTAACGGGGGTGGATGCGTCCGCCTGCTTGGAGAGCATACGTTCCTAGGAGTTTTTCGGGGCTGGGTAAGGAAGGGGAGTAGCCGTACGGGTGGCACCTGCACGGGGTAGGATGATGAGATGCTCACCGGAACCTTGTGACTTGCCCCGACATACTGCGGTGTTGATAGCGCTAACGAATTGTGCAATGCCTAGAATGTAGTAGGCAAACGTTTGACATAACGGAAGGTACCCGTCACCTGTGGATATTTACGCCCCGCGCACCGACGCTACTGAACTGCTTGAAGCTGCCGAGACAGCCTACCTACAGCACGCCCAGACTGTGCAGGAAGACCCGGAGTACCCCAAACTGCACCTAGCCCCACCGGTGGGTAGGCTCAATGACCCCAACGGCTTGCTCTACGACAACGGCGTGTACCATGCTTTTTACCAGTACTCACCGCTCCACCCCACTCGCGCAGTTTTTTGGCGTCACGCCACCAGCACCGATTTGACACGCTGGGAGGACGACCAGACCGCTATCGCCCCGGTGACCTGGTACGACAAATCCGGTTGCTACTCGGGCTCAGGGTTTATTGCCCCCGACGGTACTTACGAATTTTTCTACACCGGCAATATCAAAGACGATAATGATGTAC
The DNA here is from genome assembly GCF_016900985.1 of Rothia sp. ZJ1223. Lineage (NCBI taxonomy): Bacteria > Bacillati > Actinomycetota > Actinomycetes > Micrococcales > Micrococcaceae > Rothia > Rothia sp. ZJ1223. Next base: position 37,376 of record NZ_JAFEUT010000005.1, on the reverse strand, counting down.
GTAGCGTCTACCAAGCCATGTTCGTATCAAAGGATCAGGGCAGGACCTTCGAGCGTTTAGAATCAAACCCCCTCATCGCCGATCAGCCCGCAGGCTACACCGCCCACTTTCGTGACCCCCACCTTGTAGAGCGTCATGGCGCGTATGCCGCGGTGCTCGGTGCTCAACGTGAAGATCTGACCGGTGCAATTGCCTTATACACTTCGGAGGATCGCCGCAACTGGAACTTTGAGGGCGAAATCGAGTTCTCTGATCCTGCGTTGCACGCTATGGGCTACATGTTGGAATGTCCAATTCTTTTTTCGATGGTTGATGAGGCAACTGGCGAAGAGAAAGATGTGATGATGTTCTGCCCGCAGGGCATGGAGGCTGAGGGTGAGAAATACAACAACATTTATCAGTGCGGGTATGTGGTGGGAAAACTGACCGGCACATCATTTGCTGTGGAGCAGGCATTTACCGAGATTGACGCTGGTTTCGAGTTCTACGCCCCACAGACCGTTCACAAGGCTGAAGACACCCACGGTGCTCCTGTGCTGATGGCGTGGATGGGCAACGCCGAGCAAGACGATCAGCCCAGCTGGGATAAGAACTGGGTGCATATGCTCACCTACCCGCGTGAACTTTCCTTGCGTGGCGGCAAAATCTACCAGCGTCCTGTCTCGCAACTGGAACGAGTGTTACCGCTTGAGCCTGTAACTGTTGGTGCTGATGGTGTTATCGCTCAGTTGGGCGGACGCCGCCAGTTTAGGCTAGCGGGCACCGCTAACCTCAGTCAGGGCGACGTTCGAATTGTACTTACTGATGGTGCAAGCGACGCTGTTATTCTTACCCTTACGCAAGACTGTGCTGTGCTGGATCGCAGCGGAACCCGCTATCAGGTAGGCGGAGCCACCCGTCATCGCACCCTGCCGCTCAGCGATACTAAGGATTTCGAAATGCTCTTTGACGGTTCTGCCGTGGAGGTCTTTGTCGACGGCGGTAGAGAAGTCTTTACCAGCCGCGTCTTTTTGCATGAAGAACCGGGGGAGTTGCGCGTTCGCGCCACTGCACAAGGAGTTCTCAGCAACGTTAGTGTAGGCGTTATGGACCGTTAGCGAAAGCATGAAGAAAAACCACCTACTTTCTCACCAAGTGTAGGTGGTTTTTCAACTCTCATTGCCAAACCTCGCGGTGGTGATGCATCTCAGCGGATGCTGTTCTGGGGCGAAGAAATCATGGCTTTCAAGCGGTAAACCTACCAAGTTTTGGTACTGACCCAGCCATACAAAATATGCGAGCCCGATAACAAGCAATGATAGGATTACACTGTATCTAAACTCAACGGTGAGCGCTGACATATGATCTCACCAGTAACCAAGGAGGGTCTTCGCATGGCAGGCTTTTTCTCAAAAATTTTTGGTGGATCAAGTAACGAGCAACAGGCGCCGGTGGCTCCGGTAGCTGCGGCAACCGGTGGTAACCAGCTAGTACTGGGCGCTCACATGAACGGTACCGTTCACGAACTTTCTCAGGTTTCTGACCCCACTTTCTCCACCGGTGCGCTAGGACCCGGTGCAGCTATCGAGCCCACCGAAGGCGTCCTGTACGCTCCTGCTGACGGCGAACTCACCGTAGCTTTCCCCACCGGTCACGCCGTCGGCATTCGCACCCCCGAAGGTGTAGAGCTGCTCATCCACATCGGCTTCGACACAGTAGAACTCGATGGTAAGCACTTTGATATTCAGGTTAAGAAGGGCGACAAGGTCAAGCGCGGCGACGTACTGGTGAAGTTTGACCTTGAAGCAGTCAAGGCAGCGGGTTACGACATCACAACCCCCCTTGTGGCAACCAACCACAAGCGAATCGTTGCCTCAACAGCTCTGCACCAGAGCACCGCTGGTTCAGCGCCCATTACCGCAGGTGATGACTTCTTGGTCTACAGCTTGAACCAGTAAAACTTCTCAGTGCTACGGCATTGTTGTAACAGCAACCGCTCCACGACGGAGCGGTTGCTTTTTATATCATGACGAGGTTCTACACCCACATTCGCCGAAACTCGCACCGCACTAGGGCAGATGCATGGTACTTTAGAATTCAATAGACCGGACCACGCAGAAAAGAAGCAGTCCCGGTTTCCTCCTGTGGAAGGTGCTTTCATGAAGATTACCGTGCGCGAAGCGACGGCTGCTGACATCCCCGGTGCCATTCACGCCCTCGTCGATGGATTCAGCAAAGACCCCGTCATGAGTGGGGCGCTCGGTGGCTCCATGAAAATAGAACGCATTCGTGCCCTCTTTGAACTCCAGATTCGCACCCAGTATTCCCACACCGACCAAGGCAGAGTAGACGTCGCCGTCGATACCTCAGGTAAAGTTCTTGGGGCTGCGCTCTGGGCAACCCCTCACAAATCAACTAGCTTTGTGGACGAGCTCAAACAAGTAGGTGAATACGTTCAGGTTCTGCGCGGCTCCCTTATCAGCGCCGCTCTAACCGAGTACAAGCTGCTCAAAGCGCGTCCAGTCTTCAAACACTGGTATCTGTACACCATTGGCGTACATGAGGACGCGCGCGGTCACGGGGTTGGTAGCGCCCTCCTTGACTTCCGCCGCGAACAGCTGGGTGAATATCCCGCCTACCTAGAAGCCTCTACATATAACAGCGCAGCCCTCTACAAACGTCACGGTTTCGTAGAGCTTGGCGGTTACGGCAAACTCTCCAAAGCAGCCATCGGCATGTGGCACCCGGCACCGATCTCATCCATCGACAAAAACCACGCGACCACCAGATAAGACGCCCCAGCCCACTTCACACTAACTCATCCAGACGAAAGAACCTTCACGTGGCACACCCCAAACTGCACGACGTTGCTGCGCTCGCCGGTGTTTCTGTAACGACTGTATCGCGAGTGCTCAATAACCGCGGCTACCTGAGCGAGGCCACCAAAAATAAGGTTTTTGCTGCGATTGAAGAACTTGATTACCGACCGAACGCTATCGCCCGCTCCTTGCAAAACCAGCGGACCAATCTTATAGCCCTTATCTTTCCCACCATGGTTAATCCTTTTTATGGGGAGATTGCCACACACCTTGAACGGACTTTGTCGGCGCGTAATTACAGGGTGGTGCTGTGTAATAGCCAGGGGCACCCGGCACGTGAAGAACGCTACCTTGAGATGCTACGTGCCCGACAGGTCGATGGCATTATTACAGGCGCTCACTCAGAGGTGATTGCTACCTACCCTAAACTTGACGCGCCATTGGTGACCATTGACCGTGAACAAACCGATAAGTACCCCAATATTCGTTGCGATAACTACGGGGCTGCGCAGCAGGTGACCAAAATGCTGATTGAAAGTGGGGCGCAGTCGATAGTGCATATTGCCTCAACTATCTCTGCTACGAACGAGCGTCAGCGCGGTTATACCGAGCAGATACTTGCCGCAGGATATGAGCCACAGATTCTTGAAGTCGGTTTCACCACCGAATCCGAGCGCAAACGTCACCTGATTGAAGAGTATCTCAACGAGCATCCTGACGTAGATGCTGTGTTTGCTTCTAACGATGTGTACGCGGCGCACACTTTATCATGGGCACAGAAAAACGGTGTGAAGGTTCCTGAGGATCTTCAGGTTATTGGTTTTGACGGTACCGAGGCGTTACGTACCCTTTTTCCGCACCTTGCAACCGTGGTTCAGCCGTTAGAGGCTATTGCCCAGCGGGCAGCAGACCACCTGATTGCCGCTATCGAGAATCAGCCCCTTGATACTGATGCTTCTTTAGATGTTCTCAAAGCTGATATCTTGATGGGGAAAACCCTCCGCAAGTAGTTCCTTTACAGCGCTGGGGTTAGGGCAGGGGAAGATAGCCTACCTGCTCACCGGTAGCTGCCCCCTGTGCGGGTACAACCGCCAGTACATCAGCTCGAGCAAACCCCCCCAGCATGTGAGACTGCGAGCGCTTGAGGACGTGCAGGGCACCTGCTTGCCACCGGGCAGGTTGAAGGGCAATACTCTGTTTGCCGGTGCCTGGGTGAGCGGCGGCAATTGGGGCAGTAGCAAGGGTCGATAGCGGACGCGAGTACGCGGCATCGAGTGCTACGGGCACATAGGAGCACAGGGCTGTGTAGGCAGCGAAGGGGTTGCCGGGTAGACCGAGTAAGATGCGTCCATCTGGTAACAGCGCGGCGAGGGCGGGGTGACCGGGGCGTACTGCCACGGATTCGAAAATATAGGTTGCCTGCAGCCGTGCCAGGGTGGAACGTACCATGTCTACGCCGGAGGTGCTGGAGCCGCCGGTGACCATGAGAATCTGGGCATCGGTGGAGCTGATCCAGGTATCGAAGGCGCCCGGAGTGTCTGCTAGACGTTCGGTGCGTGCAACCTGCGCGCCGTAAGCCTCAAGGAGGGGTTCGGCAAAAGAGGAGAATGCATCACGTACCTGACCGGGACCGGGTACACCGCTGGTAATTACTTCGTTGCCGCTAAAAGCGACGGCGACGGTGACGGGGTTGAAAACATCTACGGTGTCGATACCGCCCATAGCCAGGGATGCGCCCAATCTGGGGGTCAGCGTGGTGCCTGCGGTGGCGAGGGTAGCTCCGGCTGCGCGTTCTTCACCGGTGCGGCGCATATCTGCTCCCTCACGGGGAGCTTCGCCGAGGGGTTCTATGTAGCTGTGACCGTCACGGATGAAACTGCGTGAATGCTCACTGCGCAGAATACTGGTGGCACCTGCCGGGAGTAGACCGCCCGTGAAGATGGGGGTTGCGGTGCCGGGGGTGAGGTCAACGGTGATGCGGTGAACGTTGGCGGTGGGGTCTTGAGGGTAATCCGGGTAGATGAGTTGCCAGGGCGGAGCACCTGCGGTGGCGTAACCGTCCATTGCCGATGAGTCGTAGTGGGGTACGGCAAGGACTGTGGTGACATCTGATGCTAGGGTGCGACCGATTACCTGGGAGAGGGGGAGCTGCTCTCTAGCAATTGAGAGGTGTTGAGTAACAGTGCGGTGGAGGTTTTCACGAGCCTGGTACCAGCTGATCGACGGCAGATGGTGGCTCATCGGTCGCCGCCAGCGGTGGGCTGATCGAAACCACTGGTACGTGCCTGCTCCCAGGTGTCTACATCATCAATGGAGCGAGCGGGTAGCTCAATAATCTCGGGGTTTAGAGTTCGCAGGGCTGAGCGCACGGACTTATTGTCCATTTCGCCTTTGAGCGCCTCCACCAGCTGATGTGTGTGGTAGATTCCGGCAAGAGGTTGCAGTACTCCTCCAGCTTGGCCCATAAAACCCACCTGATGGTCGGCTTGAGCTGCTGCGGTCAACAGCGCCGGTATAGCTTCTGCGATGTGGGGCATATCGACGCTGAAAATAGCCGTCCAGGGGGCGTAATCGCCAGTGGACTTAAGGACGCGCGCACCGGCTGCAAGCGCAGCGGCGGGACCCGAGAATACGGGTTGTTCGCGGGTGAGGTGAACTTCCGGGGGCACAGGCAAATTTTCAGGACCTACAACCACCTTATATTTAGCGCTTGAAACAGCTAACAGGGTTGAATCCAGAAGGGTCACTGCACCGTTACTCAAAAGTGCTTTCGGGGTGCCACCTAGACGCGAAGAACGTCCGCCCGCCACAATGATTGCGTTGTAATCCATGGGTTTTAGCCTCCGGCAAAGGGAGGCAACACATCGACGCGGGTAGCCCCTGCAAGCGAGGCAGTAGCGGGGGAGGACTCGCCATCAATCAGGAAGGAGCACTGTGCAAGTACCTGCCCCAGACTCATGCCTGCGGCAGTGGTACCGGTGAAACGGGTAGGCAGGTAATTGAGCAAGGCAGCTAGGGTAGGCTCCTTCAAATCCTCAAGGGAAACTTCTGCTGAGCTGGTACCTGCAGCGGCACGCGCTGCCGCAAAAAAGTGAACATTCACAAAAATTAACCTCCGATAGCGCTCATGGAGCGTTCTGGTTGCACAAAGTCTTCAGCTTCAAAACCGGCACTGTTTTTGCCGTGTGCCGCAGGCTTACTCCACATAGCACCGCGCCAGATATCGGCGACTTCTTCATCGCTGGCACCGCTGCGCAGGGCACCCATAAGGTCAGTTTCGGTCAGCGAGAAGAGGCAGCTGCGTACCTTACCATCAGAAGTGATACGGGTGCGTGAGCACGCTGAGCAGAAAGGCTCGGTAACTGAGGCGATGATGCCGATTTGACCCAGGACGCGCGTCGTCCCCTTTTCCAAGACGTCCCACAGCATTGCCGGTGAGCTTTTGCGGGGTACCGGGTGCGGGGTTAAATCGTAGGTGCGCTCTACCATCTCGCGCATCTGGTGGGCGGTAATCATATTGTCACGGTCCCAGTTGTGGTCTGCATCCAGCGGCATTTGTTCAATGAAACGTAGTTGGTAGCCGCGCTCTAACGCCCAATCTACGATTTCAGGGGCTTCGTGGTCATTCACGCCGGGCATGAGTACAGCGTTAATTTTGATGGGGCTGATACCCCGAGAGGCAGCGTAGTCGATACCGCGGATGACATCGTCCAAGCGGTCACGGCGGGTGAGCTTGGCGAAAGTTTCGCGGCAGATAGTGTCCATTGAAACGTTCAGGCGGGTAAGACCTGCATCAATCAACTCGTCGATCTTCTTTTCAAGACCGATACCGTTGGTGGTGACAGAGAGGGGAACCTCGGGGAACTCCGCGCGAATTTGACGCAAGATTTCGGGAAAGTCAGCGCGAACTAAGGGTTCACCGCCGGTAAAACGGATTTCTTCAACCCCCAAATCACGCACGCCAATACGGGCAAGGCGCACTACCTCATCAAGAGAAAGCAGATTATCTTTGTGCAACCACTGCAACCCTTCAGCTGGCATGCAGTAAACACAGCGTAGATTACACTTATCAATGAGTGAGATACGCAAATCGGTAGCCGTGCGCCCCCACTGGTCAAGCAGTTTGCGACCACCAAGCGGGGGAGTAGAACCGGGTACGGTATTGCCGTTGGCGCCTCGTACAGAGATAGCGCCTAACGGTTGGGCGGTAGACATGAAAGCAACCTTCAGTAAATTTGCATATTTCAGGTAATAATTAGATTAGCCCACATTGGGCAGTCATACCATCTTGCTATGATACGTAGGGTTATTACAAGGGGGAATACATATGCCGGGCAGAGCACAGGTGCTGTTTGCTACCCTTGGTCTTACCTTGCTGAGCGCTTGTACACCAAGCAGTGATCCCACCGCTAACGCTGCTGATTCCTTGGTTATTTTCGCGCCAGCGTCCCTCGCAGATGCCGGTGCAGAACTCGAAAAAAGTTTCGAAGCCAGCCACCATGTTGAGATAGAAATCAACTATGCAGGCACGCCCACGCTGATTCGCCAGCTGACAGACGGTGCTAGAACTCATATTCTGATGACAGCAGATGACGCGGCGATGGAATCAGCGCAGGCGCAACTACCGGAACTCAGCACCCCCGCCCAGAAATTCGCGGGCAATCGCCTTGTACTCGCTACCGCACCGGGCAACCCCGCTGGTATTTCGGCTGTGACCGACCTGAGCCAAGAGGGCGTACTCACCGGGATTTGCGCGTCCGATGTTCCCTGCGGCAGATTAGCCACCACCTTTTTAGAATCTCAGCAGCTAGAGCTAAGTCAGCCGGTTGAAGAAACCTCCGTGGCAAAGGTCGCCACAAAAGTTGCAACTGCCGAGATTGACGCAGGTTTTATCTACACCACCGACGCACAACACCTGTCAGATTCAACGGTGATCACTCTTGAGGGTCTTCCTTCCAACACCTACTCTCTTGCCTTGATGACGAATGAGAGCGTGCATCCGGCAGCCGATGACTTTGCCCAGTGGATCACTGGGGACGTCGCGCAAGACATTTTGAGTGCCTACGGATTCGAGAGAGCATAAATGCCACGCGCTGCCCTTGACCGTACCCTGATGCCCCGCTGGTTTTTTATTCCGGTGGCGGTAGCCCTTGTTCTGACTGCGGGCCCCTTACTGGGGCTAATGCTTCAGGTACCCTGGAGCAACCTCGGGGAGCTGCTCACCGCCCCCGGTATCGCGCAGGCAACGACGCTTTCAGTGACTACAGCACTGGTGTCTACGGCAGTGTGTATTGCACTCGGCGTTCCGCTGTCACTGTGGATCGCTCGGGTGCTTCCTCGCAGCCGTCACTCATCGCTAGCTCATATTCTCCACGCAGTGGTATACGCTCCGGTGGTGCTTTCTCCGGTGGTGTCGGGTCTTGCACTGGTATATTTCTGGGGCAGACGCGGTTTGCTCGGTAGCGTATTAGCGCAGGGGGGAATAAACATCGCTTTCACCCCGCTAGCAGTAGTGCTCGCCCAAGTTTTTGTTGCCCTACCTTTTTTCGTGGCGACCTACATGAACGTTTTGCGTACCGTGCCGGTTGAATACGAAGAAATAGCACTCACAGAAGGTGCTAGCCCGTGGCACATCATTATCAAGGTGCTGTTGCCGCTGACCTTACCCGGTCTGGCAACAGCCGCCCTCCTGTCTTTTGCAAGGGCTTTGGGGGAGTTCGGCGCGACCCTCATGTTCGCCGGTAATTTGGAGGGCAAAACCCGCACCCTACCGCTCAATATTGAGCTAATGCTTTCATCAGCAGATACCGGCGCTGCACTCGGTAGTGCCCTAGTGATGATTGCTCTCTACCTGCTACTTGGTGCTCTTTTTGCCCTGGGCAAAGTGATGCGCAGAAAGGCATAAGCTGTGGTTTCTTTTTTCACCTCTGCACACAACCTGAGCCCGAACAGCTACGTCGATGCTCTGGCTGCCTTGCTGGGGGGCTATCTTCCCAGCGCTACACAGAGTGTGCCGCTGGCACAGGCCGTCGGCAGGGTCTTGGCATCCGATGTACTTGCCGCCCACAGCTCACCCACCTTCGACAACTCTCAGATGGATGGTTACGCGCTAACAGCCGTCTCTGCCCGCCGCGAGAACCGGGTCTTCACCGTCGGGCACGATATACCGGCAGGTTTTAGCGGCAATGTAGTGTGTGATGACGATATCGCCTACCCCATTATGACCGGCGCTCCGGTGCCCGCTGGCTACGGTGCCATCGTGCCGGTTGAACGTTCACGGGTGGTTAGCGCAGATGCGGACGCGCAGGGTTTCGCAGCTGAGGGGCAGCAGGTTGAGCTTGAACAAGTAGCACCGGGCACCTTCATCCGCACCGTGGGCGAAGATATTCAAAAGGGGGAGCTTCTCGTACCAGCTAGCACCCTACTCACCGCTGTTCACGTGGGTGTTCTCGCCGCCCAGGGAATCGCTGAGATCATCGTACAATCAAGCCCGCGCGTCCTGCTCTATACCGGTGGCGAAGAAGTCACCACCGGGCAGCTCACTGCCGGGAAAATCTATGACGCCAACGCCCCTATGCTGCGCGGACTGCTTGTCACAGACGGCATAGATGATGTGTATACCCGGCAGATCAATGATGACCCGCAGTCTCTGATTAAGGCTCTAGAACACGACTGCGCGCAGCTCAACCCCGATCTGATTCTCACCTGCGGGGGCATCAGCGCCGGCCGCTATGAAGTGGTGCGTAACGCACTCACCTCCCTGAATACCTCACAGAAACAAACCAACAGCGGTATGAATGCTCTCTCTTGGTTTGGTCACGTCAGCCAGCAACCCGGAGGTCCTCAGGGAGTGAGCCTCCTGAACACCGGTCAACGGCAGGTCCCTTTTGTTTCGCTCCCCGGCAACCCCGTCAGCACCCTGGTGACCTACACTGCGCTGCTCCGCCCCTCCCTCGTAGCCAGCAGGCACCTCGCCCCAGCGCGTGTATTGGTCGCTCAAGCATCACTCACAGCCGAACAACCAGTTTCTGGTCTAGAACACAAAACTCAGTTCCGCAGAGGTATCGTTCGCCTGAACCCGGCAAACGGCGCCCTTACCTGCCACCTTCACGGTGAGACCGGCTCGCACCTTTTACACGCCGCCTCAGAAGCAAACGCCCTCATAGAATTCGAGCCCAGTAACAGCTACGTACCGGGTGATAGCGTAAAAGTACACCTGCTCCCGGGCGCACTTTTTCACTGACCCAAGAAAAACCAAAAGAAAGATTTTTCGTGAACACACCCCACCACCTCACTCACGTCCGCGCTGATGGCAGCGCCCACATGGTCGATGTAACAGAGAAATCAGAAACCACCCGCACCGCCGTTGCAGAGGGTTTCGTGCGTACCCGATCAGACGTCATCGAGCAGATTTTTGACGCAGATTTGCCTAAAGGGGACGCTCTGCCGGTAGCTCGCGTCGCGGCTATCTTGGGTGCCAAGAAAACCCCCGACATCATTCCCCTGTGCCACCCCCTACCCCTGGGTAAAATTACGGTAGATTTCGATCGCCTTGCCGAGGCTGTGCGCATCGAAGTCTCCGTCAAAACCCGCGGCGTCACAGGGGTCGAGATGGAGGCACTCACCGCCGTCTCATCCGCCGCTCTCACCGTGTTCGACATGATTAAAGCCGTCGATAAACACGCAGTCATCGACGGTGTTCGAGTGCTGAGTAAATCCGGTGGAAAATCCGGGGATTGGTCAGTGAACAATGACTAGAAAAGAACCGCTGATGATGGAGGGAAAACCCGCCCGCGCGCTGGTCATCGTCTCATCAACTCGCGCCTCCAAAGGCATCTACCCCGATAAATCAGGCCCTATCGCCGTGGAATGGTTGCGCTCGCAGGGCTTTGAGACCCCGGACGCCACCGTGGTGGCAGATGCTGATATGCCCGCCTATTTCGCATCCGTCATTGAGGCGGGCAACCTACCCACCGTCATTCTGACCTCCGGTGGCACCGGCTTGAACACCGATGATCAAACCGTTGAAGCGGTGCGCCCCCACCTCGATAAAGAAGTGCCGGGCATTATGCACGCCTTTTGGACGCTGGGACTCACCAACACCCCCGCCGCCGTCCTCTCCCGCGGAGTTGCCGGCACCATCGGTACCACTTTCATTATGACTTTGCCTGGTTCGGTGGGGGGTGTGACTGATGGCGTCACCACCCTTGAAAAACTCCTCCCGCACATCATTCGTCAGCTACAGGATTACCATGATCACTAACGAGCACCTTGCCCAGTACCCCGCCACGGAACCAGCCACCTCAGCGGTGGTTCACACCGACATCATCGAAGACCGTCTCGAAGACTACTACCAGCAGTGGCGCGAAGCCGTCATGATCCCTGGCATGGGAGCCCTCGTTATTTTCGACGGTATTGTGCGCGATCATGACCACGGTGAATCGGTCGCTGGCCTCTCTTATTCGGCACACCCCCTCGCCACCGAAAAAATCGCCGAGGTTGTAGCAGCAGTCGTCGAGGCAACCCCCGGCGTGCGAGCGCTAGCGGTGCATCGAGTCGCCGATATTCCCATTGGTGAATCAGCCCTCACCGTTATGGCTGCTGCAGCTCACCGCGGTCTAGCTTTTGATATCTGCGAAAAAATCGCGGACGATATTAAGGCGATGGTTCCCATCTGGAAGGAACAGACCCTTACCGATGGCAAAGTTGAATGGGTAGGAATCGAATCCTCATGCTAGAGAACTTCAGCTCCATCGAACTACAGCTTTACCGCAGGCAGATGATTCTGCCGGAGTGGGGAGCCGCCGCCCAAAATACCCTCAAGGACGCGCACCTTGTTGTTGTCGGCGCTGGTGGGCTGGGATCTCCTGCACTGCTTTACCTCGCTGCTGCGGGAATTGGTACGCTCACTGTTATCGACGATGATCAGGTGGAGCTTTCTAACCTTCACCGCCAGATTATTCATACTTTTGCTGCCGCGGGTAACTCTAAGACCGAATCGGCAGCTTACGCCATGCGATCGCTTAATCCCACTATTACGGTGCGCACGGTGCAAGAGCGCTTGAGTAACAAGAACGCTCACTCTCTGTTTGCTGATGCTGATGCAGTGCTCGATGGTAGCGACAATTTTGAGACTCGGTACCTGGTCTCGCGGGCCTGCGCTGAGGCTGGCATACCGCATATTTGGGGTGCCATTCTTGGCTTTGACGCGCAGATGAGCGTTTTCTGGCAGGGGAGGGGGCCAGTGTATGAGGATCTTTACCCGGTGATGCCTGCTCCCGGTTCAGTGCCTAACTGCGCGACCGCTGGCGTCCTTGGACCACTGGCGGGTGTTGTGGGCACCTCCATGGCGCTAGAAACTTTAAAACTGCTGACCGGTGTGGGCATACCGATGATTGGCACGGTGGGGTACTACTCGGGGCTTGATGGGCGCTGGGACTACATTCCTCTCAAGGCATCTGAGCGCCGTGAAAATACTTCTGAGCTTCCCTTTATACAGAGTTCTGAAAATTCACAAGGTTCAGATGAACCTAGCGTAACAATTGGTCATAAAAATTTTATTGACGTGTCATCGCTTTCTTTTGAATCACCGCAAGAGGTGGAGGTTGAACAGATTGAGGGGCTCTTGGGTGAGGGTGAGATCAACCTCATCGATGTTCGCGAAAAACACGAGTTTGATGCTTTAGCTATTCCTGGTGCTATTCACCTGCCTCTGTCGCGCCTGGAGCAGCTGCAGAATGAGGGTGGCGATTTCGCTGAAATTTCAGAGCTTTTGATGGTAGATGATAAGCCGGTGATTCTATACTGCGCGGCAGGGGTGCGCTCGCTGCGTGCTCAAAGCATCTTGGCGGACGCAGGTGTGGGGGCTTTTGCTTCCCTAGCAGGGGGTATCAATGCCTGGCTTGAGAACGCTTGACGTGGAAAATAAATTTGAATTAGCGAACATTTTTATTTGGTATTTTTAATACCTATTTTTTTGTAGGCTTGGGTGTATGACTCAGACATCGTATGTACCCGGCCCGGACGGCCCGGTCTCTGACCGCCTCATTAAGTTTGGAAAGTTCTTCTCTAAATGGGAAGAATCAGAAGATAACCGCACCGTCTACCGTCAGGGTGGGCGCAAAGGCGATGTCTTCTATCGCGACCGCTGGAGCTACGACAAGGTTGTACGCTCCACCCACGGTGTTAACTGCACCGGCTCATGCTCCTGGCAGGTATACGTCAAAGACGGCGTGATTACCTGGGAAGCTCAGGCAACCGATTACCCCACCATTGGCCCCGACCGTCCCGAGTACGAACCCCGCGGCTGCCCCCGCGGTGCTGCGTTCTCGTGGTACACCTACTCACCTACCCGCGTAAAGTACCCCTACATTCGCGGTCCCCTGCTTGAAATGTACCGCGAGGAAAAGGCACGCATCGGTGACCCCGTTGAAGCCTGGACCGCTATCGTCTCAGACCCCGAAAAGCGCAACCGCTACGTGACTGCCCGCGGTAAGGGCGGTTTGGTGCGTGCTACCTGGACTGAGGCATTAGAAATCGTCGCTGCCGCCCAGATTCACACCATTCGTACTTACGGTCCTGACCGTAACATCGGCTTCTCACCCATTCCTGCTAAGTCAATGGGTTCACACGCCTCCGGCGCTCGTTACATCGAGCTCATGGGTGGCGTTATGACCTCCTTCTACGACTGGTACGCTGACCTGCCCGTGGCATCACCCCAGGTTTTCGGTGACCAGACAGACGTCCGCGAATCTGGTGACTGGTGGGACGCCACCTACCTCATGATGTGGGGTTCAAACATTCCCGTGACCCGTACCCCTGATGCTCACTGGATGGCTGAGGTTCGCTACCGCGGTACCAAAGTTGTCACCGTGTCACCGGACTACGCTGATAACACCAAGTTCGCCGATGAGTGGTTGCCCGCTCAGCCCGGTACGGACGCAGCGTTGGCTATGGCAATGGGGCACGTGATTCTCAAGGAAAACTTTGTGGATCAGCGCGTAGAGTTCTTTGAAGACTACGTCACCACCTACACCGACTTCCCCTTCTTGGTTCGCCTCGAAACCCGTGAAGACGGCACCAAGGTTCCCCATAAGTTTGTGAAGGCTTCAGACCTTTCCATTGGAGAGGGTCAGGCTGATGCTGACTTCAAGACCGCTCTTATTAACCGTGACAACGGTGAGGTCTTTATTCCTAACGGCACCTTGGGTCACCGTTACAACGAAGAAGACATGGGCAAGTGGAACCTTGATTTGAACGGCGTTAAACCCGCCCTTTCCATCAACGATGTTGCCGGTGGTGCTACCGGCGTTGCCGAAATTAAGCTGCCGGCCTTCGATACTCCTGACGGTGCCGGTCACGTGGTCTCACGCGGTGTTCCCACCCTCATGGTGGAGGGTATGGAAGTCACCACCGTCTTTGACTTGATGCTGGCACAGTACGGTATCGGTCGTCCCGGTTTGCCCGGTAACTGGGCAAAGGGTCTTGACGATGTGACCACCGAGTACACCCCCGCATGGCAGGAAGAAATCACTTCGGTACCCGCCGAGGCCGTTATTCGTGTGGCACGTGAATTTGCACAGAACTCCATTGATTCAAAGGGTCGCACTATGATTATTCTTGGTGCGGGTATCTGTCAGTGGTACCACGGTGATGCTACCTACCGCGCTATCTTGGCGCTGCTGATGATGTGTGGCTGTGAAGGCCGCAACGGCGGCGGCTGGGCTCACTACGTGGGTCAGGAAAAGGCTCGCCCGATCACCGGTTGGGCGCATATGGCGAACGCTCTTGACTGGGTTCGCCCTCCACGCACCCAGGCAGGTACCTCCTTCTGGTACATGCACACCGACCAGTGGCGTCTTGATGGTTACTCCGCTGACTCCCTGCAATCTCCCCTTGCCAAGGGTGAACTCAAGGGCGTTCACACCGCCGATATTCTGGCGCGCTCTGCCCGCATGGGGTGGATGCCTTTCTACCCGCAGTTCCCCGAGAATTCACTGGATTTGGCCGATAAGGCAGCGGTAGCTGTCGAATCAGGCGCCGCTGAGAACCCTGCTGCTTACGTTGCAGGACGCTTGAACTCAGGAGACCTTGAATTCTCGGTTGAAGACGTGGATAACCCCGTCAACTGGCCGCGCACTTTGATGCTCTGGCGTAACAACTTGCTGGGTTCGTCCGCTAAGGGTGAAGAGTACTTCCTCAAGCACTTACTCGGTACCCACAACAACGTCATGGGTGCCGGTGACTCAGATGTGCATCCGCGTGAAATCAAGTGGCACGAGAACGCTCCCGAGGGCAAACTTGACCTGTTGGTGACTGCGGACTTCCGTATGACCTCATCTACCCTGTCATCGGATATCGTGTTCCCGACCGCTACCTGGTACGAGAAGTTCGATATTTCATCGACCGACATGCACCCTTACATTCACGCCTTCACCCCGGCTATTGACCCGCCGTGGGAGGCTAAGACTGACTACCAGACCTTCAAGGAACTGGCGTACGTCTTCTCCAAGTTGGCTGCTAAGCACCTGGGCACTCGTAAAGATGTTGTCTCTGTGCCTTTGCAGCATGACACTCCCGGTCAGATTGCCCAGCCCGGCGGTCATGCCCCGGACTGGAAGAACCAGGGCGTCAAGGGTATTCCCGGCAAGAACATGCCGATTTTCACGGTGGTCGAGCGTGACTACCCGGCTCTGTACGATATGTACACCTCGGTGGGTCCGCTGCTCTCGAAGCTCGGTACTACCACCAAGGCAATCACTGTTGATGTTAATCCGCAGCTGGCGAAGCTGGCGGAGGAGCACGGTGTGATGAACTCCGGTAAGGGTGAGGGGCTACCCGCACTCGATACCATCGAGAAGCTGGTTGATACCATCTTGGCGCTCTCGGGTACCTCAAACGGTCCGGTAGCTATTGCTGGCTTCAAACAGCTCGAAAAGCGAGTGGGCAAGAAGTTCGTTCACTTGGCTGAGGGCAACGAAGAAAAGCGTATTACGTTCCGTGATACCCAAGATCGCCCCTGCCCGGTCTTTACCTCACCCGAGTGGTCAGGTTCAGAAACCGGCGGCCGCCGCTACGCTCCCTTCACACTGAACATCGAGCAGCTCAAGCCCTTCCACACGCTCACCGGCCGTATGCACTTCTTCTTGGATCACGACTGGATGAACGAGATGGGCGAGCAGATGCCGACCTACCGTCCACCGCTGGATATGCATAAGCTCTTCAACCAGCCGATTCTGGGTACACAGCAGGACGAGGTCACCATTGCGGTGCGTTACATGACCCCGCACAACAAGTGGGCTATCCACTCGTCCTACCACGACAACCTTTACATGCTGGCGCTTTCTCGCGGTGGCTCCCACGCATGGATTTCCCCGCAGGACGCCGAGCGTATTGGTGTCAAGGACAACGACTGGATCGAGTGCATCAACGACGGCGGTGTCTTCGTTGGACGCGCGGTGGTCTCACACCGTCTGCCACAGGGAGTTGTCTATGTTCACCACGCCCAGGAACGTCTGGTCGATACTCCCAAGTCGGAGGCAACCGGCAAGCGCGGCGGTATTCACAACTCGGTGACCCGAATTCTTGTGAAGCCCACCCACCTTATCGGTGGTTACGCGCACCAGGCATACGCCTTCAACTACCTGGGACCGACCGGTAACCAGCGAGATATTGTTTCCGTTATTCGCCGCCGCAAGCAGGAGGTAACCTACTAATGCGCGTTATGGCTCAAGTTTCAATGATTATGGCACTGGATAAGTGCCTGGGTTGCCACACCTGTTCGGTAACCTGTAAGCAGGCGTGGACTAACCGTACCGGTACTGAGTATGTGTGGTTCAATAACGTCGAAACCCGCCCCGGTTTGGGTTACCCCAAGCGTTACGAGGATCAGGAGAAGTGGAAGGGCGGCTGGCAGCTGAACAAGCGCGGACGTCTGGAACTCAAAGGCGGTAACCGCTTCAAGAAGCTCTTTACCCTCTTTGCATCTCCTGTTCAGCCCGAGATGAGTGACTACTACGAGCCGTGGACCTACGACTACGAGAACCTCACTAACGCTCCTTTGGGCGATGACTTTCCCGTTGCTGCACCGAAGTCTTTGATTACCGGTGAAGACACCGCTATTGACTGGTCAGCGAACTGGGACGATGACCTCGGCGGTACTTTTGTGACCGGTAACGAGGATCCCATCGTGCAGAAGATCCGTCAGGAATCAGAAGAGAAGATCAAGTTCGAATTCGAAAAGACCTTCATGTTCTACCTGCCGCGCATCTGCGAGCACTGCCTGAATCCCTCCTGCATGGCGTCCTGCCCCTCAGGTGCTATCTACAAGCGTGAAGAAGATGGCATTGTACTGGTTGATCAGGATCAGTGCCGCGGTTGGCGTCAGTGCATCACCGGTTGCCCCTACAAGAAGATTTACTTCAACCACGCATCGGGTAAGGCAGAAAAGTGTACTTTCTGCTACCCCCGTATCGAGCACGGTATTCCTACCGTTTGCGCGGAAACCTGTGTGGGTCGTATGCGCTACATCGGTATCTTCCTCTACGACGCTGATCGTGTGACCGAGGCTGCGTCAGTACCCGATGAGAAGGATCTGTACGAGGCACAGCTTGATTTGATGCTTGACCCCTTCGATCCCCAGGTCATTTCTGAGGCGAAAAAGAGCAATATTCCCTCAGCATGGATTGAAGCTGCACAGAAGTCACCGGTCTACAAGCTGGCGAAGGAATGGAAGATTGCTCTTCCGCTTCACCCCGAATACCGCACCATGCCCATGGTCTGGTATGTGCCGCCGCTGTCACCGATTATCGACTTGCTCAAGGAACAGGGGCACGACGCTGAATCCAAGGACAACCTCTTTGGTGCCATCGACTCCCTGCGTATTCCCGTCGAGTACCTGGCAGAGCTCTTCACCGCTGGCGATAAAACCATCATCGTTGACGTGCTGAAGAAGCTGGCAGCAATGCGCTCCTACATGCGTGATATCACCCTCGGCAACGTGGGTAACGAAGAAATCGCTAACGCTGTGGGTATGACCGGTGCTCAGATGTACGAAATGTACCGCCTCATGGCTATCTCAAAGTACGACGAGCGCTACGTAATTCCCGCAGCTCACATGGAAGATGCCCACAACCTCGAAGAGACGGGCTGCTCGCTGGAAGGCGAGGGTGGTCCCGGCATGCTCTACGACGATGCCTTCTCGGGCATGGGCGACCGCCCTGTTCCGGTCTCAGCCGGTTCTTATGCCAACGCCCAGCGAGCTGACGGTAAGGTCAACATTTTCATGTGGGACGGCAACGGTCGCCCCGATGCCCTGTTCCCCGATACCACCAGTTCTAAGAAGGCGTAGGCAGTGGCGGGATTTTTCTCTAAACTCATGGGCAAGGCGGGTTCGGCAACCGAACCCACCCCCGGCGCGTCCGCGCCTTCTTTCGACACGGTAGTGCCCGGTAGCACTGACCCTTTCGATGCTGACCTCGGTCAGGCAACTGAGGGTCAGCAGGTCATCTATCAGGTGGCATCTGTGCTCATGCGCTACCCCGATACTGAAATTCAGGCGTTGATTCCCGAACTGCGTCAGCTAGCCCAAGAAGTGGGGGAGACCCCGCTCGTTGAGGCGATTGATGACGTTGCACACTGGTACGAATCAGCACCCATGGAGGACGTTGCCGCCTCCTACGTGCAGGAATACGACCTTTCGCGGCGTCATTCCTTTCATCTTTCGTACTGGACTGAAGGAGATACCCGCCGACGCGGCGAAGCCCTTACCCGGTTTAAAAAGATGTACCGCGACTCGGGTATGGTGACTAACCTTCATGGTGAACTGCCCGATTACCTGCCACTCGTGCTTGAATTTACCGCCCTGGTAGATTCACGTGCTGGACGCGCATCCTTGCAGGCATACCGCCCTTCCCTAGAGCTGTTGCGTCTTGCTTTGCGCGATGACAATCTTGCTTTCCACAAACTGGTGGAGTGCATCTGCGATAGCTTGCCGGGAGAATCCCCGCAAACAGCCCAGGAAATTCAGAAGCTCGCACGGGCAACCCCGCCCGCTGAGTCAGTGGGGCTTGATCCCACAGACCCGCGTCTTCTGCCCCTGTTGCAACCTGCACCCGTGCCCTCATCCCTGACTGAAGTTTCTACCAGGAGTTAAACCGATGAACCTTCTAGATCTGTTCCTCTGGGGCATTTTGCCCTATATGTCCATCGTGATTCTCATCGGTGGTACCCTCTGGCGCTACAAGTACGATCAGTTTGGTTGGACTACCCGCTCATCTCAGGTCTATGAATCTAAGATGTTGCGTATCGCCTCCCCGCTGTTCCACTACGGTCTGGTGGGCGTTCTTGCCGGTCACATCGCGGGTCTGCTGATTCCTGCAAGCTGGACCGCGGCACTGGGCATTTCAGATGATGTGTACCACATGATGGCTTTGGTCCTTGGTCTGCCCTTTGGTATTGCGGTTACTGTTGGTTTGGTAATGATGGTTTACCGTCGCCGCACCACCGCCACCGTGTTCCGCGCAACCACTGTGAATGACAAGATCATGTACATCTTCTTGATGGGCGCTATTGTTCTGGGCATTGGCGTCACTATTCTTAGTGCTTTCCAGGGGCATCACGGTCACAACTACCGCGGAGATATTTCACCGTGGTTCCGCTCTGTGCTGATTTTCCAGCCTGATATTGAGCTGATGCACAATGTGCCTTTCACCTTCAAAGCGCACATCATTGTTGCTTTCTTGCTTTTTGCTCTGTGGCCTTTTACCCGCCTAGTTCACGCTTTTACCGCGCCTTTGCATTACCTGTTCCGTCCTTACATTGTTTACCGTGGACGCGGCGGCGAGGGTCGCGGCGCACGTTCACCGCGTCGTGGCTGGGAGCCTTTGGCGACCGCAGCCAAGCTGTCTGATAAGAGCGCTCGTGAACAGCGTAAAAACCGTGAACGCGCGTCTCGCTAATCAAGAATTTTTTACTATTTCTTTCACACAGTATTGAATGAGGAATTCATGAGTACTACAACACTCGAGCGTGACCCTAAACTGCAGGGTGGGCTCAAATACACCATCATGGCGGCGTGTGCCTCAATGATTGGTTTCTGGAGCTGGACTATGATTGGTCCGCTCGCCAAGTACTACACCGAAACCTACGGTCTGACTGAGGGGCAGCGTTCTTTGCTGATCGCGACCCCCGTTATCGTCGGTTCACTGGCGCGTATTCCGGTGGGCGCACTCACTGACCGTTACGGTGGTCGCATCATGTTCACCATTATGCTGACCTTCACCGGTTTAATGGTTCTGGTTACCGGCTTGGTGGGTCAGATGGGTAGCTTCCCCTTGCTGCTGCTAGTTGCCTTCTTCCTGGGCATCGGCGGTTCAATCTTCGCGGTGGGCATCCCCTTCGCTTCAGCATGGTTTGAACCCCACCGTAAGGGTCTTGCTACCGGTATTTTCGGTATGGGTATGGTCGGTACCGCGTGTGCTGCTTTCTTCAACCCCCGTATGCTTCAGGCTTTCGGTTATTTCCCTACCCACCTGATTATGACCTGCGTGGCTCTGATCTACGCCTGCGTTGTCTGGTTCTTCTTGAAGGATTCACCGGTGATGAAGGCTGCTAAACCTGAGCCTGTCATGCCTAAGATTCTTCGCGTATCTAAGGTTCTGGTGACCTGGCAACTGTGCTTTATCTATGCAGTTGTCTTCGGTGCTTTCGTTGCCTTCTCGAACTTCCTCTCCACCTATATGCAGAACATCTATGGTTACGAGGCTGTTGCTGGCGGTACTTTCGCCGCAATGTTCGCTGCCTGCGCCGTGCTTGCTCGCCCCTTCGGTGGTGTTGCGGCAGATAAGTTCGGTGGAAAGCTGACTACCCTGGTTGTTTTTGTTGCGGTGGCAGTACTGGTTGTGCTGATTGCTTTCGAGCCCGCATCCACCGGTTTGAACGCTCTCTTGCACGTTGTGACGGCATTCTTCGTTGGCTTCGGCACCGGTACCATTTACGGCTGGTTGGGCAAGGTTGTTCGCCCGCAAGATATCGGTACCGTATCGGGTCTGGTATCAGCAGCCGGTGGTCTGGGCGGTTATTTCCCGCCTCTGATCATGGGTGCAGCCTACACCGCGAACGAAAGCTACGCATGGGGTCTGTACGCCCTAGCGATCATCTGCATTGTTTCGCTTCTTGTCTCACTGTGGATGAAATCAGATAAGAACGCGGTACGTCCCTCATAAACACATATACGGTTGGGGTAGAGAGAACCCCGGCAATCTTTGAAATGCTAGGTATCTTCAAAGACTGTCGGTGAACTTACCTCATCTACTGGGCATTAGACTTGAATAAAAGCACCACTTTCCCGTTCTTTAGGAGTAGGGGGAGTGGTGCTTTTATGTTGGCTGTGGCACACTTGAGAAGACAAATTAAATAGTGCCGTTTACAGCTAGGCGGGAGAGACTGCGCGAAAGCGCCGGGTGAATAACCGGTTGATAGCGTAGCGCCGAAGGAGCAAACCCTCCCCGGGAAACTCTCAGGCAAAAGTACCGCTAGCTCAGGCAACTCTGGAGAGGGGCGTGACACCTCCACCGAAGGGGCAAGCGAAAACCTATCGCGCGAGTGTAAGGTTTTGGTGAAAACTCTCAGGTTTATAACAGAGTGGGGAGGGCACTAACCGTCACTGCGGCGGCTAGTCTTTGCGCCTTTTCACCAGGAGAGTTTTTCCATGACCTTCATTGACCGTCACCTTGGCTCTAACGCTACTGACACCGAGCATATGCTGGGCACCCTCGGTTATGATTCTTTGGCATCGTTGGTTGATGCTGTTGTTCCTTCCCGGATTCGTGTGGAGGGGGAACTGGACCTTCCTGAGCCGTTGAGTGAGCTCGAGGCGCAGACCAAGATTGCCCAGTACGCCGCTGAGAACAGCGTACACGCCCAGATGATTGGTGCCGGTTACTATGACGCCATTACTCCGGCTGTCATTCGCCGCAATATTTTGGAGAACCCCGGCTGGTACACCTCCTACACCCCCTATCAGCCCGAGATTTCCCAGGGCCGCCTTGAGGCTTTGCTGAACTTCCAGAACACTGTCATGGAGCTGACCGGCTTACCGGTTGCTAATGCGTCCTTGCTCGATGAATCAACCGCTGTGGCTGAGGCTGCTGTGATGATGCACCGCGCCAACAAGAAGGTGAAGAACGGCTTCTTTGCTATCGACGCCGGTGTTCTGCCGCAGACTCTTTCTGTGGTTAAGGGCCGTGCGGACGCGCTGGGTATTGACTTTGTGGTGACTGACTTTGCAGACGGTCTGCCCGAGGGCGATCTGTACGGTCTTATCCTTGCCTACCCCACCCACGACGGTCAGGTGCGCGATTTGCGTGAGATTGTTGCCGCAGCTAAAGAACGTAACGCTCTGGTGACCGTTAACGCTGACCTTCTGGCGCTGACCCTGCTGACCTCACCTGCTGAGCTGGGCGCTGATATTGCTGTAGGTTCCACCCAGCGCTTTGGTTTGCCCTTCTGGTACGGGGGACCTCACGCAGCTTACTTGGCTGTGTCAAAGGGCATGGAGCGTACCCTGCCCGGTCGTTTGGTAGGTGTCTCACAGGATTCTGCGGGTAAGCCCGCCTACCGTTTGGCGTTGCAGACTCGTGAGCAGCATATTCGCCGAGAGAAGGCGACCTCGAATATCTGTACCGCTCAGGCACTGCTGGCGATTGCGGCTGGCGCTTACGCGGTTTACCACGGCCCCGCTGGTTTGAAGACTATTGCACAGCGTCTGCACACGAATGCCGCACGCCTTGCTCAGAGCCTGGTCTCAGCCGGTCTGACCCTGGTGCATGAGAGCTTCTTTGACACCGTGAGCTTCAAAACGGGCGGACGCGCTGACGAGCTGGTCGCCCAGGCTGAAAAGGCTGGTATCAACATCCGCCGTATTGACGCTGACCGCATTTCGATCTCAGTGGGTGAATCACACACCGAGGCAGTTCTTACAGTTCTTGCTGAAGCCCTAGGTGCAACTCTGCCCGCATCCACCGACCAGTACGAGCTCTCCTCAGAGCTGCTGCGTACCGATGAGTACATGCAGCATCCTGTCTTCCACAGCCATCAGTCTGAAACCGCAATGATGCGTTACCTACGTCGTCTTTCTGATAAAGACCTGGCACTGGATCGCACTATGATTCCCTTGGGGTCATGCACCATGAAGCTCAACGCTGCCGCCGAGATGGAACCCATCTCATGGCCTGAGTTCGCGAACATTCACCCGCTGGTTCCTGCTGAGCAGGCAAAAGGCTGGAAGAAATTGATTGATGAGCTAAGCGATTGGTTGCTCGCGGTAACCGGTTATGATGCTATTTCGCTGCAACCCAACTCCGGCGCGTCCGGTGAGTATGCGGGGCTGCGCGCTATTCGTGCCTACCACGAAGACCGTGGGGATACTCAGCGCAATATCGTGCTCATTCCCCAATCAGCGCACGGCACCAACGCCGCATCAGCAGCTTTGGCGGGTCTCAAAGTCGCCCCTGTCGCTACCGCCCCTGACGGCTCGGTAGATGTTGAAGACCTCAAAGCAAAGATTGAGAAGCACAGCGATACTGTTGCTGCCATTATGATTACCTACCCCTCAACCCACGGCGTTTTCGAGGAGCAGGTTGTCGAGGTCTGCGAACTGGTACACGCAGCCGGTGGGCAGGTATACATCGACGGCGCTAACCTCAATGCGCAGATGGGGCTGGCACAGCCTGGCAAGTTCGGTGGCGACGTGTCGCACCTGAACCTGCACAAGACTTTCGCCATCCCGCACGGTGGTGGCGGTCCCGGCGTGGGCCCCGTTGCGGTGGGCGCGCATCTTGAAAAGTATCTGCCCGGCAACGGCTACCTCGCGGATGCCACCGGTAACCTGACCGACAGAGCGCCCCTTCCCATCTCTCAGGCAATGTTCGGTTCAGCCGGCGTCCTTCCTATTTCTTGGATGTACATGGCGATGACCGGAGCTACCGGTCTGCGCGCATCCAGCGAATACGCAATTCTAGGCGCTAACTACATTGCTCAGAAGCTCAAAGACAAGTACCCGGTGCTTTACACCTCAGACAACGGACTGGTAGCTCACGAGTGCATCCTTGATTTGCGCGAACTTACCGCGGCCTCAAAGATTACCGCCGAGGACGTCTGCAAGCGCCTGATGGACTACGGCTTCCATGCACCCACCCTTGCCTTCCCCGTACCGGGCACCCTCATGGTCGAGCCTACCGAGTCTGAGAACCTAGAAGAACTGGATCGCTTTATTGAAGCAATGGAGTCAATCCACGCTGAAATTCAAGAGGTTATTGACGGAAAAGTAAGCGTTGAAGAGTCAGTGCTGCGCAATGCACCGCACACCGCGGATGTACTCACCGCTGACACCTGGAACCGTCCCTACAGCCGTACCCAGGCAGCCTACCCCGTTGCGTCCTTGCGCGCCGCCAAGTACTTCACCTCCGTGGGTCGCATCGACGGAGCCGGTGGAGACCGCAACTTCGTGTGTGACTGCCCTCCGCTCGAAGCCTTCGACATCGAGTACAACTAAGCGCACGCCGGTAGCAACTTCACGGTTCCAAGAGCAGAAAAGAAAAAGATATGACCCCCAAGAAAACCTCCCTCTACGACGCCCACGCTGAGCTGGGCGCGTCCTTCACCGATTTCGGTGGCTGGGACATGCCCCTGAAATATGCCAACGATGTCACCGAGCACCATGCCGTTCGTCAGTCGGTAGGTCTTTTTGACCTGTCCCACATGGGCGAGTTCCGCGTCAAAGGTAAAGACGCCGCAGCCTTCCTCGATTACGCGTTGGTCTCTAACATGTCAGTGCTCAAGGTCGGCAAAGCAAAGTACTCCATTCTCGTCAACGAGGATGGCGGAGTCATCGATGATCTCATCACCTACCGCCTAGCAGAAGATGAGTTCTTGGTAGTACCCAACGCCGCTAACGTCGCGGTTGATTTTGAGGTAATGAGCGCTCGCCGGGGCGACTTCGACGTGGAGTTCACCAACGAGTCAGAAGAAACCTCACTGGTGGCAGTACAGGGCCCCGCCTCCGAAAAAACTATGCTCGCTATGGGAATGACCGATGAGGACGCCCTCACCGGTCTCGGCTACTACGCGGTAGTACCCGCCAACATCGCGGGTATCGACGTCCTTCTGGCGCGTACCGGCTACACGGGTGAAGACGGGTTCGAAATCTACGTACCCAACGCTTCAGCACTGACTATCTGGAACGCCGCTCTCGAAGCGGGCAAAGCCTTTGAGATTCTTCCCGCAGGCCTCGCCGCCCGCGACTCACTGCGCCTTGAGGCAGGCATGCCTCTCTACGGTCACGAACTGGGTCTTGAGATTACACCTTTCGAATCAGGTCTTGGCAAACTGGTAGAAATTGCTCTCACCAAAAAGTCTGCAGACTTTGTCGGACGAGCCGCCCTCGAAAAGATGGCTGAACAGGCACCAGCTCGCTCGCTGGTGGGGTTGAAAGCTCAGGGCAAGCGTCCTGCCCGCGCTGGTTCAACCCTGGTAGATGGTGAGAAAACTATTGGTGAGATTACCTCCGGTATTCCTTCCCCCACTTTGGGCTACCCGGTGGCGATGGCTCTGATCGATACCGACTACGCTCGTGAGGGCGATACCGTCAACGTTGATATTCGTGGCAAGCAAGCCCCGTTCGACATTGTCGCTTTGCCTTTCTATACACGTCAGAAGTAGGCTTATAATAAAGACCCGCCGGTGCCACAAGCGCGGGCGGGTCTTTAGCATTTCCACCCTCTTATCCCACAAGGAGCTATCACTGTGGAGACCAGTTCAGAACTCAAGCAAGCAGAAGCCCTCGAATATGACATCAGCGTATTTGATCTTTTTAGTATCGGTGTTGGTCCTTCGTCCTCCCATACTGTGGGGCCTATGCGCGCAACCAATCGTTTTATTGCTGAGCTAATTGATGCTAAACAACTGGGTGAGGTAACGCGCATCCACATTGACTTGTACGGGTCTTTGGCAGCAACCGGCGCAGGTCACGGCACGATGAGCGCGGCTCTTAAGGGATTGTGTGGCTTTGTTCCAGAGACTATCGACATCGCTGCATCTGAGCGAATGATGGAGCGCAACCAAGTTGATGGAACCCTGCCCCTGGCAGGGTTTTCAGGGGAGGACTTTGCCTCCGGCACGTTAGATCCCGTCAATAAGTTGGTGTACGGGCCGGTAATTTCCTACAAGGAATCCCAGATGACCCTGCGTCCGCTGACCGTTTTGCCCCGTCACACCAACGGTATTAAGGTGGCAGCTTTTGCGGGAGAGACCCTCTTGCTAGAACGCACCTATTTTTCAATCGGCGGTGGGTTCATCGTTGAGGAGGACGAGGAGTCATCAAATAGCGGTGTGCTTGATAAGGCACCCTACCCCTTTGGCTCGGGGGATGAACTGCTAGATATGGCTAATAGTGCAGGTCTTTCTATTGCCGCCCTCAAACTTGAAAATGAAAAGTCAGCGCGCAGTGAAGAAGAGATTCGCGCCGGTATCTTGGGTATTCGTCAGGTGATGCGCGAGTGCATTGGTTCGTCGTTAGGGCGTATGGGGTACCTGCCCGGCGAGTTGAAGGTGCGATGCCGTGCGGGGGATTGGCATCGCAAACTCATGGAAGAGGACGCCCAAAAAGCCCCCGAGATGGCGTGGGATTGGGTCAACCTGATCGCTTTGGCAGTGAATGAAGAGAATGCTTTTGGTGGGCGCGTGGTGACAGCCCCGACGAATGGCGCGGCGGGTATCATTCCGGCGGTGTTGCACTATGCCCTGAACTACGTGCCTGAGGTGCGTAATCGCGGTACGAAGGTGCAGGAAGACGCGATTGTAGACTTCTTCTTAGCGGCATCGGCTATTGGCTCGCTGTATAAGAAGCGTGCTTCAATTTCGGGCGCTGAAGTGGGCTGTCAGGGTGAGGTGGGTACAGCCTCATCGATGGCTGCAGCAGGTCTTGCACAGGTAATGGGCGGCACTAACGAGCAGGTCGAAAACGCCGCTGAGATTGCGATGGAGCACAATCTGGGGCTGACCTGCGACCCGGTGGGCGGTCTGGTGCAGATTCCCTGTATTGAGCGCAACGCGATGGCTGCTACCAAGGCAATCAACGCCGTCCGTATTGCCCTGCGTGGGGACGGTCAGCACAGAGTATCTTTGGATCAGGTGATTGAAACCATGCGCCAAACCGGTGAAGATATGAGCAACCGTTACAAAGAAACCTCCATGGGCGGTCTCGCCGTCAATGTGGTTGCCTGCTAAAAGAAGACTGAAAGAGAACTTGCAAAAACTACGGTGACAAGGTATGGACTAATGGATTTCCATAGTGTAGTGTTGGTATTTACGCTAGCCCTAACTTTCTGTGCCTTCATATAGCGGTGGGCATGGTTAAACCAAGCACATGCGTCCGACGCATTTTCTTCCAGCAACCAACAAACCAGCGAACACAGCTAAAGCTTTAGGGCATACAGCATCATATGTGATTGCCAAGTTGGAAAAGCCTGAAGAAGATGACTGTCGGTGCGCCTTTGCGCAGAGCTAGGTTCTAGCGTCGCAAATCTGACAGGTCTGTGGAAGGATCCAATCTTGGTCGCCTCGAGCACCTCACATAACCAAACCGCTAGCGGCGGAGCATCCAGCCGCGTTTCTTTTGCAAAAATCTCTGAGCCCCTTCAGGTTCCTAACCTTTTGGCGTTGCAGACCGATAGCTTCGACCGCCTCATAGGCAACGAACGCTGGGAAGCTCGCCGCGCAGCAGCTGCTGAAACTGGTGACACCTCTGTTGCACAGATTTCAGGTCTCGCTGAAATTTTTGAAGAAATCTCACCCATCGAAGACTTCCAGGGCACTATGTCCCTGTCATTCTCCGACCCTGAATTCGCTGACCCCAAGTACACCATGGAAGAAGCTAAGGATCGCGACGCGACCTACTCAGCTCCTTTGTATGTCAAGGCCGAGTTCATGAACAACAACACCGGCGAAATCAAGCAGCAGACCGTGTTTATGGGCGACTTTCCGCTCATGACCGCCTCTGGCACCTTCGTCATTAACGGTACTGAGCGTGTTGTTGTTTCCCAGCTGGTACGTTCACCCGGTGCTTACTTTGAAAAGACCGCTGACCGCACCTCCGATAGAGACATCTACACCGCAAAGGTTATTCCTTCACGCGGTGCTTGGTTCGAGCTTGAAATTGACAAGCGCGACCAGGTAGGTGTTCGTCTGGATCGCAAGCGTAAGCAGTCAGTCACTGTACTGTTGAAGGCGCTGGGCTGGTCAGAAGCAAAGATTCTTGCCGAATTCGGTGAATTCGACTCAATCCGCGCAACCCTTGAAAAAGACTCAGTAGAGACCCGCGAAGAGGCTCTGCTTGATATCTACCACAAACTGCGTCCGGGTGAACCCCCCACAGTTGATGCTGCCCAGAACTTGCTGGACAACATGTACTTCACCCCCAAACGCTACGACCTCGCGAAGGTTGGTCGCTACAAGGTGAACCGCAAGCTCGGCGTTGAGATGCCTTTGAGCGATCCCAAGGCCATGGTACTGACCGAAGACGATATCGCAGCAATGATTCGTTACCTGGTTACCCTGCACGCTGGTGGTTCATCTATCAAGGGTATGCGTGATGGCGAAGAGATTGACATCCGTGTTGATACTGACGACATCGACCATTTCGGTAACCGCCGCATCCGTGCGGTAGGTGAGCTGATTGAGAACCAGATCCGCACCGGTCTTTCCCGTATGGAGCGCGTAGTCCGCGAGCGTATGACTACTCAGGACGCCGAGGCTATCACCCCTCAGTCGCTGATTAACATCCGTCCCGTGGTTGCTTCCATCAAGGAGTTCTTCGGTACCTCACAGCTGTCACAGTTTATGGATCAGAACAACCCCTTGGCTGGGCTGACCCACAAGCGCCGTCTGTCTGCTCTGGGTCCCGGTGGTCTTTCCCGTGATCGCGCGGGCATGGAAGTTCGAGACGTTCACCCCTCTCACTACGGCCGCATGTGCCCCATTGAAACCCCTGAAGGCCCGAACATTGGTCTGATTGGTTCATTGGCAACCTACGGTCGCATCAACCCCTTCGGTTTCATTGAGACCCCCTACCGCATTGTGCGTGATGGCAAGGTCACCGATGAGGTTAAGTACCTCACTGCTGATGATGAGAAGGGCGCGATTATTGCGCAGGCTAATGCACCTTTGAACGATGACATGTTCTTTGCTGAAGACCAGGTTCTGTGTCGTGCAGGCGATGGCTCCGGTGAAGCTGTTCTGGTTGCCGGTGGCGAAGTTCAGTTCATGGACGTTTCCCCTCGCCAGATGGTGTCGGTTGCTACTGCGTTGATTCCTTATCTGGAACACGATGACGCGAACCGAGCACTGATGGGTGCTAACATGCAGCGTCAGGCTGTGCCGCTGTTGCAGTCTGAGGCTCCTTTGGTGGGTACCGGTATGGAGCAGTACGCTGCTCTCGACTCAGGCGATTCAGTTCTGGCTGTCAAAGCTGGTGTTGTTTCTGAGGTTTCGGCTAACCTAGTTGTTGTTCGCAACGACGATGGCACCACCTCGTCCTACCAGATTAAGAAGTTCTCACGTTCGAACCCCGGTAACTGCTACAACAACCGTGTTGTTGTGCGTGAGGGTGACCGCGTTGAGGCTCGTGGTCTGATTGCTGATGGTCCCTCAACCGATAACGGTGAATTGGCTCTGGGTAAGAACCTGCTTGTGGCATACATGTCATGGGAAGGCTTCAACTTTGAGGACGGCATTATCCTGTCCCAGCGCATGGTCTCTGATGACGTGCTGACTTCAATTCACATTGAAGAGCACGAAATTGATGCCCGCGACACTAAGCTCGGTGCTGAGGAAATCACCCGCGATATCCCCAACGTATCTGAGGAAGTTCTCTCAGCCTTGGATGAGCGCGGTATTATCCACATCGGTGCTGAGGTAGAAGCTGGCGACATTCTGGTGGGTAAGGTTACCCCCAAGGGCGAAACCGAGCTGACCCCCGAGGAACGCCTGCTGCGCGCTATCTTCGGTGAGAAGTCACGCGAAGTTCGTGATACTTCGCTGAAGGTTCCCCACGGTGAGTCAGGCACAGTCATTGGCGTTCGCGTCCTTGACCGTAAAGATAACGATGAAGACCTAGCTGCTGGCGTTAACCAGCTGGTTCGTGTCTACGTTGCGCAAAAGCGCAAGATTACTGATGGTGACAAACTTGCAGGTCGCCACGGTAACAAGGGCGTTATCTCTAAGATTCTGCCTATCGAAGACATGCCCTTCATGGAAGACGGCACCCCCGTTGACATTATCTTGAACCCCATGGGTGTTCCCGGTCGTATGAACATCGGTCAGGTTCTTGAGGTTCACACCGGTTGGTTGGCAAAGCAGGGTTGGAAGATTGAAGGCAACCCCGCGTGGCTCGATCGTATGCCGAACTTTCCCAAGGAATCAGGTCCCACCAACGTCGCAACCCCTGTGTTCGACGGTGCCTACGAGGACGAGCTATTTGACCTGCTCGATCACACGAATCCCAACCGTGACGGTGAGCGTTTGATCAACCGTACCGGTAAGGCGCGTTTGATTGATGGTCGTTCCGGTGAGCCTTTCCCCGAGCCTATTTCTGTGGGTTACCAGTACATCTTGAAGTTGCACCACTTGGTGGATGATAAGATTCACGCTCGCTCAACCGGTCCTTACTCCATGATTACCCAGCAGCCCCTGGGCGGTAAAGCTCAGTTCGGTGGTCAGCGCTTTGGTGAGATGGAAGTGTGGGCGCTTGAGGCTTACGGTGCCGCTTACACCCTGCAGGAAATCCTGACCATCAAGTCTGATGACGTTCACGGTCGCGTGAAGGTATACGAGGCAATCGTTAAGGGCGAGAATATCCCCGAACCCGGTGTGCCTGAATCTTTCAAGGTTCTCATCAAGGAAATGCAGTCACTGTGCCTGAACGTTGAGGTTCTTTCAACTGACGGTCAGACCATTGAAATGCGCGATGTTGATGATGAAGGCTACCGTTCCGCTGATGCTTTGGGTATCGACCTCTCACACGTAGAGCCGAGCTCAGTTGAGGAAGTCTAAGCCTTTTAGAGGTTTAGTGCTTTCACAGCATCGAGAAAATTTATAGTCTTCAAATTTTACGGAAAAGAGATAAGGACCAAATGTCCAACGAATCTTCACTTGGTTTGATGCGAATTGGCCTGGCTACCGCCGACGATATCCGCGGCTGGTCATATGGCGAGGTCAAGAAGCCCGAGACCATCAACTACCGAACCCTGAAGCCCGAGAAAGAGGGCTTGTTCGACGAGCGTATCTTCGGCCCCACTCGCGACTGGGAATGCTACTGCGGTAAGTACAAGCGTGTACGCTTCAAAGGCATTATCTGTGAGCGCTGTGGTGTTGAGGTAACTCGCGCTAAGGTGCGCCGTGAGCGTATGGGCCACATTGAGCTGGCTGCTCCTGTGACTCATATCTGGTACTTCAAGGGTGTTCCTTCACGCTTGGGTTACCTGCTTGATTTGGCTCCCAAGGATCTTGAAAAGATCATCTACTTCGCTGCATACATGATTACCAGCGTTGATGAGGACGCGCGTCATGAGGACCTGCCCAACCTGCAGGCTGCTCACGACCGCGACAAGAAGGTTCTTCAGGATCAGCTGAACGCTGATATTAACCTGATTGCTCGCGAGACCGAGGAGGAACTTGCCAAGCTTGAAGCTGAGGGCGGCAAGAAGTCTCAGATCGATAAGCTCCGTTCACAGGCAGAGCGCCAGATGGCTTCTGTTCGTAAGAACCACGAGCGCGAGATTGAATTCCTCGATAAGGTATGGGATCGCTTTAAGAATCTCAAGGTCGCTGACCTTGAAGGTGATGAAGCGCTGTACCGCTCAATGGTCGATAAGTACGGCATGTACTTCGAGGGCTCAATGGGTGCTGAATCCATCAAGAAGCGTCTTGAGAACTTCGACATGGAAGCTGAAGCTGAGACCCTCAAGGACATCATTCAGAACGGTAAGGGTCAGAAGAAGACCCGCGCTCTGAAGCGTCTGAAGGTCGTCAACTCCTTCTTGACTACCGATAACTCACCGCTGGGTATGGTTCTTGACGTTGTGCCTGTGATTCCGCCCGAGTTGCGTCCTATGGTTCAGCTTGACGGTGGTCGCTTTGCAACCTCAGACTTGAACGACCTCTACCGCCGTGTGATTAACCGCAACAACCGCTTGAAGCGTCTGCTTGATTTGGGTGCGCCCGAAATCATCGTGAACAACGAAAAGCGTATGCTGCAGGAAGCTGTTGACTCACTGTTCGACAACGGCCGTCGTGGTCGTCCTGTGACTGGCCCTGGCAACCGTCCGCTGAAGTCACTGTCTGACATGCTCAAGGGTAAGCAGGGTCGCTTCCGCCAGAACCTTCTGGGTAAGCGCGTTGACTACTCAGGCCGTTCGGTTATCGTCGGTGGCCCCCAGCTGCAGATGCACCAGTGTGGTCTGCCGAAGCAGATGGCGCTTGAGCTCTTCAAGCCCTTCGTGATGAAGCGTCTGGTTGATCTCAACCACGCTCAGAACATCAAGTCTGCAAAGCGCATGGTTGAGCGTTTCCGCCCTCAGGTGTGGGACGTTCTTGAAGAAATCATTACCGAGCACCCTGTCTTGCTGAACCGTGCACCTACCCTGCACCGTTTGGGTATTCAGGCGTTTGAGCCCCAGCTGGTTGAGGGTAAAGCTATTCAGTTGCACCCGCTCGTGTGTTCAGCGTTCAACGCTGACTTCGATGGCGACCAGATGGCAGTTCACTTGCCCCTATCTCCCGAGGCTCAGGCTGAGGCACGCATCCTCATGCTGTCCTCAAACAACATTCTGAAGCCTTCAGACGGCCGTCCTGTTGCGGTTCCTGACCAGGATATGATTATCGGTCTGTACCACCTGACTACTCCTCGTGATGGTGAGAAGAACGAGGGTCGCGCATTCAGCTCGTTGGCTGAAGCAATCATGGCAATGGATCTGCACGAGATCGAGCTGTACACCAAGGTTAAGATTGAACTTGATGACTTCGTACCCCCTGCTGGTTACGACCTTCCCGAGGGCTACCAGGCAGGCGACCGTCTGCTGGTAGATTGCTCCGTTGGTCAGGTTCTGTTCAACCAGACCCTGCCTGAGGACTACCCCTGGTACGACGGTGTTGCCGATAAGAAGGGTCTTGGCGCCCTGATTAACGACTTGGCTGAAAAATACCACATGGACGTCGTCGCACGCACCCTGGATAACCTGAAGAACACCGGTTTCTACTGGGCGTCACGCTCAGGCGTTACCGTTGCTGTTTCAGATATCGCAGCGCCTCCCACCAAGCCCGCCATTATGGAGGGGTACGAGAAGCAGGCAGCTGATATTCAGAACCAGTTTGATTTGGGTCTGATTGATGACGAAGAGCGCCGTACTGAGCTTATCGACATCTGGACCCAGGCAACTGATGAAGTTGCTGCTGCGATGAAGGACAACCTTTCAGGCTTGAACACCATTAACCGTATGGTGACCTCAGGTGCTCGTGGTAACTGGATGCAGGTTCGTCAGATCGCGGGTATCCGTGGTCTGGTGGCAAACCCCAAGGGCGAAATTATGCCCCGCCCGATTAAGTCTTCTTACCGTGAAGGTCTGTCGGTGTTGGAGTACTTTATTGCAACCCACGGTGCGCGTAAGGGTCTTGCTGATACCGCGCTGCGTACCGCGAACTCCGGTTACTTGACCCGTCGTCTGGTTGACGTTTCACAGGATGTCATCGTTCGCGAAGACAACTGTGGCACCAAGCGTGGTTTGACTCTGCCTTTGATTCAGGTAGAAGAAGAGACCGGTGCAATTTCCTTGCACGATGAGGTTGAGAGCTCAATCCACGGACGCGCTTTGGCTGTCGATGTTGTTGCTGAGGACGGCACCGTTCTGGCAGCAGCTGGTGAAGATGTTTCAGATCCCATGATCGAAAAGCTCTTTGCGGCAGGTATCAAGGACGTCAAGGTTCGTTCAGTTCTGACCTGTGAGTCAGCTGTTGGTGTTTGTGCACTGTGCTACGGCCGTTCAATGGCATCAGGCAACTTGGTTGATATTGGTGAAGCTGTGGGTATTATCGCGGCTCAGTCAATTGGTGAGCCCGGTACCCAGCTGACCATGCGTACCTTCCACACTGGTGGTGTCGCATCGGCAGACGATATTACCCAGGGTCTGCCCCGTATTCAGGAGCTCTTTGAAGCTCGTACTCCTAAGGGCGTTGCACCGATTTCTGAGGTAACCGGTCGTGTGTCTATTGAAGATACCGATAAATCCTTCAAGATTATTGTGACTCCCGATAACGGTGACGAGCCTATCGCTTACCCCGTTCTGCGCCGTGCGCGTTTGAACGTGGCTGAGGGAGATCACGTGACCGTTGGCGACCAGCTGGTTGTCGGTGCTGTTGATCCCAAGGAAGTTCTGCGTATTCGCGGTCCTCGTGAGGCTCAGAAGCACCTGGTGGACGAGGTGCAGGGCGTGTACCGTTCACAGGGCGTGGGCATTCACGATAAGCACGTTGAGGTTATCGTTCGTCAGATGCTGCGTCGTGTGACTGTCATCGAATCAGGCGACACTTCACTGCTGCCCGGTGAGTTGGTTGAAAACACCGCTTTCCAGGCTGCTAACCGTGCCGCTGTTGCTGAGGGTAAGCGTCCTGCTGCTGCTCGTCCCGAGATGATGGGTATTACCAAGGCATCGCTGGCTACCGAGTCATGGCTCTCAGCTGCATCCTTCCAGGAGACTACCCGAGTTCTGACTCAGGCTGCTATGGAAGGTAAGTCTGATCCGCTGGTCGGTCTGAAGGAGAACGTCATCATCGGTAAGCTGATTCCGGCTGGTACCGGTCTTGCTCGCTACAACGATGTTGAGGTCGAACCGACTGATGAGGCTCGCGAGGCTATGTACTCGGTGACTCCTAACATGTTCTCAGACTTCAGCTACGCTGCTGAGAACGAGGGTTCAGTCGCTCCTGAGTTCCAGGCTATTCCGCTTGATGATTACAATTACGGTCAGTAATCTCTAGCTGATTCTTAGCTCACGACGGACGCGTCGTTACCGAAAAAATCGGTGACGGCGCGTCCGTTTTTTATTATAGTCTTCGGGTACTTGCGCTGCGGGTAGATGGGGATCGCCCCCCCTGGCGCTAGGCAGCTTTTAGATTTTTATGGTCTATGGCATTCACATATCAAGGGGAAAATATGAAATCATCATCGTCGATGGCGCAGCGAAGTAAGAAAATCGCTACCGGTTTAGTGTTGGCGCTTGGTTGCACACTGGGGGTTGCGCCGGCTATCACTGATGTGATGAGTTCTTCGGCAGCTGACGCTGATGCGTCACAGCTGAACCCTCTTATGGTGGGTGCTGGTGCTGCTGATATGACGGGTGAAGTCGCAGAGGTAGGCTTCATGGGCTACGGTAGCCTGGAGCAAAAGGGGGAGGGGCTGCATATGCGTCAGTACGCTCGGGCGTTCGTTATTGAAAACCCTCATACTGCTCAGCGAAATCTGATCATTGTATTGGATGCTTTGAGTGCTTATGACAGCGTGCGCCAAGAGCTCTTGCGACGACTTACCGCTGAGTACGGTGCTGTGTACGGCGAATCTAATGTCATGGTGACGGCGACTCATACGCACGCTACTCCCGGTGGGGTTACCAAACACTCTCTGTACAACGTGACAACTGCGGGTTGGCACCCCGATACCTTTAACGCGACGATTGACGGGGCTATGGATGCTGTGCATCAAGCGCATGCTGATATGGCACCCGGTAACCTGACGGTATCTATCTCAGAGTTAGAGGCAGGTGTTAACCGTTCGTTGGAAGCCTTCTCCCTTAACCCTGAGAGTCTTCAATCAAAACTTAACCAGGGCGTAGACACTACTAACACCACCTTTAGGCTGGAGCGTAACGGTGTTACTGAAGCTCTGATTAACTGGTACGCGATCCATCCCACAAACCTGATGAATACCAATAAGCTGGTATCTGGCGATAACAAAGGGTATGCCCAGTATCTGCTGGAGACCGTGGATCACGGGGTTGATTGGCACATGGGTAAGGGAGGTGGATTCGTTGCCGCTTTTGCGAACTCTGATACTGGTGATGTTTCTCCCAATACTTTTTTGCAACCGGGGCAGGGACCTACTGGTGACCATTTCACGAATATGAAGATTCAGGGGCAGCGTCAGGCAGATGCAGTGCGAGCCCAACTGACTCAGGAAGGTGAATCTGCTGGTACCGATATTGATTCACGGATTACCTATGTGGATTTTGAGCAGCAGGTAGTGAGCCGGCTGTATACAGGTACGGGAAAGATTGAGCGAACCTGCGATGCGAGTTTGGGGCAGTCTTTTGCCGCAGGTGCGGTGGAGGATGGCCCTGGTCCCTCAATTTTCGGTGAGGGGTTGGGCGCTAATGCTTTCTTCGCCGGTGTGAACAGGGCTGTTTACAATATTTCACCGCGGCTCGCTGCCTGTCAGGCGCCTAAAGAAAACTTGCTGGCTGTATCGGTGGGCAACACCGTGCAGACTCATCTTCCGGTACAGATTATGCAATTTGGTGATTACTACTTGCTAGGTTTGCCGGGGGAGTGGACCGGCGCAGCGGGCGTAACTATCAAGCAGGACGCGGCTGAGTTGTTTGGGGTGCCTGAGGAGAAGATTATTCTTCAGGGGTACACTAACGCCTACAGCCACTACGTCACTACACCCGAGGAGTACGATTCCCAGCAGTATGAGGGCGGTGCGACTCTCTTCGGCAGATACACTCTGCCTGCCTTCCGACAAACAGTGCAAAATGTGGGTACTGCCCTCAAACACAAGGTCGAGATGCCTCTGGGCGATAAGCCTTCTGAGCCTCACGCACCGGTGAGTGGGCAAGGCAAGGTGCTTTATGACGTTTCGGGCTTTCGTCGTTTTGGCGATGTACTGTCGCAACCCCGCAACGTGCGTCCGGGCGAGACCGTTTCTGCGGTATTCCAAGGAGCGCACCCTAACAATAGTGTGGGGCGCTCCACCAGCTTCCTCGAGATACAAAAATATGACGGTCAGCAGTGGCAGTACGTCACTAATGACAATGACCCCAACACAAAATTCATCTGGAAACGTTATCTTGCTGCTCAGTCGAAGATTACCCTTGAGTGGCAGATACCTACTGAGGCTGAAGCTGGAACATACCGTTTGGTCTATCGCGGGCACGCTAAGACTTACGGCACCATCAAAGAAATCACCGGTGTTTCACAGCTCTTTACCGTAAGTTGGTAGGTAGCGGATGCTGGTTAGGCGGGCATGCGCTGCTGTTAGAGCACAGACGCGTGCTCGCCCTACTGAGGGTAAAATACGTATCGGTTTTATCCTGGTAGGTGATTATGAAACAGGGTTCTTTTCTCGGAGCGAAGTGTCCCAGGTTTTGTTCCGTTTGAGTAGATGGGAAAATCTGGAACATGCCGAAGAAATTTGATCAGGATGCCAAGGATCGGGTGGTCCGCCTTGTTGAGGACCGCATCCTGGCGGAGGGGATC